>JAXDPI010000019.1:0-44379 GCA_034668465.1 Sphingomonadales bacterium
CATGGCGTCCAACGACGTCACCATGCAGCAATTGCTCGAGGCCGGAGCGCATTTCGGCCACCAGACCCACCGCTGGAACCCCAAGATGAAGCCGTATATTTTCGGCGAGCGCAACGGGGTGCACATCATTGACCTGTCGCAGACCGTGCCACTGTTCGCGCGCGCGCTCGATTTCGTCCGGCAGACCGTCGCCGCCGGCGGCAAGGTGCTCTACGTCGGCACCAAGCGCCAGGCGCAGGATCCGATCGCCGAGGCGGCGCGCCGCTCGGGCCAGCATTTCGTCAACCACCGCTGGCTGGGCGGCATGCTCACCAACTGGAAGACGATCTCCAATTCGATCAAGCGCTTCAAGAGCCTCGAGGAGCAGCTGGCCGGCGACACTGCCGGCCTGACCAAGAAGGAGGTGCTCCAGCTCACCCGCGAGCGCGACAAGCTCGAGCTGAGCCTCGGCGGCATTCGCGACATGGGCGGCATCCCCGACGTGATGTTCGTGATCGACGCCAACAAGGAGGAGCTCGCGATCAAGGAGGCCAATGTGCTCGGCATCCCGGTCGTCGCCGTGCTCGATTCCAACGTCAGCCCGCAGGGCATCGCCTTTCCGGTCCCCGGCAATGACGATGCCAGCCGCGCGATCCGCCTCTATTGCGACGCGATCGCCGATGCGGTGCTGGCCGGCAAGCAGGGCGGCGCGCAGGCGCGCGGCGAGGATCTCGGCGCCCAGGACGAGCCGCCGGCCGAAGCGGCGCTGGCCGAAGCCTGAGTGTGGCGTGCTCCCGCGAAGGCGGGAGCCCAGCCGACCAAGACTGGGTCCCCGCCTTTGCGGGGACACAATTGAATCAAGAGGATATGAGACATGGCTGAGATCACGGCCGCAAACGTCAAGGAATTGCGCGAGCGCACCGGCGCCGGCATGATGGACTGCAAGAAGGCGCTGGGCGAGACCCAGGGAGACATGGAAGCGGCGATCGACTGGCTGCGCACCAAGGGCCTCGCCGCCGCCGCCAAGAAGGCGGGCCGCACCGCCGCGGAAGGCCTCGTCGGCGTCACCGTCGACGGCAACAAGGGCGCGATCGTCGAGGTCAATTCCGAGACCGACTTCGTCGCCAAGAACGAGCAGTTCCAGGAGTTCGTCGCCACCGTCGCCGCGATCACGCTCGGCACCGGCAGCGACATCGAGGCGCTGAAGGACGCTTGCTGGCCCGGCGGCGGCACCGTCGAGGAGAAGCTGACCTCGAACATCGCGACGATCGGCGAGAACCAGTCGATCCGCCGCGCCGCTCTGCTCGCGGTCGAGGAAGGTGCGATTGTCGCCTACATCCACAATGCCGCGGCCCCCGGCCTCGGCAGGATCGGCGTGCTCGTCGCGCTCGAGAGCGGGGCGGACCGCGCCGCACTCGAGGCGCTCGGCAAGCAGCTCGCCTGGCACATCGCCGCCGCGGCGCCGCTGGCGCTGAGCGGCGAGGGCCTCGATCCGGTCCTGGTCGAGCGCGAGCGCGGCATCGCCCGCGAGAAGGCGGCCGAATCGGGCAAGCCGGCCGAGATCGTCGAGAAAATGGTCGAAGGCGCAATGGCCAAGTTCCGCAAGGAGAATGCGTTGCTGTCGCAGCTGTTCGTGATCGACAACAAGACCAGGATCGAGGACGTCGTCGCCGGCGCGGCCAAGGCGGCCGGCGCGCCGATCGCGCTCAAGGCCTATGTCCGCTTCCAGCTCGGCGAAGGGATCGAGAAGAAGGAAAGCGATTTCGCCGCCGAGGTCGCCGCTGCTGCTGGTACGCCCAAGGCCGCCTAACCGCCTTGGCAGGGTGGCGCGTCGCCATTAAGGTGCGCGCCGCCTGCTTTCTGTCTTTGCCCGACTGACCCAAGGGAGCCTTATGCCGCGCCCGCGCTTCAACCGCATCCTGCTCAAGCTTTCCGGCGAAGCGCTGATGGGGGAGGCGCAGTTCGGCATCGATCCCGAGGCCGTCGCCGGCCTCGCCGAAGAGGTCAAGGCGGCGACGCAGGGCGGCCGCACGCTCTGCCTGGTCGTCGGCGGCGGCAACATCTTCCGCGGCCTGGCCGGCGCCGCCAAGGGATTCGACCGCCCGACCGGCGACTATATCGGCATGCTGGCGACGGTGATGAACGCGCTCGCTTTGCAGAATGCGCTCGAGAAGATCGGCGTCGACACCCGCGTCCAGTCGGCAATTCCGATGGCCACGGTCTCGGAACCGTATATCCGCCGCCGCGCGGTGCGCCACATGGAGAAGGGGCGGGTGGTGATCTTCGCCGCCGGCACCGGCAATCCGTTCTTCACCACCGACACCGCCGCCGCTTTGCGCGCCGCCGAAATGGGCTGCGACGCCTTGTTCAAGGGCACCAGCGTCGATGGCGTCTACGATGCCGATCCCAAGATCGTCAGCGGCGCGAATCGTTACGAAACAGTGACTTTCGGCAAGGTTCTGTCTGACAATCTCAAGGTTATGGACGCCACCGCGGTGGCTTTGTGCCGCGACAACAATATCCCGATCGTCGTGTTCAACGTCCGCGAGCAGGGCAATCTTGCCCGGGTGCTCGACGGCGACGGCACCGCGACGATCGTCCAGAACGAGGGAGGATGACATGCCGTCCTATGACAGAGCGGACCTGCAACGCCGGATGCACGGCGCGGCCGAGGCGCTGAGGCACGATCTCGGCGGCCTGCGCACCGGCCGCGCCTCGACGGCTCTGCTCGAGCCGATCCAGGTCGAGGTTTACGGCGCCAACATGCCGATCAACCAGGTCGCGACGATCTCGGTGCCCGAGCCGCGCATGCTCTCGGTGCAGGTCTGGGACCGGTCGAACGTCGGGCCGGTAGAGAAGGCGATCCGCAATGCCGGGCTCGGCATCAACCCGATCACCGACGGCCAGAACATCCGCCTGCCGATTCCCGATTTGACCGAGGACCGCCGCAAGGAGCTCGCCAAGCTCGCCCACCAATATGCGGAAAAAGCGCGGATCGCGGTCCGCAACGTCCGCCGCGACGGCATGGACGCGCTCAAGACCGACGAGAAGAAGCACGAGATCAGCGAGGACGAGCATAAACGGCTCGGCACCGAGGTCCAGAAGCTCACCGACGAGGCGATCGCCGAGATCGATCAGGTGCTCGCCGCCAAGGACAAGGAAATCCTGCAGAAGTGACGGCCGAGCCCGCAAGCGCGGGACCGCCGCCGGGCGTGCCCCGCCATGTCGCCATCATCATGGACGGCAACGGCCGCTGGGCGAAGGCGCGCTCGCTGCCCCGCGTCGCCGGCCACCGCGCCGGCGCCGAGGCCGCCCGGGCGGTGCTGCGCGCCGCCGGCGAGGCCGGGGTCGAATGTTTGACGCTCTACGCTTTTTCTTCGGAGAACTGGCGCCGCCCGGCGCAGGAGATAAGCGACCTCACCGGCCTGCTCCGCTTCTACCTCAGCCGCGAGCTCGACAGCCTCCACAAGGAGGGCATCCGGCTGCGGATCCTCGGCGACCACCACGCCTTCGAGAGCGACGTCGCCCGGATGGTCGACCGCGCCGTGCTCCGGACCGCCGGCAACAGCCGCATGACGCTGGCGATCGCGCTCAATTACGGCGCCCGCGCCGAAATCGTGCGCGCCGCGCAAAGGGCCGCGGCGGCCGGCGACATAGACGAGGCGGCGATCGAGGCGGCACTCGACACCGGCGATCTGCCGCCGCTCGATCTCCTCATCCGCACCTCGGGCGAGCATCGCCTGTCCAACTTCCTGCTCTGGCAGGCGGCTTATGCGGAATTGCTGTTCGTCGACACGCTCTGGCCCGACTTCGACGGCGCCGCCTTGCGCGCCGCGCTGGCGGACTATGGCCGGCGCGAAAGGCGCTACGGCGGCCTATGACCGACGCCGTCAAGCCAGCCTCCGATCTGCCGACCCGCTTCGCCGCCGGTGTGGTGATGATCGGCGTGGCGCTCACCGCCACCTGGCTCGGCGGCTGGTGGTTCCGCCTGCTCGGCGCCGCCGCCGCCGCGGTGATGATCGTCGAATGGGCCGACATGCACCGGGTCAAGCGCCTGTGGGCCTATGCCGCGGCGGGCCTGATCGCCGCCGCCTTGCTCGGCCTCGCCGAATATCTCTACCCGGTCGGCGAGGAGCTGCTCGAATTCGACGCGTCCGACCTGGCCGACAATTGGCTCGGTTTCGCCGCCCTGGCCGTGCTCGCATTGGTCGTCGGCGCGGCGAGCCGGCGCGTGACGATGGGCTGGGGCTTCGTCTACATCGCCCTTCCGACCTTCGCTTTGCTGAGCCTCTCCTGGATATGGGAGACGCTCGTCTTCTGGGTGTTCGCGGTCACCTGGGCGACCGACACCTTCGCTTATTTTGCCGGCCGCACGATCGGCGGGCCCAAGCTTGCCCCCGGGATCAGCCCGAACAAGACCTGGGCCGGCCTGATCGGCGGCATGGCCGGCGCCGGCCTCGCCGCCTGGCTGCTCGCGACCTGGTTCGAGATGGAGCCCTTCTTCCTGTGGACGGGCGCGCCGATGGGCCTCGTCGCCCAGCTTGGCGATCTTTACGAAAGCTGGGAGAAACGCCGCGCGGGCGTCAAGGACAGCGGTTCGCTGCTGCCCGGTCATGGCGGCGTGCTCGACCGGCTCGACGGGCTGCTCGCCGTGGCGATCGCCACCACCTTGTTGCTGATGGCGGGGCTGTGGACCGCGTGACCCGCCGGACGATCACCATTCTCGGCGCGACCGGCTCGGTCGGGCGCTCGACGCTCGACCTCGTCGCCCGCAATCCCGACCGCTACGAGATAGCAGCCTTGACCGCCCACAAGGATGTCGCCGGCCTCGCCGGGCTGGCGTCGCGGTTCGGCGCCCGCCTGGCGGTGATCGGCGATCCATCCCTGCTCGGCGCGCTCGAGGACGCGCTCGCCGGCACCGGCATCGATGCGGCGGCGGGGGAGGGCGCGATCGAAGACGCGGCTGCCTCCGGCGCCGACTGGACGATGGCGGCGATCGTCGGCACCGCGGGGCTGAAGCCGGTGATGCGGGCGCTCGAAGGCGGCGGTACGGTCGCGCTCGCCAACAAGGAGGCGCTGGTTTCGGCCGGGGCGCTGATGATCCGGGCGGCGCAGGCGAGCGGGGCGACCTTGCTGCCGGTCGATTCGGAGCACAATGCGGTCTTCCAATGCTTCGACCGCGCCCGCCCCGAGAGCGTGCGCCGGATCATCCTCACCGCCAGCGGCGGCCCGTTCCGGACCTGGCCGCTCGAGCGGATGCGCGCCGCCACCGCGGCCGAGGCGGTCGCCCATCCCAATTGGTCGATGGGCGCCAAGATCTCGGTCGATTCGGCGACCCTGATGAACAAGGGGCTCGAGCTGATCGAGGCCTTCCATCTGTTTCCGGTCGGCGCCGACGCGATCGAGATCGTCGTCCATCCGCAATCGGTGGTGCACAGCCTGGTCGAATATGTCGACGGGTCGGTGCTCGCCCAATTGGGCCCGCCCGACATGCGCGTGCCGATCGCCTACACTTTGGCCTGGCCCGAGCGGATGGAGACGCCGTGCGAGCGGCTCGACCTCGTCTCGCTGGGCTCGCTCGATTTCGAGGCGCCCGACCCGGCCCGCTTCCCCGCGCTCGGCCTTGCCCGCCAGGCCTTGTCGCAGGGCGGCGCGAAACCGGCCATCCTCAATGCCGCCAATGAGATAGGAGTCGCTTCTTTCCTTGAAAGCCGCGTCGCTTTCCTCGATATCGCGTCTCTGGTCGGCGAGGTGCTGGCCCGCTATGACCCGCCCGCGCCGGCGTCGATCGACGAGGTGCTGGAGATCGACCGCGAGGCCCGCCAGGTCGCCGCCGCGCTGACAGGAAAGATCCACGCTTGAGCAATCCCGGCATCCCGTTCACGATCCTTGCGTTCCTGCTGGTGATCGGGCCGCTGATCTTCATCCACGAGCTCGGCCATTATTTCGCCGGCCGCTGGTTCGGGGTGAAGGCGGAGACCTTTTCGATCGGCTTCGGCCGCGAGGTCACCGGCTGGACCGACAGGCGCGGCACCCGCTGGAAGGTCGGCTGGCTGCCGCTGGGCGGCTACGTCAAGTTCAAGGGCGATATGAGCCCGGCGTCGACGCCCGACGACGCCTGGCTGTCGCTGCCGGCGGCCGAGCGGGCCGAGACGTTCCAGGCCGCGAAATTGTGGAAGCGCTTCATCATCGTCGCCGCCGGCCCGGCCACCAACTTCCTGTTCGCGATCCTCGCCTTCATGATCATCTTCGCGAGCGTCGGCTATCCGAGCACGCCGGCGACCGTCGGCCGGGTCGTCGCGGACAGCCCGGCGGCGGCGGCCGGCTTCCGCCCGGGCGACCGGATCGCCGCGATCGACGGGCGGGCGATCGCTACCTACACCGACCTCAAGAGCTACGTCGCGCTGCGGCCCGAGCAGGCGATGCTGTTCAGCGTGCTTCGCGAGGGCCGGGAGATCGAGATTCGGGCGACCACGCGCGCCGAGGTCGAGAGCGACCGGTTCGGCAATCAGGCGCGGATCGGCAGGCTCGGGGTCGAGCCGCCCGGCACGCTCACCTTGTCGCCGGTGCCGTTCGCCCAATTGCCGGGCAAGGCGATAAGCACCACGGTGAACACGGTCGAGACCATGGTCACCGCCTTGGGCCAGGTGATCACCGGCCGGCGCTCGCTCAGCGAGCTCGGCGGGCCGCTCAAGATCGCCGAGGTCTCCGGCCAGCAGGCGAGCCTTGGCTGGCTCAACTTCTTTTGGCTGATGACGGTGATCTCAATTAATCTGGGATTCATCAACCTGTTGCCAATCCCGCTGCTGGATGGCGGTCATTTGCTGTTCTACGCGGTTGAGGGAGTTAGGCGCAAACCGCTGCGGCCGGAGGCCCAGGAATGGGCGTTCCGGACGGGTCTGGCGGTGCTGCTGGCGCTGATGGTCTTCGTGACGTTCAACGATCTGGCTTCTTTCGGCCTGTTTAGCGGGCTTGGCAGCTTGATCGGGTGAGCATGTTCGGGCAGGGCAGGCGCCGACAGGGAGTGAGGCCGGGCGCTGGACCCGGCTGTTTTATCGTAAGGCGGGAACGCGTGACTCCGAAATCAGTATTTCCAAAAGGTCGCAGATTGTGTTCCGCGCTCCTGCTCGGGACGATCATCGGCGGGTTCGCCGCGCCGGCGCTGGCGCAGAATCCGCCGACCGCGCCGCCGCCGGCGGCTCAAGTTGCCGCGCCGCCGCTCGCGGTGCAGCCGCCGATCAGCCGCACGATCGTGTCGATCACCGTCGCCGGCAACCAGCGACTCGAGCCCGAGACGGTGCTGTCCTACACGTCGCTGCGGATCGGCGAGGCCTATGACCAGGTCCGGCTCGACCAGGCGCTGCACGACCTCTACGCGACCGAATTGTTCGCCGACGTCGTCATCGCCGGCGCCGACACCGGCAACCTCATCATCCAGGTGCGCGAGAATCCGGTGATCAACCGCATCGTGCTCGAGGGCAATCGCCGCATCAAGGACGACAAGATCACGCCCGAGATCCGGCTGTCGCCGCGCCAGATCTTCACCCGCTCGCGCGCCCGGGCCGACGTCGCCCGGATCATCGAGCTCTATCGCCGCCAGGGCCGCTACGGCGCCAGCGTCGAGCCGCAGATCGTCCAGCTCGACCAGAATCGCGTCGACGTGGTGTTCGAAATCAACGAAGGGCCGCGCTCGCGCGTGCGCCGCATCAACATCATCGGCAACGACGCGTTCGGCGACGGCCGCCTGATCGGCGAAATGGCGACCCGCGAGCACGTCTGGTACAATATCTTCAGCTCGCGCGACACCTACGATCCCGATCGGCTCGCCTACGACCAGCAGAAGCTCAGGCAATTCTATCTGACCCAGGGCTATGCCGATTTCCGGGTCGTCTCCGCGGTCGCCGAGCTCACCCCCGACCGGCGCGACTTCATCATCACCTACGTCGTCGACGAGGGGCAGCGCTACAAGTTCGGCGACCTCGCGGTCGAGAGCGACATTCGCGATTTCAACGCCGACTCGCTGCGCGCGCGGCTGCCGATGCACACCGGGGACTGGTTCAACGCCCAGCAGGTCGAGGACACGCTCACCCAGCTCAACGAGCTCGCCGGCCTGTTCGGCTACGCCTTCTCGGACGTCCGGCCGGCGTACGCCCGGAGCCGCGAGAATCTCACCATGGGGGTCACTTTCCGGGTGGCCGAAACCCCGCGCGTCTATGTCGAGCGGATCGACATCAGCGGCAATACCACCACCCGCGACAAGGTGATCCGCCGCGAGTTCCGCCTGGCCGAGGGCGACCCGTTCAACAACCTCCGGGTCCGCCGCTCGCGCGACCGCATCCAGTCGCTGGGCTTCTTCCAGGAGAATCTGGAAATCCAGCAGAATCCGGGATCGACGCCCGACCGCGTCATCCTCGGCGTCGAGGTCGAGGAGCGGGCGACCGGCCAGCTCCAGCTCTCGGCCGGCTATTCGAGCCTCGAGAGCTTCATCATCAACCTCTCGATCCAGCAGCGCAACTTCATGGGCCGCGGGCAGGAGGTGCGCGCGTCGGTCAATTATTCGAGCTATTCCAAGTCGATCGAGCTCGGCTTCACCGAGCCCTATCTGTTCGACCGCAACATCGCGATCGGCTTCGACATTTTCCGGCGCGACCTCAACAGCTTCAACTTCTACAACAACGCTCGCCAGACGACCTACCAGCAGGTCACCACCGGCGGCCAGATCCGGATGGGCGTGCCGCTGACCGAGGCGATGCAGCTCGCGCTGCGCTACGGCCTCAATTACGACGAGATCACGATCAACGAATCGGTCTATTTCACCGATCCGGACGGCACCGGGCCGCTGCCGGCGTCCTGCGACCCGCTGGTCGCGAGCCGCTACCTTTGCGACACGATCGGCAACCGCCTCACCTCGACGATCGGCTATTCGCTGGTCTGGGACACGCTCAACAACCGGCTGCGCCCGACCTCGGGCGAGCGCGTCGTGTTCAGCCAGGATTTCGCCGGCCTGGGCGGCGATTCGCATTATCTGCGCTCGCGCCTCAACGCCGGAAAATATTGGGACGCCTTCCGCCACTTCATCTTCTCGATCAACGTCGAGGCGGGCTACATCCACAGCTTCGACAGCGGCTCGGCCAACGTCGATCCGGTGCGCCTGACCGACCGCTTCTTCCTTGGCAGCCCGCAGATCCGCGGCTTCGACATTCGCGGCGTCGGCCCGCGCATTCTGCGCACGCCTTATGATTTCGACATGGATCAGACGACCGGCGTGATCAGCAACGTCCGCCTGACCGAAGACCGCAAACGGATCTTCGACGACGCGCTCGGCGGCCGGGCTTATTATCTGGCCCGCGCCGAGCTCGAAATCCCGCTCGGCGAAAGCGTTCGCGAGCTCGGCCTCAGGCCGTCGATCTTCGTCGACGTCGGCGCGCTCTGGGGCGTGCGGACGCCCGCCTTGCTCGACCTGCCGCCCGGTGATTCGCGGCTGTTCGCGCCGGTTACCGACGCCAACGGCGCGCAACAATGCACCGACGGAGCGGCGGCCAATCCGGTGGTCACGCCGATCCCGGCCAGCGGCACCTGCCCGGGCGGGACCTCGCTCCTTCAGGCGCAGATTCGCGAGCCGTTCCGCGAAGTCTTCGTCGGCAATTCTCCGAGCCCGCGCCTTTCGATCGGGTTCGGCATCAACTGGAACTCGCCGTTCGGCCCGTTCCGAATCGACGTCGCCCACGCGCTGATCCATCAGCGCGGCGACGACACCAAACTCTTCACCTTCAACGTAGGGACTGCATTCTGATGAACAGATATCTTATCAGCTCGGCGCTTGCCGCGCTCGCCATCGCCCCACCGGCCGTGCTCCAGGCGCAGGCGCTGCCGCCCGCCGTCATCGCCGTCGTCAATCGCGACCAGATCGCCAGCACCTGCACGCCGTGCGTCGCGGCAACCGCCCAGCTCCGGGCCCAGGGCACCGCCTATGAGGCCCGCGAGAACCAGCTGGCGACGCCGCTGCGCGCCGAGGGCGCGGCGATCCAGGCACTGGTCAACGCGCTTCCCCAGGGCGGCCAGCCCGACGCGGCGCTTGGTGCCCGCATCCAGACCTTCCAGGCCAACAGCCAGGCGGCCGAGCGCGAGCTTGGCGCCGCGCAGCAGACGCTGCGGCGCAACCAGCAGCATGTGGTCAACCAGATCATCGAGCGGATGAACCCGTTGATCCAGCAGATCACCCGCGAGCGCGGCGCCAACGTCGCGATCGACATGGCCTCGACGCTTGCCATCAATCCGGCGATCGACGTCACCCCGGCGGTGCTCGCGCTGATGAACCAGAACAATGCCGCGTTCAGCGTCGTTGCGCCGCCGCCCGCGGCGCCGGCCGCCCAGCCGGCCCAGCCGCCCGCCGCGCAGCCGAACCGCCCGCGCCCGCAGGGCCGCTAATGGCCGATACGGCCAGCGCCGCCGGCAGCCCGCTCGACATAAAGCGGGTCATGGCGGCGCTGCCGCATCGCTTTCCGATGCTCCTCGTCGACCGCGTCGAGGAGCTGATCGTCGACGAGCGGATCGTTGCGATCAAGGCGGTGACGATCAACGAGCCGTTTTTTGCCGGCCATTTCCCCGATCGCCCGATCATGCCGGGCGTGCTGATCGTCGAGGCGCTGGCGCAGGCCGCCGGCGTGCTCGCGGTCGAATCGCTCGGCCTCGCCGGGACCGGCAAGCTGGTCTATTTCATGGCGATCGACGGCGCGAAGTTCCGCGCGCCGGTCGAGCCCGGGGTGCTGCTGCGGCTCGAGGTCGCGTTCGTCCAGAAGCGGGCCAGTGTCTGCAAGTTCGCCGGCAAGGCCTATGTCGGCGACAAGCTTGCCGCCCAGGCCGATTTCACGGCGATGATCGCGGATCCGCCAAGAGCCTGATCGTCTGAGGTCGAAGCGCTTCGCGCTTCGGCCGATGGCGTGAATCAGGCTCTCGCCTATAGCGAGACCAAGATTCACATTTCAGGCTGAATCGGCCTGAAATGATCTTGGTCTTGCCTGATCGCTTCCCATCGGCCGGCGATCCGCTCCACCCCGAATATTGCGGGCACCTGGTCCATGCCTTCGGCCGCGATTCGCCCCTCGTTCATCACGATCACCCGGTCCGCGTAGCGCGCCGCCGCGTCGAGGTCGTGGATCGCGACCAGCGCCGCGCGGCCGCCCTGGGCGATCTCCGCCCGCACCAGCTCCATCAGCCTTATCTGCCAGAGCGGATCGAGATTGGCGGTCGGTTCGTCGAGCAGCAGCAGCCGCGGGCGCGGGGCGAGCGCGCGCGCGATTAGCACGCGGCTGCGCTCGCCGGTCGAGAGCGTGTCGACCCGGCGGTCCAGCAGCTCCTCAAGCTCGAGCGCGGTGAAATCGGCGATGCCGCCGCCGAGCGCGATCAGGTCGCGCGCCAGCAACGGCCAGGGGAGGTCGCGCGTCGCCGGAAGATAGGTGAGATAGAGTGGTCGCAGCGCCGGCCCGAGCGCGCGCGGGTCGATTCCGTCGAGCGCGACCTTGCCGGCCGGCGCGCCGATGCCGGCGAGCGCGTGCAGCAGGCTTGTCTTGCCGCTGCCGTTCGGCCCGACCAGGCAGACGAGCTCGCCCGCGGCGATCTGCAGCGAGGCCTCGAACAGGCGCCCGGGGAGTGAAAGGGCGGAGGCTTCGAGCATCATGATCCCAACCGCCAGCGCATGTGCGCGACCAGCCAGAGAAAGAAGGGCGCGCCGATCAAGGCGGTGACGACGCCGATCGGCAGCGTCCGGCCGAGCGGGGCGAGCCGTACCGCCAGATCGGCGGCGGTCAGCAGCAGCGCGCCGATCAAGGCGGCCGGCAGGATCGCCCGGCCGGGGTGGCCGCGCGTCAGCCGGCGCGCGAAGATCGGCGCGATCAGGCCGATGAAGCCGATCGCGCCGCAGATCGCGACACAGGCGCCGACTCCGAAAGCGGTCAGGCAGATCACCTCCAGCCGCAGCCGGGCGACGTCGTGGCCGAGCGATTGCGCCACCTCCTCGCCGAGCGCGAGCCGGTCGAGCCCCGGCCCGAGCCGCATCAAGAGGCCGATGGTCAGTACGGCCGGCAAGGCGGCGAACGCGGCCTGTTCGAGGCTGCGGTCGATCAGCGAGCCCATCAGCCAGTCATAGGCGTCGTAGAAAGCGAACGGGGAGGGGGCGAGCGCCAGCGCCAGCGTCGTCAGCGCGCCGGCCAGCGCGCTGATCGCCAGGCCCGAGAGCAGCAATGTCGCGGTCTCCGCCCTCGGCCCGGCGAGCGCGAGCAGCAGCGCCAGCGCGGCGAGCGCGCCGGCGACCGAGCCGACCGACAAAGCGAGCGGCGCCGCAAAGCCGAAAAGATAGGCGCTCACCACCGCGCCGAGCGCCGCGCCGCTGGTCGTGCCGGTGAGGTCGGGCGAGGCGAGCGGGTTGGCGAACAGCGCCTGGATCGCGGCTCCCGAGGCGCCGAGCGTCGCCCCATAGGCCAAAGCCAGCAGGGCGCGCGGCAGGCGCAGCTCGACGAGCAGCGAGACGGCCAGGTCCCGATCCTGATCGAACAAAGCGCGCAGCGATTCGAACGGCAGCAGCAGCGAGGCCGCGAAGGCCAGCGCCAGCAGGAGCGGCAGCCAGGCGCGCCCGCTCATCGCGCCGCGCCCCGCAGCCGGTAGATCTCGTCGATCAGCAGCGGCCCCAGGCAGGTCCAGCGCCGGCCGTCGGTCGGGATCGTCCGGCCGGCCCGGGCAAAACGCGCGGCCGGATGGGCGAGCCAGCGCTGCTGGTTCGAATATTGCCCCTGCCGATAGTCGCTGCGCAGCAGCACCGCCGGGGGGCGGACCAGCAAGGCCTCGAGCGACACGCGATCGCCCTGCATCGGCCGCTGGCGCAGGCCCGCCAGCGCCATCCATTGGGCCTCCAGCCCGCCGGCCGACACCGTCCGCCCGCCGCCGCCGAGCCAGATCGCGTCGCGCGCCGGCGGGGGAGCGCTACGGATCAGCGCGGTCATCCGGCGGAGCACAGCGGCTCCCGCCTCCGGCCGGCCGAGCGCCGCCGCGATCTGGCTGATGCTCCGGATCACGTCGTGCAGGCTGCGGGCGAACGGCAGATCGATAATGCGAATGCCGAGCCGCTCGGCGATCCGCAGCCGGTCGCGCCCGCCGCCGCCCATCGTCACCACCAGATCGGGCCTCAGCGGCACCACCGAAAGCAGGCTGCCGTCGTTGCGCGGATAAGGCGCGGCCCGCCGCCAGAGCGGCGTCTCGGCTTGCTGCTGCGCGAGATGGGTCACCGACGCGATCTGCTCGGGCGCGGCAAGCACCAGCACCAGCTCGTCGGTGCACAGGTTGAGCGACGCCACGCGCCGCGGCGCCGCTTCCGCGCGCGCCGCGGCGAGCGCGAGGCTAATCGCCAAAAGCGACGCGAAGGCCCGCATGTACCGTCCGTCCCGGCGTGTTGTAGCCGACCACGTCCTGGTAGTCGGCGTCGAAGGCATTTTCCGCCCGCGCGAACAGCTCGAGCTGCGGCAGCAGGCGGAAGGCGAGATTGGCCGAGGCGAGGACATAATCGTCGAGGATCACCGTCGCCGCCGGGAAGAGATCGAAGTCCGTGTCGCGCCGCTTGCCGACATAGGCAAGGCTCGCGCCCCAGCGGAAGCGCCCGGCCGCGCCGAACGCGATCAGGTTCGCGCTGTGCCGCGGCCGCCGGATCTCGCGCACCAGGCCTGCGCCGGCAACGCGCTCCTCGCCGGCATCGAGCCAGGTATAATTGACCTGGACGTTGAGCGCCGGCCCTTGGCGGTAGCCGGCGCTCAGCTCGACACCCTCGCGGCGGCTGACACCGTCGGCATTGGCGGTGGTGGAGGGGAAGGAGAAGATGTCGACGATCTCGTCCCGCAGCCGGGCGGAGAAATAGGTGGCCCCGAGATCGAATTGCCGGTTCCGCCACCCGATCCCGGCTTCCCAGCCGCGCGAGCGTTCCGGCTTCAGGCCCGGATTGCCGACGAAGAAAGCGGGGAAGAAGCCGTAGAGATCGTAGAAGGTCGGCTGGGCGATCCCCTCGCCATAGGCGGCATGAAGCGCGAGGCCCGGTGCCGGCCGCACCAGCAGCGACGCGCGCAGGGTGGTCGCGTCGGCGAAAGCGCTGAAGCTGTCGTGCCGCAGCGCCAGATCGGTGACGATCGCGTCACTCCATTCGGCCCGCCATTCGCCGACCAAAGCGGTGAGGCGGCGCGAACGGTCCTGGTCGGTGCCGCCGAAGAAGGCAGTGTCGCGGCCGCGGAAATCCTCGGCTTCGTGCGCCAGCGCGGCCGTGATCCGGTGGCCGCCGATCTGCCGCGACAATTGCGCGCCGAGCGTCAGCCGGTCCCCGAAAGTGCTGTTCAGCGGCGCGCCGTCGAGCCGATTGCGGTTGGCGCTGTCGAGATAGGAGGCGTCCGCGTCCAGCGTCCAGCCGCCCCAGTGCCCCTGCGCCCAGCCGCGCACCGCCGCGATCCGGCTCCTCGTCCGGTCGCGCGTGTCGGCGCGCAGGAAAGTGAGGGGGTCGAAGCCGTCATAGTCGCTGGTCCCTTCGATCCAGTGGCCGGTCAGGCCGAGGCGGATCGCACCGCTCGGCCGCGCCTCGATCCTGAGGCTCGCCGCCTTGTTGTCGAAGCCGTCGCGCTCGCCGCCGCCGCCGAACGAATCGATGCCGTCGCTCTTCAGCCACCCGGCCGACGCCATGACGCCGACATCGCCGGCGCTGAGCGCGTAGCGGCCCGACAGGCGCGCGCTGTCGAGGCTGCCATATTCGGCGATCCCCGCGAAGCCGGCGCCGCGGAACGGGTCGGCGCTCCCGGCCGCGATCACCCCGCCCAGCGCCTCGCTGCCCCACAAAGCCGATTGCGGCCCGCGCACGATCTCGAGCCGCGACAAGGCGTCCGAGGTCTGCAATTCGAGCCGCGCCTCGTTGCCCGCCGCCGGATCGTTGAAGCGGATGCCGTCGAGGAAGAGGAGGGTGTGGTTGGCCTCGGCGCCGCGGATGCGGACCTGGGTCTGGGTGCCGCGCGGCCCGGTCGTCGCGACGGCAACACCGGGCGACAGTCGCAGCAGGTCCGGGACCGCCGGGAGCGACAGCGCGTCGAGTGCCTCTTCCTCGAAAACGGTCGTCGACGTTGCCGAATCCTCGGCCGCGACCGGAGTGCGGGACGCGGTGACGACGATCGGCCCGGCCTGGGCGGCAATTGTTGAGACCAATAATAAGATGTTCATTCTATCCTCCTGAACCGACACGCTCTCATGTCGCCTCAGAGGAACCGCGCGGACCAAGGCCCAGGCGGCGCCACGCACCGCAGGCTGGTCCCGGCCGGGCGCGGACGACGGCGAAGGCAGGTCTCCTGGCTTGCGGGTCGCCGCGCTTGTCCCCTCTTGTCGGGGAGGCGCTCTCCGCTCACAGTTGCGGGCACAGCGCCGGAGTTTCACCGGCTTCCCATTTTCACCGCCGTTCGACGGGCGGCACCTTCGCTTGACCGTGGTATTGCGGTGCAGCACGGCTTGTCAATCGCGGCCCCAGCGGCTAGAGCGCGCCTCTGTCGTTCCCCGAGGCTGGTCGGAACCAGCCAAAATCACGGAAGATCAAAGACATGAAGGCCGATACCCACCCCGACTACCATATGATCAAGGTGCAGATGACCAACGGCACCATGTTCGAGACGCGCTCCACCTGGGGCAAGGAAGGCGACACGCTGCAGCTCGACATCGATCCGACCGCCCATCCGGCCTGGACCGGCGGCAACCAGAAGCTGCTCGACACGGGCGGCCAGGTGGCGCGCTTCAACAAGCGCTTCGGCGGCCTCAGCCTCGGCAAGAAATAGGATGCCGGCCGGCGCGGCTCCCTTGCTGGAGACCGCGCGGCTGACCCTTCGCCCGTTCCGCGCGGACGACGTCGACGCCCAGGCGGCGATGATGGGCGACGCCGAAGTCATGCGCCATCTCGGCGGCGCGCCGCTGCCGCGCGAGGACAGCTGGCGCAAATTGCTCTGCGGCGCGGGGCTTTGGGCGCTGTTCGGCTACGGCTATTGGGCGGTCGAGCGCCGCGCCGACGGCGTCATGATCGGCCAGATCGGCTTTGCCGACTTCAAGCGACCCATGGAACCGGTGATCGAAGGCCTTCCCGAAATGGGCTGGCTGTTCGCGGCCGAGGCGAGCGGGCAGGGCTTCGCCACCGAAGCCGGCCGAGCCGCGCTCGACTGGATCGACGCGGCATTGCGTCCGCGCGAAGTGACCGCGATCATCGATGCCGCCAATACGCCATCGATCCGCGTCGCGGAAAAGCTCGGCTTCGAGCAGCGCGAGGAAGCGCGCCTGCGCGGCGCGCCGATCCTCCTGTTCAGGCGCCGGAGCGCCTGAAGCCTCAGTTGGTGCGCTGGGTGTCGCGCCACTCCTGCGCGGTGCGGCAGACGCGGCGGGTCGACATCCGGCTCGTCGACGTCGTCTCGACGCGGCGGCAGATCCGGCGCTCGCCATCGGCGCTGCGCTGGTTGGCATCGCCGCTGCTCTCGGGGGTATCGCTCTGGGTGGACAATTCGCCGGCGCTGCCGCTCACCGATCCGCCACCGGACTGGGCGAGGGCAGGGCCGGCCAGCAGGACCGCACAACAAGCAACAACAAACGCTTTCATTTCAACCCTCCGCCACGCAACCGAATCTGGATGAAGCGCCCCGATAGAGCAACGCGGAACGGCTGGCAAGTGCCTCTATCCGCTTGATTTATCCCTTCGTCGCTTTGACGCCGAAAGCCCTCCCCCTTGATGGGGGAGGGTTGGGTGGGGGTGGAGTCTTCGGAAAAGGCACCACCCTGCATTGACGTTCACCCCACCCCGACCCTCCCCATCAAGGGGAGGGAGCAGGAGCTTCGGTCAAAACGCCGCTATCCCGGTGATCGCCCGCCCCAGGATCAGCGCGTGGACGTCGTGCGTGCCCTCATAGGTGTTGACCGTCTCGAGGTTCGCGGCGTGGCGCATTACCTGGAATTCGGCCGAAATGCCGTTGCCGCCGTGCATGTCGCGGGCGGTGCGGGCGATCTCCAGCGCCTTGCCGCAATTGTTGCGCTTGATCAGCGAGATCGTCTCGGGGATCAAAATGCCTTCGTCGAGCCGCCGCCCGACCCGGAGCGCGGCCTGCAGGCCAAGGCTGATCTCGGTCGCCATGTTGGCGAGCTTGAGCTGGACGAGCTGGGTCGCCGCCAGCGGCCGGCCGAACTGCTTGCGGTCGAGCGTGTAGGTCCGCGCCGCCTGGAAGCAGGCCTCGGCGGCGCCCATCGAGCCCCAGGCGATGCCGTAGCGCGCCCGGTTGAGGCAGCCGAACGGGCCCGCCAGGCCGCTCGCATTCGGCAGCAGATTGTCATCGGGTATTTCGACGCCGTCCATCACGATCTCGCCGGTGATCGAGGCGCGCAGGCTCAATTTTTCCCGGATCTTGGGCGCGCTGAGGCCCGCCATGCCCTTTTCGAGGACGAAGCCCTTGATCCGGCCGTCATGTTCGTCGGACTTGGCCCAGACCACGAAGACATCGGCGATCGGCGCATTGGTGATCCACATCTTGGTGCCCGAGAGACGATAGCCGCCGTCGACCTTCTGCGCCCGGGTGCGCATCGCGCCGGGGTCCGATCCGGCGTCGGGCTCGGTCAGGCCGAAGCAGCCGACCCATTCGCCGCGGGCGAGGCGCGGCAGATATTTGCGCCGCTGATCCTCGGTGCCGTAGGCGTTGATCGGGTGCATGACGAGGCTCGACTGGACCGACATCGCCGAGCGGTAGCCGCTGTCGACCCGCTCGACCGCGCGCGCGATCAGCCCGTAGCTGACATAATTGAGCCCGGCGCCGCCATATTCGGGCGCGATCGTCGCCCCGAGCATGCCCAGCGCGCCAAGCTCGTCCATGATCTCGCGGTCGAACCTTTCGTCGAGATAGGCGCTGGTCACCCGCGGCTGCAATTTCTCCTGCGCATAGGCTTCGGCGGTGTCGCGCACCATTCGCTCTTCGTCCGAAAGCTGCGCGTCGAGCGCGAACGGATCCGCCCAGTCGAACGGGAGTGGTTTTGGTTCGGCCATCGATCGTCCCTTGTCTGCCCGACGCCCGGTAGCGGTTCGCGTCGGGTCAGGGAACCGCCTAATCCTTGTCGGGAGGCGGCGCGCCGTCCGGCGCCGGCGTCGCCTGCGGGGGCCGGCCGCGCCCGTTCATCCGCCGCTCGATCGCCTCGGCCATGAGCCGGCGCGCGGCGTTGGCGAGGCCCGGATCGTGCGGGTTGACCGCCAGCGGCGCCAAGAGCCGCATCGCCTGGTCGTAGTCGCCGCGGGCGATCAACACGCTGGCGGTGTTGAAGGCGATCGACGCGACCTGGGGCGCCAACTGGCTGGCGCGTACCAAGAGGTCGCGCGTCTCGTCCGACACATAGCCGGGCTCGCCGCGCAGGCTTTCGACATAGCGGATCAGGGTCTGGAAATTGTTCGGGTCGGCGGCGCGCGCGCGGCCGAACCAGAGGCGCGCATTGGCGGCGGCGTCGTCGGGCGGATTGTCGCCTTGCGCCGCCAGGAGATAGCGCATGCCCTTGAGGTAGAGCAGCTCGGCGTCATTGGGAGCGGCGGCCACCAGGCGGTCGAGCAGCCGGTCGGCGACGGCGCCGTCGCCGAAGCGCATCTCGGCATGGGCGAGGACGCGCATCGCCAGCGGGTCGTCCGGGAAGCGCGCGGCCGCGGTCCGAATCCGCTGCAAATAAGGCTGCTCATTGTCGGCAAGGATGCCGACCCTGAGCGCCGCCTCGAAGATGATCATCTCGCTGGCCGACGGCGGCATCACCGTGACGGTGACCGGCGGCGGCGTCTCCGCGCTGGCGCGGGGCGCCTGGCGATAGGCGATCTGGCCGCCGCCGATGTAGCGCCGCAGCTCCTCGGTCAGCCCTTGCGGCGTCAGGCCGGTGGCGGCCTGCAGCGCCTCGACGGCGTTGCCGCTGAGCCGCGATGCCCGCAACAGCCGGGCCAGCGCCGCCTGGCGCTCCGGTGTGCTGTAGAAATAGTGAACCAGCAGCCAGCTTTGCGCGTAATAAAGCGACATCGCCTGCTGGCTGAGGCCGTCGATGCCGCCGGACAGGATGCGCTCCATCGGCAGCCACTGGCCCTCGAGGATCGCATAAGCGCGCCCTTGCGAATAAGTGCCGATGTCGATCCGGCGCGCGGTGAAGCGGACGGTCGCGAAATATTCGGCGAAGCCCTCGACATACCAGGTCGGGTAGGCGCTCGGCATGTGCTGGCGCATGAAATGATGGGTATATTCGTGAAACAGGGTTTCGTTGCCGCGGCCTTCGGCCCGGCCGTCGACGAAGGCGGCGATGCCGTCGTCGGTGGCGATGTAATAGCCGGCAATGCCGTCCGGCACCGGCCGGATGATGCGCAAATCGTCGATGCCGCTGACGATGTAGACGTGCAGCTTGGGGGCCGGCGCCTGCTCGCCCGAGGCCAGCATGCGCAGCAGCCGGTCGAAATCCTCGAGCAGCAGGATGCGCGCGCGCAGCTGTGATTCCGGAGCGTTGCCGTAGAGGACGAAATTGGGGCTTTCCGCCCGCCGCCATTCCGCCCCGGCCGGCGCGGCCGCCAGCAGGAACGAGAGAATCAGGCCGGCAGCGGCCTTCCACAATTTCGGCATCGCTCGATCGCCCCTAAGTTATGGGCGCGCTTAGCCTTTTTTGGCGAACCTGGCCAGCGGGCTGGCGGACAGGGTGGGATTCGAACCCACGGTGGGCGTGAACCCACGGCGGTTTTCAAGACCGCTGCCTTAAACCACTCGGCCACCTGTCCGTCGACGCCGGCTTATCGCGCGTCGCCGCCCGGCGCCACCTCATAGCCGCGCGCCGCAGCGAGGACCGCGCGTCGCTCCCCGTCGCTCATCTCGAGCCAGGCAAGAGCGGAATCGAGCACGAAATGGCGCCCGTCGGGCGTCCGCAGCGCCAGCACCCATTGCTGGTCGGCGGGCGCGTCGGCCGGGGTCGGCACGATCAGCGGCTGCTCCGGATTGGGGAAGCTGCTGACGACCACCTTCGCATCGCCGGGGGCGCGGGTGTGGAGGTAGAGCTTGCCGGGCTGGCGGACCACCTTCTCGATCGCGACGGCCACCGGCTCGGGGCTGGACGCCGCCTTGGCCAGCTTGCGCCGTGTCGTCAGGAAGAAGACGAGCAGGGTGATCAGGGCCGGCAGCAGCAGGGCGATCGGCCCGATCCGCTCCGACCAGGTCGCGTCGCGCTCGACCTCGGGCGCGAGCATCACCCGCGAGGGATCGGCGGGATCGTAGATCGCGGACGGCGTGAAGATCGGCTCGCGGCCTTCGAGACGGAGGCTCGCGTCGCGGGTGCCGCCGCCATGCTCCTCGCGCACATCGTAGCTGATTTCGAGCGTGCAGCCGATCGGCCGCTCGGTGCCGGACAGCCGGCTGCGCCGCGAGGTGCAGGTGCCGCCCGTCTGCCGCGTGTCGGCGGCGCGGGCGCCATGGTCGCGAAGGTCGGCGCGCAGCCGGCTCTCCTGCCACAGGCCGAAGGTCCAGTAGAGCGGGTAGGCGGCGAGCAGCGCCGCGAGCAGCAGGATCGAGAGGCGCCGCTTGCGCCGCTTCGGATCAGGCGCGAGCGCGAGCGGCCGGCGCGGAAAGACGTCGATCACGGAAGCCATCGGCACGCTCCTTTCGCCGCAAACGAATCGCTTATTGACAAGCTAGCAACAAAACGCACTTGGGACAGCCAGGCGCTCGTGCCATAGGATGGCAAGGTACGAACGAGGGTAAACATGCGTTTTGTCCATGGGTTGGCGGCGGCGGTCCTGATCGCGGGAGCGCCCGCGGCGCGGCTCGGCGACGGAGCCGCTCAGGCCCAGAGCGGCGGCCTCAGCCAGGCCGGCTTCGAAGACTATCTGCCGCGGCTCAGGATCGAGGCCGAGCGCGCCGGCATCCGCCCCGCGACGCTCGACCGGATCTTCCCGACCTTGACCTTCTCGGCGCGGACGGTCGAGCTCGACCGCGCCCAGCCCGGCGGCCGGGCCGGGGTGCCGACCAACCCGCCGTTCGCGCCCTATCGCGCGCGCCAGCTGACCCAGGCGCTGATCGACCGGGGACGCGCGCGCTACGCCGAGAACCGGCTGCGGCTCAACGAGATCGCGCGGCGCTACGGCGTGCCGTCGCAATATCTGATCGCGATCTGGGGCAAGGAAACCGGCTACGGCACGATCATGGGCAATTTCGACCTGCTCAACAGCCTCGCCAGCCTCGCCTACGAAGGCCGCCGGCGCGAGCTTTTCACCACCGAGTTCATCGCCACGCTGCGCCTCGTCGAGCGCGGCTTCCCGCGCGACGAGCTCCAGGGCAGCTGGGCCGGCGCCGCAGGGCATCCGCAATTCCTTCCCTCGGTCTATTTGCGGCTCGCCGTCGACGGCGACGGCGACGGCCGGCCGGACATCTGGCGCTCGCATCTCGACGGGCTCGCCTCGATCGCCAATTATCTGCGCAACGCCGGCTGGCGCCCGGGGCTGACCTGGGGGACGGCGGTCAGGGTGCCCGTCGGGTTCGACCGTTCGACGGTCGCCAACCGGTTGCGCGCGCCGCGCTGCGCCGCGGTGTTCGCCCGCCACAGCCGCTGGCTGACCGCCGCCGAGTGGCGCAGCCGCGGCATCGCCAACAGCCTCCCCGACCAGGCGCTCGCCTCGCTGATCGAGCCCGACGGCCCCGACGGGACCGCTTATCTCACGACCAACAATTATCGCGTGATCCTCGACTATAATTGCTCGAACTTCTACGCGCTGACAGTCGCCTTGCTGGCCGATTCGGTCGCCCGCCAAAATTGAGGAATTCTCTCAACTCATGACCCGCAAGCCCTTGTATCTTCTCAGCTGCGCCGCCGCATTGGCCCTGCCCGCAAGCGCCGCCGCGCCGCCGTTCGACACGCCCGCCAGCAGCGCGGTGATGATCGACCTCTCCTCGGGCGCCTTGCTCTACGCCAAGGATCCCGATCGCCGCATCCCGCCGGCCTCGATGGCCAAGATGATGGCCACCCATGTCGCCTTCGATCTGATCAGGCGCGGCGAATTGAGTCCCGACAAGATCTGCACCGTCCGGCCCGAAACCTGGCAGCGCTGGCACGGCCCCGCCGCCGGCTCGACCATGTTCCTGTCGCCGGGCGAGCAGGTCAGCGTCCGCAACCTGCTGCACGGCATCGTCACCCTCTCGGGCAACGACGCCACCGTCGTTCTCGCCGAGTGCATCTCCGGCACCGAGCCCGCCTTCGTCGCGCTGATGAACCGCCAGTCGCAGGCGATGGGCCTGGCCAATTCGCACTGGGGCAACCCGGTCGGCTGGCCCGACGGCGGCGTCACCTACACCACAGCGCGCGATCTCGCCACGCTCGCCCAGGGCACGATCCGCGACTATCCCGGGCTCTACCGCGAATATTACGGCATGCGCGAGTTCACCTGGGGGCGCACGCTGGGCGCCAACCAGCCGATCACCCAGGCCAACCGCAATCCGCTGCTTGGCCGCGTCGCCGGCGCCGACGGCCTCAAGACCGGCCATACCGACGAGGCGGGCTACGGCTTTGCCGGGTCGGCCGAGCAGAACGGGCGGCGGCTGGTGATGGTCGTCTCGGGCCTGTCGAGCTTCAACCAGCGGATCGAGGAATCGGTGCGCTTCATGGAATGGGGGTTCAACGCCTGGCAGTCGCGGCTGCTGCTGCGCCAAGGCCAGCGGATCGGCGAGGCGCGGGTCCAGCTCGGCAGCGCCTCGAGCGTCGGTCTGGTCGCCCCGCGCAACCTCGCCGTCACCTATCCCGCCGGCCTCGGCCAGAATCTGCAGGCGCGGATCGTCTACCAGGGGCCGGTCCGGGCGCCGATCGCGCGCGGCCAGCATATCGCCGACCTCGTCGTCACCACTGCCGACATGCCGCCGCAGACCATGGCTTTGGTCGCCGAGGAGGATGTCGCGGAAGCGGGCTTCTTCGGCCGCATCTGGGCCGGGCTGAAGAGCATCGTCGGGCTGGCGTGACCGGGCGCTTCATCTCGCTCGAGGGCGGCGAGGGGGTCGGCAAGTCGACCCAGGCAAAGGCGCTGGCCGCCGCGCTCGAAAGTCGCGGAATCGAGGTCGTGACGACCCGCGAGCCCGGCGGCAGCCCCGGTGCCGAGGCGATCAGGGGATTGCTGCTCGACGGCGAGGTCGACCGCTGGACGGCCGAGACTGAGGCGCTGCTATTCGCCGCCGCACGCGCCGATCATGTCGCCCGCACCATCCGCCCCGCGCTGGAGGCCGGCAAATGGGTCATCTGCGACCGCTTCGTGGACAGCTCGCTCGCCTATCAGGGCGGCGCTGGCGGCGTCGGCATGGCGGCGATCGCCAAGTTGCATGAAGTCGGCAGCGGAGGTTTGCTACCCGATCGCACGCTCCTGCTCGATTTGCCGACGTTTGACGCCGGCTTTCGTACCTTTGCCAGGGATCGCGGTCATTTCGACCGGATAACGCGCAAGGGCGGAAGCTATCACGATGGCGTCGACGCGGCTTTTCGACGCCTCGCCGCGCAGGATCCCCGCCGCTATCGGATCGTCAATGCGGAAGGCGAGCCCGACGAGGTCACGCAACGTCTCCTTACCGCGCTCGAGGATCTGCTGTGACGCCGCTCCACGGCCACGACCAGGCGATCGCCGCGTTCCGCGCCGGGATGGATTCGGGCCGCCTCCACCATGCCTGGCTGCTCGCCGGCCCGAAAGGGGTCGGCAAGGCGCTGTTCGCCGACAAGGCGTCGTTGCGGGTCCTCGCCGGCGCCGCGGGGCCGCTCGACACGCCGGGCCTCGAGGTGCCCGGCGGCCATCCGACCGCGCATCTGATCGCCGCCGGCAGCCATCCCGATCTGATGCGGCTCGAACGCCAAATGAGGGAAGGGGGAACCGATCTCGCCCGCTCGATCAACGTCGACCAGGTCCGCAGCCTGCAGCGGCTGTTCGCCACCACGCCATCGATGTCGCCGTGGCGCGCGGTGGTGATCGACGCGATCGACGATCTCGAGCCGGGCGGCGCCAACGCGTTGCTCAAGAATCTCGAAGAGCCGCCGGCCAACACCGTCTTCCTGCTGGTCAGCCACGCGCCCGAGCGGCTGCTGCCGACGATCCGCTCGCGCTGCCGGCTGCTGCGCTTCTCTCCTTTGGGCGATGACGTCATGACGTCGGCCCTCGCGGCGGCGCTGCCCGATGCCGAGCCCGGCGAGATCGCCGACCTCGTCAGGATCGGCGAGGGCGCTCCCGGCCGCGCAATCGCCTGGCGCGGCCTCGAGGTCGAATCGCTCGACCGCGAGATGGACGCGCTGGTCCGCCAGGGCGACCCGGTCAATGCCCGCCGCGCCGCGCTCGCCCAGAGCCTCGCGCTCAAGTCGGCCCAGCCGCGCTACGAGGCGTTCCTCGCCCGCGCCCCGGCGCGCATCGCCGCCGAAGCGCGCGGCCGCAGGGGCGCCGCTTTGGCCGCAGCGCTCAAGCTCTGGGAGCGTGCCTCCGGTCTCGCCGGCAGCGCCCAGCGCCTCTCGCTCGACCCGCAAAGCACCGCTTTCGAGCTCGCCGGGATGCTCGCCGCCTTGGCGCCGGAGGAGGGGAGGGACGCGGCCTGACTCCCTCCCCCTTGATGGGGGAGGGCTGGGGTGGTGGGGGTGGACTCTCCACCGGCACTGAGCCCGTCTCTTGCTCCACCCCTCCCAACTCTCCCCATCAAGGGGAGGGCTTTATCGCGCGGCGCTTCCCGGCTACTCGCAACCTCCCATGCCCAAGCCCTTCTACATCACCACCGCGATCAGCTATCCCAACGGCCGCCCGCATATCGGCCATGCCTATGAAGCGATCGCGACGGATGCGATCGCGCGCTTCCAGCGGCTGCGGGGGCGCGAAGTCTTCTTCCTCACCGGCACCGACGAGCACGGCCTCAAAATGGCCCAGGCGGCGCGCGAGAAGGGCGTCAGCCCGACCGAGTTCTCCGCAGAAATGTCCGCTTTGTTCAGGCAGATGGATGACGACCTCAACATATCCTATGATCGCTTCATCCGCACCACCGAGCCGGCGCACCACGCAGCGAGCCGGGCGATCTGGCAGGCGATGGCGGACAAGGGCGACCTCTATCTCGGCCGCTACGAAGGCTGGTACTCGGTCCGCGACGAGGCTTATTATGGCGAGGAGGAGCTGATCGCCGCCGACAGCGGCGAGAAGCTGTCGCCCCAGGGGACCGAGGTCGAATGGACGGTCGAGGAGAGCTGGTTCTTCCGCCTCTCCGCCTATCAGGACCGGCTGCTCGCCCATTACCGGGCCAATCCCGGCTTCATCCGCCCGGAAAGCCGCCGCAACGAGGTGCTTCGCTTCGTCGAGGGCGGCCTGACCGACCTCTCCATCTCGCGCACCAGCTTCGATTGGGGGGTCAAGGTCCCGGGCAGCGAAAACCACGTCATGTACGTCTGGCTGGACGCGCTGACCAATTATCTGACGGGCCTTGGATATCCGGATGATACAGAGGCTTACCGGAAGTTCTGGCCAGCCGATCTGCATATTATCGGCAAGGATGTGGTGCGGTTCCACGCGGTCTATTGGCCGGCCTTCCTGCTGTCGGCGGGAATTGCCTTGCCAAGGCAGGTCTTCGGCCATGGCTGGCTGCTCTCGCGCGGCGAGAAGATGTCCAAGTCGGTCGGCAACGTCGTCGACCCGCTCGATTTGATCCGCGCCTTCGGGGTCGACCAATTGCGCTATTTCCTGCTGCGCGAGGTCACGTTCGGCCAGGACGGCGGCTATACCCCCGACGCGATCGTCGCCAAGGTCAACGCCGATCTCGCCAACAGTTTCGGCAATCTGGCGCAGAGAACCTTGTCTTTCATCGCAAGGAATTGCGACGGCGTGCTGCCGCTTGGAGGGAAGGGGGACGCGGCCGACGCGGCCTTGCTCGCTCTGGTCCGCGAGACGGTCCGCGAGCAGCTGCCGGCTCAGTTCGAAGCGCTCGCTTTGTCGCAGGGGATCGAGGCCTGGCTGAAGGCGGTGTTCGCCTGCAACCAATTTATCGACGCGCAGGCACCGTGGGCGCTGAGGAAGACCGACCCCGAGCGGATGATGGCCGTCCTCGCCACGCTCTACGAGGCGATCGCCGACCTCGCGATCGCGATCCAGCCGATCATCCCGGCCTCGGCGGCGAAGCTGCTCGACGCGATGGGCGTGCCGGCGGGCGAGCGCGACTATGCGGCCCTCGACGACGACGGCCGTTACCGGCGGCTTGCGGCGTCGGGCTTCATTCTGCAGATGCCGAGCCCTATCTTTCCGCGGCTGGAAATGCCGGCGGAGGGTTGATGCGCATCGCGGGCTTCGCCGCTCTGCTGATTCTGGCCGGCTGCGGGAGCGGGAACCCGCCTGCGCAGAACAGGCAGGAGCCCGCTCCCCCTCCTTTGAAGGCACCGGCGGTGCCCAAAGCCGAGCCGGTCGCCAATGCGGCCGGCGTTCCGGACGATTCCGGGCTCGCGCAGATGTCGCCCAGCCGCCGCCGCGCCTACGACCGCGGTTTCGCCGATTGCCGCGCCGGCCGCTACGATCCCGATCGCTACCCCGAGGCCTATCGGATCGGCTGCGCCGCCGCCCATGACAGCGGTCCGGCGCCCCGGTAGAGTGGCACCCGGAAAGGCGAACGACCAATGCTGACGATCCTGGTCGCGACCGGCCTGCTCACCGCCCGGGGCTGCATCGATCTGCGCGGCCCCGGTTCGGAGGTCTCGCTGCGCGGCCGGCTCACGCTCGAAACCTTTCCGGGCCCGCCCAATTACGAAAGCGTGCGCCGGGGCGACGCGGCGGAGCACGCCTACATCCTCGAAATGGAACGCGACATCTGCATCGACGACGGCGGCGAGTTCGCCGATCCCGAGGAACGCTTCCGCCACGTCCAGCTCTACAGCGCCCGCCGGCCCCAGCGGCAGCTTTTGTCGGCCGCGCGCGGGCAATGGGTTCGCGTTCGCGGCGCGGGGTTCGGCGCGCATACCGGGCACCACCACGCCTCGCTCGTGGTTGACGTGCGCGCGCTCAGGATCGAAGGCCGCTAGGCGATGTTCATCGATAGCCACTGCCACCTCAATTACGAAGGCCTGGTCGACGACCAGCAAGGCGTCCTCGCGCGCGCCCGCGCCGCCGGCGTCTCGTTGATGCTCAACATCTCGACCCGCGCCTCCGAATGGGACGCGGTGATCGCCACGGCCGAGCGGGAACCTGACGTCATGGCGTCGGTCGGCATCCACCCGCACGAGGCGGACATCCATCCCGACGTCGAGACCGAGACGCTGGTCGCCAAAGCGAAGCACCCCAAGGTGGTCGGCATCGGCGAGAGCGGGCTCGATTATTATTACGACCGCTCGGACCGCGCCAGGCAGCGACAGAGCTTCCGCTCGCATATCGCCGCCGCCCGCGAGAGCGGGCTGCCGCTGATCGTCCACACCCGCGACGCCGAGGAGGACACCTATTCAATCCTCGCCGAGGAAATGGGGAAGGGGCGCTACCCGGCCCTGATCCATTGCTTCACCGCCGGCCAGGACTTTGCCGACAAGGTGCTGGCGTTGGGCCTTTCGATCTCGATCTCGGGCATCGTCACCTTCAAGAATGCGCGCGAACTGCAGGCGGTGGCGAAGACGATCCCGCTCGATCGCCTGCTGATCGAAACCGATTCGCCATTCCTCGCGCCGGTGCCGCACCGCGGCCGTCCCTGCGAGCCGGCTTACGTCGCCGACACCGCCCGCTACCTTGCCGCATTGCGCGGCGAGCCGCTCGAGCAGCTTGCGGCGGCGACGTCCGCCAATTTCCGCGCGCTGTTCGCCAAGGCCGGTTCATGAGGCTGCGCATTCTCGGTTGCGGCACCTCCTCGGGCGTGCCGCGGGTAGGCGGCGACTGGGGGCTGTGCGACCGGGACGAACCGAGGAATCGCCGCCGCCGCGCTTCGATCCTGATCGAACATGACAAGGCGCGGATCCTGGTCGACACCAGCCCCGATTTGCGCGAGCAATTGCTCGACGCCGAGGTGGGCGATGTCGAAGCGGTGATCTGGACCCACGACCATGCCGACCATTGCCACGGCATCGACGACCTGCGGCAGCTCTATTTCGCCCGCGGCCGCCCCGTGGCGGGCTATGCGCGCCAGCAGACGCTCGACCTGCTGCGGCGGCGGTTCGGCTATGCGTTCGAAGGGAAGGGGGGCTATCCCTCGGTGGTCAATGGCCAGCTCCTGCCCACCCACATGAACCTCGCCGGCCTCTCGATCCGCGCCGTCGATCAGCCGCACGGGCCGATCACCAGCGCCGGCCTGCGCTTCGACGGCGGCGGCAAGGCGATCGGCTATTCGACCGATTTCGACTCGCTGACCGACGACATGGCAATGCTGTTCGAAGGGCTCGATCTGTGGGTCGTCGACGCGCTTCGCCGCCGGCCGCATCCGACCCATCCCCATCTCGAGCTGACGCTAGAATGGATTCGCCGGCTCGCGCCGAAGCGGGCGATCCTCACCCACATGGACAATAGCATGGATTACCGCACGCTCTGCGCCGAGCTGCCGGACGGGGTCGAGCCGGGCTATGACGGGATGGAAGCCGATCTGTGAACAACGGAGACCAAGCCCTTAATTTCATTTACTTAATGGGATGCCTCATCTTGGTGGGGAGCGCCTTCATGGTGCGCCGCCTGCCGCTCGGCCAGAGCCTCAGGATGGTGCTCGCCTGGGGGCTGATCTTCGGCGCGGCGTTCGTCGCCTTCACCCTCAAGGACGATTTCCTCGCGCTCGGCCGCCGCGCGCTGGCCGAAGCGAAAGGCGACAATGTCGTCGAAGCCGGCGGCGGCGAGATCCGCATCCGCCGCGCGCAGGACGGTCATTTCTGGGTCGACGGCGAGATCAACGGCCGCGCGGTCCGCTTCCTCGTCGACAGCGGCGCCACAGTTACCACGATCACCCGGGCGACCGCCGATCGGGTCGGCGTCGAAGCCGGCGGCTTCGGAACGATGGTCGACACCGCCAACGGCACTGTGATGGTCGATCGCGGCCGCGCCGAGCGGGTGAAGATCGGCCCGATCGAGCGCAGCGGCCTTGCCGTCCACATCTCGTCGACGTTCGGCGAGACCAACGTCATCGGCATGAACTTCCTGTCCACCCTGAGCGCCTGGGGCGTCGAGGGGACGATTCTGAGGTTGAAATCCTGAGAGCGCCCCGGTGCGTCTCTTCATTTTACATAATGTATATTATCGGACTTTAAAACAGGGCTTCGTCGTGTCAAGTTTGTCAAGTTATGGCCTCCCCCGCCTCGTCGAGATCATGGCCCGGCTGCGCGATCCGGCCAGCGGCTGCGAATGGGACAAGGTCCAGACCTTCGAAACGATCGCGCCCTACACGATCGAGGAGGCCTATGAGGTCGCCGATGCGATCCGCCGCGGCGACATGGACGCGCTCAAGGACGAGCTCGGCGATCTCCAGCTCCAGATCGTCTACCACGCGCGCATCGCCGAGGAGCTCGGCGCCTTCGCGCTCGATGACGTCATGGCGTCGATTTGCGCCAAGATGATCCGCCGCCATCCGCATATTTTCGGCGATGCCGCGGCCAGCCCCGGCTGGGAAGCGCTCAAGGCGGCCGAGCGCGCGGCCGATCCCGATCGGAGCGCGCTCGCCGGCGTCGCCCTCGCCCTCCCCGCCCTCAAGCGCGCCGACAAGGTCCAGCGCCGCGCCGCCCAAATCGGCTTCGACTGGCCCGACGCGGACGGCCCGCGCCGGAAGATCGACGAGGAACTGGGCGAGATCGAACGCGCCGAGGACGATCAGGCGCGCGCCGGCGAGATCGGCGACCTGCTGTTTTCGGTGGTCAACTACGCCCGCCACCTCGGCGTCAATCCGGAGACGGCGCTGCGCGAAGCCGTTGCGCGCTTCGAATCCCGCTTCCGCAAGGTGGAAGAGATCGCGCATAAACCTCTAAAAGATATGAATATCGACGAGCTGGAAGCGCTCTGGCAGCGGGCCAAGAAATTGGTCTAGCCGCCGCGCGTGCGCCGCCAGGCCTGGAAGCGCGCCCAATCGACATCCGACAACCGCACGACGAAGCGGGTTTCGAGCCCTTCATGGTCGTGGCGCACTATCTCGCCATTGGCGTGCAGCCAAGCGATCAGCTCGCCGTCCGACGCCGGCAGCGTGATGGCGCGCTCCTTATTCTCCTTGCGCAGCCGCGCCGAGACGCCGGCGAGCAGCGCCGCGACCCCGTCTCCGTTCAACGCCGAGATGATGGCGACGTCCTCGCGCCGCGCCGCCTCGGCGCGCAGCCGTTCGGCTTCCTCGCCGTCCGCCAGGTCGATCTTGTTCCACGCCTCGATGCGCACCGCGCCGTCGGCGCCGATCTCCTTGAGCACCTCGTCGACATCGTCGCGCTGGGCCTCGCTGTCGGGGTGCGAAATGTCGCGGACGTGGACGATGAGGTCGGCCGAGACGACCTCCTCGAGCGTCGCCCGGAAGGCGGCGACGAGCTGGGTCGGCAGCTCGGAGATGAAGCCGACCGTGTCGGACAGGATCGCCTTGTCGAGCCCGGGCAAGCCGATCTCGCGCATCGTCGGGTCGAGCGTCGCGAACAGCAGATCCTCGGCGACCACGTCGGCGCGGGTCAGCCGGTTGAACAGGGTCGATTTGCCGGCATTGGTATAGCCGACCAAAGCGATCACCGGCCAGGGCGCGCGCTGCCGCCGGGCGCGGTGCAGCGTGCGGGTCCGCGCGACCTGGTCGAGCTCCCGCTTGAGCTTCGCCATCCGGTCGCGGATCAGCCGGCGGTCGGCCTCGATCTGGGTCTCGCCCGGGCCGCCGAGGAAGCCGAAGCCGCCGCGCTGCCGCTCGAGGTGGGTCCAGGAGCGGACCAGCCGCCCGGCCTGGTAATCGAGATGGGCGAGCTCGACCTGCAGCCGCCCTTCGGCGGTCGCCGCCCGCTCGCCGAAGATTTCGAGGATCAGCCCGGTGCGGTCGATCACCTTGGCCTTGGTCTCCTCCTCGAGATTCTTCTGCTGGACCGGGGTGATCGCGGCGTCGACGATCAGCAGCTCCGCCTCGGCTCGGGCCACCGCGTCGGCGATCATTTCGACCTGGCCCTTGCCGAACAGGGTCGCGGGCCGCGGCTGGCGGACGCGGAAATGGAGCCGGTCCTCGACCGCGACGCCGATCGCTCCGGCGAGGCCGGCCGCCTCCTCCAGCCGGGCGGCGGCATCGCGCCGCGCCCCCTGCCCCAATTCGGGCAAGGCGATGACGGCGCGCGCGCCGCGCGCGAACTCGTCGCCTTCCTCGCGGTTGAAAACGCTCAGCCGGTCACTCCTCGGCCTGGACCTCGGCGAAATTGACCGGATTTTCCGGCTGCACGGTCGAGATGGCGTGCTTGTAGACGAGCTGGCACAGCCCGTCGCGCTGGAGCAGCATGCAGAACAGGTCGAACGCGGCGATCTCGCCCTGGAGCATGACGCCGTTGACGAGGAACATCGTCACCGGCTCGTCCGACTTGCGCACCGCGGTCAGGAACACTTCCTGGAGCAAGGTCGGCTTCTTCTTCTCGAGCTGCTCGTCGAACGCTTCCTGAAGGTTGCCGAGGTCGAGCGGCTGCGACGGCATGATCGTCGAGATGGCGTGCTTGTAGATCAGCTGGGCCTGGCCGTCCCGGCGCAGCAGCACCGAGAAATTGTCGAACCAGGTGATGATCCCCTGGAGCTTGACGCCCTTCACCAGGAACATGGTGACCGGCGTTTTGGTGCGCCTGAGGCTGTTCAGGAACATGTCCTGGAGGTTGTTGACCTTGTCGGGCATTGCGCTCTCTTTCCTGGTCACTTGGCGGCGACCGGCCGCTCCGCTCCAATATCACGCGCCGCGCGCCCGCGCCACGGCGCTATTCGCCCCCCTCCCCGCGCGTGTCGGCAAGGCCGAGCGCCTTCAACTTGCGGTGCAGGGCCGAGCGCTCCATGCCGATGAAATTGGCGGTGCGCGAGATGTTGCCGGAGAAACGCCGAATCTGAACCCGTAAATACTCCCGCTCGAACGTCTCGCGCGCTTCGCGGAGCGGCGTGCCCATGATCGCCTTGACCGCCTCGTTGGGAGTCAGCTGCGCCTGGTCGTTGAGGATTTCGGGCGGCAACATGTCGATCTCGATGCAGCCGATCCGCTCGCCCGGAGCGAGGATGATGGTCCGTTCGATCACGTTCCTGAGCTGGCGGACGTTGCCGGGCCAGTCATAGGCCTGCAGCGCCGCCATCGCGTCGTCGGAGATGCGCGGCGTCGGCACCCGCAGGTCGGCGGCGTAGCGCGCCGCGAAATGCCCGACGATCTCGGGAATGTCCTCGCGCCGGTCGGCGAGCGCCGGCAGATGCACCGGCACGACGTTGAGCCGGTAATAGAGGTCCTCCCGGAACCGGGCGGCGGCGATCTCGTCCGGCAAGGTGCGCGCGGTCGACGAGACCACCCGCATGTCGACCTTGACGACGCGCTGGCCGCCGACGCGGGTGAAGCTCTGGTCGGTCAGCACCCGCAGGATCTTGCCCTGGGTCGACATCGGCATGTCGGCGATCTCGTCGAGGAAGAGCGTGCCGCCGTGCGCTTGCTCGAGCAGGCCGGGCCGGGCGATCTCCGCCCCGTCCTCCGAGCCGAACAATTCCTCCTCGACCCGCTCGGGCGTCATCCGCGCGGCGGTGACGACGATGAACGGGCCCTTGGCGCGTGGGCTCCAATTGTGCAGCAGCCGCGCCGCGACCTCCTTGCCGACTCCCGCCGGGCCCGAGATCAGCACCCGGCTGCCGGTCGCCGCTACCCGCTTCAGCGTTGCGCGGACGTTGTTGATCGCGGCGCTGGAGCCGGTCAGCTCCATCTCGCTGCCGATCTGCTGGCGCAGCGCCTCGTTCTCGCGCCTGAGCCGTTCGGTCTCGGTGGCGCGCGAGACCAGGTGAACCAGATGGCCCGCCTCGAACGGCTTTTCGATGAAGTCGACCGCGCCCTGCCGGATCGCGGCGACCGCAGTGTCGAGATTGCCGTGGCCCGAGATCATCAGCACCGGCAGCGTCGGATCGCGCTTCTTCACCTCCTCGAGCAGCTGCAGGCCGTCGAGCTTCGACCCCTGCAGCCAGACGTCGAGCAGCAGCAGCGACGGCCGGCGCTCCGCCAGCGCCAGCAGCGCCTCGGTGCTCGAGCCGGCGACGCGGGTCGAAAACCCCTCATCTTCTAGGACCCCCGAGACGAGATCCCTGATGTCCTGCTCGTCATCAACTATGAGGATGTCCAAAGCCATAAATCTCAACCGGTTCCCGTTGCTTCTTCATTATGCTTTCCACTCGTGCCGGCAAGCTGGGCGAGCGTGTCCCTGTCGAAGATCATGCGCACCAGCGAGCCGCCGCCGGCGACGTCCTCGAACTCGATCTGGCCGAAATGCTCCTCGACGATCTTCTTGACGATGGCGAGGCCGAGCCCGGTGCCCTTGGCGCGGGTCGTCATATAGGGCTCGGTCATCCGCGCCCGCTCGAGCGGCAGGCCGATGCCGGTGTCGCCGACTTCGATCACGATCTTGCTGCCCTGCTGCCGGATCGTCACTGCCACCCGGTCGGCGGCCGGCTTGCGGCGCTTCTTCTCTTCGCGCTTCTGCTGGATCGCCTCGATGCCGTTCTTGACGACGTTGGTCAGCGCCTGGCCGAGCAGCCGCCGGTCGCAGACCAGGGTCGGCGCCGGATCGGGCACGTCGAGCGCGAAATCGATGTCCGGGTGGGCGACCTCGTGCAGGAACAAGGCCTGGCGCGCGATCTCGGCGAGCGATTCCTCGGCGAAAGCCGGCTTGGGCATGCGCGCGAACGAGGAGAATTCGTCGACCATCCGCCTGAGGTCGCCGACCTGGCGGACAATCGTGCCGGTCAGCCGTTCGAAGGTCGGCTGGTCGCTGGTGATCTCGCTGCCGTAGCGCCGCTGCAGCCGCTCGGCGGCGAGCTGGATCGGGGTCAGCGGGTTCTTGATCTCGTGGGCGATGCGGCGGGCGACGTCCGACCAGGCGGCGCGGCGCTGGTCGAGCAGCTGCTCGGTAATGTCGTCGAAGGTGAGGACGTGGCCGCCCTCGACCTTGACCGTCTTGACCGCCAGCGTCCTCGGCTCCCCGCTCGAAGCGAGCTGGACGACGTCCTCACGCTCCTCGGCGGCCAGCTGGCGGTCGAGCTCGGGGGCGAGGTCGGCGAGCTTCTGGCCAATCGGGCTCGTGCCGCCGGTCTTGAGCAGGGTCTCGGCCGACTTGTTGATCAGCCTTACGACATGGCCGTCATCGACCGAAATCACCCCCGCCGTGACCCCGGACAACACCGCTTCGATGAAGGCGCGCCGGCTGTCGAGCTGGGCGTTTGCGCTCACTAGGTCCCCGGTCTGCTCCTCGAGCCGGCGGGTCATCCTGTTGAATGCGTTGCCCAGGATTCCGACTTCGTCGCGAACCGAGGATTGAGGCACGCGCGCCGAGAGATCCCCCGCCGTCACGCGCCGGGCGGCGCCGACCAGCTCCCCGACCGGCCGAACGAGCCTGTCGGCGAGCGTGAGCGCAATCCAGATCACGACCGCGACGATCAGAAGCGACACCAGCAGCAGGATGACGTTGAACCTCAATTGGAGGTCCTGCGAGCGATTCAGGGTCAGCCGATAGTCGCCGACAGCGCTTTGCGCCTCGCGCCATTGCTGAATGGCTCTCGCGTCGAGCGAGCGCGAAACATAGAGATAGAAATCCTGGCTCGGATCGAGTCGCATCACCGCCTCGACCCGGTCGCCCGCGTCGGTGACGACCCGCGGCTGCCCGCTGCGGAGGGCGGGAACCGCCGCCGCGGGCAAGCGCTGTTCGACCGGCCTCACATCGAAGTTGACCATCGCGATCGTCTGCGGCTGGCCGCGCCCGGTCGCCCGGAAAATGGCGGCTTCGGTGAGGTCGCGGCGCACAACCTGATCGAACAGGCTCGCGCCGAAGAGCGGCGTATTCAGGCCGAACTGGTTGATGTTGGCAACGACGTCGCCGCGCATGGTCACGACCTCGCGCGTAATCCGCTCCCGATTCTCGTTTACGTAGATCTGCGCGACCCGCTCGGCGCTGTCGAGCACCGTCCGCGCGCGCTCCGAGAACCAGAACTGGACACCGCCCTGGAAGAGCATCGAGGCAAAGAACACGACGAGCAGGGTCGGCACGGTCGCGATGATCGAAAACAGCGCCACCAGGCGAACGTGCAATCTGCCGCGGCCGCCCGTCGGCGACCGCGCCGCGCGGCGCATGGCAAGGCGCCGCGCGATCAGGACCATGAGAGCCATGGCCGGCATTAGGTTCGCAACCAGCAGAGCCGCAGCCACAGCCGGGGTCAGGGAGTTGCCCGAATCGCGTCCCTCGATGATGAAATAGCTGGCGACGATCGTGCCGAGCAGGAGCAGGACGACACCGGTCTCGACCATCGCGGCCAGGCCGCCCCGCCGAAAAACTGCCCGGATTCGGCGCCAGCGGCGCGGCTTGGAGGACTCAACAGGGATCGCGGCTTCTGCGTTCACACTGCGGCTCTAGCACAACAATGTGGCGCAAAGAACACAGTGAATTGCTTCGGCCCGTCGCAAAAGCGCACGGACTCAGCGCTCAGGCGGCGGCCTTTGCCAGCCACGGCGAATAGAAATCGCGCAGCATCGCCTTCGCCCGTCGCGGGTCCGGCTCCTGGTTGAACGCGTTGCGGAACTCGGCCGAGCCGTGCAGGCCCTTGGTGTACCAGCCGATATGCTTGCGCGCGCAATTGACGCCGATCTGCGCGCCATAAAGGTCGAGCATCGCGTCATATTGCTCGGCGATCACCGCATATTGCTCGTCGAGGCTGGGATCCGGCAGCCGGACGCCGGTCTCGAGCCAGTGCATCACCTGCTTCAGCAGCCAGGGCCGGCCATAGGCGCCGCGGCCAATCATCACCCCGTCGGCGCCGGACTGCGCCAGGGCAGCGTCGACGTCTTCGATCGAGTTGATGTCGCCATTGGCGATGACGGGGAGACGGACCGCCCGCTTGACGTTGCGGATGAACGCCCAGTCGGCTTCGCCCTTGTAGAGCTGGCAGCGGGTGCGGCCGTGGACGGTGATCATCCGGACGCCGAGATCCTCTGCGATCCGGCCGAGCTCGGGCGCGTTGAGGCTCTGATGGTCCCACCCCATCCGCATCTTGAGGGTGACCGGGACCCGGACCGCCTTCACCGTCGCGTCGATGATCGCGGCGGCCAGCTTCAGATCGCGCATCAGGGCCGAGCCCGCCTCGCCGTTGACCACCTTCTTGACCGGGCAGCCCATGTTGATGTCGATGATCGCCGCGCCGCGATCCTCGTTCAATTTCGCCGCCTCGGCCATCTCGCGCGGGCTGCAGCCGGCGAGCTGCATCGAGACCGGCTCCTCGACCGGATCCCAGACCATCTTCTGCAGCGACTGGCGGGTCTCGCGGATCGCGGCCTGGCTGGCGATCATCTCCGTTACCGTCAGGCCGGCGCCGTAGCGCTTGACGATCCGGCGGAACGGCATGTCGGTGACGCCCGTCATCGGCGCCAGGATGACCGGCGTCTCGATGCGGACCGGGCCGATCAGGATGGGCTTCAGGCGGGACATGGGACCGGCGAGATAGGGTGGAATGCGCTGGCGGGCAAGTTTGGCCTCGGCTAGGCGGAATCGCATGGGACGGACGGTGGCATTGCTGGTCGCGGCGGGCAGCGGGAGCCGCGCGGGCGGCGAGGTCGCCAAGCAGTACCGCCGGATCGCAGGCAAGGCGCTGCTGGCTCATGCGATCGACCATCTCGATCACCCGCGGATCGACTCGGTCCAGGTGGTGATCGGCGGCGGGCAGGAAGCGGCCTATGCCGAGGCGATCGGCGAGCGTCCCCTCCCCCAGCCGGTGATCGGCGGCGCCACCCGGCGCGAATCGGTGCGGCGCGGGCTGGCGGCGCTCGGCGATGCCGATATCGTGCTGATCCACGACGCGGCGCGGCCCTTCCTTCCCGCGCCCGTGATCGACCGCCTGCTCGACGCGCTCGAGGATCATGACGGGGCGGTCGCCGCCTTGCCGGTTGTCGACACCCTGGCCGGGCCCAATGGCGAGCAGGTGCCGCGCGACGGCCTGGTGCGGGTGCAGACGCCCCAGGCCTTCCGCTTCGAGGCGATCCGCGGCGCCCATGCCGCGTGGTCCGGCGACGAGGCCACGGACGACGCCCAGGTCGCGCGCGCCGCGGGCCTCTCGGTGGCGCTCGTCGAAGGCGATCCGGCGCTCGACAAGCTGACCTTTGACGCCGACTTCGGCCGCGCCGAGGCGGCTTTGCTCGGTCCGCGGGTCGGCTTCGGCTGCGACGTCCACGCCTTCGCCGCCGGCGCCGAGCTGTGGCTCGGCGGCGTCCGGATCCCCCACGACAAGGGGCTCGCCGGCCACAGCGACGCCGACGTCGTCCTCCACGCGCTGACCGACGCCATTTTAGGCGCGCTCGGCGCCGGCGATATCGGCGACCATTTCCCGCCGTCCGATCCGCAATGGCGCGGCACCCCCTCCTCGCTCTTCCTCGACCGTGCCCGGGCTTTGGTCGACCAGGCGGGCGGGCGGATCGCCCATGTCGACGTCACCATCGTCTGCGAGGCGCCGCGGATCGGCCCGTATCGGGACGCGATGCGCGCGCGGGTCGCCGAATTGTTGCGGCTGGCACCGTCGAGGGTTAGCATCAAGGCGACGACGACCGAGCGGCTCGGCTTCACCGGCCGCGGCGAAGGGATCGCCGCCCAGGCCGTGGCGACGCTGCGGCTCCCGGAGGATCTATGACCGACAATCGCGACTATCTTCTGCCCGACGCGCTGATCCAGCTCGCCCGCAAGGTGATCGACGAAAACCGCGCGGCCGGCCGGCGGATCGCGGTGGCGGAAAGCTGCACCGGCGGGCTGGTGGCGGGAGCGCTGACCGAGATCGCCGGCAGCTCGGACGTATTCGAAGCGGGCTTCGTCACCTATTCGAACGAGGCCAAGTCCAAGCTCCTCCACGTCAGCGAGGACGTGATCGAGACGTTCGGCTCGGTCTCGGTCGCGACCGCCTGGGCGATGGCGCGGGGCGCGCTCGAAGCGTCGGGCGCCGACGTCGCGGTGGCGCTGACCGGGATCGCCGGCCCGGCCGGCGGTTCGGACCGCAAGCCGGTCGGCACCGTCGTCTTCGCGCGCGCCGACCGGCATGCCGATCCCAGGGAGATCGTCGCCGATACCCAGAAATTCGACGATAACGGCCGCGGCGGGGTCCGTCTTCAGGCGGCGCTTTGTGCGCTCGCGCTGCTGCTTCCGGACGCGCCCGTCCCGTAAAGCGCCGCCGCGCGTTCCTCGAAGGCGCCGATCATCCGCCGCAGCGCACGATCGAACATCTGCCCGGCCAGCGCTTCGAAGATGCGGCTCTTGAACGCGAAATCGACGCAGAAATCGACCTCGGTGCCGCCCGGCACGGCGCGAAATTTCCAGCTGTTGTGGAGATATTTGAGCGGCCCTTCGAGATAGTCGATCTCGATCTGCCCGGGCCGCTGCTTGTATGCCTTCGAGGTGAAGGTCTCCTTAAGCGCCTTGAAGCCGACGACGAGGTCGGCGACCATCGCGGTGTCCGAGTTCGAGCGGACCCGGGTCGCGGCGACCCAGGGCAGGAACTCCTGGTAACGGCCGACGTCGGCGACCAGGTCGAACACCTGCTCGGGCGTGTAGGGCAGGACGCGCTTTTCGGTATGGCGCGGCATGACGGGCCTAGCCCGCCAGCTTCGCCGCGCGCGCGGCCCGCATCTTCTCGAAATCGTCGCCGGCGTGATAGCTCGACCGGGTCAGCGGCGAGGCGGCGACGAGCAGGAAGCCTTTGGCGCGGGCGATCGCGGCATAAGCGCCGAACGCCTGGGGGGTGACGAACTCCTCCACTTTGGCGTGGCGCGGGGTCGGCTGGAGATACTGGCCCATGGTCAGGAAATCGACGTCGGCCGAGCGCATGTCGTCCATCACCTGGTGAACTTCGAGCCGCTGCTCGCCGAGCCCGACCATCAACCCCGATTTGGTGAAGATCGAAGGGTCGTGCCGCTTGACGCTCTCCAGCAGCCGCAGCGAGGCGTAATAGCGCGCGCCCGGGCGGATCGTCGGATAAAGCCGCGGCACCGTCTCGAGATTGTGGTTGTAGACGTCCGGGCGCGCTTCGATGATGGTCTCGACCGCGGCCTGCGGCTTGTTGCGGAAATCGGGGGTCAGGATTTCGATCGTCGTCGCCGGCGCGTTGCGGCGCAGCGCCTCGATCACCCTGACGAATTGCGCAGCGCCGCCGTCGGGCAGATCGTCGCGGTCGACCGAGGTGACGACGATATGGGTGAGGCCCAATTCGGCCGCGGCGACCGCGACATGCTCGGGCTCGAGCGGATCGACCGCGCGCGGCATCCCGGTCTTGACGTTGCAGAAGGCGCAGGCACGGGTGCAGGTGTCGCCGAGGATCATCACCGTCGCGTGCTTCTTGGTCCAGCACTCGCCGATGTTCGGGCAGGCCGCCTCCTCGCAGACCGTCGCGAGATTGAGCCGGCGCATCAGCTTCCTGGTTTCCATGAAGCCGGCGCTGACCGGCGCCTTGACCCGGATCCAGTCGGGCTTGCGCTGGCGGGGCATGCTGATGGGATCGGCTTCGCTCATGGCGCGCAGATAGCGATCCTTTGGCGCTCTTGCCACCCCTCCCCGCCCCGCCTAACGGCAGCCGCATGGCCGACTTCAACGCCCTCGTCGAAGGCTATCGCCGGTTCCGCGACCATGGCTGGGACGCGCAGCACGAACGCTGGGCCGGCCTCGCCGAGGGCCAGAGCCCCAAGGTGATGGTGATCGCCTGCTCCGACAGCCGGGTCGACCCGGCCCAGATATTCGATGCGCGGCCGGGCGAGATGTTCGTCGTCCGCAACGTCGCCAACCTCGTCCCGCCGTTCGAGAGGGACAATCATTATCACGGCGTCTCGGCCGCGCTCGAATTCGCGGTGACTCAGCTCGAGGTCGACGAGCTGGTGGTGATGGGCCACGGTTTTTGCGGCGGCTGCGCGGCGGCGCTGACCGGCCAGTTCGACAATGCCGATCACGGCGCGGGCCATTTCATCGCCCACTGGATCGACATGCTGGTCGAGGCGCGCGAGCCGATAAGAGCGCGCCACCCCGGGCTCGGCCGCCAGGCCTTCCTCGAAATGGAGCTGGAGGGCGTACGCATCTCGCTCCGGAACTTGCGCACCTTCCCGTGGGTGCGCGAACGCGAGCAGGCCGGGCGGCTCAAGCTCCACGGCGCCTATTTCGCGATCGCCGACGGCATCCTCCATGTCTGCGACGAAGCCAGCGGCGCTTTCGCCCCGGCATAAATAGGGACAGTCCCTAATTATTGGGCGCGGCGCGCGGTGAGGATGCGGATGCGGGGATCGAGCATCTGGCCGCGCATGCTCCCCTCCCCCAGGGTGGGCGAGGTCGGCGCGGCGTGGATCCGCCGGACGACGTCCATGCCGCCGACCACACGGGCGAACACGGCATAGCCGTCCGGATCGACGCCGCCCGCGTCGAGATAGGTCATGTCGCCGAGCATGATGGTGATGTCGGCGGTGGCGGTGCCTGGCGCATCGCGGGCGATCGACACGGCGCCGTCGACATGGTGGAGCCCGGTCCGGCTGGTCGGCTCGTGCGCGATCGGCGGCAGCCGGCGCTGGTGGTCGACGCCGCCCTGGATCAACCCGCGATTGGGCCCGCCGGGCATGGCGCGGTAGAAATTCGCGCCGTCGTAGCGGCGCTCGTCGACATAGCGCAGGAAGTTGGCGGCGGTGATCGGCGCGTGCACCGCGTCGACCTCGAGCATGACGTCGCCGAGCTCGGTGTGCAGGACGACGCGCGTCTGCTGGGCCAGGGCCGGCGCGCCGAGGCAGAGCAAGGCGAGCAGCAGCAAATGGCGCAGCATCATCCCGCCTCCCGTCCCGCCACGCTGCGCCGCGCGCCATAGGCCAGGTAGATGACGATCCCGACGACATGCGCGCCGAGGAACCAGATCTGGGTGCGCTGCGGCAGGCTGTAGATCAGGTAGAGGCAGCCGAGGATGCCGGCGATGCCGACCGGCCAGGCCCAGGGTGTGCGGAACAGCCGTTCGGCATCGGGCGCGCGCCGCCGCATCACCAGCATGCACACGCACACTGCGATAAAGGCGGTCAGCGTCCCGGCATTGGCGAGCGCCGCCAGCTCGGCGAGCGGAATCAGGCCGGCGAGGACGGCGACGACGACCGCGGTGAAGATCGTGATCCGGATCGGCGAGCCTCGCCCGGAGACGCGCGCCAAGCCCTGCGGGATCAGCCCGTCCCGGGCCATCACGAAGAAGATCCGGCTCTGCCCGTAGAAGAAGGCGAGGATCACCGTCGGCAGCGCAACCACCGCGGAGACACCGAGATAATAAGCGGCGACCGGCTGGTCGATCTCGCGCAGGATCAGAGCGAGCGGCTCCGGGCTGTTGGCGAAGCGGCTGTAGGCGAGCGCGCCGATCGCCGTGCCGGCGACGGCCATATAGATGATCACGCAGACGAACATCGACCCGACGATGCCGATCTTGAGGTCGCGGCCCGGATTCTTCGTCTCCTCCGCCGCGGTCGCAATCGCATCGAAGCCGTAAAAGGCGAAGAAGATGATCGCCGCCGCCGCCATGACGCCGACCTCGGCGCCGGGGGGGCCGGACTTGGGAAAGCCGTAAGGCATGAAGGGCTCGAAATTGGCGGGGTTGAAATAGGGCAAGGTCACCGCGACGAACACGATCAGCGCCACCACCTTCACGGCGACCAGGATCGCGTTCAGCGTCGCGCTCTCGCGTGTGCCGTAGATCAGCAGGCCGGCAACGACCGCGATGATGAAGATCGCCGGAAGGTTGACGATGCCGCCGAGCTCGGGGCCCCGCGTCAGCGCTTCGGGGAATCCGGCCCAGGCCTGCAGCAGCGGGGAGGCGTAGCCCGACCAGCCCACCGCGACGGCGCTCACCACCAGGGAATATTCGAGGATCAGGCTCCAGCCGACGATCCAGGCGAGCAGCTCCCCCAGGACGACATAAGTGTAGGTGTAGGCACTGCCCGAGGCCGGGATCATGGTTGCCATTTCGGCATAAGCGAGCGCGGCCGCGGCGCAGATCAATCCGGCGATCGCGAAGGAGAGGATCACCGCCGGGCCCGCCTTGGCCGCGCCGACGCCGGTCAGGGTGAGGATGCCGGTGCCGACGATCGCGCCGACGCCCAAAGCGATCAGGTGCGGCCAGCCCAAAGACGGCGTCAGCCGGTGCTCGGGCGCCATGTCGGCCGCGGCGATCACCGTCTTCCGTGCGTTCCATTTGGCCATCGGCGCCCCTTTCGCTCGCGTGTCGCCGCCATCTTGGTCCGCCTTGGCCGCGTCGGCAAGCGTGTCCGAAATGGCACGGTTCGGACTTCGCGGCCCAATTCCGTCGATTCCGCCCCGGCATCGGGAACTTTCGCTTTTAATCTCGATTAATATCCGCGAAATGGGGCACCTATCCCAAGAAGAGCGTGACGGCATGAAGGCTGGAGCGGCGACGCCCGAAGAAATCGTCGGCATGGCGGTCGCGGCCGCGCGAGTCGGCGCGGGCGAGCTGCACGCCGTGCTCGCGCGCCTGACCGCGCCGATCTACGTCACCGACGCCGAAGGCTGGATCACCTATTACAACCCGGCCTGCATCGATTTCGCCGGCCGCACGCCGACCCTCGGCGAAGACCGCTGGTGCGTGACCTGGAAGCTGTACGGCACCGACGGAATCTTCCTGCCCCACGATCAATGTCCGATGGCGGTGGCGATCAAGGAGAAGCGCGAGGTTCGCGGCGTCGTCGCTTTGGCCGAGCGGCCCGACGGCACGCGGGTTACCTTCAATCCCTATCCGACGCCGTTGATCGACGAGGATGGCGAGATATCGGGCGCGGTCAACATCCTGATCGACGTCACCGACCAGCGCCAGGCGGGTGCGCTGCGCGCCCAGGCGCTGCGCTGCCGCCGCCTCGCCCAGTCGCTGACCGACCAGCAGGCGGTCAACACCCTGCTCCTGATGGCCGGCGAATATGACGAGAAGGCGCGCAGGCTGACGCACTGACTCCGGTCCGTCTTGGTCGCGGCCCCAGCCCGCGCTAAGAACTCCCCATGACAGACGACTTCCATGTGAGCGGCCGCAACGTCGCATTGCTGATCGACGCCGACAATGCCTCGGCCGATTCGCTCGATCCGGTGCTGACCGTTCTTGCCGAGCTCGGCACGGTCAACATTCGCCGCGCCTACGGCAATTGGCAGAAGCCTTCGCTGGGCGGCTGGGCGAAGATCGTTCACCTCCACGCGATCGAGCCCCAGCAGCAGTTCGACCTCACCAAGGGCAAGAGCGCCACCGACATGAAGATGATCATCGACGCGATGGACCTGCTCTATGGCGGGCACGTCCAGGGCTTCGGGATCATGTCGAGCGACAGCGATTTCATGCCGCTCGCGATGCGCATCCGCCAGGACGGGCTGCCGGTCTACGGGTTCGGCGCGGCGAAGACTCCTTTATCGTTCCAGAACGCCTGCACCCGGTTCATCGACGTCGGCGCGCTGGCCCAGGCGGAAGCGGCAGAGCCGAAGCCGGAGGGAAAATCGGGCATCGACGACAAAGTCGTCAAGTTGCTCGGCGATGCAATCAAGGCGGCAAAGCGCGACGAGCGCGGCTTCGCCAGCCTCTCGGAGGTCGGCCGTCTGGCCGGCAACCGCTCCTCGTTCGACGCGCGCAATTACGGTTATTCGCACCTTTCCGAACTGATCGACGCGATCCCGAACTTCCAGACCGAAACGCGCGAGAGCGGCGCGGTCTACGTCAAGCGGGTGCGCTGACCCTGTGGTCGAAATCGTTCCGCTTCGGCCGGCCGACCGCGCCGAATGGGAGCGGCTCGCCCGCGGCTACAAGGCGTTTTACGAGACCGCCCTTCCCGACGCGCGCTACGAGGAGACCTGGCGGTCGCTGATCGCGGATCAGCGGGTGCACGGCCTCGCCGCGCGGCTCGACGGGGAGATGGTCGGGATCGCCCATTATCTGTTCCACGCGCAAAGCTGGTCGAGCGACGCCTGCTACCTCCAGGACCTGTTCACCGCGCCGCAAGCGCGCGGCCGCGGCGTCGCCGCCGCTCTCGTCGAGGCGGTGGCCCAGGCGGCCCGCGCCCGCGGCGCCGCCAAATATTGCTGGCTGACCAAGGAAGGCAATTTGCCGGCGCGCGCGCTCTACGAGCGGATCGCCCGCTTCAACGGATTCATGCGCTACGACTACCCGCTTTAGGGTCCGTACTCCATACCCGCAACGGTCGTGACGGAGCCGATTTTGGG
>JAXDPI010000020.1:0-79539 GCA_034668465.1 Sphingomonadales bacterium
CGAGCGGCAGCGTGACCGAAGCGAGCGGGGTCGCCAATGCGACGCCGGGGACGCCGCAGGCGAGCGGCAACCTCGATGCGGACGACGTCGACAATCCCGACGACAGCTGGACCGCGGCGAGCGGCGCCCGAACCTACGGCAGCTATGTGCTGGGGACCGACGGGGCGTGGACCTACACGCTCGACAACGACAATGCGGCGGTGCAGGCGCTGAACACCGGCGGGACGCTGACCGACACGTTCACCGCGGTGACGGTGGACGGCACCCAGCAGCTGGTGACTATCACGATCAACGGCGCCAACGACGCGGCCGTCCTGTCGTCGGACACCCGCAGCCTGACCGAGACCGATTCGGCGGTCGACATCAGCTCGTCGGGCACGCTGACGATCAGCGACGTCGACAGCCCGGCGACATTCGTCCCCCAGTCCGGGACGCTCGGCAGCTACGGCACGTTCGCGATCGATAGCGCGGGCGCCTGGACCTATACCGCCTCGAGCGCCCACAACGAGTTCATCGGCGGGCAGACCTACACCGAGACGTTCCCGGTCGCCTCGGCCGACGGCACGATGACCTCGGTGACGATCAACATCCTGGGCATCAACGATCCGCCGTCGGGCGTCGCGCACACCCTGACCTTCACCGAGGATGTCACCCACGTCTTCGCCGCGGCCGATTTCACCTACACCGACGATGAAAATAACGGCCTGTTCAGCGTCACCATCACCGACCTGCCCGGCCCGGGCGTCGGCACGATCTATTATGACGCCGACGCCGGCGGCAGCGGCTTCGCGCCGGTCGCGATCAGCCCGGGGCAGACGTTCACCCTGGAGGATCTCAACCAGGGGCGGCTGACCTACGTGCCGGCGCTCAACGCCAACGGCGACAATTATGCCAGCTTCACCTACCAGGTGCGCGACGACGGCGGCGTCGCCAGCGGCGGCGAGGATTACGACACCAGCGCCGACACGATCACCATCGATCTGACCGCCGTCAACGACGCGCCGACAGTGGCGTTCGCGCCGGGCGGCATCTACACGACGCTCGAGCAGGTCGCGCTCGACCTCAAGGGCTCGATTTTGCTCGGCGACGTCGATTCCGCTTCGGTCTCGATGTCGGTCACGATCTCGGCCGGCGGCTACGGTCTCCTGACCGTCACGCCGGGCGGCAGCGGCGCCGACGTTGTCGGCAGCGGCTCCGGCGACGTGACGATCACCGGCACGCTGGCCCAGATCCAGGCGCTGCTGGTCGGCGACGCGACCAGCACGATATTCTACACGCCCAACACCGACAATCCTCCGGCTTCGACATCGCTCGGCGTGCTGGTCAACGACAATGGCGGCACCGGCGAAGGCGGGCCGCTCTTCGCGATCGGCGGGCAGACCATCACGATCACCCCGGTCAACGATGCGCCCGACGGGATCGACCACCATATCACCGCGGTCGAGAATACGCCGCGCACGCTCGCCCCGAACGTCTTCACGTTCACCGACGCCGAGAGTAACGGCCTGGCGGAGGTTACTATCGTCGACCTGCCGACCAACGGCACGATCTTCTACGACGCAGACGGCCCGGGCGGCAACGCCCCGGTGGCGGTCACCACCAGCACCACCTTCACGGTGGCCCAGCTCAGCGCCTTCCGCGTCACCTATCGGGCGGCGGCGGACGAGAGCGGCCCGGGTTACGACACCTTCACCTATGTCGTGCGGGACAATGGCGGCATCCTCAACGGCGGCCAGGACACCGACCCGCTAAAGAACACGATCACCATCGACGTCAGCGGGTTCAACAATGCGCCGCAGTCGACCGGGCTCAACAATGACGCGGTTACCTTCTACGAGGACACGCCGGCGGGCGTCGTCTTTCTCGACGACGGCCGCGACGCGGTCATCACCGATCTCGACAGCACCGACTTCGACGGCGGCAGCCTGCTGGTCCACATCGTCGCCAACGAGGTCGCGACCGAGGACCAGCTCGTCCTGATCACCGACGCCGAGGTGACGCTCGCGGGCAATATCGTGTCCGTCAACGGCGTCCCGATCGGCACCTTTGCGGGCGGCGGCCTCGGCGACGACATGCTGTTCACCTTCAACAGCGGGGCGACGCCGGCATCCGTCTCACGGCTGATCCACAATCTCAGCTACGTCAACACCAACACGGTCGCGCCGGACACCGACCTGCGACTCGTCGAGTTCAGGCTGACCGACGGCGACGGCAGCACGATGACCGCCTTCACCACGATCAACGTGGTCTCGGTCGACGATCCGGCGACCGCCGGCGCCGATACGGCGACCACCGACGAGGCGACGCCGGTCGTCATCGACGTCGTCACCAACGACAACGACATCGACGGCCCGCCGCCGAGCGTCGCGGCGGTCAACGGCACCGCGATCAGCGTCGGCTCGCCGGTCACCTTGCCCACCGGCGCAATCGTGTCGCTCAATGCCGACGGCACCTTGACCTACGACCCCGCCGGCGCGTTCGATTCGACGCCGACGGCGAATTCGGGCGCGATCAACACGCCGGCGCCCGACAGCTTCAGCTATACGCTGGCGGGCAATGGCGGCACGGCGAGCGTGTCGGTGACGGTGACCGGCCTCGACACCAACGACTTCCTGCTCAGCGGGCCCGGCGCGGGCGTCCTGCAAGGCGGCGTCGGCAACGACACCTATGTCGTCGATAATGGCGGCGATGTCGTCGTCGAGGCGATCGGCGCCGGGCGCGACGTCGTCTACACGAGCGCGAACTACGCCCTTGCCGCCGGTGCCGAGGTCGAAGTGCTCTCGGCTCTTTCCCAATCGGGGACCGGCGCGCTCGAGTTGATCGGCAACGGCTTCGGCCAGGAGATATACGGCAACGCCGGGGCCAACTTCCTCGATGGCGGCGGCGGCGCCGACTATCTGGCGGGCCTGGGCGGCAACGACACCTATGTCGTCGATACCAGCGCGGTCATTTCCGAGGCGGCCAGCGGGGGGCGCGACGTCGCCTACGCCCGCTCCGATTACACGCTCGCCGCCGGCGCCGAGGTCGAGGTCCTGTCGGCTCTCTCGCAGGCCGCGACGACCCCGCTACAGCTGATCGGCAATGCGTTCGGCCAGGAGATTTACGGCAATGCCGGCGCCAATTTCCTCGATGGCGGCGGCGGCGCCGACTATCTCGCCGGCCTCGGCGGCAACGACACCTATGTCGTCGAGACCGGCGCGGTCGTTGCCGAGGCGGCCGGCGGCGGCCGCGACGTCGTCTATGCGCGCACCAATTATGTCCTCGCCGCGGGCGCGGAGGTCGAGGTCCTTTCGGCCCTCTCCCAGGCCGCGGCCACGCCGCTGCAGCTCACCGGCAACGAGTTCGTCAACGAGATTTACGGCAATGCCGGCGCCAACTTCCTCGATGGCGGCGGCGGCGCCGACTATCTGGCGGGCGCGGCCGGCGACGACACCTATATCGTCGACAATGCCGGCGACGTCATCGCCGAGGCGGCCAGCCAGGGGCGCGACATCGTCTACGCGCGCGCCAATTATGCCCTGACGGCCGGCGCCGAGGTCGAGATCCTCACCGCCATCTCGCAGGCCGCGACCACCCCGCTCCAGCTGATCGGCAACGCGTTCAACCAGGAGATTTACGCCAATGCCGGCAATAATTTCCTCGATGGCGGCGGCGGCGCCGATTATCTGCGGGGCTTCGCCGGCAACGACACCTATATCGTCGACAGCCTCGACGATGTCGCGTTCGAATCGATCGGCGACGGCACCGACGTCGTCTACGCACGCTCCAATTATGCCCTCGTGGCGAACAGCGAGATAGAGGTCCTCTCCGCCATTTCCCAATCTGCGACGACGCCGCTGCAGCTGACCGGCAACGAATTCGCGCAGGCGATCTATGGCAATGCCGGCACCAATTTCCTCGATGGCCGCGGCGGCGCCGACTATCTGGCGGGCCTCGGCGGCGACGATACCTATGTCGTCGACAATGGCGGCGACATCGTCGCCGAGGCGATCGGCGGCGGACGCGACGTCGTCTACGCGCGCGCCAACTATGTCCTCACCGCCGGCTCCGAGATCGAGATCCTCTCGGCCTTCTCCTCGTCGGGCGTTGGCCCGCTCAATCTCACCGGCAACGAATTCGCCAACGAGATATACGGCAATATCGCCGCCAATCGTCTCGACGGCGGCGCCGGCGCCGACTATCTGATGGGCTTCGCCGGCGCCGACACGTTCGCGTTCACGACCGCGCTCGGCAACGGCAATGTCGACTTCCTCGCCGACTTCGCCGGAGTGGCGAACGACGGCGAGGACGTCATCGCGCTGGACCACAATGTGTTCACCGGGCTGGCGCTCGGCGCGCTCAACCCCAATGCGTTCTTCGCCGGCAGCGCCGCTCACGACGCCGACGACCGAATCCTCTACGACAGCGCGACCGGCAATCTCTATTTCGACGCCGACGGCGTCGGCGGCGTAGCCGCCATATTGTTCGCCCGGGTCGAGCCGAACAGCTCGCTTACCGCCGGGGACTTCACCGTGATCTGACGCGCGGATGTTGTCGAAAGTGCCGCGGAACGTGGGCGAATTGCGGGGGCGGAATCGGCGGGAATGCGCCGTTTTACACCGCGGGCGCGGCGCGGATGTTGGCCCGAACGGGCGGAATCTCAATCGGAGAGTCTGTTTCGTGCCCGAAATCGACTAGCCAAGGTAAAAAACACGCTATAAGGTGGGTGCATCTGGGGACGGGGAAATAATCATGAGCGAGCCATTCCTGTCTGAAATCAAGATTGTTTCCTTCAACTTTCCGCCCAAGGGCTGGGCCTTCTGCAACGGCCAGCTGCTGCCGATCAATCAGAATCAGGCGCTGTTCTCGCTGCTCGGCACCACTTATGGCGGCAACGGCCAGACCACCTTCGCGCTGCCCGACATGCGCGGCCGGGTGCCGATCCATTTCCAGGGCCAATACGTGCTCGGCCAGACCGCCGGCGAGGAGTTCCACACGCTGAACATGTCCGAGATGCCGCAGCACATTCACTTCGCGCAGGCGACGACGGCGACCGGCAACAGCGCCAGCCCGACCGGCAACGTACTCGCCGCGGCGAACAACCTCTATACGGCGCCCGCGCAGACGACGCCGCTCCACCCGACGAGCCTGACGAACTTCGGCGGCAGCCAGCCGCACGAGAACCGGCAGCCCTTTCTGGTGCTGAACTTCATCATCGCCCTTCAGGGCATCTTCCCGTCACGTAACTGAGGGAGTCGGAAAAGTGGGCCAGCCTTATGTAGGCGAGATTCGCATGTTCGCCGGCAACTTCGCGCCGAACGGCTGGATGTTCTGCGAGGGCCAGACCCTGGCGATCGCCGAGAACGAGGTGCTGTTCCAGCTGATCGGGACGACCTATGGCGGCGACGGCCAGGAGACGTTCAACCTGCCCGAGCTGGCGAGCCGGGTCCCGATCCACATGGGCACCGCCAAGAGCGGCACCACCTACCAGATCGCGGAGCAGGGCGGCGTCGAGCAAGTGACCGTGAACGCGCAGCAGAACCCGATTCACAACCATCCGTTTCTCGTTTCGACCGCGTCCGCCGGGCAGAGCTCGCCCGACGGCGCCATGCCGGGCAACTCCGCCTCGCTCGACCTCTACAGAGAGGACGTTGGCGCGGTAGCCCTCAACGCCCAAGCGATCACACCGACGGGCGGTAGCCAGCCGCACGAGAACCGACAGCAATATCTGGTGATCAACTTCATTATCTCGCTGTTCGGAATTTTCCCGAGCCAAACCTGAGGAGCCGCGCGTGTCGGACCAATTCGTCGCCGAGATCCGGATCTTTCCGTTCAATTTCCCGCCGACCGGCTGGGCGTTCTGCCAGGGGCAGTTGATGCCGATCTCGCAGAACACGGCCTTGTTCTCGCTGCTCGGCACCACCTATGGCGGCGACGGCAAGTCGACCTTCGCCCTGCCGAACATGACCGACAATGCGCCGATCCAGTCGGGTCAGGGCAAGGGCCTGTCGGAATATTTTCTCGGCGAAATGTCGGGCACCCCGTCGGTGACCCTGCTCGAGAGCGAGATGCCGATCCACACCCACGCCCTGATGGCCGCCGATCCGCAGGACCCGGGCAATCTGCAGGTGGGCTCGCCGACCCGTGTTCTTGCCTTCTCCGGCAACGGGCAGGCCTATAATGCCGCGGCTTCCCTCAAAAGCATGGCGTTCCAGACGGTCGCACCTATGGGCGGCAGCTTACCGCACAACAATATGATGCCCTATCTGACGCTCAATTTCTGCATCGCCCTGCAGGGAATCTTCCCGCAGCGGCCCTGATTTCGGCGGGCGCGGACGCGGCCCGGGCCCCGTTGCGGCCCGGCACGCGGAAAACCGCGTATGATATTAGAATCGCCTAGGTTCTCCGCCGCATTCGTGTAAATATGATCGAAGAAGCTCGACTCGTGCCTGCGGGGGGTGCGGGGCTCTGCCCGTTTGGGGGAAATCACCATGCCAGTTACTCTTTCGCGCGTTCGCTCGATCAACCTCCAAGTCGACAATGACAGCGACGGCTACGCCGATGCCGCAGACGTCATCCGCACCACCTTGGTGATCACCAATACGGGCAGTTCGAACGCCACCAATTTGCTGGTCAACGACCCGATCAGCGGCACCACCTTCTTCGGCGTCGTCAACATCTCCCCGCTCGCGTTCAACGACGCCTTCACCGCGGTCGGCAATACCGTGCTGCGGGTCGGCGGCGCCGCCAATGTCGGCAGCGGCCCCTCCTCGCAGGTGGCGGGCAATTTGCTGACCAACGACATCGGCTCGGTTTCCGGCTCGGACGGCGTCCCCGGCTTCACGCTCGACGCGGTCTCGAACCTCGACACCGCCCACGGCACCGTCAACATCTTCTCCGACGGCTCGTTCAACTATGTCTCGGACGCCGGCTACGAAGGCGCCGACAGCTTCACCTACGTGATCCACGACGCCGGCCTCGACGGCATTTCCGGCAATTCGGACGACCTCACCAGCATCGGGACCGTGGCGATCACCGTCACCGGCCAGGTCTGGTATGTCGACAGCGCCGCCGCGCCGGGCACCGGCACCGGCACCTCGACCAATCCGTTCGGCTCGCTCAGCAGCGCCACGGCCGCCGACAGCTCGGGCGACTATATCTACGTCAAGGGCAACGTCACCGGCACCGCGGTGCTCGAAACCACCGAACATCTGATCGGCACCGGCGCCTCGCTCGACGTCGCCGGCTTCCACCTCGCCGACGCCGGGTCGCGCTCGACCGTCTCCGGCTCGAGCGGCTTCACCGTGACGCTGGCGGGCGGCGGCAGCACCCCCAATAACGAGATCGCCGGCATCAACATCGTCAGCACCGGCGGCGCCGCCAATGGCGGTATTACCGGCACCAGCTTCGGCCAGCTCTCGATCAGCAACGTGACGGTCGACGCCAGCGGCCAGGCGCTGGGCCTGACGACCGGCTCGATCATCGGCACCGGCCTCGTTTCGACCGATTCAGACGGCGGCACCAACAACGTCGCCCTGACCGGCGTCACCGGGACACTCGCGCTCGGCACCGGCGCGCTCTCCGGCGCCACCGGCTCGTCGTTCCTGGTCAGCGGCGGCAGCGTCACGACCACCTATTCGGGCAACGTCACCCAGGCCAACAACGCCGCCTTGCTCGACGTCCAGGGCGGCCACACGGGCACGCTCACCTTCAGCACCGGCACATTGAGCGCGACCAACGGCACCGGCCTCCAGTTCAACAATGCCGACGGCACCTACAATCTCAACGGCACCAACACGATGAACGGCGGCGACGCCGGCGTCGACATCACCAACGGCTCGAACGGCAATTTCACGTTCAGCACGAACTCGTCGATCACCAACCCGACCGGAATCGCCTTCCTGGTCAGCGGCGCCGGCGCCGGCAATATCGACTATAACGGCACGATCTCGAAGACCAGCGACGGCAAGGTCATCGACGTATCGGGCCACACCGGCGGCACGATCTCGTTCGACGGCACCGTTTCCTCGACCACCAGCAGCGACGGCATCCTGCTCGCGACCAACACCGGCACGACGATCAACTTCACCAACACGCTGACGATCAACACCAGCCTCAGCAACACGACCGGCTTCGCCGCCACCGGCGGCGGCACCCTCACCGTGACGGGCTCGGGGAACACGATCAATTCGGGCCAGGGCACGGCGCTCAACGTCTCGAACACGACGATCGGCGCGGCCGACCTCATCTTCCAGAGCATCAGCTCGAACAACGGCACCGCCACCGGCATCATCCTCGACACGACCGGGGCGCTGGGCGGCCTCCACGTCCTCGGCACGGGAAGCGCCGGCAGCGGCGGCACGATCTCGGAGAAAACCGGCCTCGACGGCAGCACCACGACCGGAATCGGCATCTACCTGAACAACACGTTCGACGTGCAGCTCGACCGGATGAACCTGCACGACTTCGACAATTTCGGCGTTCGCGGCCTCAACGTGAACGGCTTCATCTTCAACAACTCGATCGTCAACGCCCTGACCGGCACGAACGGCACCAGCGCCGCGCTTGACGAAGGCAGCATCATCTTCGGCGTCGCCGCGGGAACGAACGGCCTGACCGGGACGGCAAGCCTGACCGGCACGACCATCGAGGACGGCTTCGAAGACAATTTCGGCATTTACAATTCAAGCGGGACGCTGACGCTGACGCTGCACACGGTGACCATCACCCAGGCCGGCAACGACGGCGTCGCCAGCCGGAACACCGGGACCGCGACGGCCAATGTCGAAATCCGGAATTCGACCTTCTCCGCCAATTTCGGCGACCATTTCAACGCGACCGCCGACGGCGCCGCCAACCTCAACGTCCTGTTCGGCAATAACGGCGCCAACACGCTGACCGGCGGCGGCCCTGGCTCGGTCGGCCAGAGCATCACCATCCAGACCGGCGTGGCATGGAGCGGCACGGGCAGCGCCAACATTTCGAACAATTCAATCAGCGGCGCCATCGACACCCCGATCAACGTCAATATCGGCGGCATCGGCACGTTCTCGGCGCTGATCAGCGGCAACACGATCGGGACGTCGGGCGTCGTCGGCTCCGGCACGGTGGGCAACAAGGACGCGATCCGCGTCGTCGCCAACGGCGACAAGTCGGTCGACACGACCCCTGACGGCGGCACGCTGACCGTCGCGATCCTCAACAACATCATCCAGCAGGTTTCCGGGCGCGGCATCTTCGTGATCGGCCGCGACGGCGGCACCGCCGCGGACCCGATCCTGATCAACCTCACCATTCAGGGCAATACGCTCCGCCAGTCGCCGAATGCGGGCGGGCAGGGCATCCGGGTCGAATCGGGCGCGTCGAGCGCGCCGACCCCCGATCACGTCACGATCCTGGCCAATATCGGCGGCGCCGGCGCCCTGGCCAACGTCTTCTCCGACGATTGGGCGGTGACCGGGCCCGGCCCGATCGACTTCGACGAAATCCGCCTCGTCCATACCATTACCGGCGGCAACCAGTTCCTGCTGACCGGCTACGGCGGTTCCGGGACCGACATGGCGGCGGTCGCCGCCTATCTCGCCGGCCGGAACACGCTGGGCGCCGGCGGCGTCGCCAGCGCGACCGTCGGCGCATCCGGAAACTCGTTCGGCAACGGCGGCACGCCTCCGCAGCCGCTGCTGTCCGGGTCGCTGCCGGCAACCGACCAGGCCGCGGCGCCTCCCGGCAAGGGCGATGCGACCGGCGGCGGCTTCGTCACCCCGATCGCCGATCCCACGCCGACGTCCGAACCGACGCCCGCGCCCGCCGCCGACCAGCCGCTCGTCGTCGACGACGGCGTGCTCAGCCAGGCCGAGCTCAACCTGATCGTCGAAGCGGCGATCCAGCGCTGGGCCGATGCCGGCGCCTCCGCCGAGGAACTGGCGGCGATGCGGGCGGTGACCTTCGCCGTCGAGAATCTGGCCGGCCTTTCGCTCGGCTCGAGCGAAGCGGGCCACATCACGCTCGACGACAATGCCGCCGGCTTCAACTGGTTCATCGACGCGACGCCTGGCGACGACCGTGAATATGCCGTGGCGGATTATGGGCTGCGCGCCCTCCCCGGCACGACCGCGTCGGTCCGCGTCGATCTTCTGACCACGATCATGCACGAGCTCGGCCACCAGATCGGGCTCGGCGACACCTATGCCGGGGGCGACGCCGGCGAATTGATGTACGGCTTCATCAATCCCGGCCAGCGCCGCCTGCCCGATGCCGGCGACGTCGCCGAGGCGACCGGGACGCCGGTCGACGGCACCGACTTCGCGCTGGCGCCGGTCGGCATCGGCACGCTGCTGCCCGGGCAGACGGTCACCATCCAGTGGGACGCGACGGTCGATCCGCACTTCAACCAGGTGATGCCGACGTTCAACAATGTCAGCACGATCACCGGCAATGACGGCGCGACGCCGATCAACGTCACCAGCAACAGCAACACGCTCAGCCTCGCCGGACCCAACACGCCCATCAATATCGCGCTCGACACGCTGACGCTCGGCGGCACGATCTGGCTCGACAACGGCGCCGGCGGCGGCACCATCAACAACGGCGTGCAGGACGGCACTGAAGGCGGCATCACCGGCGTCACCCTCTCGCTCTACGCCGACGCGGACAACAACAATGTCGCCGACGGCGCGGCGATCGCGACCTTCACCACCCTCGCCGGCGGCGCCTACAGCTTCGCCGGCCTCGCGCCCGGCAATTACCTCGTCACCGTCGACGCCGCCAACTTCACCGGCGGCGGGGTGCTGGTCAACCGCGTCACCGCGCCCGGGACCGACGATCCGGACGACAATGACAACAATGACGATAACGGCATTTTCGGCGGCGGCGCCGTCTCGAGCCTGTCGATCACGCTCGCCCAGGATACCGAGCCGACCGCGGACGCGAGCGGCAAGTTCGACATCAACAACACGCTCGACTTCGGCTTCGTCCCGCTCAACCAGGCGCCGGTCAATTCCGTGCCCGGCACGCAGACGATCAACGAGGACGCCAGCCGGGTCTTCAACACCGCCAACGGCAATCTGATCTCGATCAGCGACGTGGATGCGGGGACCGGCAATGTGACGGTGACCCTGACGGTCACCCACGGCACGCTTACGCCGACCACCGGCGGCGGCGCCGTGATCGGCAATTCGGGCACCGCCACCGTCACTATCACCGGCACGGTGACTCAGGTCAACGCCGCGCTGAACGGCCTCAGCTACAGCCCCACCGGCAATTTCAACGGCTCGGACACGCTCACCGTCGTCACCAACGACCAGGGCAATACCGGCGCCGATCCCGGCAATACGGGCGGCGCCAATGACGAGCAGGACAGCGACCCGATCACGATCAACATCACCGCGGTCAACGACGCGCCGACCGTGAGCGGCGACGGCACCGAGGATGCGACGACGATCCCCGAGGACGCGCCGGGCGCCGGCCAGACCATCCAGGCCCTGTTCTCCGGCCAATATTCGGACGCCGCGGACAATCAGATCCCCAATGGTGGCGCCTCCTCGCCCGGCCAGTTCTCGGGCATCGCGGTGACCGCCAACGGCTCCACCGCCGGCACCGGCCAATGGCAATATTTCAGCGGCGGCGTCTGGACCGACATCGGCACCGTGTCCGACGCGGCGGCGAAGCTGTTCGGCGATCCGTTCGTCACCTTGCTTCGCTTCAATCCGGCGCTCGACTTCAACGGGCCGGCGCCGACGCTGACCGTCCACCTGATCGACAACAGCCTCGGCTTCAGCATCGTCAACGGCCAGGTCGTCAACCTGTCCGGCGGCGGCGCGACCGGCGGCACGACGGCTTATTCCACCGGCACGGTGGTGCTGAGCCAGGCGGTCACTGCGGTCAACGACGCGCCGCTCGACGTGGTGCCCGGAACGCAGACGATCAACGAGGATGCGACCAGGGTCTTCAGCGCCGCCAACGGCAATGCGATCACGGTGAGCGACGTCGATCTCGGCGCCGGCGACCTCAAGGTCACCTTGTCGATGGTCAACGGCCAGCTGACGCTGAACGGCACCGCCGGCCTGACGTTCAGCGCGGGCGACGGCCTCGACGATACGACGATGACCTTCACCGGCACCGCGGCCGTGATCAACACGGCGCTCGACGGCCTGCTCTACGAGACCACGATCAATTATAACGGCTCCGACACGCTCACCATCACGACCAACGACCAGGGCAATAGCGGTACCGACCCGGGCGGCGCCGATCCGCTGAGCGAGCAGGATTCCGACAGCGTCACGATCAACATCACGCCGGTCAACGACGCGCCGACGGTGAGCGGCGACGGCACCGAAGACGCCGCGCCGATCTTCCAGGACAATCCGACCGGCGGCCAGAGCGTCAGCACCCTGTTCTCCGGCCAATATTCGGACGCGGCCGACAATCAGGTGCCCGGCGGCGGCGCCTCCTCGGCGGGTCCGTTCACCGGCATCGCGGTCGTGGTCAACGGCTCCGCCCCGGCGACCGGCCAGTGGCAGTATCTCAACGGCGCGGTGTGGACCGACATGGGCGCCGTCTCGACCGCATCGGCGCTGCTGATCGGGCAGGCGACGATGATCCGGTTCAACCCGGCGGCCGGTTTCGCCGGCACCGCGCCGACGCTGACCGTCCATCTGATCGACGATTCGGGCGCGGCCATCACGATGGGCCAGCATGTCGACATTTCCGGCGTCGGCGCGACCGGCGGCACGACCCGCTATTCGACCGGCACCGTCGTGCTGAGCGAAGAGGTGCAGACCGCGGGCGCGGTCCCGGTGATCGACCTCGACGGCGGCGCGCCGCCGATCGACAATACCGCCGCCTACACCGAGCAGGCGGCGCCGACCGTGCTGGCGCCAACGCTCACCGTGACCGATGCCGACGACACCAACCTGGAGGGCGCCACCGTCCAGATTACGAGCGGCCTCAGCATCCCGTTCGATTATTTGACCGTCAACGGCGCGACCAACGGGGTGCTCATGGGCATCACCTTCAACTATAGCGGCGCGACCGGCATCCTGACCCTCACCGGCACCGCGCCGCTCGCCGACTATGAGGCGGTGCTGCGCCAGGTCGGCTTCGAATCGACCAGCGATTCTCCCGGCACCAGCCGCCAGATCAGCTGGCGGGTCAACGACGGCAGCGTCAACAGCACCGCCGCGGTCACCACGGTGACGGTCACGCCGGTCAACGACGCCCCGGTCGTCGACCTGAACGGCGTCGGCGCCGGCACCTCGGCGGTCCTGAACTATACCGAGAATGCCGCGGTCACGCCGATCGCCCCGGCCGCGACCGTGACCGACGACAGCACCGACTACAACAATGCCCGCCTGATCATCACGATCACCAACGGCCTCAACGCCGAGGACCTGCTGTCGATCATCAACCAGGGCACCGGCGCCGGCCAGATCGGCTATTCCAGCGGGTCGATCACCTATGAAGGCGTCATGATCGCCACGCTGCTGCCCTCGCCGATGGCGCCCTTCCCGGTGCTCGACATCCAGTTCGGGTCCGCTTCGGTCTCGCAGGCGGCCGCCCAGGCCCTGTTCCACGCGATCGGCTACAACAACAGTTCCGACAATCCGACGGTTTCGCCGGCGCGCAACGTAACCTTCCAGCTCAACGACGGCGACGGCAACGCCAACGGGGGCGCCTTCCTCGACACCGCGACGGCGACGATCAACATCACCGCGGTCAACGACGCCCCCACCATCACCGGCACCGTGACCGGCGACGTTACCGAGGCGGGCGGGATCAACAACGGCACCGCCGGCGTGCCGAGCGCGACCGCGGACCTCAACGCCGCAGATCCCGACAACACCAATGACGCGTGGAACGCGACCGCCTCGCCGCAGGATTCGGCCAACGGCTACGGCACCTACACGGTGACCGCGGCGGGCGTGTGGACCTACACGCTCGACGACAACGACGCCGCGGTCCAGGCGCTGCTCGGCGCCGCGACGCTCACCGATACGTTCGTGATGACCACCCAGGACGGCACGCCGCAGACGGTGACGATCACCATTCACGCCCAGGACGACGCCCCGACGGCGCGGCCGGACGCGGTGACGACCCCGGAAACGACAATCCTCAACGGCAACGTCCTCAACAACAACGGCTCGGGCGCGGACAGCGACCCGGATTCGGGCGGGGCGATCACCGTTTCCGCGGTCAACGGCTCGGGGGCCGCGGTCGGCAATCAGATCACGCTCGGCTCGGGCGCGCTGTTGACCGTCAACGCCAACGGTACGTTCAGCTACAATCCCAACAACGCATTCGACACGACGCCGACCGCAAGCTCGGGCGCGGCAAACACGCCGGCTCCGGACAGCTTCACCTACACGCTGACCGGCGGCGGGACGGCTACCGTTTCGATCACGGTCACCGGCGTCGACAGCAACGACGTGCTGCTCGGGACGGCCGGAGCCGACATGCTCCAGGCGGGCATCGGCAACGACCATCTCAACGGCCTCGGCGGCGCCGACAACATGTCGGGCAACACCGGCAACGACACCTATATCGTCGACAATGCCGGCGACGTGGTCAACGAGCTATCCGGCCAGGGCCGCGACGTCGTCTATTCGTCGGTCTCCTACCAGCTCGCCGCGGGCGCGGAGGTCGAAGTGCTCTCGACCCTTTCCCAGGCGGGCACCGGCGCGATCCAGCTGATCGGCAACGCGCTCGGCCAGGAGATTTACGGCAATGCCGGCGCCAACTTCCTCGAAGGCGGCGGCGGCACCGACTATTTGATCGGGTTCGGCGGCAACGACACCTATGTCGTCGACAGCATGGACGACGTGATCGTCGAAGCGATCGGTGGCGGCACCGATACGGTCTACGCGCGCAGCAGCTACACGTTGAGCGCGGGCGCCGAGGTCGAGACGCTGTCGACGATCAGCCAGGACGGCACGACCACGTTGTCGATGATCGGCAACAGTTTCGGCCAGGCGATCTACGGCAATGCCGGCGCCAATTTCATCGACGGCGGCGGCGGCACCGACCTTTTGGTCGGCCTGGGCGGCAACGACACCTATGTCGTCGACAGCGCGAGCGACTATGTCGCCGAGGATGCCGGCGCCGGCCGCGACGTGGTCTATGCGCAGGCGAGCTACACGCTGGGCAATAACGAGGAGATCGAGATACTCTCGACCGTGTCGCAAGCCGCGAGCACGGCGATCGACCTGACCGGCAACGAGTTCGTCAACGAGATCTACGGCAATGCCGGCGCGAACGTGCTGAACGGCCGGGCCGGGTCGGACTATCTGCTGGGCCTGGGCGGCGCCGACACGTTCGCCTTCACCACCGCCTTGGGCAGCGACAATATCGACCATATCGGCGATTTCCTCGCCGTCGACGATACGATCGCGCTCGACGACGCGGTGTTCACCGGCCTTCCCCTGGGCGCGCTCAACGCCAATGCGTTCGTCCTCGGCACCGCGGCGGGCGACGCCGACGACCGCATCATCTACGACCAGGCCACGGGCCAGCTCTGGTTCGACGCCGACGGCAACGGCATCGGCGCGAAGGTGCTGTTCGCGGTGCTCGACAGCCACCCGGTCATCACCGCGAGCGACTTCACGGTGATCTGAGGAAAGGAATGGGGACAGTCACGAGTGACTGTCCCCCTTACGTAAGAGCCATGATACAGCTTGCCCCGATCGCCTCGATGCTTCTCGTCATGGTGGCGGCCGGCCAGTCCGGGGGCGCGCTGGTGGCGCAGCGGCTGGACGGCCTGCGCCGGATCTGCGGCTATGAAGACCTGGCCCGCGGCCGGCGGGCGCCGCCGCTGCAAATCGCAATCGGCATGGCCGAGCCCTGCCCGTTCCAATATCCGGGCAGGCGGGCGCCGCCGCCGCAGCAGGTCCCGTCGATGGCGACGCTCGAGGGCGAATCGCGCGTCGACGGCCGGAAGATCTGCCGCTACATCTATCTCGGCGTGCGCTACAGCCGGGCCGTCCAGCCGGGCCAGACCTGCCCGCTGACACCCCACTTCAACGAATGATCCCGCTCTAGCGCCGGCCGGCCTCGCTCAGCAGCGCCTTCTCGCGCCGCGCGACGTCGGCGAGCGCGTGGCGGGGATGGCGGGCGATGAACCGGTCGTAGGCCTCGACCGTGCGCTCGCGCCGCGCGGCATCGAGCTCCTCCTGGATCGCGACATTGCCGTCGCGCGGCGGCGGCAGATCGGGCGAGCGGCGCGGCGGCGGCTCCACCTCAGCCGCCTTCGGGCAGGCGGCGGCGGGCAGCGCCAGCGCGGTGAGTGCGATCGCAAGAATCCGCCGCATCGTCCATGCCTGCTAGAGGATGAAATCCGCGCCGGCGAGGGTCGTCACGTTGTTCACGACGATCTCCATGTCGGCGAGGCCGTTGCCGTCCAGATCGGCGAAGATGTGGGCGTGGCCGCCGGTCACCTCGTAGCGCAGCTGGCCGGCGCTGTTGGTGAAGGCACCGGTGCCGATGAAGGTGAACGCGTCGTCCGGCGAGGTGCCCGAGATCGCGTCGACGCCCGACAGGTCGATCTTGTCGGTGCCGCGGACGAAATCGAGGATCGTATCGGCGAACGCGCCGGTCCCGGCGTCGCTGCCGGCCATCCACTTGAACGTGTCGACGCCGCCATTGCCGGTCAGCTGGTTCGCCGCCTGGTTGGCGACCAGCGAGTCGGTGCCGGAGCCGCCGATGGCATTTTCGATCAGCGAGGCGGGATTGCCCTCGAACTGCAGCGCGCTGGCGATGTTGCCGCGGGCGAAATGGCCGTCACCCAGGCCGGCGAGCTGGCCGCCGAGCTTGCTCCATTCGCCGGGGCGCAGGTCAATCGTCAGGTTGGTGCCGTAATTCGACATGTCGTAGGTGTCGTTGCCGCCGCCATCCCAGATCGTGCGAAACACGCGGTTGGCGTTCGGGTCGTTGTTACCGGGCACGCCTTGGGGGGCGCCGTTGATCGACATCTCGCCGCTGGTCGGGCTGAAGCTGTAGACCGTGTTGGTGTTGTTGGTGGCGAAATTGGCGCCGTAGATGCGCTGCAGCGCGGCGATGTCGTACATCATCGGCGATTGCGGATAGCCCCAGGTCTCGTTCCTGTACCCGCCGGTGAGAGCTTGGCCCGGATAGGAGCGGTAGGTCATCACCGAATATTCGACGCTGTCGCGGTCGGCCTGGATCGCCGGCGCCTCGTGGCCGTGCTTGAGGCCGAGCGCGTGGCCGGTCTCGTGGAGGATTCCCATCCAGGCGTAATTGCCGAGCACCGGATTGTTGAAGTGTCCTTCGCTGACGTTGAACCAGGCGCTGCCGCCGAGGCCGCCCGGATTGCCGCTCGCCGGCGGATAATAAGCGTAGGCGACCTCGGCCTCATCGCTCATCGCCCAGCGCAAATGGGTCGCGCCGGGATTGGCAATGTTCTGCGTGAAGGTGAGGCTCGAGACCTGCGAGATCATGCCGAGCAGGGTGGTGACGACCGACTGCTGCTGGGCGCTGAACGGCGCGAAATTGTCATTCGAACTGTCGGTTTCCTTGATGTTCGCCGGATATTGGCTGGCGAGGGTCGGGAAGCCGTAGGTCAGGCTCGTCCCCGGCCAGCGCGAGCCGCTGATCAGCGCGTCGATATCCTCGCTGATCAGCTGGGCCATGGTGGCGGGCGGGCCGATGCTGACGTTGAGGCTGTAGCCGCCGTTCGACTCGCCGACGGTGGGGCCGTCGTCGTCGCCGTCATTGTTGAGGTCGCCAAAGGCTTCGACCGAGAAATAATAGGTCCCGGCCGAGGGCGCGCGGAAGCTGATGAACGAATCGGTGTTGTGCGGCGCGATCGTCGAGACCGATCCCGGATCGAACGAGACGAGATCGTCGTTCGAGCCCAATTCGGCGCCGTTCGGGCCGTAGATGCGCAAATAGGAATCGAGTCCGCCCGAACTGTGGTCGATGTCGAGGATCAGCTTTTCGCCGGCCTGGAGGGTGATCGAAAAATAATCGACGTCGTTGTTCGACGAGACGCTGCCGTGGATCGTCGCCGACGGCAGACTCTGGTCGGAGAGGTCCGAATTGGCGTTCACCGTCAGGACGTTGCGGTCGATCACCTGCGCCGAAGCGACATTGTCGTTGGGCGAGCTCGTTTCGTTGATGATCGGGGTCGACGGCGTGTCGTTGACGTCGATGACGCTCAGCGTGACCGACCCGGTGCCGGCGGGCGTGCCGGAATCGCTGGCGATGACGGTGAAATTATAGCTGGTCTTCGTCTCGAAATCGGCCGCGGTGACCAGCCGCACGGCGCCGGTGACGGCGTCGATGGTGAACGAGGCCGCGTCGGTGCCGCCGAGCGACCAGGTGAAGCGGTCGCCGTCGGCGTCGGTCGCGCTCGCCTGATAGACGACATTGCCGGCCGGGCTGTTCTCGACGACGCTGGCGGTCGTCGCCGAGGTGATTGCCGGCGCATTGTTGGCCGGTCCCGCCACGACGAAGTCCGCCGCGGTGAGGCTCAGCCCGGTGCCGAGCGTCGCGAACTGCACGGCCGCGTTGCCGCCATTGCCGTCGGCATCGAACAGCAAGGCGCCGTTCGCGCTGTTGTAGATGATGTAATCGTCGGCATCGAGCGCGGCGGCGCCGACGACGAAGGCGCCGGCGCGAAGCGTGCCCGAAGCCAGCGCGGCGAAGGGCTGCCCCGCGGCGCCGCTCAGCTGAATCTTGTCGACGCCCGCCTGGAAATCGGCGATCTGATCGACGTTGCCGCCGCCCAATGTGGTGGTGAACGCGAACGTATCAGCGCCGCCATAGCCCACCAGATAGTCCGCCCCCGCGCCGCCGTTCAGGACGTTGGCGCCGGAATTGCCGTAAATCTCCTGGGCCAGCTCGTTGCCGGTGAGGTCGATCGCATTGGTCGACGATTGCGACTGGGCGGAGAGCACCTCGATCGACACGCCCGCCGCCAAGGTGTAGCTGGCGCGGGCATAGACCACATCATGGCTGCCCTCGCCGGCGCCCTCGTCCACCACGTCGCCCTGCGTCTCGACGACATAGGAATCGTTGCCGGAAAAGCCCCGCATATAATCGGCGCCGCCGCCGCCATCGAGGAAATTGGCTTCGGTGTTGCCGTAGAGCTCGTTGACCAGCTCGTTGCCGGTCAGGTCGATCACCACGCCGGCGCCTTGCGAGATCACCGACAGCACCTCGACCTCGGCGCCGGGCGTCAGAGTGTAGCTCGTCTTGGCGTAGACGACGTCGCGGCCGCCGCCGGGGTTCTCGGCGATGTAGTCGCTGCCATGGTCGACGATATAGGTGTCGTTGCCACCGAAGCCCTGCATATAGTCCTCGTCACCGACGCCGCCGTCGATGAAGTTGGCGCCCTCATTGCCGTACATCTCCTGGCGAAACCCGTTGCCGATCAGCTGGAGCGGAGTGGTCGCGGCTTGCGAAATGGTGGAAAGAACTTCGATTTCCTGGCCGCTCGTCAACGTGTAATCGACGAATGAATAGACGACGTCGCGGCCGCCGCCGGGGCCCTCGGCGATGTAGTCGTTGCCATGGCGGACGATATAGATGTCGTTGCCGGCAAAGCCCGCCAGATAGTCGGCGCCGCCGCCGCCATCGATGAAGTTGGCGCCGGCATTGCCGTAAATTTCCTGACTGAACTCGTTCCCGCTCAGCTCCAGCGGAGTGGTCGCGGATGAGGAGATGGCCGAGAGAACCTCGATATGGCTGCCGGCGGTCATCACCCAATTGACGCTCGCATAGGCGACGTCGCGGTCCAGGCTGCTGGAATCCTGCACCACCTCGTTCGAGGCGTTCACGTAGAAAACGTCGTTGCCCGCCGTGCCGACCTGGAGGTCCTGCGGCGACGGATTCACGGCTTTGTTGCGCTGTACGAGATTTTTGAACACAGGGGGCTTCCCACATCACGCTGCGGAACGGCCCGCGGCTGCGGCCCCTCGATTAGTGACAAATTTCGGAATTCGCCAGCTAAAACTTACACTTCGCCCTATCGGGCGCGGGGATTTCTCCCCGCGCTCATAGGGTTAGCTCGCGGCCAAACGGCTCAGATCACCTGGAAGTCGGACGCGGCGAGGATCGTGCCCGCCTGGACCGTCGCAAACAAAACGGCCGCGCCCGCGCCGCTGCCGTCGGCGTCGAACAGGATCCGGCCGGTCGCCTGATCGTAGATGATCCGATCGTCGGCATCGCCCGCCGCCGTGCCTGAGGCAAAGGCGCCGGAGCCGAGCGAGCCGAGCCCGCCGATGCCGGTGAACACCGCATCGTCGAGCGCGATCTTGTCGGTCCCGGCCTGGAAATCGCCGATCTGATCGACGTTGCCGCCGCCAAGGCTGGTGGTGAAGGCGAAGCTGTCCGCGCCGCCGAAGCCCGCCAGATAATCGGCGCCGCCGCCGCCGTCGATCACGTTGGCGCCGGCATTGCCGTAAATCTCGTTGCCGAAGCCGTTGCCGGTGAGGTTCAGCGCGCCCGTGCCGGAGGTCGATTGCGCGGAGAGGACCTCGATCTCCATGCCCGCGCTGAGGACATAATTGGCGCGCGCATAGACGACGTCGCGTCCCGCCCCGTTCGCCTCGGTGACGATGTCGCCCAGATTGTCGACGACGTAGGTGTCGTTGCCGCCGAACCCGACCAGCGAGTCGGCGCCGCCGCCGCCGTCGAGGAAGTTGGCGCCGGCCGACCCGTAAAGCTCGTTGGCGAGCTCGTTGCCGGTCAGGTGGACCAGGCTGGAGCCGTCCTGCGACAAGGCGGTCAGGACCTCGACCTGGCTGCCGGCCGAGAGGACGAAATCGGCCCGCGCGTAGACGACGTCGCGGGTGCCGCCGCCGGCCCCTTCGAAGACGATGTCGCTGCCATTGTCGACGACATAGGAATCGTTGCCGCCGAGGCCCGCCATATAATCGGCGCCGGCGCCGCCATCGATGAAGTTCGCCCCGGCATTGCCGTAAATCTCCTGGGCGAACTCGTTGCCGGTCAGCTGGAGCGCGCCGGTGCCGGATTGGGCGATGGACGAAAGGACCTCGACATAGGAGCCGGCGGTCAGCACGTAGTCGGAGCGCGCATAGACCACGTCGCGGCCCTCCCCGACCAGCTCGGTGACGACGTCGCCGTAATTGTCGACGACGATCGTGTCGTTGCCGGCGCCGCCGGAAATATGGTCGGCACCGGCGCCGCCGTCGAGGAAGTTCGCCACGGCGTTGCCGATCAGCGTGTCGTTGCCGCTGCCGGTGATCGCATTCTCGATGGTGACCCCGTTGGCGATGGTGAAGCCGCCGTAGATGCCGGTGGCGTAGGACATCCATCCGGCGCCGCCATATTCATAGCGGAGCGTCGCGGCGCGCAGATCGATATTGGCGTTGCGGGCGCCGACATAAACGATGCTGTCGTTGCCGTTGGCATCCCAGATCGACGAATAATAGGTGCCCTGGCCCACATAATAGCCGTCGCGGGCCGTCGCCTGATTGCTGGCGTCGTGCACGGCCGGCTGCCCGGTCGCGGCATCGATATAGACTCCCCACTCGTTCACGTCCTTCAGGACGTAGGTGTCGTTGCCGGTGGCCCAATCCTCGTTGACGCCATATTTGTCCTGGATGACGGCGATGTCGAGCGCCATCAGGCTGCCGAGCCATCCATAGCCCTCGTTGACGGTATCAGCCTGGCCGTACGGCGACTTTTCCCACCCATCATTGTAGGACATCATCGTGTAGACGCCCTGATTGAGTTCGAAATCTCCGGCCCCGCCATCATCGCCGGGGACGCCGCTGGGGTGCACGCCCGGCATGATGCTCGAGCCGCCGCCGGTGTCGTGCGGGTGAGCCAGGCCATGGCCGTGGCCGAATTCGTGAATCAGGGTGGTGAAGGAGAAGCCGCCCTGCTGAAGCATCTGGGCGGTCCAGCGCTCGTCGGCGGAGTTGAACTGGGCGGTGCCCTCGTCGCCATAATCGGGCGGGCTCATCGACCCGAGCAGAGAAATGCCCGGCCCCGGCGTACCCGGATAGGACCAGTAGAAGAAATCGGCGTCGAAGCCGTCATCAGCCACTCCGGTGGCATATTTGACGCCGGCCTCGGGCCCCAATGGGCCGGGCTTGTATTCGATAGTCGGGTCGCGCTCGTAGAGGTGGGTCGTCGGATTCAAGGAATAATTGGAGACATAGACGATGTCGGCGACCTTAGCGAATTCGTTCGCCGCGGTCAGCACGGCCTGGATTTCGTACTGGTACGGATCCTGGGCCGTGACCTGGGCCGGAATGGTCGAATCGGCATTCGCATAGAGATCGCCCTCGCCGGCGAAATAGATGTAGATGATGTTCTTGCCCGGATGGCCGAGGGTGTTGCCCTCGACGGTGGCCGGATCCGCCGCCGGTTCCCCGGTCGGTCGCGGGCCTTCCATGCCGTCCGGATTGCGCACCGAAACATGCTCGCGGTTGACCAGGACGCCGCCCCAGTCGATCGAGTGGAGCGGGCTCGAAATGTCGTAATGCGTGGTATAGACGGTGCTTCCGGTCGCGGTTCTGGCGAAAATCTCGTAATCGCCGGCGAAATCCCCGACCCCGTCGCCGTCATTGTCGTAGGACGTGGCGTTGACATAGAAAGTACCCGAAGACGGCGCCTCGAACGTCATGAGCGCATCGAGCCCCGACGGCGTGTTCGGCCCGCCGCCATCCGCGATCGCGAGCAGATGGCCGGTCGAATCGTAAATTTCGAGATAGGCATCGGCGAGCGGGACGCCGTTGCCTTCCATGCCCGGAATGCCGCCGGCATAGGCATATTGACCGAACTGGTAGGTTTGGCCGGCCGTCAGCGTGACCGCGAACCAGTCATTGTCGCCGGGCGTGTCGCACGCCGCTATGACGTGGTTGGGATCGTCGACCACCAGCGTCCCGGTGGTGCTCGCGGTGGGCGCATAGACGTCGATGAGGGCGGTCGGGCCGGGGACGTACCAAGCCGATTCGACCGGCTGGTAGTTGCCGGGAAGCCCCGAGTCGCCGGCGGACGCCCTATCGGGCTGCGACCATGCCGCTTCGGCGCGAAAGCGCGAAAACTGGATCTGGGTGGAATCATCGCCCGAGAGGGTGAAGAGTTCGGAGCGGGACGTGCGATCGCGGAAAACGGGCATGGCTTAGCTCTCCCTGATGATAGCTATGGTTGGAACGGCGGACGGGACCGAATTAATCCCGTGGTGGAATCATGGGTGGATGCGGCCGGCGAATGCGGCACGGGCCGAAGGGCGGGCAAGACGCGCGCGCGGCCGCGGCGCGATGGAACCCGGACTCTGTGGTCGGCGATCAAGCTGGTCGGGATCCCTGGCAAGGCGCGACGCGAATGCCGCGAAGCGATCCCTAACCGCCGTTAACCAGAAAAGTTCCGCTGCCGCGACGATCGGCGCGGCAGGACGATCCTGCCGGCCGATCTGCCGCACATTAGGATGGCTGGGAGGCTCGCTTGCGCCCATCTGGACGAAGGATCATATTGTTACGGCGCGGGAACAAAGACTCAGGGCCCAAGTGGCCGCGCGTAAAATCCGTGGGCCGCAAAGACGCCCGCCTGTCCTTTTGGCAGCGTCAACCAGCAAAAGGGGATTCATCATGAGAATTCGTATCCTGCTCGCAGTGATAGCTTCCGGCTTCTCACTTGCCTTGGCGGCATCGCCCGCCAGCGCTCAGGCCAGTCGTACTTGGGTTTCGGGCGTCGGCGACGACATGTTTCCGTGCAGCCGCACGGCGCCGTGCAAGACCTTCGCCGGCGCGATCGGGAAGACCGCGCCGGGCGGCGAGATCAACTGCCTCGATCCCGGCGCGTACGGCGCGGTGACCATCGGCAAGGCGCTGTCGATCGTCTGCCAATATACCGAAGGCGGCGTGGTTGCGACGGTGGGCAGCACCGGCATCATCGTCAATGCGGGCGCGACCGACGCCGTCTATCTGAGCGGCATCGACCTCCACGGCGGCACCACCGGGCTCAACGGCGTCCGCTACATCGCCGGCGGCTCGCTGACGATCGAGAATTCGAGGATCCGCGGCTTCAACGCGGTCAACGGCCAGGGCGTCCTGTTCGCGCCGACGACCGGAACGCCGCGCCTCACCATCATCGACACGACCATCGCCAGCAACGGCAATGCGGCGAGCGGCGGCGGGGTGTTGATTGCGCCGAGCGGCGCCGGGATCGCGACCGCGACCCTGCGCAACGTCAACGTGGTGAACAATGCCAATGCCGGGGTGATCGTTAACGGCAGCGCGACCGTGATGATCATGAACTCGCTGGTCAGCAATAATGTCAATTTCGGCATTCGCACCTCCACCGGCTCGCCGACCGTCCGGGTCGGCGCCACGACGATCACCGGCAACGGCACCGGCGTCTCGGACGGCGCCGGCACGATCGAAAGCTACGGCACCAACCAGCTCAACGGCAATACGGGCGACGGCGCCTTCTTCGGAGCATTCATCCCGCCGAAATAACCGTCGGCACGAACTTCCTCCAACCCACTCTGCCGGCGCGTCACGCCGGCAGTTTCTTTTTGCGGCCCCTGGCGACCCGGGCGGCGATCTGCGGACTTGGGGTCGCGGCCATGCAAGATGAGTTCGGCTTGCGGCTTTCCTGGTGCCGGATCATATTCTCGACGCGCGGAGCAACCCGACTCACGGTGCAATCGTCCGCGTGAAAACCCGTGAGCCGCAAAGACGACTGCCCGCGCTTGGGCAGCTTACACGAGCAAAAGGGGAACGATCATGAGATTTCGCATCTTACTCGCGGTGATAGCATCTTGCTTTTCACTCGCTTTGGCGGCGTCGCCCGCCAGCGCGCAGGCCACCCGCACCTGGGTCTCGGGCGTCGGCGACGACGTCAATCCGTGCAGCCGCACGGCGCCGTGCAAGACCTTCGCCGGCGCGATCTCGAAGACCGCGACGAACGGCGAGATCAACTGCCTCGATCCGGGCTCGTACGGCGCGGTGACCATCACCAAGGCGATCTCGATCGTCTGCCAATATACCGAGGCCGGCGCGCTCGGGACGCTGGGCAGCAACGGCATGCTCGTCAACGCCCCGGCGGACGCCGCGGTCTATCTCAGCGGCCTCGACCTCCAGGGCGCCAATACCGGCCTCAACGGCATCCGCTTCATCGCCGGCAAGTCGCTGACGGTCACGAATTCGCTGATCCGCAACTTTGGCGGGGTCAACGGCCAGGGCATCCTGTTCGCGCCGAGCGGAACTTCGACGCTCGTCGTCACCAACACGGCGATCAACAGCAACGGCAACGCGGCGACCGGGGGCGGGGTGCTGATCGCGCCGACGGGCGCCGGCGTCGCGACCGCGACCCTGCGCAATGTCGAGATCGTGCACAATGCCAATGGCGGGGTGATCGTCAACGGCGCCTCGACGGTGATGATCATGAACTCGCTGATCGCCTACAATGCCAATTTCGGCATTCGCACGGCCACCGGCTCGCCGACCGTCCGGGTCGGCGCCACGACGATCACCGGCAACGGCACCGGTGTCTCGGACTCGGCCGGCACGATCGAGAGCTACGGCACCAACCAACTGAACGGCAATACGGGCGACGGCGCCTTCTTCGGGGCGTTCATCCCGCCGAAATAACCGCTGGCACCGACCCCGACCACCCACTCTGCCGGCGCGTCCCGCCGGCAGTTTTCTTTTCGCGGCACCAGCGGCTGACCGAACCGTATTTCGGCACCGAAACGAGGTTCGACTTATGGCTACGTGGTAAAATGAGATCAGCTTGCGATTCCCCCAAGTTGAGCCTACTATCCGACGCGAAAAGATGACTCACTCGCCGGCTGTCTCCTGACAGACCTGTAGGGGCGTGGAGCGCGTATCGAATTTCGGCAAAACAACCAGAGGGGATTATCGTGAAAATTCGTATCTTGCTCGCAGTGACGGCTTCAGCTTTCTCACTCACCCTGGCGGCCTCGCCCGCCAGCGCGCAGGCCACCCGGACCTGGGTTTCGGGCGTCGGCGACGACGTCAATCCGTGCAGCCGCACGGCGCCGTGCAAGACCTTCGCCGGCGCGATCTCGAAGACCGCCACGGGCGGCGAGATCAACTGCCTCGATCCCGGCGGGTTCGGCGGCGTCACCATCACCAAGGCGCTCTCGATCGTTTGCCAATATACCGAGGGCGGCATCCTCTCGGCCGGCGCCGGCGTCAACGGCATCGTCGTCAATGCCCCCGCCGGCAGCCATGTCTTCCTGCAGGGCATCGATCTGCACGGCGCCCAATCGGCCCAGAACGGCATCCGTTTCATCGGCGGCGCTTCGCTGACGGTCCAGGATTCGACGATCCGCGCCTATAATGCGTCGAGCGGCCAGGGCATCAATTTCGCGCCGGCCGGAACCTCCACGCTCAGCTTGCGGAACGTGTCGATCTCGAACAACGGCACGGTCGGGACCGGCGGCGGAATTATCATTGCGCCGACCGGGGTCGGCACCGCGGCGGTAACCATGCAGGAGGTCACCGTCGTCAACAATCCCGGCAGCGGCATCGTCATAAACGGCGCCTCGATCGTGATGATCACCGATTCGAATGTGTCCTACAATACCGGCTTCGGCATTCGGACCAGCACCGGCTCGCCGACCGTCCGGGTCGGCAACACGACGATCACCGGCAACGGCACCGGCGTCTCGGACTCGGCCGGCACGATCGAAAGCTACGGCAACAACCGCTTGATCGGCAATTCGGGCAACGGCGCCTTCTTCGGACCCGCCATCCCCGAGCAATAAAAGCCGCCAGATATCCACCTCACGCTGCCGGCGCTTCGCGCCGGCAGTTTCTTTTTGGGGACCGGGCGATCGCGCGGCGCCCCTGCGAATCCGGCATCCAATTGCCATGTCGTCAGTTTCGGTTCAGGGGGCGGCGATTAGCGGGCGCTCGAAAATGCCGAGGTGACGATGACGTTCGTGCGCAAATTCTGGTCGCTGCTGCTGACCGGCCTGGTGGCCGGGTCCGTCTCCGTCGGCGCGCATGCCCAATCCTGCCCGCGCCCGACGCCGCGCGCCTTCCGCATCTTCGACGCGACCGCCTATATCGGCAGGCCGGACCTGTCGCGCTACGGCATCGAGCCGATCCACATCATCGACCGCGGCCTGTGGCCCGACGGCGCGAACCAGGCCGGGCCGCCCGATCCGGCCCGGGTCAGGAGCTATCTCGAAGGCCTGCCGCACGACAATGCGCCGATCGTGCTCGATATCGAGCATTGGAACCTGACCGGCAGCGACGAGGATGCCCGTGTCGCGCGGGCCGATCTGGCCCGGCTCGCCGCCGCCTTCCGCGCGATCGCGCCCGACCGGCGCATCGGCTTTTACGGGATCGTGCCGATTCCCGATTTGGCCCGCTCGCTCGCCGGCGCCGGCTCGCCGCCCTACCGGGCCTGGCAGCGGCACAATGATCGGATGCGCCGGATCCAGGACAGCGTCGACATGCTCTTCCCCCCGGCTTACACCAACGATCGCGACCAGAACGCCTGGGTGACGTTCGCCGCGGGCCAGATTTGCGAGGCGCGACGGCTCTCGAACAAGCCGGTCTACCTGTTTCTCTGGCCCGAATTCCACGAAGGCTCGCGCTGGAAAGGGCAATATATCGACGGCGATTTCTGGCGGCTGCAGCTCGAGACCGCCTATCGCCTGGCCGACGGCGTGGTCATCTTCGGAGGCTACGACGTCCAGGCGAACCGGCCGCGCGCGTGGAATCCGCAGGCGCCCTGGTACGCGCCGACGCTCGCCTTCATCCGCGAGCGCCTGCGGCCGCGAAGCTAGCGCGAGCCGAAGCCGGTCAGGACGGTCTGCGCGGTCCTGATCAGGATCAGGATGTCCAGCCAGGGCGAGAAGTTCTTGATGTAATAGAAGTCGTAATGGAGCTTGTGGTTGACCTGGTCGAGCTCCGCGACATGGCCCTGGTTGACCTGCGCCCAGCCGGTGATGCCCGGCGGAACGATGTGGCGGTAGCGGTAGAAGGGCAGCTCGCTTTCGTACCAGCGCGACAGAATCTCCATCTCGGGCCGCGGCCCGATCCAGCTCATCTCGCCCTTCAGCACGTTCAGGATCTGCGGCAGCTCGTCGATCCGCGTGCGCCGCAGGAAGCGGCCCAGCCCGGTGATGCGCGGATCGTTCTCGCGGGTGATCGCCTCATCGCGGTCGGCGGCGCCGGGCCGATGGCTCATCGTGCGGAACTTCGCGACCCTGAAGAGCCGCCCGCGATAGCCGATCCGCTGCTGGCGGAACAGGGCCGGTCCCGGCGAATCCAGCCGAATCAGGAGGGCGATGAAGAGCAGGAAGGGCGCGAGCAGCGCGCCGGCCACGACCGCCGCCAGGAAATCGACCATCCGCCTGATGCGAAGATAGGCGACGAACGGGATCAGCGAGCCAAGGCTGTTCTCCGACAGATGCTCGATCTCGACCCGGCCGGTAATGGCTTCGCGCAATTGCTTCACATGGAAGACCGCCATTCCCCTGATCGCGCTCTCGGCGAGGAAGGCTTCCCACTTGGCCGGTATCTCGGCGCGCAGATCGGCGACCAGGACGTCGTAGCGCGAATCGAGCTCGGGCTCGCTCATCCATTGCCAAAACACGCCGCGCGCCTCCGGCAGCACGGCGACGTCGCCGAACGGGACGACGCCGATGCGCACGGCGCCGTTGCGCTGCGCCACGACGTAGATCGACCAGAACCACGTTACGCAAAGGATGAAGCTGCCGAGGAACGCCCCGCGGCTATAGTCGAAGCGGAAGAAGAAGAAAAAAGCCAGCGTGATCGCATAGCTGACCAGGAATGACGGCACCACGTAGTAGTTGGTTCTCATTCCCGGGAAAATCGTGATGTTCTTGAGGAAGTAGAAGCCCAGGATGATCGCGCAGACCACGCCGATGCCGCTCTGATTGACGAGCGGAACAGGTATTTCCTTCGTCGTCAGATTCAGCACCGCGATCGGCAAAGCGGCCGCGATCAGCAGGCCGCCGCCGAGCTGGACCCGGATCCGGCTCCACAGCCGCCGTTTGGGGCTTACCTTGTCCTGGGCAACCAGCAGCATCTTTCCGACATTCTCTCTTCAGGCTCGTCAAGACCGATTCCGGCGCTTCTCTACGTCGCTGTTCGAGGAAGGCAACCCGGGGCGCATGGGGTCCAAGCGCGTCGCCTAGCAGCAAAGACGCGGCCGCGCTAACCCTGCCGCCTGCGGCATCCGACAAAGCTATTGACTGTGCCCGCCATCCTTCGTGTATCCCCGCGGCGTGACCTCGAGACACTCGTCCTCCCGCATCATTCTTGACGCGCCGGCCAAGATTGCCCTGGCGGCGATCGCCTGCACCTGGATCATCGCCTGCCTGGCCGGCGGATCGGCGCGCGCCGACGTGCCCTGGCTGGTCCTCGTGCGGCTCGGTGCCCTGATCGGGTTGACGCTGCTGCTCCTGCTGGTGCCCGGCGAGCGCCTGCGCGTGCAGCGTTCCTTGCTGCTGTTCACCGCCGCGGCGGCGGTCGTCCTCGCGATCCAGCTGATCCCGCTGCCCCCCTCGGTCTGGGCAGCGCTCCCCGGGCGCGATTTCTATCAGGCCCTGGCCGGGGCCGACGGCGTCGGCGCGGTCTGGCGGCCGATCAGCCTGTCGTCCGATTTGACGTGGAACAGCCTTCTTTCTCTGCTTCCGCCTTTGCTGTTCATCGTCGCAGTGCCGGTGCTGGGCCCGCGCGTCAGCCGCTGGCTGCTGATCGGGTTGTGGATCACGATCCTGCTCAGCGGGCTGCTGGGCCTGCTCCAGATGGCCGGCGGGGCGGACAGCCCGTTGCGTTTCTATCAGTACAACAATTCGGATTCCGCGATCGGCTTCTTTGCCAATCGCAACCATCAGGCGGCTTTCCTGACCATGGGGATCCCGCTGGCCGCGTGGTGGGCGGGGCGTGGCGACGTCTTGCCGCGATTGCGGCGGGCACGCTGGCTGATCGCCGGCTCGGCCGTTTTGTTCCTGCTGACCGCGGCGGTGATGACGCAGTCGCGCATGGGCGGGGCGCTGGTGCTGCTTTCCTTCTTGCTGACCGCGGCGTTCGTCGTTCGCGGCACCGGGCTGCGCCGGGGAATTCTGGCGGCGCTCGGCGCGGCCGGGCTGGCCGCGGCGGGGCTCGCGGCGGTCGCCCTGACCAGCTGGTCGGAATCGCGTCTTGGCGTCGCCTGGGTCACCGACGACATGCGCATCAGGGTGCTTCCGGAGACGCTCGAGGCGGCCAGGGCCTTCTTTCCGGTCGGCTCGGGCTGGGGCAGCTTCGCCCAGGTTTATCCGCGCTTCGAAAGCATCGAGGACCTCTCGCCCGAATATCTGAACCACACCCATAGCGAGCTCACCCAGATCGTGATCGAGGGCGGGGTGCTCGCCATCCTGCTGCTGGTCGTGTTCCTGCTCTGGTACGGGCGCGCGACCTGGCGCGTCTGGTCCGGCGCGGCGGGCCGCGGCGCGTCCGACGGCCGGCTTTGCACGATATTGATGGCGCTTCCGCTGGTCGGGAGCATCACCGACTATCCGTTGCGGACGCCGCTCATGGCCTGCGCCTTCGCCGGGGCCGCGGCGATCCTGTCGATCGTTTTGCGCGAGGGCGCGGGGCCCAGATAAGTCGCGGTGGGCATGGGCGTTTTTCGAAGGCGGCGCTATTGAAAGCGCGGGCATAGTTGCTTTACGGGGCGCGGCGAGCCCTTTAAGGATTTTCGCCGGGCAATCAGGAGAATTTGGTTCGTGCGTTTCAAAGCGTTGACGCTGCTGCTCGTTGTGGGTGCCCTGGCCGGCTGCTCGCACACCCGACCGCTGTCGGGCGGGAATCTGGCGGTGCTGCCGGTGACCGAATTACCACCGCCGACGCCGGCCATGGCGGACGGCTCGGAACGGCCCTATCTGATCGGTCCGTTCGACAAAATCGAGGTCGACGTGTTCGGCGTGCCCGAGCTTTCGCGGCGCGAGATCCAGACCGATGCCAGCGGCCGCATCTCCTTTCCGCTCGCCGGCACGATCGAAGCCAACGGGCTTACCGCCGAGCAGGTCGCCATCGAGATCGGCAACCGGCTTCGCGGCCGCTACGTCCGCGACCCGCGGGTGACGATCAATCTGGTGGAATCGGTCAGCCGCACCGTCACGGTCGACGGCGAGGTGCGCGAGCCCGGCCGCTACCCGGTGGTCGGGCGGATGACGCTGATGCGCGCCATCGCCTCGGCGCGCGGCGTCTCGGAATTTGCCAGATTGAGCGAGGTGGTGGTGTTCCGCGAGGTCGGCGACCAGCGGATGGCCGCGCTCTACAATCTCCAGGCGATCCGCAACGGACAGTACCAGGATCCGGAGATTTTCGCGGGCGACGTGGTGATGGTGGGCAATTCGCCCGGCCGGCGCCTGTTCAGAGACATCCTTCAGGCGGCGCCGTTGCTCACGACCCCGATCATCGCGCTGCTCCAGAGCAACACCACGCCATAGGAACGGCGGAATTCAAAGCACATGAACGATTTGGCATCCACAACTCCCGCCCAAGCCAGCCCGGCGGGCAACGGCAACGGCAACGGCGACAAGTCGCTCCTGATCATCCGCGATGTTCAGGAGAACTCGACGCTGGTGCGCTACGGCCGCATCGCCCGCCGCTGGAAATGGGTCATTATCGGGGCGATCGCGGCCGGCGTCGCCGCCGCCCTGATCATAACCTTTCTGATGACGCGGCAATATTCCGCCACGACCAGGATCGAGATCGCCCGCGAGGAAGCGAGGATCGTCAACATCCAGGGGGTCCAGCCGGAAGCGGCCGGAACGATCGACCAGGAATTCTACCAGACCCAATACGGCCTGTTGAAATCCCGGGCGCTGGCCGAGCGGGTCACGCAGGAGCTGTCCCTGGCGGACAATCGCGCCTTCCTCAACACGCACGGCATCAGCGACGCGCCCGGGGCGATCGCCGACGAGCGGCCGCTCGATAACAGCCCGGCCGCGCGCCAGCGCAGGGTGGCCCGCATCGCCAGCCTGCTGCTGGACCGGATCTCGATTTCGCCGCTGCGCGCGTCGCGTCTGGTCGACATCACCTATACCGACCCCGATCCGACGATCGCCGCGCGCATCGCCAACGCCTGGAGCCAGTTCTTCATCCAGTCGAACATCCAGCGGCGATTCGACGCGACCCGCTATGCGCGCGATTTCCTCGAACGCCGCCTGCGCGAGCTGCGGCAAAGCGTCGATCAATCGGAACGCGCCCTGGTCGGCTATGCCGCCAACCAGCGCATCATCAACATCAACACCCCGACCGGCGAGGGCGTGACCGGCGAGCGGCCGATCATCGCCGACGATCTCGTCGCCTACAACACCGCGCTCGCTGAGGCCCGCAACCAGCGGATCCTCGCGGAGAGCCTGCTGCGCGGCGGCGGGCAGACGACCGCCAGCCTCAACAACCCGACGCTCGGCGGATTGCGGCAGCGGCGCGCGGAGGTCGCGGCCGAGCATGCCCGGCTGCTGGCCCAGTTCGAGAGCGAATATCCGGCGGTGCAGGCGCTCGCCGCCCAGCTGCGCCAGCTCGACCGCACGATCGCGGGCGAAGAGGGCCGCGTCGCCTCGAGCCTGCGCGGGCAGGTGGCCCAGGCGGCCGCCCGGGAACGGGAGCTGGCCGCGCGCGTCGAGACGCTCAAGGACAATCTGATCGATCTGCGCCGCCGCAGCATCCAGTACAACATCCTCCAGCGCGAGGTGGACACCAACCGCACGCTCTATGACGGGCTGCTCCAGCGCTACAAGGAGATCGGCATTGCCGGCGCGGTCGGCACCAACAACATCTCGATCGTCGACCAGGCACGGGTCCCCGAGGGACCGTCGAGCCCGAGGCCGCTGCTCAACCTGCTGCTCGGCCTGCTGCTCGGCGCGAGCCTGGGCGCCGCTCTGGCCTTCGCGCTCGAGCAGATGGACGAGGCGATCACCGATCCGGGCGAAATGGAGGCCCTGCTCGGCGTCCCGAGCCTCGGCGTGGTGCCGAAGGTCGACACCGGCGATCCGCTCGATATGCTCCAGGACCGCCGCTCGGCGCTCACCGAGGCCTATCTCACGATCAAGACGAACCTGCAGTTCGCCACCCCGCACGGCGTGCCGCGCTCGCTGATGATCACCAGCACCCACGCCGCCGAGGGCAAGTCGACGACCGCGCTTGCGCTGTCGCTCGTTCTGGCGCGGCAGGGGCTGCGGGTCCTGGTGATCGACTCGGACATGCGCTCGCCTTCGCTCCACCAGCGCCTCAACATCGCCAACGACAAGGGATTGAGCAGCATCCTCAGCGGCAACGAGCGGTGGGCTCAGGTCGTGCAGGAGACCAATTTGCCCGGCGTCAAGGCGATCACGGCGGGCCCGCACCCGCCCAATTCCGCCGATCTGCTTTCGGGCCCGTGGCTCGGCACCTTGCTCGCGGAGCTGCTCAGCGGCTTCGACCACGTGATCGTCGACGCGCCGCCGATGCTCGGCCTCGCCGACGCACCGTTGGTGGCCAGCAAGGTTGGCGGCGTCGTCTACGTGGTCGAGGCCTATGGCGTGCAATCGCGCTCGGCCAAGATCGCCCTCAACCGCCTGCGCAATTCGGGCGCGCATCTGCTTGGCGCGGTCCTCACCAAGTTCGAGAGCAGGAAGGCGAGCTATGGCTACGGATATGACTATGGCTACGGATATGGCGCCGACAAGCCTGCCTAGCCCGCCGCCGGCCTCGCGCGTCGGGCGGTCGCGGCGTTGAGCAGAACCCTGGTCCGGGCGGGCGTGGTGTTGGCGGCGCTCCTGCTCGCCTGGCTTACGATCGCGGTCACGCTGGCCAACGTCACGGCGGCGAACGCCCCCTCGCTGGCCTTGCGCCTCTGGCCGGGCCATGCGGTAGCCCAGGCGCGCCTGGCGGACGCGCTGCTCACTTCCAGCCCGCAAACCTCTGCGAGCGGACAGCGCGATCAGATCGCCCGCGCCGCCCAGGAGGCGGCCTTGGCGTTGCGGCGCAATCCGACCCTGCCCGGCCCGGCCCGCATCCTGGCGATGCAGGCCGCGCTGCGCGGCGACGCGCGCCAATCGGACACTCTGCTCGGCTATTCGGAGCGGATGTCGCGCCGCGACATACCGACCCAATTCTGGCTGCTCGAGAAAAGAGTGCAGGCGAACGACGTCGGCGGCGCGCTCGCCCATTTCGGCATCGCCCTCGAGGTCGCGCCGAGCACCAAGGAGGTGCTGTTTCCGGTATTGAGCTCCGCTTTGTCGCAGCGGCATTTGCGCCGGCCGATCGCCGAGCTGGCGCATCGCGGCAATTCGTGGCGCCCCGAATTCCTCTATTATGTCGGCGAGCATGCCGATCCGGCCAGCGCCGGCTCGCTGTTCCTCACCTTGGCGGCGCTGGGAACGCCGCCGAGCGGGCCGCAGCTTGGCGGCCTGGTCGAGCGCCTGGTCAACGCCGGTAACTTCGCGGGCGCGGCCCGGCTCTACGCCCTCGCCGACCCCAGCTGGCGTCTCGGCGATCCCGCCGCCCAGCTCGACGGCGCTTTCGCGCGCACCGGCGACCTGCCTCCGTTCGGCTGGGAGCTGAACCAGAATGTCGCTTGGCGCGGCGCCCGGCCCGACCAGGCCGGCAACAACGCCCTGCTCATCAACCTGCCCGAAACCGGCGAGGATTGGGCCGCGCGCAAATTGCTGGTCCTCGCGCCGGGCCGCTATCGCCTGGCAGGTGCCTTTGGCGTCTTCGAGGGTGCCCCGGGCGTGCTGCGCGTCGAGCTCAGCTGCTCGCGCGGCGGATCCGTCATTGCCAGCCTGGCCAGCGGGGCGAACCGCAGCGCCGGGGCGTTGGACGGCACGCTCGACATCCCCTCGTCATGCGCCCAGCAATGGCTCACCATCCAGGCCACCGGCCCGACCAGCGGCGGCTCCGCAAAGATGTGGCTCGACGATTTGCGGCTGGGGCGCGCCGGCGGCTGAGCCGGAATCGCGCGGCGGCTGCGCCGCTCAGGCGACGGCGGCGAGCACCCGGTCCGGGACCTCGCTCAGCGGAAAGCGGTCGATTCGCCCGTCATTGCTGAGGCCGCTGTCGGCGAAATAGCCGATCCCGTTATGCTCGCCGTTCTTGAGCGCCACGAAAACCACATCGTCGCGCAGGCCGGAATAGGTTTCGTTGCCGATCGAAAAGACGAAGTCCGGCGCGATATCGTTGGCATAGGTCAGGGTGACGAACAGGCTGTCCCCGCGATTGTCGGTCTCGAACAGGGCCGTGCCGTCGCCGCCGCGCGCCGCCGCGAGCCGCCGCTCGGCGTCGCGCGCCTGCGCGGCGTCGCGGAACGTCACGAGGAAATCGCGCGACATGCGCGGCTCGACCTCGGCAAAGACGATGCCGACCCGCTTCAGGAAAGCGGCATGGTCGCGCAATCGCCAATAATAGGTGACCTGCGCATGCGGGTCCTGATGAAGGCCGGTCGCCAGCATGATCCGCGTCGCCGGGAAGGCGCGCCGGACCTGGCCGAGCACGCGATCGTAGAGCGCGTAGATGTCCAGCACCGGATCCTGGGCCGCGCCGATATACCAATCGGGATTGCGCAGCGGCCCGCGATAGGCCGCCGACGAGAACATATAATGGTGCTGGATGTGGGCCGCGCCGTTGAGGAACAGGGTCGCGAAGTCGGGCTGCGTCTTGCGCACCATCCTGATGAACAGGTCGGCCAGGAGCTGGTCGAGGAACGCCGCCCGCAGCCAGGGCTTGCGCCGCGCGCCGGCGGCGTAGGCCAGATAGTGCGGATAATTGACGGGACGGGCCGCGCGGACGGTGCCGCCGAGCAGATGGCGCAGCGAGCGCGCGTCGAGCTTCGCTTCGGCATTGTCCGACACCGCCCGGGCGATCGCCGCGTAAAGCTGCCGGAACGCCGGCGGAGCGTCGACGCGGGTTCCCGTCCACGGGTCCGGCACGAAGAACGCCGCCGATTTGAGGTTGTTGCGGGCGTTCATCGGGCTGATCGCGCCGACCTTCAGACCGGCCTGCTCCAGCCGCTCCCAGATCTGCGGATGATCCGAATCGACCATGTCGCCGAGCCGGAAGACGCCGTGCTCGCCGAAGGAGAGGCCGGTATGGGCGGTCACCCACTGGATCCACGGCTCCAGCAGCTCATAAGTCTCTTCCGAGGTCGTTTCGTGATAGCCGTGGGTGTTCAGGAACGCCGCCAGATGGGGCAGCTTGCCTTGCGCGAAATAGCTCTCGACCGCGCCGAAATTCACTTCGTTCAGCTCGAGAAACAGCAGCTTGCCGGGTTTTGGCGCAGACATCATGACCTCTTTCGCCAAGCTGTTATCATCCTAGGCGCGGCTCTTCAAAGCCGATCGGCGAACCAGCCGACGTCGACGCCGCCGCCGCGGCGCCGGTCGACGCCGGTCAGCCGGCGCCAGATCCGGAACGGAAAACGCAGCATCGTGCGCGCCGGGGCCGCCCGGTAGCCCAGCGACCTTAAAGTCTCGCGCTTGTCCGCCGATATGCGCAGCGTCGATCCCAGGCCGCGGGTCGAAAGGCCGCCCTGGCGGAAGCAGGTCAGGATCCGGCCGGCGACCGCCCAGCGCGCCTCGTGTTTAAGGATCAGCCGGGCGATCAGGTCGAAATCCGCGGCGACGGCAAATTTCGTGTCGAAGCCGCCGGCGGCCAGCAGCAGGTCGCGGCGCGCATAGAAGGAGGGATGGGGCGGCATCGCGCCGATAGTCAGCCACCAGGGTTGAAAGCCGCGGGCGGAGTAGATGTATCGCGTCGGCTTGCCGTCGGCATCGACCAGGCCGGTGTCGCCCATGATGCAGTCGGTGCCGCGCGCCGCCTCCGCCGCGACCACGCTGAGCGCGTCCGGCGCCGCCAGGAAGTCGTCGGCATTGAGGAAGCCGACATAATCGCCGCTCGCCAGGCGGAGCCCCTTGTTCATCGCGTCGTAGATGCCGTCGTCGCGTCCGCTGACGAACCGCAGCCGGTCGTGGCGCAGGCTTTCGACCAGCGCGGCGGTGCCGTCGCGCGAGCCGCCGTCGATGATGATATGCTCGAACTCCGGCCAGTCCTGGGCGGCGACCGACGCGATCGTCTCGGCGATCGTCCGCTCGGCGTCGAAGCAGACGGTGACGACGCTGATTTTCGCGAGCCCGCTCATTTCCTCGCCTCGCGGAAGACCGCGGCGAGCTCGCGGCCGAACTCCGCGTGGCGCGCGGCCGCCAGTCGCAGCGCGTCCGGGCGGGCGCGCGCGATCGCGGCCTCTTCGACATGCTCGAAGGACAGAAGGTGGCGCGAAAGCGTCGCGGCATCGTCCGGGTCAAAAAACAACGCCTCGCCGCCGGCCTGCTCGCGATGGACCGCGATGTCGGAGAGGATCATCGGCAGCCCGATCGCCTTGGCCTCCTCGACGCTGGTGCTCCATCCCTCGAAACGCGACGGGTTGATCAGCGCGACCGCGCCGCGCATCAGCGCTTCGAGCTGTCCGTAAGGGACCGACCCGAGGAAGAGCACCTGCTCTTCCAGCCCTTCCGCCGCAACCTTCTCCCGCAGCCGGCGCAGATGATCGGGCGCGCGCGGATCGACGCCATGGCCGGTCATCGCAACCGCCAGCCTGCCCCCGGAATCCCGCAGCTTCGCCATCGCCTCGATGACCACCTCATGGTTCTTGTGGACCCAGAATTGGTTGGGCAGCAAAGCGAAACGAATGCGGAGGCCGAGGGGCGCGATGCGCGCGCGCGCTTCTGCGTAGGACAAGGCCGGCGGCGGCCGGACCGCGAAGCGGACGACGCGGGTCCGGCCGCGCGTGCCTGGATAATAAGCGAGGCAATCCGCCTCGGCGGCGGCGCTGCTGAGCATGATCGTGCGGCCCGACAGGATTTGCGCCCGAAACCCGGCGCTCCGGCGCATGCGACCGGTCCAGGTGAACAGCCGCGGCAGGCGCAAATGCTGCAGGTCGGCGATCCAGGCCACCGCCGGCAGCGGGAAGCGCCAGCCGAAGAAGGTGGCGGGCTCGAAGGCGACGTCGATCCCTTCCCGCCGGAACAGCGCGAGCGCGGCGGCATCGACACCGGTGGCGAGCGCGCGGGCCAGGCGCGCCGGCTGGTTCGCCGCATTGAACGCCGTATCCCGGACAATCCTCGTCCTGGGAAGCCCCGCGATCGCCGCCAGCCGGTCCGGCTCGACGTCCGTTCCGACGAACAGCACGGTCTCCAGATCGTCGCCGCCGCCCGACGACAAGGCGGAGACCAGGTTCAGCATGTAATGCCAGCCGCCGAGCCAATGCTCCCCGCCGATCGGCGGGATCGCGATCCGCATCACGCGCCCTCGCTCCGCCGGTTGCGGAACCAAGCGACATAATCGGCGATGCCGCGCTCGGGCGCCACGGCCGGCCGGAAGCCCCATTGGTCGAGGCGCCGGGTTGCGGCGACCAGGCTGAACGGATCGCCCGGCCGGCGCGATCCGCTGAACGAGACGCGCGGGGCATCGCCCCAGGCGGCGCGGACGAGCTCGACGACCGAACGCACGGCCAAGCCGGTGCCGCGCCCGCCATTGACCAGCGCCACGTCGGGCGAAGCCCGGGCCGAGGCCTTCTCCAGCAGAACCGCGACATCATCAACATGAAGCCAGTCCCGCAACTCTTCGCCGGACCCCGCGAGGAGGAGCTCCCCCGCATTGTCCTCGAACCGGGTGCATAGATCCCAGAGCAGCTGCTTGGTCAGCCCGTTGCCGTAGATCGAGAACAGGCGCACGATTGCGATCCGGCAGCCGAAGCTTTGGGCGTAGCAACGGAAAAGCTGCTCCATCGCATATTTGTTGAAGCCATAAGGCGAGAAGGGCCGCGTCGCGGCGTCTTCGTCGATTGGTCCCGAATGGCCCTCGCCGTAAACCGCGGCGGACGAAACCGCGACCACGGCGGCGGATGGCGCGTTGGACCGCGTCCACTCGAGCAGCTCGGCCGAAGAGGCGGCGGTGCGGCGAAAGTCCTCGAGCGGCGCGGCCAGCGAAGCGCCGACCGACGAACCGCCGGCGAGGTGGTAGACGCACGCCGGCGCTCCGCTCGTCGCGGCGAGCTGGGTGAGGCTCGCCGCGTCGACATCGGCGTGCAGCCAATCCGTCACGCCCCAGCGCCACGCGTCCGCCTCGGGCCAGATGCCATGGCCGACGCCCGCGACCCTATGGCCGGCGCCGGCAAGGTGCTTCGCCAGATGGCGCCCGATGAAGCCGCGCGCGCCGGTGATCCAGATCGTCGCCATCAGCCCAGGTCCGCCACCGTCAGCACGCGTCCGCTGGTGACGTCCTCGAGGGGAAGGTGGGCGATGATCGACCGCCGCTCGGCTTCGCGCGGGAAGGTCAGCGCTCCGGACTCGTCGCGGGCTTCGCGGAAGGCGGTCGGACGGAAGGCTTCGGCGACGCTGACCGGCCGGATCACCTCGTTGAGCAGGTCGTCGCGGACGAAAAAGGCGTTGCTGCCCGCCATATTGCCGCCGACGAGGCTGTATCCGCGCCGCCTGGCCAGCCAGTCGAAGGCGGCCAGGCTGGCGCCGTAATAGATGTTCGACTTGTGCGCCCGCGTGCGGAAAAAGGTTGCATCATAGGGGATTGTGACCGCCGCGGTGGAACCGAACACGCCGTTATATTCGACGATGAGGATGGCGGGGCGAAGGTGCTCGAGCGCCGCCAGGACATGGTAATCCACCCCATCGATATCGACCGAAAGAATGCCGATTTCCTCGAAACCCGAGCGGGCGATCAGCTCGGCGATATTCTCGCGGGTGATGAAGGCGCAGGCCGCCTCCAGGTCGTATTTCCAGAAATAGTGGCTCGACCTGAGGCGACTTATGTTCCTTTCGGAGCCGTCGATCACGAAGCCGCGCCAATTGTCCTTCATCATCAGGAACCGGCAATTCGATTCGGAAAAGTCCTCGACGCCGAATTCGACGAACGTCCGCGCCGGCAGATCGAGATGGTGGACGAGGTGCTGGATGATGCCGTCCTCGCCCCACTGGGAGAAGATTTTGAACTCGTAGCCGGCGAGGTCGGCATGACGCGCGTCGCGGTTGAGGTGGGCGAGGATGCGGCCCTGGTTGACGCGGACGTCATCCAGATTGCGGTGCAGCAGCCCGACCGATTTGAGATGCCGCCAGGCGCGGGCGATGCTCGTCAACACAATCCCCCCTTTCGGCCGCGCCTAGGCGGTTTCGCCTGAGGTTTCCGCCACGGCGGCGACCACCATCACATAGGTCATCACATGGGCCGCCCGATAGCCGAGCAGCTTGCGCAGCGATTTCCGGATCATGCTCTTGGCCGTCCCGGCGGCGGCGCCCGAAATATGCCGCTCATAGGCGGTCGAGGATGGGAACACGTCGTGAGCAACGATCGAAAAGCCGCTCGTTTCAATGAGGTTGAGCAGCGTCAGCGGATGATAATAGTTGATATGGCCCATGCTGCGATAGATGCGGCCGCGCGCGCCTCCCTCCAGCGGCGCGACCAGATAGAGGCGTTTCGCCACCCGGGCCAGCTCGCGAAGGAACAGCCGCTCGTGCTCGACATGCTCGATGACGTGCGCGCAGACGGCGCTGTCGAAGCTCTGATCCGCGAACGGAAGCTTGTAGCCGTCGAACAACTGCGCCGACCCCAGCGAGGGAAGGCCCCGTTCGAGAATCCGCTTGATGCCGGATTGCGAAATCTCGACCGCGACGATTTCGCTCGCCAGGCCCCGGCGGTCGATCTCGGTCGAAACCGCGCCCTCGCCGGCGCCGACGTCGAGCGTGCGGCCGAGTTCGGCACCGCCCAGCCTGACGATCTGATCGACGCTGTCCCGCGCGGCGAGGTCCCGCTTGAGATCCTCGAAGGCATCGGGCCGATAATAATCCTCGTAAAGTTCCGAAAGATGAGAGGAGACGTTGGACACGAACTGCTTTCCATTCGATGCGGCTGGCTGGGGCTCAGGATGCGAGCGAGCGGATGACGGCCGCCGGATTGCCGCCGACGACGGCATCGGCCGGGACGTCGTGCCGCACCACCGAACCTGCCGAAATGATCGCCCTGTCGCCGATACTGACACCGCGCATGATGACCGCATTGGCTCCTATCCAGACGTCGTCGCCGATCACGATCGGCTTGTCGCCCAAGTCGATCGTCGCGGCATGACGGCCTCCGATCGTCGCCCGCGCGTGATCGCGGCGGGCCAGATGGTCGATCGGATGCGTGAAATTGTCCATTATCATGACATTATGGGCGATCAACACATAGTTGCCCATGGTGATCGACGCGCCCGACCAGATCCGGCTGTTCTCGCCGACATAGCACCATTGGCCGAGCTCGATGCGGCCGCCGTGCGCGAAGGTCATCAATTGTCCGGCGACCAGGCTGTTGGCGCCGATCCGGATCGCCCCGCTGCTCGGCTGCTGATTTGCTATCCGCGCCGCGAGGGCGAGCCGCGCACCGGGCTCCAGCCGGCAGGTCTTCCGGCCCGTCAGCAGCGCCTTGACGATCGAAGGGTTGAGCAGGTTGGTTATTCGCACAGTCGCTGGAATGCTCCCCATTGGGCGGACTTGCTGTAGCGGCTCGAGATCATCGCATGCGCCCGGCTCGCCATGGCCTTGCGCTGGTCTCCCCGCTCGAGCAGCGTCTCTATCGCGCCGATCATTTGCTGCCCGTCGCTATAATCGAGGAAGGTGTCGCCTGCCACCATTCCGTCCGGATAGTCGCCGGCGTCGCTGACCATCGCGGCGCCGCAGCCCATCGCTTCCCACATGCGCATGTTGCCGCGGGCCGCCCCGGCCATGTCGACCGCGCCGTTCAGCACCAGCTTCGCCTGGCCGATCATGGCGTAGAGGTCCCGGCCATAGACCGGCGGCGCCGCCACCGCCCGGATCTCGGCCGGTCGCCGGTGCCGCCGCAGCGGGCCGGCCAGCCCGAGCGGCGTTTCGGCGAGGCGCGTCAGGCGCGACGGATCGAGGCAGAAGACCAGCCGGTAGCGATCGCGAAGGCCGGCGGCGCGGCGCAATGCCTCGGCCCGGCGGCGATGGTGGCGGGAGAAGCCGCCGACGAACAGGAGGTCGATGGGCCGCTCCGCGCGCGCCGCATAGGCATCCATTTCCGGATCGTGGCCGGGCGTGAACAATTCGGCGCGCGCGCCCTGCGCGCGAAAGCGGGCCAGCAGGCTCGGGAAATTGTTGACGATCACGTCATGGTCGAGAAAGTCGCCCCCCTCGGAAGGGGCCGCCCGCCATGCGATGGTCCGGCGGACGGAGCCGGGCAGCCGCTTCAGGAAGGCGTTGCCGAAATTCATCGGATCGCAATTGTAGAAGATTTCGGTGCGATGCGCCTCGATCTGGGCAAGGAGGATCTCGTCGGGGCCGGCCGTGGCGGGCAAGCCGTTTTCCGCCGCCCAGGCCCGCTGCATCTCCTCGTCATTGCCCGCGGTCAGGAAGGCCTCGGGATCCCCGGACAGGCAGGGCCGCAGCAGGTGGACGGCCCCGAACCTGTCGCCGAGGAGGATGGCGCGCATCTCCCGGAAGGAGGCCGCGCCGGCGCGCAGGCCGCGCAGGCGCGGCTTGTAGGTGGCCTGGAGCCCATAGGTCTGAAACACTCGCATGATCGTGCGCGGCTCTCAGCGGGTCATCGGGGCGGCGCCCAAAGCGGCCTGCTTCCGGTTCCAGACGAGGAGGAGGCCGATCATCGTGAACAGGTTGATCTGGCCCCAGATGCTGCCCGAAAACTGCGCGGCGACGAAAGCCTGCATGGCGAGGAGCGCGACGAGGAACTGGCCCGATCGCAACCGATTCACCGCCGCCCGCGCCGCCTGGACCGTGAAGATCGCCAGCGGGACGAGGCCGGCAAGGCCGAGCGCCATGGCGGTGTCGATGATCAGATTGTGCGGATAATCGAGCGTCGCAAGCTCGATATAGGCGTGACCGACGAACGGGTAATCGAAGAAATCGGCGATGGCATAGTCCTGGGTGAGCAGCCGGGCCGAGCTTGCCGCATCCCACCCCGCGGTCGTGAACCGGTCGAGGACCACGATCTGATCCGGCGACGAGCGCAAGGCGACGACGGCGACGGCAACCAGGCTCGCGAACACAACGCCCCAGCGGCGCGCGATGATCGAATAGACGATCAGGCAGAAGCCGATCGCGACGAACGGCCCGCGCGAGCCGGCCTGGAGCATCGTCGCGACCGCAATTGCGGCAGCGACGACGATCAGGAACCTCGGCACCAGCCGGCCGGGATGATACCAGGCGGCGACGCAGGCGATCAGCAGCGTCGCGCCGACATGGCCAATGGTGATCGCGTTCACGGTATCGAGATTGAACCGGCCTCCGGTTTGCTCGAGCGAGGAGATGATCTCGGATTCGAGGCCGAGCACGCTGATGAGAAGGAGAAGCGTCGCGGCGGCGAAAGCGGCCGCGAACATGGTCCGGATCAGTTGTTGCTCCCGCACCACGCGGCCGGCGAAGAATATTGCAAGGACCGGCGGCAGCAAAGCGCCGGCATAGAAGATCATCGCTACGTCGGCCCGGTAAACGCCGACGATATAGGCGTCGACATAGAGCCGGACCAGGTAGGCGAGCAGGAACAAAGTTAGCGCGACCGGAAAGACCGGGGCCTGGTTGCGGACCAGCCCGCCGACGATCGCGACGGCCGCGAGCGCCGCGACGATGCCGCGATAGCCATAGGTCACCGTCGTCGGCTCGAGGAACGGCAGGAAGATGGCGGAGGCGCCCGCGATCGGATAGCCGACGATCACCAGCGGGATGAACCAGGACATCAGCAGCGCCAGCGGATCCCAGGCGGCGCGCCCGCTGCGGTCCTTGGCCATGCCGGCGCCGGCGGCGGCGCCGGGCGAGGCGGGGATTGCGCCTTGCTCGCTCATGCTGCCTTGCTCCCCCGAAGCTCTCTCCGCCGCAGCCAGCGGCGAACGCGCATCAGGCGCGCGTGGAGCTTATGGTCGCTCGGGTAGGCGCTGTGCGGTACCGGGGGAGCGTCGACGAGGTCCTCCAGTTCGTCGGTGCCGATGCCGAGCTTCTTGGCCACGAACCTTATGTCGAGCATCGCCTGGTGATCGTCGATCGGGCGGCGGGCAAGTTCGTCCAGCGCCGCGCTTCGGGCCATCTGGCCCGAGACGATCAGGCTGGACAGCTGGATCCGGCGTTTGTCGATCATATGCTTCCGAGGCAGGTAGATTTCCTGGTAGAATTTGGTGAACCGCGATTCGCTGTGCTTGCTGCCATAGTCCCGCCAGCCGTAGCGGGCATGGAGAATCCGCTTCGCATCCTCCTTGTCGTAATTGAAGAAGTTCAGCGGCTTTTCAATCGCCGGCTGGCCGCGGACGCGGGTCATCCACAGATACTCGGTGAGCCGCATCACCGGATAGCTTCTCAGCTTTACCGTCCCGAAGCGGCGGTGGATCGCTGCGACATGGGCGCCGTCGACCGACGGCGGGGCGTCGCTGCCGGGAATCGAAACCGATTCCGAGGCGAAGTTGACGCCGCTCAGGAAGGTCTTGATGCCGTATCTTCGCGCGGTGCGGAACAGGGTCGCGAAGAAGGCGTGATCCTGCGGGAAATCCTGGTTGAGCACGCCGGCGCGCAGGAAGGCGAGCTGAAGATCGCGCATTTCGCTCCATTCGATCACTTCGGTGTGGAGATCGAGATCGAGCGCGCGGAGGATCGATTCGATGTTGCGGACGGCGGGCTCGCTGTTCCAGCCGCCGTCGACATGGACCGCCAGCAGGCGCAGCCCGTATTCGCTCGCCATGTGATGGACCAGGAAGGCGCTGTCGATGCCCCCGCTCAACCCGACCATCGCATCGTAGGGCCGGCCCTTCCCTTCGCCGCGCAGGCGATCGACCAGCCGGTCCATGCGCGCCTTTCCCTCCGGCCCCGGCCACCATTCGTGGGGAAGCCGCTCGATCGCCTCGCGGCAGCAATTGCACTGGCCGGTCTCGTCGAAGACGACGCCCGCCTCGCTTTCGTCCATGACGCAGAAGCGGCAGGTCCGCAGATTGGCGGCCCGGGCCTTCATAATGCCGCCAGCTCGGCCGGACCGGGATAGGTGATCAGCACCGCCCGCAGCCGTCCGATGAAGGAGAAGGCGCTGCCCGAGGCCGCCGCGGAGGCGCCCGCGTCGAGCGCGGCGAGAAGGTGGCCCGTCTCACCCGCCCCGCCGAGCGCCACCAGCGGCACCGGAAGGGTGGGCGACATCCTCGCGATCTGCTCGAGGTCCATGCCCGCACGGCGGCCGTCCCGGTCGATCGATTGCAGGATGATCTCGCCGACGCCGGCTTCCACCAGGAAGCGGGCATGATCGAGCGGGTCGAGTCCGAGCGACGATTGTCCGGACCGGGTGCAGGCGATCGCGGCGGCGCCGGCCCCCCGGTAATCGACGCAGCCGACCACGGCCTGCTGCCCGAACACGGCGGCCATCCTGCCGATCAGGTGCCGATCGCTCGTGGCCGATCCGATCACGAACTTTTCGACCCCGGCGGTAGCGAGCGCCTGGCACGGTTCGAGCGAGACGAGGCCGCCGCCATAGGAAAGCGGCATGAAGCATTCGGAGGCGAGCTCGCCGACAAAGCCGAGATCGGGGGCGCGGCCGTCGACGGTGGCGTCGATGTCGAGGACGCAGATCTCGTCCACCTCCTTCTCGTTGAACAGCCGGATCACGTTGAACGGATCGCCGACATAGGTGCGTTCGCCGAAGCCGACGGTCTTTACCAGCCGGCGATCCCGGTCGACCAGCAGCACCGGGATCAAGCGAGGCCGGCGCGCGATCATGATTGGGCGAACGCCTTCATCAGCCGCATTCCGAACCGGTGGCTCTTTTCCGGATGGAACTGGACGCCGTGAATGTTGCCGCGCGAGACGGCGACGGTGATCGGCCCGCCATAATCGATCGTCGCGGCGACGTCCGCGGGATCGCGGCAGACGAGGTGGTAGGAGTGGACGAAGTAAAAGCGCTCGCGCTCCGCCCCGGCGTCGAACAGCGGCGCTCCCGGCACGGGATCGACCTCGGCCCAGCCGATATTGGGGACCTTGAGACCCGCCGCCGGGTCCGGCGCCAGCCGCTGCGCGGTGCCGTCGATCAGCTCCAGGCCGGGCAATTCCCCCTCTTCGCTGGACCCGGCGAGCAGCTGCATGCCGAGGCAGACGCCGAGCAGCGGCGTGCCGCGGGCCGCCGCCGCGCGCAGCGGTTCGCGCAGGCCGCGCGCGTCGAGCGTGGCCATCGCATGGTCGAAGGCGCCGACGCCCGGCAGGATCAGCTTGGCGGCGCGCTCGATCTCCTCCGGGCGGCCGGATATCGCCGAAGGGACCCCGATATATTCGAGCATGTTCTGCAGCGAGGCAGTGTTGCCGACGCCATAATCCACGATCGTGATCATTGGCTTTCCACCGCCAGCGCGTCCTCGGCGCGGCCATGCGCTTTCAAGGCCCAATTGGCTATGACCAGAAATGCGACGCAGGTCGCCAGGATCAGCAGGGAATGCAAGATCACGGCGGTCGTTGCGGACAGCGCCAGCAGCGGAATCGCCGTCCAAATCGCCGCCATCGCGGCGAGGCGGCCCACTTCCCAGGCCATTTGCAGCTTTTGCCGGCCGAGCAGCGTGATCGTCATGTTGACTGCGCCGGAAATCAGCACCAGCCAGAACGCCGGCGCCATGATCCGCGCGAACTCGCCGGCCAGCAGCCACCGCTCCCCGAACACGGTCACGAAGATGGTTGGGCCAAAGGCGATCAGGATCAGCACGGGCGGGCCGCCGATCAGCGCCATGTTGCGCACGACCTTGCGGAACTGGGCCAGCGCCGATTGGCCGGGCTTGCGCAGAGCCTCCGCGAAGCCCGCCATGTAGACCTGCGACACCGCCGTCACCAGCAGCGCGACCGGAATCGTCAGGCCGCGCTCGACCAGTGCGAATTGGCCGGAAACGTAGGGCGAAAAGGTGGCGTAGATCATCATTGGCGTCAGCACGGCGCCAAGCGTGTTGACGATGCCGCCCGGGACGGAGATGAGCGGGAATTCCCGAAACTTGGACGCGGCCGCCACGATCTGGACCCTGCTTACCGGGCCGAACAGGTCCCGCTTGCGCCGCCGCACCCACGCCAGCAGCATACCGACCAGCGCGAAGCGGCCGCACAGGTCGGCCAGGATGATGCCCGAGACGGCCGGTGCGGCAGCCCCGAGCGCCAGCCCGGACGCCGCATAGGCGCCGGCCTGCGCAACCTTGCTGTTGGCGCTGACCGGGAAGGCGGATTCGCGGGTCACGAGGTAGGTCAATATCTGTCCCACCCCGGCGAGCAGCAAGGCGAGCGGGAACAGCCAGAGGGTGAAGGGAAGCGACGCTGCCGCTTCGGGCCAGCCGCCGGCGAGGATCAGGCCGACCAGCAGCGCGACCAGGGTTGAAACCAGCAGGTTCAGGACGAAGCAAAGCCACAGGACGGCGCGCAGCTCGGCCCCGTCCGCGGCCCTGAGCAACGCGACCTCGAAACGCATCGAGGCCGTGACGAGCAACAGCGTGAGGATGGCCTGGAAGAACTGATAGGCGCCGAACGCTTCCGGCGCGAACAGGCGAGAGAGGATCGGCAGGACCAGGAACCCGATCGCCTGGGCGATCACCGATCCGCGCAGGACGATGGCGATGTTCTTCAACATGAAGCGGCCGCGGCCCGGCTGGTTACGTGAGCGAGAAAGCCCTGGGGCAGGGCATCGCCAAAGCCCGATTCGATCTCCTGCGCCGGCTCCCGATAGGCGCTGACGATCATCTGCCCGGGGTGGGACAGCCGCGGCGCGCCGCCGAGGAAGGCGCCCCACAAGCTGAACCCGGAGCCCGACGAGATCACCGCGATCCCCCGGCCGATATCGAGCAGGTCGGTGATCGACTGGCGTCCGCGAATGCGCCGAACGTCGGGCTCGGTGAGGATCGGCCGAAGCTCCTCGTCGCGTCCGTCCGAGAATAATATCGCCGGAACCGTCTCGCCGAGCGCATCGCGCAGGGCGCGCAGCCGATCGGCATACCAATCGACCGGCAGGCGCACGTTGTTGCGGCCGCCAAGCACCGCTTCCGCGCTGGCCGGCGAGAAATCCCCGGCGCGAACATGGATCGCGATGAACGGTGCCGGGTGGCGGGGCGGATGGAATCGAGGCCGGGTGATCGCTTCCAGCCGCGCCCTGAGAAACGCCTCATGGCCGACGACCTGGCCGAAGGATTTCTTCTCGTTGTCGGCGAGCGCGTTGAAGAAGCGGACGATCGTCGGCCGCCCGCCGGTGTCGATCTCGGCAGCCGGCCATTGCTCGTGGACGTCGACCTTGCGGGCCGAGGCGAGCAGCCATGCTCGCTTGAGGCCGGCGACCTCGCCGGCGGGGCGGAACAGCCGGTGATAGCCCCTCTTGTCGAGCTCGCGCCGGAGGTAGGGGCCGATCCGCGGCCGCAGCCAGATCGGCGCGATCATCTCGGCACCGGTCTGGTGGCACCAGAGCGCGCAGCGCGCCCAGGCCAGCAGCGAGTGGGCGAGGCCGGTCCGGCCGAGCACGGGAAACCCGTAAAGAGCCCCACCCGACATGGCTATGAGCGGCAGAAGCGGCCGATCGAAGCCGCGACATGCTCGATCTGCCCTTCGCTGATCTCGGCGAACATCGGCAGCGACAGGATCCGGGACTGCATGGCGAAGCTGGACGGGAACTGCTCGGGCGTATGATTGAACCGCGCATAGGCAGGCAGGAAGGGGAGGGCGGTGGGATAGTTGATCACGGTCTGGATGCCGTCCTCCTTGAGGTGGCTGGCGAGGCCGTCGCGATCCTCATGCTCGATGACGTAGAGGTGATAGACATGCTCGCGTCCCTCCGCCACCGCCGGGACGCGCACCGCGTTGCTGGCGAGCAGCGCGTCGTAACGGCGGGCGGCCGCCTGCCGGGCCGTGGTCCAGCCGGCGAGATGGCGCAGCTTGACGCTGAGGATGGCGGCCTGCAGCCCGTCGAGCCGGCTGTTGATCCCTTCGATCTCGTGGACGCCCTTGACGACCCCGCCATGACGGGCGAACCGCGCCATCCTGTGCGCGAGATCGGCATCGTCGGTGGTGATCGCGCCGGCGTCGCCCATCGCGCCCAGATTCTTGCCCGGATAGAAGGACCAGGTGGCGGCATTGCCGAAGCGGCCGGCCTTCCTGCCCTTGTAGGTCGCATCATGGGCCTGGGCGCAGTCCTCGATCACCCACAGCCCGCGCCGCCGCGCGATCGCCATGATCGGATCCATGTCCGCCGGCTGCCCGTAGATATGGACCGGGATGATGCCGACGGTGCGGTCTGTGATCTTCTCCTCGATCCGCGCCGGATCGATCGTGTAGGTCGCCGGGTCGATGTCGACGAAGACGGGAACCGCGCCGTGCTGGCTTACCGTTTCGGAGCTCGAGATCCAGCTGTGGGCGGTGGTGATCACTTCGTCGCCCGGGCGAATGCCGAGCGCGTGCATGGCGACGTAGAGCGCGGCGGTGCCGTCGGCGCAGGAGACGCAATGCCGCGCCTCCATATGATCGGCATATTCCTCCTCGAATTTCTCGACGAACGGGCCGCGGACGAACGCGGACCGCGCGATCACCGCGGCGATCGCGGCGTCGATCTCCGGCTTGATCGAGAGATATTGCGCGTGAAGGTCGGCAAAGGGGACGATCGTCATTCGGCTGGCATTCCTGGCCTCAGGGGAGCGGACGCACGTAGCGGGCGGGCGATCCGGCATAGACGCCGGAATTTTCGATATTCCTGGTGACGACGGCGCCGGCGCCGATCACGACATTGTCGCAGATCGATACCGGCATGATCGTCGCGTTCGAGCCGATCGAGACGTTGTTGCCGATCGCGGTCGGCTCCCACAATGTCCGGTCGCCCCGCGCCGGGCCGCCCCGCGCGAAGCGGTCGTTGACGAACATCACGCCATGGCCGACGAAGCAATCCTCACCGATCGTCACCAGCTCGCAGATGAAGCTGTGGCTCTGCACCCGGGTGCGGGCGCCGATCGTGACGCCCTTCTGGATCTCGACGAACGGCCCGATGAAGCATTTGTCGCCGATCGTGCAGCCGTAGAGGTTGCAGGGCTCGACCACGCGGACCCCCTCGCCGAACGCGACATCGACGATTCCCACGCGTCCGACCTGCGGGGACGGGGGCGTCATTTCGGCCGGGCGCCCAGCCGGCTGTGGCGCGCGTTGAGCCGCAGCGGGACCTGCTTGCCGGTTTCGATCGACTCGTAGAGCGCGGTGATCAATTCGAGGCTGCGCCGCCCGCCGAGACCGTCGACCAGCGCCGCCGAATCGGTTTGCAGGCAGTGCACGACATGCTCGTAATAGGCCTGGTGGCCGTAGCCGTAGACGTTCGGCGGATTGACCGAATATTGCTTCAGCACATCCTCGTCGTCGGGCCGCTGCTCGGCGAACTGCCAATGCAGCATCTCGTTGACCGCGAAGCCGCCGATCACCACGCTGCCCTTCTCGCCGAGCACCGAGAGCGAGCCTTCGAGGTCCTTTGGCCGGGTGGCGTTGGTCGCCTCGATCACGCCGAGCGCGCCGTTCGTGAACTCGAGCGTCGCGACCGCGGTGTCCTCGGCCTCGATCCGGACCAAAGCGGTCGTGGCGCGGGCGTGGACCGCGCGCACCGGGCCCATGAACCATTCGAGCAGGTCGATATGGTGGCTGGCCTGGTTGGCGAGGACGCCGCCGTCCTGCGCCCAGGTGCCGCGCCACGCATCCTGGTCGTAATAGCTCTGGTCGCGGCACCAGCGGACCCTGACCGTGCCGAGCACCAGCTTGCCGAAGCGGCCCTGGTCGAGCGCCTCGCGCGCCTTGAGGACCGGCACGTTGAACCGGTTCTGCTTGACCACGAACAATTTGACCCGGGCGATGTCGCAGGCGCGGATCATCGCGTCGGCATCGTCGAGCCTCAGCGCCATCGGCTTTTCGACCACCACGTGGAGGCCGGCCGCCGCCGCCGCCATGGCGTGCTCGGGGTGCATTCCGCTCGGCGTCAGGATGCTGGCGACGTCCGCCTCGACGCTTGCGAACATCTGCGCCATGTCGGCGAACCAGGGCACGTCATATTGCTCGCCGAAGGCGCGGGCGCGCCCGCCGTCGACGTCGCACACGCCGGCCAGCAGCGCGCCGTCAATCTGGCCCCGGCCGAGCAGCTCGGCGTGACGCTTGGCAATGCGCCCACATCCCACCAGAACGAATCGCTGCATCTTGGAACCTGCCCCGGGCAATCGTGAAACGGCTTAACCGCCGCTCCTGAAACAAGAAGCTCCCGCATACAAGGCTCTACCGCGAAGCAGCAGCCTTGCGTCAGCCGAATCGGTTCTGGTCGCGAAGCTCCGCCCAGGTCCTGCTTATCCCCTCTTCGAGCGCGATCGAAGGGGACCAGCCGAGCGCGCGAAGCTTGCCGATGTCCATCAGCTTGCGCGGCGTGCCGTCCGGCTTGGCCGGGTCGAGCTCTATGCGAGGCTCGGTGCCGACGATCCGGCAGATCAGGCGGGCGAGATCGATGATCCGGATATCCTCGCCGGTGCCGACATTGACATGCTCCTCGCCGGTGTAATTGCGCATCAGGAACAGGCAGGCGTCGGCGCAATCGTCGACGTGGAGGAACTCGCGCCGCGCCTCGCCGCTGCCCCAGACCGGCAGGGTTTTCGCCTCGCCGCTCTTCAGCATCCACGCCTTGCGGATCAGCGCCGGCAGAACGTGGCTGCTTTTGAGGTCGTAATTGTCGCCCGGGCCGTAGAGATTGGTCGGCATCGCCGCGATGAAATCGCTGCCATATTGCCGGCGATAGGCCTGGGTGAGCTTGATTCCGGCGATCTTGGCGATCGCATACCATTCGTTGGTCGGCTCGAGCGGCCCGGTGAGGAGCTGGTCCTCGCTCATCGGCTGCCTGGCGAACTTGGGGTAGATGCAGCTGGACCCGAGGAAGAGCAGCTTCTCCACCCCGATCTCATGGGCGGCGTGGATCACGTTCGCCGCGATCATCAGATTGTCGTAGAGGAACTCCGCCGGATAGCTGTCGTTGGCGAGGATCCCGCCCACCCTGGCCGCGGCGAGGAAGACCAGATCCGGCTTCTCGCGCGCCATCCAGGCGGATATTGCCGCGGGATCGCGCAGATCGACTTCGCCGCGGTCGGCGACGAGGATCGTGCAATCCTCCCGCGCCAGGCGGCGGACGATGGCGCCGCCGACCATGCCGCGATGACCGGCGACATAGACCCGCTTGCCGGCGATCTGCGTCATCTCACGCTTCCCGCATCACCGGCGCGGTCTGCATGATCCTGAGGTCGGCCTCGACCATCTCGCGGGCGATCTCGCGAACCTCGGTTTCGTGGCGCCAGCCGAGCTTCTGGTGCGCCTTGCTCGGATCGCCGAGCAGCAGATCGACCTCGGTCGGGCGGAAGTAGCGCGGGTCGACCTCGATCCGGCAGACGCCGCTGGCCGCGTCAAAGCCCTTTTCCTCGACCCCCTGCCCACGCCACTCGATCGCGATACCGGCATCGGCGAACGCCCATTCGGCGAAATCGCGCACCCTGGTCGTGATGCCGGTCGCCAGGACATAATCGTCCGGCTGGTCCTGCTGCAGCATCATCCACATGCCCAGCACATATTCGCGCGCATGGCCCCAGTCGCGCTGGGCGTCGAGATTGCCGAGATAGAGCCTGTCCTGGCGGCCGAGGCTGATCGCGGCGGCGGCGCGGGTGATCTTGCGGGTGACGAACGTCTCGCCCCTGAGCGGGCTTTCGTGGTTGAACAGGATGCCGTTCGAGGCATGAATGCCATAGGCTTCGCGATAATTGACCACGATCCAATAAGCGTAGAGCTTCGCCGCGGCGTAGGGCGAGCGCGGGTAGAAGGGGGTGCTCTCCCGCTGCGGCACTTCCTGGACCAGCCCGTAAAGCTCGGAAGTCGAGGCCTGGTAGAAGCGGCAGGTCTTCTCCAGCCCGAGGATGCGGATCGCCTCGAGCAGCCTGAGCGTGCCGAGCGCGTCGGAATTGGCGGTATATTCCGGGGTTTCGAAGCTGACCATGACATGGCTTTGCGCCGCCAGGTTGTAGACCTCGGTCGGCTGCACCTCCTGCATGATGCGGATCAAATTGGTCGAATCCGTGAGGTCGCCATAATGGAGGTGGAAGCGCGAATGCTCGACGTGCGGATCCTCATAGAGATGCTCGATCCGGCCGGTGTTGAACGAGGAGGACCGGCGCTTGATGCCGTGAACGTCATAGCCTTTCTTCAGCAACAGCTCGGAAAGATAGGCGCCGTCCTGGCCGGTCACGCCGGTCACCAGAGCGGTCTTTTTGGCAGCATCACCCATGTGAATCCGGCAGCTCCATGCGTCAGGGATGGGCGCTCTTACAGGGGGCCTTTCGGCTGTTCAACCGCGCCGGCGTTGGTAATCCTCGTACCAGGCGATGAAGCGCGGGATGCCGGCCTCGATCGAGGTGCGCGGGTCGAAGCCCAGATCGCGCTGTGCGGCGCCGATATCGGCATAGGTTTCGGGCACGTCCCCGGCCTGGATCGCGCAGGGCCGCAGCTCGGCCTTGCGGCCGCAGGCCTGCTCGATCAGGGCGATCACCCGCATCAGCTCCTCGGCGCGGTTGTTGCCGAGGTTGTAGAGGCGATGCGGCGCGACGCTTCCGCCGGCCTTCGGCGCGCCGTCGTCGACGGGCGGGTTGTCGAGCGAGGCGACGACGCCGCTGACGATATCGTCGATATAGGTGAAGTCGCGGCGCATCTTGCCGTGGTTGAAGACCTCGATCGGTTCGCCGGCGAGGATCTTCCGGGCGAAGATCCACATCGCCATGTCCGGCCGGCCCCAGGGGCCGTAGACGGTGAAGAAGCGCAGGCCGGTCATCGGAATCCGGTAGAGATGGGCGAAGGTCTCGCTCATCAGCTCGTCCGCGCGCTTGGTCGCGGCGTAGAGCGAGATCGGGCGGTCGACCCGGTCCTCGACGCGGAAGGGCAGATCGGTGTTGCCGCCATAGACCGACGACGAGGAAGCGTAGACGAAGCTCCGCACCGTCCGGACACGGGCGATTTCGAGCAGGTTGAGGTGCCCCATCACGTTGGCAGTGATGTAGGCGCGCGGATTTTCGAGCGAATAGCGCACGCCCGCCTGGGCGCCGAGATGGACGATCCGGTCGAACTCGGCGCCGGCCAGGGCCTTTTCGAGAGCGTCGGCGTCGGAGAAATCGACCTGCTCGAAGCGAAACGTCCCGGCTTTCAGCTTGCGCAGCTCAGCGAGCCGATCCTCCTTCAGCCGCGGATCGTAATAGGGATTGAGGTTGTCGATGCCGATCACATGCTCGCCGCGCTCGAGCAGGAAGCGGGCGACGTGATAGCCGATGAAGCCGGCGGCGCCGGTAACGAGAATATTCATGCCGCCCCTTCTAGCGACCCGGCGCGCCGCTTACAGCGTCCATCTGTCGAGACCTTCGGGAAGCGCGCAGTCGCGCCACAGGCCGTGCAGGTCGGCGATCAGCGCGCCCGGCCTGCCGAGCGCGGCGACCGCCGCCATGTCCATCGCGCGATACGCAAGGTGCGGCACCGCGGCGACGACCACGTCATAGCGCCGCGCGAGCGCATCGGGTTCGATTTGCAGGGCATGTTCGCGCAGGGCCGCGCCCGGATCGGCGAGCGGATCGTGGATCGTCACCCGGTGGCCCAGCCAGGTGAGCCTGCGGACCACGTCGACGACCTTCGAGTTGCGCAGATCGGGCACGTCGGGCTTGAAGGTCAGGCCGAGCATCAGGACGTCGCCGGTGCGGCTTTCGCGGCGGCTGTGGATCTGGTCGGCGATCCAGCCGCCCATGCCGTCGTTGATCGCGCGGCCGGCAAGGATGACGCGCGGCAGATGGCCGAGGCTCTGCGCGCAATGGCTGAGATAATAGGGATCGACGCCGATGCAGTGGCCGCCGACCAGGCCGGGGTGGAAGCGCAGGAAGTTCCACTTCGTGCCCGCGGCCTCGAGCACGTCGAGGGCGGACAGGCCGAGCTTGCCGAAAATCTGGGTGATCTCGTTCATGAAGGCGATGTTGATGTCGCGCTGGGCGTTTTCGATCACCTTGGCCGCTTCGGCGGTGCGGATCGATTTGGCGCGGAAGGTGCCGCCGCTGGTAACCCGATCGTAGAGCGCGGCGACGCGGGCCGTCACCGCGTCATTCTCGCCGGCGACGACCTTCATGATCTTGTCGATGCTGTGCTCGCGGTCGCCGGGGTTCACCCGCTCGGGCGAGTAAGCGAGGAAGAAATGGCGGCCCCGCTCGAGGCCGGAGACGCGCGCGATCAGCGGTCCGCAAATATCCTCGGTGACGCCCGGATAGACGGTGCTCTCATAGACGATGATCGCCGGCCGGGCGGGATCGATCAGGCCGGCGACCGATTCGGTCGCGGCGCAGAGCGGCGAAAGGTCGGGGCGGTTCGCCTGATCGACCGGCGTCGGGGCGGTAACGATATAGATGTCGGCGCCGCGCGCCCGCTCGCGCTCGTCGGTGATCGCCAGGGCGCTGGCGGCCAGCTCGGCCGGCTCGACCTCGCGGGTCCGGTCGTGGCCGCGGGCGAGCTCGGCCACGCGCGCCGAGTCGATGTCGAAGCCGATCGTCTCGAAATGGCGCGCGAGCGCCACCGCGAGCGGCAGGCCGACATAGCCGAGGCCGACGACGGCGATCCGGGGCTGGTCCGCGAAATGCATGACGCCCTCATAGGCGCGAGACGTAAAGCCGCGGTTAGCGGCGGCCAGGGTTCCTGCTCAGGACCGCAGGCAAAAAAAATAGCGGCCCGAAGGCCGCTATTCTATCTCGTTCGCGAGGACGATCAGGGGCTGTGCGGACGGCTGCCATGGCCGCCGGTCGCCGCCAGGATGCCGAGAATGATCGCGACGACCGCAATCACCGGGATGATGAAACCGCCGCGAATGTTATTCTCGTCGCTGGTGGTGGCGCCGCTGCGGGCCGCCACGGAAAGGGGAGCGGCCGACTGCGCCAGAACCGGCGTGCTGGCCATGGAGACCGCGAGCACCGCAGCCACGGATGCTTTCTTCAAACCCATCTTGAACTCCCTGTTGAGCTTTTCGGCGTTGGCAGTGCCACAGTGGTACATTGTTGACAACCCCAAATTTGGTGCACTTTTCCCACGCTTGCGGCGGTGTTGCCCTTTTGCACCGATCGCAAATGTGGCCGAAAATCCACAGTTTGACGAGCGGGTTTGAACTTCATGGCCGATGCCGGTTACCAGATCGTTAGCGGCGGCGGCATGACTCGCCTTGGATATGGGAAGATATTGATGAATCGCGTCTTTTTGCACGGATTTGTGCTCTGCTTATTGTTCGTCGGCGCCGCTTCGGCAGGCGCGGCGGGCGCGGCGGGCGCGGACCCGGCGGAGCAATCGCTGCGCGCGATGCGCGCGCTCGACCAGCAGGTCGCGACCATCGGCCACCGGCTCGCGGCCGGGGCTCGCGACCTGTGCGCCGCGCGGCAAAACCTGCCCGGCTTCGCCATCCACGACCTCTCGCAATACGGCGCCGACTTCCGGCCCGCCGCGAGTCGCGCGTTCGGGCTCGACGCCGGTCCCGCGGTGCTCGCGCTGGTTCCGGGCGCGCCGGCGGAGCAGGCCGGGCTGCGGCTCGACGACGTCCTCGTCAGCCTCGACGGCCGGGTGCTGCCGCGCGGCGCGGCGGGCCGCGACCGCAGCTTCGACCGGATGGAGCTGATCCTCGATGCGCTCGAAGCGGCCTTCGCCGACGGCCGGGCCGAGGTCGAGATCGAGCGCGGCGGCGCTCGCCACACCCTCTCGATCGGCGCCGAGCCGGGCTGCGCGACGCGTTTCCAGCTGATCCCGTCGCCGCGGCTCAACGCCCAGGCTGACGGCCGCTACGTCCAGGTCACCACCGCGCTCGCTGAATATGCGCTCGACGAGGCCGAACTGGCGGCGGTGCTCGCCCACGAATTCGCCCACAATATCCTCGGCCACCGCGTCCGGCTCGACGCGGCGCGGGTGTCGCGCGGCTTCTTCGCCAATTTCGGCCGCAACGCGACGCGCATCCGCGAAACGGAGATCGAGGCCGACCGGATGAGCGTCTATCTGATGGAGCGGGCCGGCTACGATCCGGCGGCGGCGGTCCGCTTCTGGTCGCGCTTCGGGCGGCGCGGGCTGAATTTCTTCGGTAGCCCGACCCACCCCGATTGGCGGCGGCGGATCGCCCTGTTCGAGACCGAGATTGCCGCGATAAGGAGCGCGCGGGCGGCCGGGCAGATGCCGGTGCCGCCGGTGCGATAGGTCTTCAGGTCGACAAATACCAGCGCTCGCCGCCCTCGAGGCCGATCGCGGTGAGGCGGCCGCTGGCGAACGCGCCGGTGTCGATGCCGATCCGGTTGGGGCGCTCGTCTATGTCCTCGGAAATGCTGTGGCCGTGGACGACCATCTTGCCGAAGCTGTCGCGATGGCTGAGGAAATCCTCGCGGATCCAGCACAAATCGCTCGTCGACTGGTCCTCGACCGCGACGCCGGGCCGGAGGCCTGCATGGACGAACAGATAGTCGCCAACCTCGATCCACTTCTCGAACGAGGCGAGGAAGGCGCGATGGGCGGCCGGCACCTTTCTCTGCGCCAGCGCCAGCAACTCCTCATAGTCGAGGCCGCGATAGTCGCTTTCCGAAACGCCGTAGCTGAGCAGGGTCTCGCGGCCGCCGATGCGGATCAGGAAGCGCAACGCCTTCGGATCCCCCTCCAGGGCGCGCAGGAAGACCTCCTCGTGATTGCCCATCAGGAAGCGCACCGGCCGGGTCCCGGCCAGAGTCATCAACCGCTCGACGACGCCCGCCGATTCGGGGCCGCGGTCGACGAGATCGCCGAGGAAGATCAGCTCGCTGGCCGCGGGTCGGCGCGCGCGATCGTCCGCGTCGATCATGTCCAGCAAAGCGTCGAGCAGGTCGAGCCGGCCATGAATGTCGCCGATCGCGTAGATGCGCCGCCCGTCCGGCACGGCGCAGGCGCGCGGCTGCGCGCGGGAGGCGAATTTGAACAGCGATCTTACGGACATGGCTCTCGGCAGACGAAGCGTTCGGGACGGGCGGTGCACATAGGCTCCGAACGCCGCGACTTCAATCATTTGGCTGCGCGCGACGGGTTGCTACGACCCTGCGCGGCGACTATCCCTGCGCCACTTACACCGGCCGGGCGAGCAGTTCCTTGAGTGACACGCGCCGGCGGGCGCCGCGATTCTGCCTGTGGCTGCTCGCCTTCCTCCTGTTGGGCATCCAGGCCCCGGCCGCGGCGGCGGTCGAGATCGCCTTTTATTCGCGCGAGCTGGGCGGCGACAATTTTCCCCATGCGTTCGTCGCCTTGCACGGCACGATCGACGCGAGCGGCGAGCAGGTCGACACCAGCTACGGCTTCACCGCCAAGGCGGTGACCCCGGCCCTGCTGTTCGGATCCGTCGCCGGGGAGATCGTCGTCGAGGGCGCGCGCCAGATCGCGCGCAGCGACCGGCAGTTCGCGCTGACCCTCACCGACGCGCGCTATGCGGCGGTGATGGCGGTGGTCGAGGAATGGCGCAACCGGCCGCAGCCCTCCTACAACCTCAACCGGCGCAATTGCGTCCATTTCGTCGGCGCGCTGGCCGAGGCCGCGGGCCTGCGGGTCGAATATGTCCAGCGGCTGATCAAGCGGCCGCGCTCCTTCCTGCTGCACGTCCGCAGCCTCAATCCCGAACTCGCCGCCGCGCCGTCGCCCGCGCCCTAGATTTGGCGTTTGGCGGCCCCCGCCGTTCTGCTATCAAGGGGGTTCGTCGCCGATCAGCCAGAGGGGCGCGGATGGTGGCAAGGAACGTGCCGGTGAAAGCGCGCGGCCGGCCTCTGGCCTGGCCGCCCGGCGCCGCCGTCGCCGCCGCGCTGCTGATCGGCACCCCCGCTTTTGCCCAGCAACCGGCCCCGCCGACCCGCGAGGAGATCCAGCGGCCGCCGCCCGAGCGGACCGAGCCGGTGCCGGCGCGGCTCACCGTCGAGGGCGGCGTCGAGCGGGCGCCGTGCGCGCTCGACCGGCCCGAATATCAGAATATCCGATTCACTTTGCGCGACGTCGTGTTCGACGACCTGCGCGGCCTGCCGGCGGACGGGCTGCGCGCCGCCTTCGCCCCCTTTGTCGGGCAGGAGAACAATGTCGCGATCGTCTGCGAGATCCGCGACCGCGCCGCCACGATCTTGCGCGAGGCGGGCTATATCGCCGCGGTCGAGGTGCCGGAGCAGCGCATCGCCGACGGCATCGTCCATTTCCAGGTGCTGATGGCGCGGCTCGTCGCCCTGCGGGTGCGCGGCAATGCCGGGCGCGGCGAGCGGATCATCGCCCGCTACCTGAACAAGCTGACCGGGCAGGAGGTGTTCAACCGTTTCGACGCCGAACGCTATTTGCTGCTGGCCGGCGACCTGCCGGGCTACCATGTCCGGCTGGCGCTGCGCTCGGCAGGCGCGGCGCGGGGCGAGGTGATCGGCGAGGTCATTGTCGAGCACCAGGCGCTGGCCGTCGACGCTACCGTCCAGAATCTGGGCTCGCACGAGCTCGGCCGCTGGGGCGCGCTGGCGCGGGCGCAGATTTACGGGCTGACCGGCCTCGGCGACCGCACCACGCTCGCTCTCTACAGCTCGGCCCAGACCGATGAGCAGCAGACGATCCAGATCGGCCACGATTTCCGGATCGGCGGCGAGGGCCTCGCGCTCGGCGGCCAGCTCACCTACGCCTGGGCCAGCCCCGACCTCGATTTGCCCGGGGTGGCGATCGATTCCCGCACCTTGTTCGCCACGATCGAGGCGAGCTACCCCTTCGTCCGCCGCCAGACCCGGACGCTGCGCGGGTCGGTCGGGCTCGACATCGTCGACCAGGACATCGACTTCAACGGGCTCGCGCTGAACCGGGACCGGCTCCGGGTCGCGTTCGCGCGGGCCGGCTTCGAGGCGCTCGGGCTGGTCGCCGGCAATCCGCGCTACACGCTCGCCGAGCCGCGCTGGCGGCTGGGGGCGAGCATCGAGCTGCGCCAGGGGCTCGACCTGTTCGGCGCGAGCACGCCGTGCGGCGCGGGCTTCGCCCAATGCATCGGGCCGGGCGTGGTGCCGCCGACCCGGCTCGAGGGGAATCCGGCCGCGACCGTGCTGCGCGGCGGCGCCTATGGCGAGTTCCGCCCGATCCCGCGCCTCACCGTCGCGCTCGGCCTGCGCGGCCAATGGAGCGGCGATCCGCTGCTCAGCTTCGAGGAATTTTCGGCCGGCAATTATACCGCCGGGCGCGGCTACGATCCCGGCACCCTGCTCGGCGACAGCGGCATCGGCCTGCAGGCGGAGCTGCGCTTCGGCAGCGCGGCGCCGCCCGCGCCCGACCAGTTCCGCGCCGAGCCCTATCTCTTCTTCGACCAGGCCTGGGTGTGGAACGAGGACCGAATATTCTCCCTGGGCCGCCAGGAGCTGGGCTCGGTCGGCGGCGGCGTGCGCGCCGCTTATGGCGACCGCTTCCGCCTCGATTTGCTGGTCGCCGTGCCGCTCGACCGCGGGCCGCTTCAGGCGCGCAAGGGCGATCCGCGCATCCTCGTCTCGTTCACCACCCGCTTGTGGCCATGGAGGTCCCGATGACCCTGCGCCCCGCTTTGCTGCTCGGCTGCGCCCTCGGCGCGCTTACCCTCCCCAGCCAGGCTCGAGCCCAGGCGTTCAACGCCAATCCGGCTACCGTCGCCGGCACGGTCGGCTACGATCGCGCCACGCTCGGCGTCGAGACGATCACGATCGACTCGCCGAGCGCGATCATCAACTGGTTCCCAAATGTCGGCGGCAACCCGATCATCTTCCTGCCGGCCGGCAACGTCGCGACCTTCATCAACGGCAACAACACCGGCAATTTCGCGGTCCTGAACCGGATCCAGACCAACGTTCCGGTCCGCTTCGACGGCACCGTGATCGGCCGGCTCCAGGACCCGGCGCTGGGCACCTCCGTGCCGGGCGGCACGATCATCTTTCAGGGTCCCAACGGCATCATCGTCGGGCCGAAGGCCTTGTTCGACGTCGGCAACCTCGTCCTCACCACTTTGACCGTCGCCACCGACGGCGCCAATAATTTCATCGATCCGACCGGCGCGATCCAGTTCCTCGGCGGCTTCAAGGCGCCCAATGCGGCGGTGATCACCCTGCCCGGTTCGCAGATCCGCGCGCTCGAGGAGAATAGCTACGTCGCGATGATCGCGCCGGTCGTCCAGCATGGCGGCTCGGTCCGGGTCAACGGCTCGGCCGCTTTCGTCGCCGGCGAAGAGGTGCTGATGCGGGTCAATGCCGGCCTGTTCGACATCATCGTCACCGTCGGCAGCGACAATGCGGTGCCGCTGATCCACACCGGCGCGACCGGCGGCCCGGCCAGCACCGGCGGCGCCGACAATCACGGCATCTACCTGGTCGCGGTGCCCAAGAACCAGGCGATCACCGCCATCCTCGAAGGCAATGCCGGCTTCGACCCCGCGGTCAACGCGGCGATCGAGAACGGCGCGATCGTGCTTTCGGCGGGCTATCCGGTGGTCAACGGCATGCCGGACCGCTTCGGCGAATCCGGAATCCCCCCGGTGCCGGGGCGCGACGCGAGCTTCCACATCCGCGGCGGCACGATCACTTCCGATCTCTTCGGTTTTGCCGTCACCGACATGCTGGCGAGCGGCGCGACCAGCGGCAGCCTGACCTTCCAGCAGGACGTCAGCCTGTTCGGCGGCGCCCGCGCGCACCTGTTCGCCGGCCTCGGCCAGACCGTGACCGTCGGCGGCAACGCGCTCGTCTCGGCCGCGCGCAACCGGACGATCGCCCTCAATCCGATCGACCTGGCCGGCGGCGAAGCCCTGATCTTCTCCACCGGCGGCACGATCGACATATTGGGCAACGCCATTGTCGACGCCTCGGCGCAGGGCGTGGTCGATCCGGCGGCCAGCATCGCCGGCAACGGCACCGGCGGCAATGCCGGCATCTTCGCCGACCGCGGCAGCGTCCGCGTCCGCGGCGCCACCAGGGTGCTCGCCACCGGCGCCGGCGGCGTCCTCGATCTCTCGCCCAACCGCGGCGGGACGGGCGTCGGCGGCAATGCGCGCGTCGAGGGCATCAACGGCGGCCTCGTCCGCCTCGACGGCGACCTGGCGATGGACGCGAGCGGCACCGGCAGCCGCTCGAACGGCTCGGCCAATCCGGGCGCCAACGGCACCGGCGGCGACGTCCGCGTGGCGGCGGTCGGCGGCGGCAGGGTGATCGTCGCCGGCGCGCCCACCTTGACCTCGAACGGCACCGGCGGCGACGTCACCGGCGGCACCGTCTTCGCCGGCGGCACCGGCCGCGGCGGCACCGTCTCGCTGCTCGCCAACGGCATCGTCACCTTCGCCGGCAATCCGGCTCTGGCCGCCGACGGCGCGGGCGGGACGGGCCCCAATGGCGGGGTCGCGCTCGGCGGGACCATCAACCTCGCGGCGACGCCGGTGCCCGGCGGGCCCGTCACCAGCACGCTCAATGCGGGCAACGTCACCGGCAGCGCCACCGCGACCGGAGCCGCCGCCGGCGGCAACGGCCCCGGCGCCTGGCACGTCACCGCCATCGGGGGCAGCATTATCAATCTCGCCAACCTCACTCTGAGCGCGGCCGCCAACGGCACGCCGGCGACCTTGCCCTTCTCCAGCCTCGAGCCGCGCGGCGGCATCATCAACGTCACCCAGGCGGCGACGCTGACCACGCCCGGCGAGATCCGGGTGATCGCCGACGGCGCGGGCCGGTTCCAGGGGGGGAGTCTCACCCTCAATTCGGGCGACGACGTCACCATCACCCATGCCAGCCCGGCGCCCGGCGGCGTGACGATCGACGTCACCGACTTCTTCGTGAATGCGGCCGACGATGTCAGCGTCGCGGCGGGCGCCGTCACGCGCAGCGCCAACCGGACCGACATCCGCGCCGGCGATCTGGCGTCGGTCGGCGGCCGCGTGCTCGGCCGCGACCTCAGGATCGCCTCGGCCGACATCGACCTGACCGGCGCGCTCGGCGATGCCGGGACCCAGGTCGCGACCCTCCAGGTCAATCCGACCACGCAGCCGGCGACGCTCGGCGGCGCGGCGCAGGGACCGGGCTACACGCTCACCAACGCCGAAGCCGGGCGGATTCGCGCCGACACGCTGCGGATCAACGTCCCCGCGCTCGGCGCCAACGTCGCCCTGTTCGTCCGCGACCTCGCTTTTACCGGCGGCGGCGCGGCGGCCGGGATCGGGACGCTCGTCATCGGCACGCCCGGCATCGCGCGGGTCGAGGGCAATCTGGCGATGACCGGCGCGCGCGCCGGCGACGGCATCGCGCTGACCGCCGTCGAGCGGCTCGAAATCGTGACGCCGGGCGCGAGCATAAGGGTGCGCGACGGCGCCGGCGCGCCGGCGGGGACGATGATCCTGACCTCCAACAATCTGTGGGTCGCGTCGGCCGCGATCCTCGGCCGGCTCCGCCTCGACCCCAATTATGCCGGGCGCGACGCGGATCTGCTCGACAATGGGGGCGCCGACGTGCCGCGCGGCTATGTCGAGGCCGGCGGGGTCACGCTCGCGACGGGCGGCACCCTGTTCGTCCAGAATACAGGCTTCGGCATGGGCACGTTCGCGACCGGGCTCGATTTCGCCGGCATCACCGTCGGCCCGGGCGGGCTCACCATCATCGCCAACGCGCCGGCGAGCCAGGTGACCGCCTTCGGCCGCCGGCTCAACCCCGACGGGAGCTTCACCACCGGCTACGACTTCTTCTTCGCCGTCGATTACCGCACCGGCGGCGCGGCCGGCGGCGCCGGGCGCTATACCGCCGCGTCCACCTTCAACACCTGCATCATCGTCACCGGCCAGTGCCCGGCGCGGCCGCCCAACGATACCATCCCCGGGCGCGATCCGACCACCGGGCCGACCGGCGGCTCGGCTTCGATCCAGCTCCCGTTCGGCGCCGAGCAGGACGATCTCGTCGACACCAGCTTCGCCGCCGAGCCGCTGATCGAGGAGCCGGTCACCAGCGGCGGCGAATCGACGCTCTGGGACCCCGATTGCGACCGCGACCATGACGGCGATTGCGACGAGGTCCACCCATGAGGCGCCTGGCCATCCTCCTCGCCCTCGCTTTCGCCTGGCCGGCGGCCGCCCAGCCGGTCGGCACCCGCGACAGCTTCCGGATCGGCGCGGGCGGCAGCCTGCTCTGCACCGCTCAATCGCTGACCACCGACCGCGCTTTCGTCGACATGTTCGACCGCGGCTATTCGGTGGTCTGCCGCGACGCGGCGGCGCCGGTCGGCCAGCTCTACGTGCTGCGCGACCGCGGCGCCGATCCGGCGGCGCGGCTGGCCGCGTTACGCGGCGATCGGGTGACCTGCCAGGCGGGCGAACCGGCCGATATCGAGGGGGTCGGCCGGGTGGAGACCCTGGCCTGCCGCCTCAACGCCGCCGACGTCGCCTATCGCGTCTACCTGCGGCGCGCGCGCGGCAGGCTGTACATTGCCGAAGGGCTCGCCGGCTATGAAAGCGCGCTGCGGCTCGGCCTGCGCAGCCTCGTCGCCGACCGGATCGTCGATGGCGAGGTTTCGATCGCGACCACCGGCGCCGGCGATCCGGCCGCCTTCGCCCGCGTCCAGGCCGGCACGCTCGACCCGCAGCGCGCGCTCGCCGAGGCCTATCGCCGCAACAATGCCGGCAGCTACGCCGAAAGCGCCGAATTTTTCGGCGCCCTCACCCAGCGCGACGGCGCCGCCGTCAATCGGGCGGAAGCCTCGGTCAACGAGGCGCTGCAGAAGTCCAATCTGGGCCGCTACGGCGAAGCCGACGCGCTGTTCGCCGGCGCCGCGGAAATGGCCGGAGCCGATCCGGTGACCGCGCGCCGGCTGCGCAACTACCGCGCGATGCACCTGCTGAACCAGGGCCTCGCCGACGCGGCCATGGTCGAGCTCGACCGGCCGATGCCGTCGATCGGGCCGAACGCGGCGGTGCGCGACCTCGTCATCGACCGGCCGGTCGCCGGCCGTCTCAGCGCCGAATCGCCCGGCGCGAGCCGGTTGCGCGGCCAGGAGGGGCTGACGCAGGAGGACAAGGCGCAGATCCTCGACGGCCAGGCACAGCAATTGCGCGGCACGATCCTGCGCTTGCGGCAGCATGACGCCGAGGCGGTCGCGCCGTTCAATCGGGCGCTCGAGCAGCTCGTGGCGATCCGCGGCGGGCGGATCGCGGCCACTCTGTGGCTCAGGGCGCAGATTTTGGGCGAGCTGGCCGGCATCGCCGAAGGGCGCGGCGACCGGGCCGAGGCCGAGCGGCTGCATCTGGCGGCGATCGCCCTGCTCGAGACCAATTATCCGGGCTCGTCCGCTTTGTTCAGCGCGAAGGGACGGCTCGCCGGCTATTATGCCCGCACCGGGCGCACCGAGCAGGCGCTCGCCTTGTTCCGCGGGATCGTCGCCGCCAATGCCGACAGCGGCGACAGCTCGCCCGGCCTGAAGCGGGCGCTCGAGCCCTATTTCGAGCTGCTGGCGGCGCGCGGCGAGGATCCGGCGGCGGTCGCCGATTTGTTCGCGGCGAGCCAGATCCTGGTCCGCCCGGGCGTCGCCCAGACCCAGGCGGTGCTCGCGCGCGAGCTTTCCGGCGGCAGCGACGAATCCGCGCGCCTGTTCCGCCAGTCGGTCAATCTGACGCGCGACATCGAGCGCGGCCGGGTCGAGCTCGCCCGGCTTCAGGGTGCCGAGCAGCCGACCGCGGCGACCACCGCCCGGATCGCCGAGCTCTCGGCTTCGCTGGCCGGCTGGCAGCAGGACCAGGTCGCGACCCAGGCGCGGCTCGCGATATTCCCGCGCTACCGGGCAGTGTCGAACGGCACCTTCGCGCTCGCCGACCTGCAGCGCCTGCTGCGGCCGGGCGAGGCCTATTACAAGATGATCATCGTCGGCGACCGGGCCTATGCGGTCTTCGCCACCGCGGGCGCCGCCCGCGCCTTCCGGATCGGCGCCGGCCCGGCCGCGCTCGACGCCCAGGTCGATGCGCTGCGCGCGACCATCTCGGTCGTCGAGCGCAACCAGCAGCTCACCTACCCGTTCGACCTCGAGCGCGCGTTCGCGCTCTACCAGAGCCTGTTCGCGCCGGTCGCGGGCGAGGTTGCGGCGGCGACCCACCTGATCTTCGAGCCGGACGGCGCAATGCTGCGGCTGCCGCCCAATCTGCTGGTGATGGACCGGGCCGGGATCGAGGCCTATCGGACGCGCGCCGCCCGGCCCAACGCGGACGGTTTCGATTTCACCGGCGTGCAGTGGCTGGGCCGCGACCGCGACATCAGCACCGCCGTTTCGGCACGGGCCTTCCGCGACGTCCGCCAGGCGCCGCCGAGCCGCGCCCGCGCCGAATATCTCGGCTTCGGCCAGAACATGCCGGCGCGCGGCTATTATCTACCCGGCGGCGGCACCCGCGGCGGCACGGTGGGCGAGATCGGCTGCAGCTGGTCGCTCGCCGCCTGGAACCGGCCGATTTCGGCCAAGGAGCTGGTCGCCGCCGGCGCCGCGGCCTCGGCCGGGCGTTCGGGCCAGGCCGAGATCGTCACCGGCGCCGACTTCACCGACACCGGGATCATCACCCGGACCGACCTCGCCAATTATCGCATCCTCCATTTCGCGACCCACGGCCTCGTCACGCCGCCCCGGCCCGATTGCCCGGCGCGGCCGTCGCTGCTGACCAGCTTCGGCGGCGAAGGCTCGGACGGATTGCTCTCGTTCGGCGAAATTTTCGATCTTCGGATCGACGCCGATTTGATCATCCTTTCCGCCTGCGACACCGCCGCGGGCGCGGGCGCGAGCGCGACCGCCGAAGCGGGCCTGGGCGGCGGCGGCGAGTTCGCGCTCGACGGGCTGGTGCGCGCCTTCGTCGGCGCCGGCGGGCGGATGGTGATCGCCAGCCACTGGCCGGTGCCCGACGATTTCGACGCGACCGAGCGGCTGATCTCCGGCCTGTTCGCGGCGCCGCCCGGGACCGGAACCGCCGCCGCTTTGCGCCGCGCCCAGCGTGCGCTGATGGACGATGCGCTCACCTCGCATCCTTATTATTGGTCGGGCTTCGCCGTGGTCGGCGATGGCGCCGCACCGGTCATCCGCGCCGCCAATTCCGCGGTCGCGGCGGCTGATTGAACCTTCGCGCGTGTTGCACGTTCGAAACGGGCTGTCGGTCCTTTGGCGATGAGCGGGGTTTATTGAACAAAGCGCGATACATGGCTGCGTTGCTGGCCGGTGCCCTTGCGGCGCCCGCTTTCGCGCAGGCCAAGCCCGAGGACCCGGCGCCGCCCGCGGCCCAGAACAATGAGCCGATCGTCACCGATTCCCAGTTCGACGAGGCGCTGCCGCCGCTCGATCCGGCGCTGAACCAGCCGCTCGAGCCGCTCGACCCCAATGCGCCCCCGTTCCCGCCCGTACCGGGGCCGGTGGAGGACACGCCGCTCGGCGACCCCGCTTTGACCGAGCCGCTGCCGCCGATCTCGGGTTTCGACGTCCAGCCGGCCGCCGAGGGCGCGGCCGCCCAGGCCGATGCCGACGAGCCGCCGCCGGTGCGCTACACTCTGGTCGTCGAAGGCATGGCCGAAACCGGGCTCGAAGGCCGCTTCCGCAGCCTTTCGGCACTCGAGGACGCGGAAGGGGAGGGCGTCAACGGCGCGATGATCGCGGCGCGCGCCCGCGAGGACGAAGCGCTCGTCGTCCGCCTGCTCCGCTCGGAGGGCTATTACGACGCCGTCGCGACTTCGGCGATCGAGCAACTGCCCGATCAGCCCGGGCGCCTTCGGGTGACGATCACCGTCGCCGCCGGCGGCCGCTACAATCTTGGGACCATCGCGATCAACGGCGCCGACACCGAGCCTGCCGGCATGGCGCGCCGGTTCCTCCCGCTGCAGACCGGCCGTCCGCTCCGCGCGGTGGACGTCGAGGCGGCCGAGGCGAACGTGCTGCTGCGGCTGCCGCAGGAGGGCTATCCCTTCCCCGAGCTCGGCCTCAGGGACATCGTCCTCGATCCCGAGACCCATGTCGGCGATTATGCGCTGCCGCTCGAACCCGGGCCGCGCGCCCGCTTCGCCGGCTTCACCACCGAAGGCGACCTGGCCTTCGACGCGCGCCATGTCGGCGTTCTGTCGCGCTTCCGCCGCGGCGACCTCTACGACCGCCGCAAGGTCGACGATTTGCGCGAGGCGATGGTCTCGACGCGACTGTTCAGCACCGTCTCGGCCGAGCCGGTACTGACCGGCGAGCGCGCCGAGGACGGCACCCAATATGTCAACATCCTGGTCCGCCAGGACGCCGGCCCCGCCCGCTCGCTGGACGCGTCGGCCGGCTTCAGCACGGGGGAAGGGCTGCGGCTCGAAGCGGCCTGGGAGCATCGCAACCTGCTCCCGCCCGAAGGCGCGCTGCGGATCGCCGCGATCGCCGGCACGCGGGAGCAGAATCTCAGCATCCGCTTCCGCCGCAACAATTGGGGCCTGCGCGACCGGGCGCTGCTGCTTCAGCTCGACGTCGGCCGGCGCGATTTCGAAGCCTTCCAGGGCTATACGGCGCGGCTCTACGGGCTGGTTTCGCGCGAATCGACGCCGATCTGGCAGAAGCGCTGGACCTATGCCTACGGCGCCGAGATCCTCGCCACCAACGAGAACCGCAACGGCACCGCCAAGGTTTCGCTCTCCGACGCCTATTTCATCGGCGGGCTGGTCGGTCAGATCGGCTACGACCGCTCGAACAGCCTGCTCGATCCGACCCGCGGCTTCCGCCTGCTCGCGCGGGTCAATCCCGAAGCCTCGCTCCGCAACGGCGCCGATTTCTACATCCGCAACCTCATTGAAGGCAGCGTTTATTATCCGGTCGGCGACAGCTTCGTCCTCGCCGGGCGGGCGCGGTTCGGCTCGATCTTCGGGATTCCGCGCGACAGCCTCGCGCCGTCGCGGCGGCTCTATGCGGGCGGCGGCGGCTCGGTGCGCGGCTTCGGCTTCCAGGAGCTGGGGCCGCGCGACGCCGCCAACGTGCCGTTGGGCGGGCGTTCGCTGAGCGAGTTCGCTGTCGAGGGCCGCTACCGGTTCGGCGACTACGGGATCGTCGCCTTCGTCGACGCGGGCCAGGTGTCGGAAGCCCAATATCCCGATTTCTCCGACATGCGCTTCGGGGTCGGCGTCGGCGGCCGGGTCTATACCAATTTCGGCCCGGTCCGGATCGACATCGCCACCCCGATCGGCCGGCGCCCGGGCGAATCGCTGATCAACGTCTACGTCTCGATCGGGCAGGCCTTCTGATGGCCGAGGAAATCGTCATCGTCCGCCGCCGCCCGTCGGCCCGCACCGTCGCCAAATATGCGGGCTTCACCCTGCTCGGCATCGTTCTTCTGATCGGCGCCTTCCTCGCCTGGCTGAACACCGATTCCGGGCGGCGCTTCATCCTCGGCCAGATCAACGCGTTCGAGACCGTCTCGGGCCTCAAGGTCCATGTCGGCCGCATCGAAGGGTCGGTGTTCAGCGAGGTGCGCCTCGTCGATCTCTCGCTGGCCGATCCGCAAGGGACCTTCTTCCGCGCCGATCGCGCCGATATCCAATACCGGCCGTTCGCCTATCTCTTCACCAGCCGGATCGACATAAAGGATCTCGACATCCCGGTGGCGCGGCTGAGCCGGCTGCCCGCGCTGCGCGCCGGCGATCCCAATGCGCCGCTCCTGCCGGACATCGACGCCGATATCGGCCATCTTCGTATCGGCCGGTTGCTGATCGACCCGGCGGTGACCGGGCGGCGCCATCTGCTCAGCCTCGACAGCCGGATCAGGATCGCCGACGGGCGCGCCCAGATCGGCCTCAACGCCCGCACGCTTGCCGCCCCGGGCCTCGCCGGCGGCGACCGGCTGATCCTCAATCTCGACGCAGTGCCGGCGGCGAACCGGCTTGGCCTCGCTTTGTCCGCGCGCGGGCCGGGCACCGGCTTCATCGCCGGCCTGATCGGCACCGACCAAGCGGTCGCCGCGCGCATATTCGGCCAGGGCGATTGGGCAAGCTGGCAGGGCCGGGCGCAGGCGACCCTGGGCGGCCGGGGCATCGCCGATCTCGCAATCACCGGCCGCGACGGCACTTTCGGCGTCCAGGGGCCGCTCAGACCGGCGCTGATCCTGACCGGCCCCGCCCAGCGCCTGGCGGCGCCGCTGGTGCAGATGAACCTCATCTCGACGCTCGAGAATCGCCGCGCCGACATTCGCCTGCGGATGAACAGCCGCGCGCTCGCGCTGGCGGCCGAGGGGCTGGTCGATCTCGGCCAGAACCGCTTCCAGAATCTGCGCCTCGCCGCGCGGCTGACCGAGCCCGGCGCGATCGCGCCCGATCTGCGCGGCCGCGACGTCCGGCTGGCGATGGTCCTGAACGGCCAGTTCGCGACGCCCGGCGTGGCTTACGAGCTGACCGCGGCGAGCCTGACCTTCGGCACCACCACGGTCGAGCGGCTGCGCGCGGTCGGCAGCGCCCGGGTCCGCGCCGACGGCATAATCGTCCCCGTTTCCGCGACCGCGAGCCGGATCCTCGGCTTCGATCTGGTCGCCGGCGGCAGGCTCGACAACGTCACCCTGAACGGCGAGATCGGCGTCGACGGGCTGAAGCTGGTTTCCGACGATCTGATTCTTCGCTCGGACCGGGTCAACGCCCGCCTTGCCATCGCCTTCGATATCGCCGCCGGCCGCTACCTCGCCGGGCTGCAGGGGCGGGTGAGCAATTACCTCGTGGCCGGTGTCGGCCTGTTCAGCGTCGATACCCACCTCGACATGACCTCCGGCCCGAGCGGCTTCGGCCTTTCGGGCCGGGTCGCGGCGCGCAGCCGACGGATCGACAACGACACGATCCGCGACCTGCTGCGCGGCGACGCGACGATCACCGCGCGGATCGCGATGGAGCCGTCGGGCCTGGTCCGGGTCAGCAATGTGCTGGTCGCCTCGCCCGGCCTGCGCGTCATTTCGGGCGGCGGCGTGTACCGGCGCGACGGCAGCCTCGATTTGCGCTTCAACGGCGTCAGCGACGCTTACGGGCCGCTCGTCGTCCACGTCACCGGCACGGCGCGGGCGCCCAGGGTCGCGCTGGAGGCGGCCAATCCGGGCTTCGGCATCGGCCTCAGGAACGTCACCGCCAACGTCCGCGCGGTCGCCGGCGGCTGGGCGATCGAGGCAACCGGCGAATCCGCTTACGGGCCCTTCACGGCCGACGTCGTCGTCCTGTCGGGGCGCGGGCCGATGATTATCGACGTCCGCCGGCTGACCTTCGCCGGGATCGATTTCCGCGGCCGGATCGTGCGCACCGCCGCCGGGCCCTATGCCGGCACGCTCACCATGACGGGGCAGGGGATCAGCGGCACCGTCCGGCTCGCCGCGGCCGGCCGCTACCAGCGGATCGACATCGCCGCGACCGCCAATGGCGCGCGCACGCCCGGCGACACGCCGATCATCATCCAGCGGGCGATCGTCCAGGCGACGATCATCCTCAGCCCGCAAATCTCGATCCAGGGCGACGCCCAGCTCGCCGGCCTCAGCAGCGGCAGCCTGTTCGTCCAGCGGGCGCGCGTCCGCGCCAATCTGCTCGGCGGGACGGGCACCGCCCAGCTGTTCGCCGAGGGCCGGCGCGCGGTGCCGTTCCGCATCGCCGCCAACGCGGCCGTCTCGCCCGAGCTGGTCCGCGCCGCCGCGCAGGGCCAGGTCAACAATATCGGCTTCCGCTTCGCCCAGCCCGCCGAGGTGCGGCGCGAGGGCGCCAATTGGCGGCTGGCGCCGGTGACCATCAACCTCGATCGCGGCCGCGTCCGGCTGGCGGGCGTCTGGGGCAATGGGATCGTCGTCCAGTCGCGGCTCGACAGCTTCGATTTGTCGATGCTCAACGCCTTCTCGCCCGGTCTCGGCCTCGGCGGGCAGGCGAGCGGCAGCCTCGATTTCGCCCAGCCGAGCGACGCCAGCTTCCCGCGCGCCGAGGCGCGATTGAACGTCGCCGGCTTCACCCGCACCGGCATCGCGACGCGCTCGGTCCCGGTCGACCTCTTCATGGCGGGCAATCTGCGGCCCGAGGGCGGCCAGGCGGCGGCGATCCTGCGCCGCGGCGGCGCGATCATCGGCCGCGTCCAGGCGCGGCTCCAGCCATTGGGGCCGGGCGCGGGTTCGTGGACGACGCGATTGCTCGCCGCCCCGCTCGAAGGCGGCATCCGCTACAACGGCCCGGCCGACGTGCCGATGTCCTTCGCCAATTTCCCCGGCCATCATCTGAGCGGCCCGATCGGCATCGCCGCCGATTTTTCGGGCCGGGTGCAGGCGCCGCAATTCACCGGCATCGTCCGCGCCAACAACCTCGTCTACCAGAACGAGACCTACGGGACGCGGATCACCAACCTCGCCGTCGACGGCCGCTTCAGCGCCGCCCAGCTCGAGATCGTCCGGCTCGCGGGCCGCGCCGGCCGCGGCACGGTCGAGGGCCATGGAACGATCGGTCTCGCCGCGTCAGCTGGCTTCCCGATCAACCTCGAGCTCCAGTTCCAGAACGCCCAGCTGGCGCGCAGCGACGACCTTTCGGGGACCGCGACCGGCAGCCTCGCGATCGTCAACGACCGCAGCGGCGCCTCGATCAGCGGCACGCTCGAGCTCGGCGAAGCGCGCTACCAGATCGTCCGCCAAGCCGCCGCCGAAGTGCCGCAGCTCGCCGGGGTGCGCCGCCGCGGCCAGCCGCTGCGCACCCCCGGCGAAGACAGCGCCGAGAAGGGCGTGCCGAGCATCTGGCGGCTCGATATCAGGCTGAACGCCGACAACCGCGTCTACGTCTCGGGCATGGGCATGGAATCGGAATGGCAGGCCGATCTGCGCCTCCAGGGCACAACCGCGACTCCCGCCATCGCCGGCCGCGTCGAGCTGATCCGTGGCACTCTGGGCCTCGCCGGCCGCCGTTTCCGTCTCGACAGCGGCTTGGTCGTCTTCACCGGCGAGCGGCCGGCCAACCCGCAGATCGACCTGGTCGCGACCAGCACGATCGAGCAGGTCGAGGTCGGGATCAACGTCACCGGCCGGTCGAACAACCCGCAGATCGCCTTCACCTCCTCGCCGGGCCTGCCGCAGGACGAAATCGTCGCCCGGATCCTGTTCGGCAGCTCGGTGACCCAGATTTCGGCGCTGCAGGCGGTCCAGCTCGCGGCCTCGCTCAATTCGCTGCGCGGCAGCGGCGGCGGGCTCAACCCGCTCGGGCGGCTGCGCTCGGCGACCGGCATCGACCGCCTGCGGCTGGTCGACGCCGACACCGCGACCGGGCGGGGCACCGCGGTCGCGGCCGGCATGTATCTGTCCGACGACATCTATGTCGAGATCATCACCGACGCGAAGGGCTTCACCGCCACCCAGCTCGAAATCTCGCTGTCGCGGACGCTGAGCCTGCTCTCGCAATTCGGCTCGAACAGCGGCACCAACGTCAACATCCGCTACAATCGGGATTATTGAGGGATGGTGCCCAGGGGCGGAATCGAACCACCGACACCGTGATTTTCAGTCACGTGCTCTACCAACTGAGCTACCTGGGCCACTCCGGCGAACGCGGAAGCCAGCGCCTATAGAGGCGCCTAGCGCTCACTGTCCAGCCCGTCGTCATTGGCTGGAACGGCGTCCGGATCGGCCGGCGGGCCGGGCATGCGATAGCCGTCGCCGAGCCAGTTCAAGAGGTCGCGGTCGCGGCAGCCGCGGCTGCAGAACGGCTTGTGCGCGGCGCTCGTCGGCTTGCCGCAGAGCGGGCAGGAATCAGGACTGACGGCTTTCGACATGTCCGGCCGATATGGCGAGGTCCGGTCGGGCAAGCAAGGCGACGGCGCCGCCGACGCGGCGTTCGAGAGCGGCCGCCCATTCTCCTTCGATGCGAGCGATCACGGCGGGCGCCGCGTGGAGGGTGAGCGGCCCCGTATGCCGTTCCGCCCGCCGCAACAGCGCCCGCGCGGCCGCGCCGGCGGGGTCGGCGTGGAGCGTTTCGGGAATCGACGGCCGCTCGCGCCGCCGCACGATCTGGAGGAAGCCGAAGCCGTTGACGGCGGTGCGCTCGAACGGTTGCGGCAGAATCGCGTCGACCGCCGCCGCGGCGGCCTGCCGGCCCGCGTGCGGCAAGGTCGGAAGATCGATCCCGATCGATCCCGTAATGCCGAGGCGCAGGATAGCCCGCGCCGCGGCCGCCGCGCCTGCTTCGGCGAGTGCAGCCGGCGGCAGGCCGCCGTCGACGTCGAACAGGGTCATCGCCGGAGTCACGCTCACCCGCAGCGCCCCGCCCGGGAAAGCGATCTCGCCGGTCGCGGCTTCCTCGAGCAGCTCGGACCAGCCCGCTTCCTCGAACCGGTCCGGGCCGAACATCGTCGGCGGATTGCCGATGCGCTCGGCGAGGCTCGGTCCGGCGCGGAGAGGGAGCCCGGTCGGGCGCACCTTTGGCGGCTTCAATCGGCCGCGCTCCGGAATCGCCTCGCGCACCACTTCGGCACGAAACGCCTCGCCCTCGTTAGGCCCGCCCGGGGACAGTATCGCCTCCGTCCCATCCTCGAGCGTGGCGACGCCCGCGATGTTGGTCAGCCTGGCCTGGACGACGGCGCGGGCGCGCAGGCCGGGAAGCTCGATCGCGGCTTCGATAATCGCGCCGTGTTCGATGCGGATCGCGCGATTCTCGCCGATCCCTTCCTCGTAGAGCCACTCAGCCAAGCTTGTAGCCCGCGGCGCGAAGCAAGGCGCGCGTCTCGAACAAGGGCAGGCCGACGACGCCCGAATAGGATCCGGAGATCATCCGGACGAGCGCCTCGGCGCGGCCCTGGATCGCATAGCCGCCCGCCTTGCCGCGCCACTCGCCGCTGTCGAGGTAGGCGGCGAGTTCGTCGGCACCGAGCGGCTTGAAAGCGACAATCGAGCTGGAAAGGCGGTACCGCGCCCGGCCGTCGGCGCCGATCAGGGTGACCGCGCTATGGACCCGGTGGCGGCGTCCCGACAGAAGCGACAAGGCGGCGCGCGCCTCGTCCTCGCTCTCGGCCTTGGGCAGGATGCGCCGGCCGACCGCGACCACCGTGTCGGCGGCAAGGACGAGGGCGCCCGCGTGCTCGACCGCCGCCGCCTTCGCTGCGGCCATTCGCCGCGCATAGGCGATCGGCCGCTCGCCCTTGCGCGGGGTCTCGTCGATCTCGGCTGGAACGACCGCGTCGGGAACCACGCCGATCCTGGCGAGCAGATCGAGCCGTCTCGGGGACGCGGAAGCGAGGATGAGCCGCATGGCTTCCACCCCTAGCGTCATGCTGAACTTGTTTCAGCATCCATGAACACCGGCCTTCGAAGTTTCAGGTCGCGGTGTTCATGGACCCTGAAACGAATTCAGGGTGCCGGCTTGTGGGAGCCGTCATTTGAAGCGGTAGGTAATCCGGCCCTTGGTCAGGTCGTAGGGGGTCAGCTCGACCAGCACCTCGTCGCCGGTCAGAACGCGGATCCGGTTCTTGCGCATCTTGCCGGCGGTATGGCCGAGTATCTCGTGGCCGTTTTCGAGCTTCACCCGGAACATGGCATTCGGCAGCAGCTCGACCACCTGCCCGCGCATCTCGAGAAGTTCTTCCTTGGCCATCCGCATCCCTGGGTCAAAGGCCGGGAGGACTTAGCGACTCGTCCCGAAAAATGAAACCCCGCCCGAGAGACGGACGGGGTTTCGATTTCGGACAGGGATGCGGGATCAGCCGGCGTGGCCCGCCAGGGCCGCGAGCAGCAGCAAAGCGACGATGTTGGTGATCTTGATCATCGGATTGACCGCCGGTCCGGCGGTGTCCTTGTAGGGATCGCCGACAGTGTCGCCGGTCACCGCCGCCTTGTGGGCCTCGGAGCCCTTGCCACCGTAATTGCCGTCCTCGATATATTTCTTGGCATTGTCCCAGGCGCCGCCGCCCGAGGTCATCGAGATGGCGACGAACAGGCCCGAGACGATCACGCCGAGCAGCAAGGCGCCCAGAGCGGCGAAGCCCTGGTCGCGCCCGGCCACCGCCTGGATGCCGAAGAACACGGCGAGCGGCGCCAGCACGGGCAGCAGCGAGGGAAGGATCATCTCCTTGATCGCCGCCTTGGTGACGAGATCGACGGTGCGGCCGTAATTGGGGCGGCTGGTGCCGGCCATGATCCCCGGATTGTCGCGGAACTGGGCACGGACCTCTTCCACCACCGAACCGGCGGCGCGGCCGACCGCGGTCATGCCCATCGACCCGAACAGATAGGGCAGCAGCGCGCCGAGCAGCAGGCCGACGACGACATAGGGGTTGCTGAGGCTGAAATCGACGCCGTCGATGCCGATGCCGAGCTCGCCCGCGAACCGCTCGAGGTCGGTCGTGTAGGCGCCGAATAGGACCAAAGCGGCAAGGCCGGCCGAGCCGATCGCATAGCCCTTGGTCACGGCCTTGGTGGTGTTGCCGACCGCGTCGAGCTTGTCGGTGCGCTCGCGCACGTCGTCCTCCATGCCGGCCATTTCGGCGATGCCGCCGGCATTGTCGGTGACCGGGCCATAAGCGTCGAGCGCGACGACCATGCCGGCCAGCGCCAGCATCGCGGTCGCCGCGAAGGCGATCCCGATCAGGCCGGCGAGCTGGTAGGAGACAATGATGCCGACGCAGATGACGAGCGTCGGCAGCGCGGTCGATTCGAGGCTGATCGCCAGGCCCTGGATGACGTTGGTGCCGTGGCCGGTCTGCGAGGCCTTGGCGATCGACTGGACCGGGCGGTAGTTGGTGCCGGTATAATATTCGGTGATCCACACGATCAGCCCGGTCACGGCGAGCCCGACCATCGCGCACCAGAACAGGTCCATGCCGGTGAAGCCGCCGCCGACCGCGGTGTTGGCGACCGAGAGATCGACGTCGAGGCCGGCCGCTTCGGTGGCGCCGCCGATCACGGCGTTGAGGTCGCCGAGCGTCCGCCACATCACGTAATAGATGGCCGGGATCGACAGGATCGCGGTCAGGCAGAAGCCCTTGTAGAGCGCGCCCATGATCGACTGGCTCTTGCCGAGCCGGACCGCATAGGTACCGGCGATCGAGGTCAGGATGCAGACCCCGCCGATGATCAGGGGCAGGCTCATCAGCGCCAGCATCTGCGTCGCGCCGGTGGTGACCAGCAGGGCGATCAGCACCATCGTCGCGCCGACGGTGACGACATAGGTCTCGAACAGATCGGCGGCCATGCCCGCGCAATCGCCGACATTGTCGCCGACATTGTCGGCGATCACCGCCGGGTTGCGGGGATCGTCCTCGGGGATGCCGGCCTCGACCTTGCCGACCAGGTCGGCGCCGACATCGGCCGCCTTGGTGAAGATGCCGCCGCCCAAACGGGCGAAGATCGAGATCAAAGAGGCGCCGAAAGCGAGGCTGACGAGCGCGTCGATCACCTCGCGCGAATTGGGCGCGAGGTGCCGGACGCCGACCAGGACGTAGAAGAAGATCGAGATGGCGAGCAGCGCCAGGCCGGCGACGAGCATGCCGGTGACCGCGCCCGCGCGGAACGCCGTGGTGAGCCCGCTCTGCAGGCTGTTGCGCGCCGCTTCCGCGGTACGGACGTTGGCGCGCACCGAAATGTTCATGCCGATGAAGCCGGTCGCGCCCGACAGGACCGCGCCGAGCACGAAGGCCGCGGCGCTGAGGCCGCCGAGGAAATAGAAGATGATTGCGGCAACGACGATGCCGACGATCATGATCGTCGTGTACTGGCGCTTGAGGTAAGCGGCGGCGCCTTCCTGGATCGCGGCCGCCACTTCGATCATGCGCTGGTTGCCGGCGGACATGCCGAGCACCTGGCGGCTGGTGATAATGCCGTAGAGGACTGCGATCAGGCCGCAGATGATGGAGATTGTAAGCAGGTTCATGGGTTTCGCGCTTCCCTGTTCTTTTGGCGAGAGGGCGCGGCCGGAGGAACGGCGGCCGCCCTTGAAATCGGCGGCTGTTTAGGGGGGCTTGGCGCGGCTTGCAACCGCGTGGATTAGGACGAGCTAGCGGATCAGCAGGGCGAGCGTCATGCCGCAGATCAGACCGCTAAGGCCGATTAGCCACTGGCGGGCCGGAACTTGGCCGATGGTGATCGCTCTGATGCTCAAAACCCAAAATCTCCGGAAGCTCGATTGAGTGCCCGCCGCTGACGACCGCAATCCGCGGCCCGTCCGCGACGAGACTCCCCACGCGGGCCATCGTGGTCCCGTCTGGTAAAGAAAGGGTTGAGGGATCGAGCTCGGCCGGAAGCGCGGCGAGCAAGGCATAGTCGTCGCCGGCGGTCGCTGCGAACAAGCGCGCCTCGCGACCATTGCCGCGATATGCGATGAAGCCGTCAGACAAGGGCAGGGCGTCGAAATCGATCTCGGCGGCGCAATCGCTTGCTTCCGCAAGCCGTCTCGCGTCGAGCAACAGCCCGTCCGAGACGTCCATCATGGCATGAGCGTGGGGCGCGAGCAGCTGCCCGGCGCCGAGTTGCGGGATTGGCCGGCGGTAGATGTCGACCAGCGGGCTGACCGCCTTCGAATCCTGACGCAACTGGGCGAGCCCCGCAGCGGAATCGCCGAGCGTTCCGATGATCCATAACGCATCGCCGGGCCCGCCCCCGGCGCGATCCGGCGTGTGCCGGCCTGCCTGTCCGATCGCCGTCATTCCAAGCACCCGGGGAGCGCCCGGCGGTAGTGAGATGGTGTCGCCGCCGATCAGCGGCAGCGCATAGCTTTCGCACGCCGCTTCCACCCCGGTGAGGAATAATTCTTCCCAATCGTTGCGGCCGGCGATGGTCAGGGAGAGCAAGGCGCCGCGCGGCGTCGCCCCCTTGGCGGCGAGGTCGGATAGGTTCACCGCCACCAGCTTCCAACCCACGCTGGCGGGCGGGTCGGTCGAAAGGAAATGAATGCCTTCCGCGATGCTGTCGTGGGTGATGACGAGACCGTCGAGCACGGCGACATCGTCGAGCAGGCCGCGGGCTTCCGGAGCGGTCGCCATGCGCCTCAGGCGCGCGATGACCTCGGCTTCGCGCATCTACTCCGCGCGGGCGGGCCGCGCGTGCTTGGCGATCGCGTCGAGCAGTCCGTTGACGAAGCCGCTCTCGCTCTTGTCGTAGAAGGCGTGGGCGACATCCACATATTCGGAGATGACCGATCCAACCGGCACATCGGCGCGCGCGATCAGCTCATAAGCGCCGGCACGAAGGATCGCGCGCATCGGCCGGTCGAGCCGCTCGAGGGTCCACCCTTGCGCCAGCCGTTCGCTGATCAACGCGTCGATTTCCGCGCGGCGCGCATCGGCGCCGCTGACGATGTCATCGAAGAAGTCGCGCTCGGCATCATGATAATGCTCGTCCTCGATCACCGCGCCCAGGCGATGATCGTGAAATTCCTTGAGCAGCCGAGCGACCGGCGTGCCCTCCATCTCCTGCTGGTAGAGCGCCTGGACGGCGGCGAGGCGCGCCGCGGAACGCGAACGGGAACGGGTCTGGGCCATCGTCACGCGCTCTAACGCCGAGATCGCCTTACGGATAGCTGACCGTGAGCGGGATCTCAGGCAGCGGAATGAACTCCTGATCGTCG
>JAXDPI010000021.1:0-59133 GCA_034668465.1 Sphingomonadales bacterium
GCCTGACGACGCTGCGCCATCTGTACGCCGACCATCAGGGCTCGATCGTCGCGCTCGGCGACACGGCCGGCATTCCGGTCGCGATCAACAGCTACGACGAATATGGCATTCCCGGCGCGGCCAATGCCGGACGGTTCCAATATACGGGGCAGATCTGGCTGAGCGAACTCGGCATGTATTATTACAAAGCCCGCATCTACTCGCCTACGCTGGGGCGGTTCATGCAGACCGATCCGGTGGGATATCAGGATCAGTTCAATCTCTATGCGTATGTCGGGAACGACCCGGTCAATGCAGTGGATCCGAGCGGTCGTGAGACAACTTGCAATAGCAACAAGTCAAATTGCATTACTTTGGTGGACGCGGCACACGCTCCCTCGGGGCAAGAAGCAATTCGAGCGGACAACGTATCAGATCGGAACAGGTGGTCCACTGACGCTGTTGGACGGCCTTCATTGGATCAGGCATCTTCCGAAATGGCCGGCCAACTAAATCAACAGGGCGGGCAGGAGCAAGTCTATAGGATGACGGAGCACGTTACTGACAGCGGCACAACTGTCGAGTCGCAGCGAGTCGCCGGCGGCGATCAGAACTCCGCCCAGGTTCTGCCAAGTAGCCTGGTAGGCGCCGATGCCGTGTTCCACACCGAACCCGTCGCTAACAATACAGGCGTTCCAGGCCTGGGCGACATAGGAATCCCGGATCGCGCAGGAATTCCTAACTATCAAGCATTTGGGACCAATGTAAATGCGATCGAAATAAAAAATGGCGCGGCCCAAATAAGACCTGTAAATCACGGAAATACAACTGGCCTTCGTGAGCGCGCGCGTGATTATCAGGCACGAAGGACCCATCCAAGTATCGGTATCGGCAGATGATTAGGGCATCTTGCGTCTTACTCTGGGGTGGGATGGTCTCAGCCTGTGTAAGCCTGCCGGATGATCGCGATCTGGTCTTCGCTCGGCCGCAAGAAGTTACCGGCCGTTCTGTTCGCGTTTGTGGTTTCATGATTGACAGTGCTAACATTGTGGAGAGCAGTGATCGCGACGATAGTCGTCACTCCGGGGGGCTTACGATAGTAGCACGTGGGCCTCTTAACGCATTTCATCGGGGCAGAGTCTGCGTGGAAGGCAACATTTCGTACGTCGGGTGTGTATCCGGTCCGACATTCTGCACAGATAGCGCCTATGATTATGGTATTTCGGTAAGGCGGCTGCTTCCCTTGACCGTGACAGCTTGTGCGCGGGGCGGTTGCAGTAACGTGGCATCACAGGCGCCCAGCCCCTACCGGCCGTCAGCGGTTGTCGGCAATATTGACCACCTTAGGGGCAGGCGAGTCCGAATAGACGGCTATCTTATTCTCGGTCAGGACACGCGAGCGCTCTGGGACTCCCGGAGCGATGCAGAAACAGTCGCTTCAACGTTGCCGGCAAGCGCCAATGACATATGGAATCACTGTATAACCGCTTACTATCAGTTATCCCTGGGAAGTCGATTGGAGCAACTGTCCGGAAGCGACGTCTCCGTTGAGGGGACAATCGGCGTCAACAGGAACGAAGACGACGAGGTCGATCTTTGGTCGTGCAACGATGTCTACGTCAACATCGATCGGATAGTGCCTCGGCATGCGGATGGGCCGGCTGTTGCGCAACATGGGGGCGAACGGCGCGAGGGAGTAGCGTTTCGGCGGCCGTCGCCCGTGACGCCGAGAGATCGCCGCGTCGAATGTAGCGAGGGTCCGTTCAATGGCTGTGGGGGGGATTAAGATGGATTGCATAGCAGTCGTCGCGCTGCTCTGTCTGAATGAACCCGCAGCGATCGAGGTCGAGGCCAGCAGCGTCTGGTCCGGTGCCCACATCACCATCGGCGACGTTCGGATCACATCCGTCGTCTCTTCGGACTATATGCCCGGCTCGGATTGGCGGCGCATGCAAAGGCAGTGCGTGGGCACCGAATGCCTCTACTATCACCTGTACTGCGCTCCAGATGATGGACGATATAATTGCAATTTGAATTATGTACGGGCAGGCGATGAATATAGCAGGGATTTAGAGTTGAGCGCAGGGACGCAGGAAGAGCTTTGGGCGACCTATGATCGCCTGGGCGTGATATTCCCCGGAGGCGATACGCCCGTCCCCCTGTCCCTGATGCGTCGTACGAGCCCCGAACGCAACGTACCGTTCTGCCGGCGACGCGAAGATCCGGGTTGCCGACCAAGCGCTGCCACCAGGACGCCTCCGGCAGGCCTGGCTCGATCGCCTGCGACACTGGCTTCGGCGCGGGCAGCACCGACGAGCCCGGCTCCAAGGCTCGAATGCGATCAGGATGAACGCTCAGGGGGTTATCTAAGTGAAACAAGCACTTGTCTCGTGAAGAGCGGCGGAAGCCCTCCACCATAGTCGCATCCGCCGACATCGCGCGGGCCCGTGGCGGGACTTGGGCTCCGGCGCGAGGGGGACCCGATATGCACCAGGGAGCGTGCCTGTGCGGCGCAATAAGGTTCGCGGTGACGGGCGACCTCCACCCGCCGGACGCCTGCCATTGCGCGCAATGCCGCAGGCAATCGGGCCATTATTGGGCGTCCACCGACGTGCCGCGCGACGCTTTGGCGATCGAGGGCGCCGACAAGGTCACCTGGTTCCGCTCGTCGGAGCGGGTCCGGCGGGGTTTCTGCTCGGTTTGCGGCTCGGTCCTTTTCTGGGACCCGATCGGGCGGGACCGGATCGCCATCGCCATGGGCGCCTTCGACGCGCCGACCGGAACGCGTCTGGCGATGCATATCTTCACCGCCGACAAAGGGGATTATTACGACATCGCCGACGGCTTGCCGCAGAACCGGAACTAGGGACAGTCACTTTTCCGCACGCCCTGCACAAAGAGAAGCTGCGGTGCGGAAAAGTGACTGTCCCCATTCACAGCCGCGGCGCCTAAAAGTAAACGTCCCCCAATGGACTATGACGACCAGCTGCGCCGCTATTTCGGGACGGTCGACCTCGCCTCCCTGCCGGGCGCGGCGCTCGCCGCGGGGATCGAGCGGATGCAGGTCGATTTCGGCCTGGAGAAGGACCGCGGCCGGCGCTTCGCCTTGTGGACGCTGATGCACATGCTCGGCGCCGCGCCCGGCCTCGAGGTCGCCTTCAAGGAGGCGGCCGACCGCGACGCCGCCCGCGCCTTCATGGAATTGACCGAGCGGGGGGACGAACATGGGGACAGTCACTTTCACGCGCCGTCGCGTCCGGTTGATCGCCGCGGCGGGTGAAAGTGACCGTCCCTACAGCCGCAGCACCCTCGGCTCCGCCCGCGGCTTCGCCAGCAGCTCGCTCATCGCCCAGACCATCGCGTCCGCCCGGTCCGGGCTCGCCCCCGGCCCCCGATAGTCGCCGCCATAGATCAGCCCGCACATCTCGTCCTCCAGCGCGGGAAAGCGCCCGGCGAGCCTCGCCTTGCCATTCTCGAACGCGACCATCACCGGCTCGGCCCGCGCGGCCTTCCCGTCCGCCGCATGGACGAGGGTGACCGGCAGCCCCGCTTCGGCGCCGCGCAGCACGCTCTCCACCATCCTGCCGCCATTGTTGGCCTCGGCGATCACCCGGTGCGCCCGCCAGCTTTCCGCCGCGCCGGCCACCTTGCGCGCCCAGCCGTCCGGGCCGAGCCCGGTCGCGCTGCAATCGGCGAGGACGTAGGCGATCCCCGCTTCGTCCCGTCCGCAGACGACGATCCCGCATGTCCCCTCCGCCGAGGCCGGAGGATCGACCCCCACCACGATCCGGGTCAGCGTTTCCGCTCGCGGCATCTCGCCCCGGCTCCCCTCGATCAGGTCGCGCGACCACAGCGCGCCTTCGAGATCGTCGAGCAGGACGCCGTCCAGCTCCTGCCGGCCGAAGCGCGTCCCGCCATGCGCCGCTTCCACGGCGTCGAGGAAATCCTCCGCGACATGCGGATTGGCCCGGCTCGGCCCGCCGCCCGTCCTGGTCAGCGGATCGGCCAGCAGCCGCTTCAGCAGCGGCACGGGCCGGGGCGTCGTCGTGATCAAGGCCCGCGGCCGTTCGCCCAGACGCAGGCCGAGCCTCAGATTGTCCCAGGCCGCCTCCGCGCGCCGCCACTTGGCCAGCTCGTCGCACCACGCGAGGTGATGCTCGGGCCCGCGCAGCGATTCGGGGTTGGCGGCCGAATAGAGCCGCGCCTCCGCCCCGCTGGCGAAGGTAAGGCGCTTGAGCGACGGCCGCCAAAGCATGTCTTGCCGCTCGTCGGCCCGCGCGACGCTCAGCAGTCCGCTCGGCCCTTCGATCATCACCGCCCGGGCCTCATCCACCGTCGCTCCGACCAGCGCGATCGCCGCGTCCGGATGGGCCCGCGCGAAGGCCGTCACATATTCCGCCCCGGCCCGCGTCTTGCCGAAGCCGCGCCCCGCCAGCATCACCCATTGCCGCCACGCACCCTCCGGCGGCGCCTGGCCCTCGCGCACCCAGACGTCCCAGTCCGCGTCGAGCACCGTCGCATCCGCGTCGGAGGCGCCGCCGATCAGCAGCGCGAGGTCCCCCTCCGGCAGCGCCGCCAGCGCGCCGAGAATTCCGTCCGCCTCCATCTAGTCCTCCGGCGGCGCCCGCTTGGCCTCGCGCGCCCGGTGACGCTTGATCGCCTCGATCTTGCGCATGATGCGCGCGCGCACGTCGCCGGCCGGGGGCAGGGCGGCGATGGCCCGGCCTCTCCCCCGCCTTTTGTCCTCCCGCCATTTCAGGAAGCGCAGCGCGAACTCGTGATCGAACGGGACCGATGCGCTCGCCGTCTCGGCCGTCTCGTTCCGCTCCGGGCCCTCCGCCTCCTCGGTCCAGTTCGTGCCCAGGCAGGCGACCCGGAATTCGAGCGTCACCTCGGCCTCGTCGAGCGCATCCTCCATGCGCCGCGCGAAGGCCGGCCAGTCCCGCCGCCGCTTCCACACCGCCTCGCGGCTGACGCCGGCCGCCCGCGCCGAGGCGGCGATATTGCCGCACTCGGGCAGCACGGCAAAAAACCGGTCCTCCCTGGTCTTGCTCCAGCGCCTCTTGCCGCGCGCCTGCACTTTCATCCGCCCGTCCGCCCCGCGCCGGATGCTCTCGAACGCCGGGTCCAGCACGCCGTCCTCGGGCCCTTGCGCCCCGGCCAGCCGCGCATGCGCCTCGCGCCCGGCCTCGGCGCAAAGCGCCTGATAGTCCGGCGTCCGCTGGCGAAACCGCCGCGCCGCCGCCGCCGAAATCCCGGCCTCGCGCGCCGCCGCTTCGTGGTTGCCCGTGCGCCGCAGATTGGCGAGGTAGGTCTCGCGCCTGTCTTGGGTGAAATATGCGCGCTTCCCGCGCCCACTTTTTGCCATCGTTCCGGTCCTCCGCGACTCGAAAAGAGAACGGAACCAAAAGATTTCCAACATTGCAAGCGGGTGAACCAAATCGGATCAGGTTTAGATAAATGGAGACAGGGTGGCAGAAATGGGGACACGTACTTTTTCGCGAAAAGGTACGTGTCCCCTCCGCATCGCCAAGGGTGGAATTGCGGTCGTCCGCTTCCCATATCCTGCGGGCGCGGGCCGGTGGAGCCGGCCGGCGGGAGGACGCGGGATGAAGGCGCCGGACCCGAAACGCCAAAGGATGCTCGAAAAGCTGCTCGGGGCGCAGATGCGCGGCGGCCTCCTCGGCAGCGGCTTCCGCTCCAGCCCCTCCCCGCCCAAGCCCTTTCGCCGCCGCCGCGGCAAGGACGGCGGCGAAGCGATTCCGGCCGAGCCGACGCCCAGGCCGCTGCCGCTCGCCGGCGGCGCGGAGGCCCCGCTCGACGAGGCCTGAAGGAAAAAGGGGACAGGTACGTACCTGTCCCCTAGCCACAATAGGAGCAAACGGAGTCAGTCCTGGAGCAGGTTTACGCCGTCGAGCCGCGCGAACCGGCGATCAAACGTCACGGTTTCGGTGCACCCTGCCTTTCTGCCCAGCTCGTGGATGATGCGGTCCGCAAGGTCCGCGGCGTCTCCCGCAAGCGCTGCTTCGATGGCGTCGCGGTGCTCGACATGGATCTGCCGCGCCTGCAGGAGCCCGGCCACCGCTTCCACCACGTCCTCGGCGGGTCGCCGATACCCGCGCCGCAGCACCCAAATCGTTTCCAGCAACACCACGACCGAAACAAAGCCGGGTTGCGCATCCGACAGCTGCTCCTCCAGAAACGCGGCCGCAAGACGGGCTTGCTCCGGCTCGTCCTGGACCAGGTACCGGACGAGGACGCTGCTATCGACTGCGATCAACGCGTTCGGCTGCCGCTGCGGCGATCGCCTCGTCCATCTCCTCGATGGTCAGCGGGCTCCCCTTTGCCTTCAGCAGGCCCTTCAGATCGCGGATGTCGCCGGTCTTCTTCCGCAAGACAAAGCTGCCGTCCGGCTGCTCCTCGAACATCACCTTGCTACCGGCTGTCAGGCGCAGCTTTTGCCGCATCGGGGCGGGCAGAGTGATCTGGCCCTTGCTGGTGAGAGTGGCTACGGGCATATTCCTTACCTATCGTAAGGAGGCCCGCTTGTCAATCTTGCCATTGGGACGGCGGGCCGACGGAAGTACGAGGCAAAGGGGACAGGTATGTACCTGTCCTTTCCGCAGACGAGCGTTTAGGTCCGTTAATCCCGGCCGCTCCTCCCTTCACAAACGCCGCCTGTTGACCCATATGCCCCTCGCGGTTATAGGCCGCCTCGCTCGCGGGCTGGTGGTGGCTGACAGGCCAGACGCTGTCCGCATGGGCGTTTTTTGAGCTGAACACTGCTGCCATGTGAAGCAAAGGCCTGGGGGGCCGGATAGGCCGCCTAGCCCTTTTTGCGCTTTTTGCGTGGCGGTAGAGTAACTTAGATAAGGTGAAGGGCTTCATGCCGACGATCAACCAGCTGGTCCGCAAGGGCCGGGACCCGCAGAAGGCCAAGTCCAAGGTCCCTGCAATGGAGCAGAATCCGCAAAAGCGCGGCGTCTGCACCCGCGTCTATACGACCACCCCGAAAAAGCCGAACTCGGCGCTCCGCAAGGTGGCCAAGGTCCGCCTCACCAACCAGCGCGAGGTGATCTCCTATATTCCCGGCGAAGGCCACAACCTTCAGGAGCACAGCGTGGTGCTGATCCGCGGCGGCCGCGTGCGCGACCTGCCCGGCGTCCGCTACCACGTGCTGCGCGGCGTGCTCGACACCCAGGGTGTCAAGGACCGCCGCCAGAGCCGTTCCAAATACGGCGCCAAGCGTCCGAAATGACCGAGCGGGCGCAAGCCCGCGTAGAGTCACCCCGGCGAAAGCCGGGGTCCAGTAAGGAAGTATGGATCCCGGCCTCCGCCGGGACACAAACAGGAAGTAAGCCCCGGACGGGTTCCGGAACCGGCTGAAGCATAAAGGAAGAGAAGAATGTCTCGCCGCCGCCGCCCAGAGAAGCGCGAAATCCTCCCCGATCCGAAGTTCGGGGACATCGTGCTTTCGAAATTCATGAACAACATCATGCTCGACGGCAAGAAGTCCGTCGCCGAAGGCATCGTCTACGGCGCTTTCGAAACGATCGAGAGCCGCGCCAAGAAGGACCCATTGGGCGTGTTTCACGACGCGCTCAACAACGTGAAGCCGGGCATCGAGGTCCGCTCCCGCCGGGTCGGCGGCGCGACCTACCAGGTCCCGGTCGAGGTGCGCACCGAGCGCGCCCAGGCGCTCGCCATCCGCTGGCTCATTTCGGCGGCGCGCAGCCGCTCGGAGAAGACCATGGCCGGCCGGCTGTCGGGCGAATTGATGGACGCCGCCTCGAATCGCGGCAACGCGGTCAAGAAGCGCGAGGACACGCACCGCATGGCGGAAGCGAACCGCGCCTTCTCGCACTACCGCTGGTAGAAGGATTGTTCCCCGGCGAAGGCCGGGGCCCAGGCGGCGCTGCCGCGCCGTTCTTTGTTTTTGGACTGGACCCCGGCCTTCGCCGGGGAACAAAAGGCTCGCAAGGCCAACGGAGTTAAGACAATGGCCCGCAGCCATCCGCTCGACAAATATCGCAACATCGGCATCATGGCCCACATCGATGCCGGCAAGACGACGACGACCGAGCGCATCCTTTATTATACCGGCAAATCCTACAAGATCGGCGAGGTCCACGAGGGCACCGCGACGATGGACTGGATGGAGCAGGAGCAGGAGCGCGGCATCACGATCACGTCCGCGGCCACCACCTGCTTCTGGAACGACCATAGGATCAACATCATCGACACGCCCGGCCACGTCGACTTCACGATCGAGGTCGAGCGCTCCTTGCGCGTGCTCGACGGCGCGGTCGCGGTGTTCGACGGCGTCGCCGGGGTCGAGCCGCAGTCCGAGACCGTCTGGCGCCAGGCCGACAAGTACAAGGTCCCGCGGATGTGCTTCGTCAACAAGCTCGACCGCACCGGCGCCAATTTCGAAATGTGCGTGGCGATGATCAAGGACCGATTGGGCGCGCGCCCGATGGTGCTGCAGCTGCCGATCGGGATCGAGAGCAGCTTCGCCGGCGTCGTCGACCTGGTCGAGAATCACGCCATCGTCTGGCTCGAGGAGAGCCTCGGCGCGAAGTTCGAGATCCGCGACATCCCCGACGACCTGAAGGAGGCCGCCGCGGCCGCCCGCGTGGAGCTGGTCGAGATGGCCGTCGAGCAGGACGACGACATCATGACCGCCTATCTCGGCGGCGACGAGCCCGACGTGGCGACATTGAAGAAGCTGATCCGCAAGGGCACGCTCAATTTCTCGTTCGTGCCGGTGCTGACCGGCTCGGCGTTCAAGAACAAGGGCGTGCAGCCGATGCTCGACGCGGTCGTCGACTATCTGCCCTCACCGCTCGACGTGCCGCCGATCCAGGGTCTCAAGCTCGACGGCGAGACGGTCGACGAGCGCCCGGCGGAGGACAGCGCGCCGTTCGCCGCGCTCGCCTTCAAGATCATGACCGACCCGTTCGTCGGCACGCTGACGTTCGCCCGCATCTATTCGGGCAAGCTCGAGAGCGCCTCGCTGGTGCTCAATTCGGTCAAGGACAAGAAGGAGAAGGTCGGCCGCATGCTGCTGATGCATGCCAACGACCGCGAGGACATCAAGGAAGCCTTCGCCGGCGACATCGTCGCCCTGGTCGGCCTCAAGGACACCACCACCGGCGACACGCTCTGCGCGACCAACGCGCCGATCATCCTCGAGCGGATGGAGTTTCCGGACCCGGTCATCGAGGTCGCGGTCGAGCCCAAGACCAAGGCCGATCAGGAGAAGATGGGCCTCGCTCTGTCGCGCCTCGCGGCCGAGGATCCGAGCTTCCGCGTCACCTCCGACTTCGAGAGCGGCCAGACGATCATCAAGGGAATGGGCGAATTGCACCTCGAGATCCTGGTCGACCGGATGAAGCGCGAGTTCAAGGTCGACGCCAATGTCGGCGCGCCGCAGGTCGCCTATCGCGAGTCGCTCGCGAAGCCGGTCGAGCTGGTCTACACCCACAAGAAGCAGACCGGCGGCTCCGGCCAGTTCGCCGAGGTCAAGGTCGCGCTGACGCCGGGCGAGCGCGGCACGGGCATCCTCTTCAACGACCAGGTCAAGGGCGGCAATATTCCCAAGGAATATATCCCGTCGGTCGAGAAGGGCATGCGCGAGACCGCCGAAACCGGGTCGCTGATCGGCTTTCCGATCATCGATTTCGAGATCAAGCTGACCGACGGCAAATACCATGACGTCGATTCGTCGGCGCTCGCCTTCGAGATCTGCGGCCGCGGCGCGATGCGCGAGGCGGCGCAGAAATCGGGCATCAAGCTGCTCGAGCCGATCATGAAGGTTGAGGTCGTGACCCCGGAAGACTATCTGGGCGACGTGATCGGCGACCTGAACAGCCGCCGCGGCCAGATCCAGGGTACGGACAGCCGCGGCAATGCGCAGGTCGTCGAGGCGATGGTGCCGCTTGCGAATATGTTCGGCTACGTTAATGAGCTTCGCTCCTTCTCGCAGGGGCGCGCCCAGTACACGATGCAGTTCTCGCATTACGACGAAGTACCGGCCAACGTCGCTGAAGAGGTCAAGGCGAAGCTCGCGTAGAGCGCGCCGCCAGAGGTAATTTTTGAAGAGAAAGAATGAGGGTTAGGCAAAATGGGCAAGGCTAAATTCGAGCGGACCAAGCCGCATTGCAACATCGGCACCATCGGTCACGTCGACCATGGCAAGACGTCGCTGACGGCCGCGATCACCAAGGTGCTCGCCGAAACCGGCGGCGCCACCTACACGAGCTACGCCAATATCGACAAGGCGCCCGAAGAGCGCGAGCGCGGCATCACCATCTCGACCGCGCACGTCGAATATGAGACCGAAGCGCGCCATTATGCGCACGTCGATTGCCCGGGCCACGCCGATTATGTGAAGAACATGATCACCGGCGCCGCGCAGATGGACGGCGCGATCCTGGTCGTCTCGGCGGCCGACGGCCCGATGCCGCAGACCAAGGAGCACATCCTGCTCGCCAAACAGGTCGGCGTGCCGAACATGGTCGTCTACCTCAACAAGGTCGACCAGGTCGACGATCCCGAGCTGCTCGAGCTGGTCGAGCTCGAAATCCGCGAGGAGCTTTCCAAGCGCGATTATGACGGCGACAACATCCCAATCATCATGGGTTCGGCGCTCGCCGCGCTCGAGGACGGCGATGCGGAGACCGGCCGCGGCTCGATCCTGAAGCTGATGGAAGCGGTCGACAGCTGGATTCCCCAGCCCGAGCGTCCGCTCGACAAGCCGTTCCTGATGCCGATTGAGGACGTGTTCTCGATCTCGGGCCGCGGGACGGTCGTCACCGGCCGCGTCGAGACCGGCATCGTCAAGGTCGGCGAGGAAGTCGAGATCGTCGGCATCAAGGACACCAAGAAGACGGTCGTCACCGGCGTCGAGATGTTCCGCAAGCTGCTCGACCAGGGCCAGGCCGGCGACAATATCGGCGCGCTGATCCGCGGCGTCGGCCGCGAGGAGGTCGAGCGCGGCCAGGTGCTGTGCAAGCCCGGCTCGATCAAGCCGCACACCGACTTTTCGGCCGAGGTCTATGTCCTGTCGAAGGACGAGGGCGGCCGTCACACGCCGTTCTTCGCCAATTACCGTCCGCAATTCTACTTCCGCACGACCGACGTGACCGGCGAAGTGGTGCTGCCGGAGGGGACCGAGATGGTCATGCCCGGCGACAACGTCACGCTCGGCGTCAAGCTGATCGCGCCGATCGCGATGGACCAGGGCCTCAGGTTCGCCATCCGCGAGGGCGGTCGGACCGTCGGCGCGGGGGTTGTCGGAACGATCACGAAGTAGTAGGGGACCCGCTGCCGCCCGGCTCGACAGATTCGGGCGGCTTCGGTTTTTGATAGTGTGCTTAAGCCCTTCGGGGTGGTTCTTTCGCATCGGTAGTGGACATGGAAACGCAGAATATCCGCATTCGCCTGAAGGCGTTCGATCATCGTGTGCTCGATCAGGCCACGGGCGATATCGCCGACACCGCTCGGCGTACGGGTGCTCTCATTCGCGGCCCCATTCCGCTGCCGACGCGCATCGAGAAGTTCACCGTGAACCGCTCGCCGCACATCGACAAGAAGTCGCGCGAGCAGTTCGAGGTCCGGACCTACAAAAGGCTGCTCGACATCGTGCAGCCGACGCCGCAGACGGTCGACGCGCTGATGAAGCTCGATTTGGCCGCCGGCGTCGACGTGGAGATCAAGCTGGCCTGACGGCCAGCGCTCTGTTCACCGGCGAAGGCCGGTGTCCAGACTGGGCCCCGGCCTTCGCCGGGGAACAAGATAAAGGGATACCGCAGGGCTTGCCCCTGGTCTGCGTCCCCCGTCCTCCCCGCCCCGGCGGGGAAACAGCCCAGACGGGGCACGCATCGTTTTCGGGCTAAGGCACGCCCCCGGCAGTTGTTCGGGGGCCTCTGTATGAGGAGTTTGGTCATGCGCACCGGCGTGATCGCGAAAAAGGTCGGGATGACCCGCTTGTTCCAGGACGACGGCCGCCATGTGCCCGTCACCGTCCTGGCGCTCGAGAATTTGCAGGTCGTCGCCCGCCGCGAAGAGGCGCGCGACGGCTATAACGGCGTCCAGCTCGGCGCCGGCACCTCGAAGGCGAAGAACCTTTCCATGCCGCAGCGCGGCCTTTTCGGCAAGGCCGAGGTCGAGCCCAAGGCGAAGGTCGTCGAGTTCCGGGTCGATGAGGACGCTTTGCTCGAGGTCGGCGCCGAGCTGACCGCCGACCATTTCATCGCCGGCCAGATGGTCGACGTCCAGGGCGTCACCCAGGGCAAGGGCTTTGCCGGGGCGATGAAGCGCTGGGGCTTCAAGGGCTTGCGCGCCACCCACGGCGTCTCGGTCAGCCACCGCTCGCACGGCTCGACCGGCCAGCGCCAGGATCCGGGCAAGGTCTTCAAGGGCAAGAAGATGGCCGGCCATATGGGGGCGCGCAACCGCACCCAGCAGAATCTCGAGGTCGTGCGCACCGATACGGGCCGCGGCCTCATCTTCGTCAAGGGCTCGGTCCCCGGCCACAAGGGCAGCTGGCTCTTGGTCAAGGACGCGGTCAAGATCGCCCGCCCGGACAACGTGCCCTATCCCGCCGGCCTGAGAGAGCTTGGCAAGGCGATCGAGACCGAGGAGGCCCCGGCCGGCCTGGTCGAGGACGCCGCCGTCCACGAAATTCCGGCGCTGCCGGGCGACGACGAGGTCGCCGCCATCGCCGCCGCGCAGGAAGCGGGCGCCATCGAAGCCGCGGCTGCCGCTGAAGCGGCGGCCGCCGCTGAAGAGGCCAAGCCCGAGGGCGAGACCAGACCGGACGATTCTGCTGGCGCCGACGAAAGCAAGGAAAGCTAAGATGAAGGTCAAGGTTCAGACCCTCGACGGCGGCAAGGCCGGCAGCGACATCGAACTGAACGACGCCGTGTTCGGCGTCGAGCCGCGCGCCGACATCCTCCACCGCGTCGTCACCTGGCAGCTCGAGAAGCGCCGCGGCACCGCGCGCGGCGCGCGCGAACGCTCCGACGTCAACCGCACCGGCAAGAAGTTCGGCCGGCAGAAGGGCGGCGGCACCGCCCGCCACGGCGACCGCCGCGCACCGATCTTCGTCGGCGGCGGCAAGGCGCACGGCCCGCGCGTCCGCGACTTCGATCCGTCGCTGAACAAGAAGGTGCGCGCATTGGGGCTCCGGATGGCGCTCTCGGCCAAGGCCAGGGACGGCAATCTGATCGTCCTCGACAGCCTTGACCTCAAGGAAGCCAAGACCGCGAGCCTCAAGGCGCAGCTCGGCAAATTGGGTTTCGGCAAATCGACCCTGGTGATCGACGGCGACGCGCTCAACGTCGGCTTCGCCATGGCTTCGTCGAACCTCTCCGAAATCGACCTGCTGCCGGCCGTCGGCGCCAACGTTTACGACATTCTCAATCACGAGACCCTGGTGCTGACCCGCGCCGCGGTCGAGAAGCTGGAGGGCCGGTTCAATGGCTAAGGCAGCCAAGAAGCCCCAGGCCGCGAAGGTCGACATCAGCCATTACGACGTCATCCTCGCCCCGCACATCACCGAGAAGTCGACCTTGCTCTCCGAGCATAATGCGGTCGTGTTCAAGGTCGCGAGCGGCGCCTCCAAGCCGCAGATCAAGGCGGCGGTCGAGGCGTTGTTCAACGTCAGCGTCGTCGGCGTCAACACGATGAACGCCAAGGGCAAGACCAAGCGCTGGAAGGGCCGCCCCTACACGCGCTCGGACGTCAAGAAGGCTGTCGTCACGCTGGCCGACGGCCAGTCGATCGACATCACCACCGGTATCTGAGGCAAGGGCGATGGCACTCAAACAATATAATCCGACGACCCCGTCGCAGCGCGGCCTGATCCTCGTCGACAAATCGGCTTTGTGGAAGGGCAAGCCGGTCAAGGCGCTCGTCGAAGGCAAGCGCAAGACCGGCGGCCGCAACAACAAGGGCCATGTCACCTCGCGTGGCATCGCCGGCGGCCACAAGCAGAAGTACCGCTATATCGACTTCAAGCGCCGCAAGTGGGACCAGCCGGCGACTGTCGAGCGGCTGGAATATGATCCGAACCGGACCGCGTTCATCGCTTTGGTGAAATATGCGGATGGCGAGCTCGCCTACATCCTCGCGCCGCAGCGCCTTGCGCAGGGCGACGCCGTCGTCGCCGGCAAGAAGGTCGACGTCAAGCCGGGCAATGCGATGGAGCTGGGCCAGATGCCCGTCGGCACGATCGTCCACAATGTCGAGATGAAGCCGGGCAAGGGCGGCCAGATCGCCCGCGCCGCCGGCACCTACGTCCAGGTCGTCGGCCGCGACCGCGGCATGGTCATCGTCCGCCTCAATTCGGGCGAGCAGCGCTACATCCGCTCCGATTGCATGGGGACGGTCGGCGCGGTTTCGAACCCCGACAACCAGAACCAGAATTTCGGCAAGGCCGGCCGCACCCGCTGGCAGGGCCGGCGCCCGCTGACCCGCGGCGTCGCCAAGAACCCGGTCGACCACCCACACGGCGGCGGCGAAGGCCGCACCTCGGGCGGCCGCCATCCGGTCACGCCCTGGGGCAAGCCGACCAAGGGCGCCCGCACCCGTTCCAACAAGTCGACGGACAAGATGATCATCCGGTCGCGTCACGCGAAGAAGAAGAGGTAATCATGGCCCGCTCCATCTGGAAAGGACCGTTCGTCGAGCTGTCGCTGCTGAAGAAGGCGGAAGCGGCGCAGGAGGCCGGTGGCCGCGCCCCGATCAAGACCTGGTCGCGCCGCTCCACCATCCTGCCGCAGTTCGTCGGCCTGACGTTCAACGTCTATAACGGCCGCAAGTTCGTGCCGGTGTCGGTCAACGAGGACATGGTCGGCATGAAGCTCGGCGAGTTCGCGCCAACCCGCTTCTTCCCCGGCCACGCGTCCGACAAGAAGGGCAAGAGGTAGGTCATGGGCAAGCAGAAAGCTCCCCGCCGCGTCGCCGAGAACGAGGCTTTGTCGGTCGGCGGCCAGATCCGCGGCTCGGCCCAGAAGCTGAACCTCGTCGCCAGCCTGATCCGCGGCAAGAAGGCCGGCGACGCGCTCAACATATTGAGCTTCTCGCCCAAGGCGATGGCCAGGGACGTGCGCAAGGTGCTCGCCAGCGCGATCGCCAATGCCGAGAACAATCACAATCTCGACGTCGACGCTCTGGTCGTCGCCGAGGCGAGCGTGGGCAAGTCGATCTCGATGAAGCGGTTTTCGCCGCGCGCCCGCGGCCGCGCCAGCCGCATCGTCAAACCGTTCAGCCGCGTGCGCATCGTCGTCCGCGAGCAGCAGGAAGCGTAACATGGGTCAGAAGAGCAATCCGATCGGCCTCAGGCTGCAGATCAACCGGACCTGGGACAGCCGCTGGTACGCCGACGGCGACGATTACGGCCGCCTCCTCCTCGAGGATCTCAAGATCCGCAAGTACATCATGAAGGCGCTGCCGCAGGCGGCGATCTCGAAGGTGGTGATCGAGCGCCCGGCTAAATTGTGCCGCGTCTCGATCTATGCCGCGCGCCCCGGCGTGATCATCGGCAAGAAGGGCGCCGACATCGAGAAGCTGCGCAAGAAGCTCGGCGAGATGACCTCGTCCGACGTCTCCTTGAACATCGTCGAGATCCGCAAGCCCGAGATCGACAGCCGGCTTGTCGCCCAGGGCGTCGCCGACCAGCTCGAGCGCCGGATCGCGTTCCGCCGGGCGATGAAGCGCGCAGTCCAGTCGGCGCTGCGGCTCGGCGCCGAGGGCATCCGCATCACCTGCGCCGGCCGTCTCGGCGGCGCCGAGATCGCGCGCACCGAATGGTATCGCGAAGGCCGGGTGCCGCTGCACACTTTGCGCGGCAACGTCGATTATGCCGAGGCCACCGCGCACACCGCCTACGGCGTCTGCGGCGTCAAGGTCTGGATCTTCAAGGGAGAGATTCTGGGCCACGATCCGCTCGCCCAGGACCGGCTGATGATGGAGGCGCAAACCTCCGGCGTCCGTCCGGCGCGCTAAGGAACATTTGAGATGCTGCAACCCAAACGCACCAAGTTCCGCAAGGCCCATAAGGGCCGCATTCACGGCGACGCCAAGGGCGGCACGGCGCTCAATTTCGGCGCCTACGGGCTCAAGGCGATGGAGCCGGAGCGGATCACCGCGCGCCAGATCGAGGCGGCCCGCCGCGCGATCACCCGCCACATCAAGCGCCAGGGGCGCTTGTGGATCCGCATCTTCCCGGACGTGCCGGTGTCTTCGAAGCCGGCCGAGGTCCGGATGGGTTCGGGCAAGGGCTCGCCCGAATTCTGGGTCGCGCGGGTCAAGCCCGGCCGCATCCTGTTCGAGCTGGACGGGGTTCCCGGCCACATCGCCAGGGTCGCGTTCGAGCGCGCCGCGGAGAAGCTTCCGATCAAGACCAAGGTGATCGCCCGCCTTGGCGAATCATTGCTTGAGGACGTGTAAGATGGGGCAGATCGACGATCTCAAAACCCGCAGCGACGACCAGCTCGTCGAGCAGCTGGCCGAGCTGAAGCGCGAGCAGTTCAACCTGCGCTTCCAGGCCGCGACCAACCAGATCGAGAAGCCGTCGCGGATCCGCGAGGTGCGCCGCACCATCGCCCAGATCAAGACGCTTCAGGGCGAGCGGACCCGTTCCGCCGCCAAGGCTTAAGGAGTTAGAGCATGCCGAAGCGCGTCCTGACCGGCACGATCGTGTCCGACAAGACCGACAAGACGGTGGTGGTAAGCGTCGAGCGGCGGGTCAAGCACCCGCTCTACGGCAAGATCATCAAGCGGTCGAAAAAATATCACGCCCATGACGAGGGCAACGCCTTCAAGCAGGGCGAGATCGTTCGCATCGAGGAGACGCGGCCGATCTCGAAGCTGAAGACCTGGACCGTGCTGGGCTATGTCGACAGCAAGGCCGCCGCCGGCAAGGCCGAAGCCAAGAAGCCGGCCAAGGCCAAGAAGGCCAAGGACGAGGCTCCCGAAGCCGAAGCCGAAGCGACCGAGGCCCCCGAGGCCGAAGCCGCCGAGGCATGATGTTCCCCGGCGAAAGCCGGGGTCCAGACTGGGTCCCGGCTTTCGCCGGGAAACGACGAGTGAACTGATCGCCGGACGAATTCCGGTTGAAGTGAAGAGAAGGAATTGGATCGATGATCCAGATGCAGTCCAACCTTGAGGTCGCCGACAATAGCGGCGCCAAGCGCGTCCAGTGCATCAAGGTGCTGGGCGGCTCCAAGCGGCGCTTCGCCGGCGTCGGCGACATCATCGTCGTCTCCGTCAAGGAAGCGGCGCCGCGGGGCCGCGTCAAGAAGGGCGACGTCCACAAGGCCGTCATCGTCCGCACCGCCAAGGACATCCACCGTCCCGACGGGTCGACGATCCGCTTCGATTCCAACGCGGCGGTGTTGGTCAACAACAACCAGGAGCCGATCGGCACCCGTATCTTCGGCCCGGTCGTCCGCGAATTGCGCGCGAAGAAGCATATGAAGATCATCAGCCTCGCGCCGGAGGTGCTGTAATGGCCGCCGCGAAGATCAAGAAGGGCGACAAGGTCGTGGTGCTGTCCGGCAAGGACAAGGGCCGCCACGGCGAGGTCACCAGGGTGATGCCGAAGGTGGGCAAGGTGCTGGTTTCCGGCGTCAACGTCCATGCCCGCCACACCAAGCCGACGCAGGCGCGTCCGCAGGGCGGCATCGTCCGCGCCGAGGCGCCTTTGCACCTGTCCAAGGTCGCGGTCGAGGATCCCAAGACGGGCAAGCCGACGCGCGTCCGGTTCGAGACCCGCGATGGAAAGAAGGTCCGGATTGCGGTCCGGTCCGGGGAGCTGATCAATGGCTGAAGCCAAATATGTCGCGCGGATGCGCGCCGAATATGACGAGAAGATCGTCCCGGCGATGATCGAGAAGTTCGGTTACAAGAACCGGATGGAGGTCCCGCGCCTCGACAAGATCGTCATCAACATGGGCGTCGGCGAGGCGACCCAGGACAAGAAGAAGGTCGAGACCGCCGCCCAGGAAATGGAGCTGATCGCGGGCCAGAAGCCGGTGATCACCAAGGCCAAGAAGTCGATCGCCCAGTTCAAGCTGCGCGAAGGCATGCCGATCGGCGTCAAGGTTACGCTGCGCCGCGAGCGGATGTACGAATTCATCGATCGCCTGGTCACGATCGCGCTGCCGCGCGTGCGCGACTTCAGGGGGCTCAATCCGCGCTCGTTCGACGGCCGCGGCAATTACGCGATGGGCCTCAAGGAGCAGCTCGTGTTCCCCGAGATCAACTATGACCGCATCGACAAGGTGCGCGGCATGGACATCATCGTCACCACCACCGCGAAGACGGACGACGAGGCGCGCGAGCTGCTGCGCCTCTTCAACTTCCCGTTCCCGCCGGTCGAAGAAGCTCAGAAAGAGGCGGCTTAAGTCATGGCGAAACTGAGTTCCATCAACAAGAACGAGCGTCGCAAGAAGCTGGCGAAGAAATATGCCGGCCAATATGCGAAGCTCAAGGCGATCGCGAACGACAAGTCCCGGGACGAGACCGAGCGGCTGATCGCGCGGCTGAAGATGGCCGAGATTCCGCGCAACGGAAATCCGACGCGCGTCCGCAACCGCTGCGAGCTGACCGGCCGGTCGCGCGCGGTTTATCGCAAGTTCCGGCTGTCGCGGATCATGCTCCGCGAATTGGGCAATAAGGGCCTGATCCCGGGCCTCACGAAGTCGAGCTGGTAAGGTAGAGCTATGCCATTGACCGATCCTTTGGGTGACATGCTCACCCGCATTCGCAACGGCCAGCAGGCGCGCAAGGACTCCGTCCTGACGCCGGCGTCGAAGCTGCGCGCCCGCGTGCTCGACGTGCTCCAGCGCGAGGGCTATATCCGCGGCTATCGCGAGGAAGCGCTCGGCGCCCATGCCGGCCTGCGCATCGAGCTGAAATATTTCGAGGGCCAGCCCGCGATCCAGCACGTTTCCCGCGTCTCGCGGCCCGGCCGCCGGGTCTATTCGGGCGCGCAGGAGCTGCCGCGGGTCCGCAACGGCCTCGGCATCACCATCGTTTCGACGCCGAAGGGCGTTTTGTCGGACGCCGAGGCGCGTACGCAGAACGTCGGCGGCGAAGTGCTCGCGGAGGTGTTCTGATGTCCCGCATCGGTAAAAGGCCGGTGCCGCTGCCTTCGGGCGTGACGGCGACCACCGAGGGCCAGATCCTGTCGGTCAAGGGACCCAAGGGGACCTTGTCGCTGCAGATGCGGGACGAGATCAGCTACGATATCGGCGACGAGGCGATCAGCGTCCAGCCGGCCAACGCGACCAAGGCGGCGCGGGCCTTCTGGGGGATGCAGCGCACGCTCGTCCAGAACCTCGTCACCGGCGTCTCCGAAGGTTTCACCAAGGTGCTCGAGATTACCGGCGTCGGCTATCGCGCCGCCGCCCAGGGCCGCAATCTGCGCCTCCAGCTCGGCTACAGCCACGACGTCAACGTCGCCGTGCCGGAAGATCTCGAGGTCAAGACGCCCGACGCGACCACCGTCGAGATCAGCGGCATCGACCGGCAAAGGGTCGGCCAGCTCGCCGCCGAGATCCGCCGCTGGCGCAAGCCCGAGCCTTATAAGGGCAAGGGGATCAAGTATCGCGGCGAGTATATCTTCCGCAAAGAAGGCAAGAAGAAATAGGCCATGGCGAGATTCAACCCCTTCATCAAGCGCGCCCAGCGCGTCCGCACCGCGATCCGCCGCAATGCCGGCGGCCGCCCGCGGCTCAGCGTCCACCGCTCGGGCCGGCACATTTACGCCCAGGTGATCCTCGACGGCGAGGGCCGGACCCTCGCCGCCGCCTCGACGCTGGAGAAGGAAGGCCGGGGCAAGGCCGGCGCGACCGTCGCCGGCGCCCAGGAGGTCGGCCGCCGGATCGCCGAGCGCGCCAAGGCCGCCGGCATCACCAAGGTGGTGTTCGATCGCGGCGGCTTCCTGTTCCATGGCCGCGTCAAGGCGCTGGCCGATGCCGCCCGCGAAGGCGGATTGGAGTTTTGATGATGGCTGACGAAGTGAACCAGACCGAGACCCCGGCCGAGCCGCAGAGCGAGGTCGCCGCCGCCTCGGCGCCGGTCGAGGAGCAGCGCGGCCCGCGCCGCGAGCGCGGCGCCCGTGGCGGGCGCGGCGGCGACCGCGGCGGCCGCGGCCGTGGCCGCGACGATCGCGGCCGCGGTGGGCGCGGCGGCGACGACGAGGGCGGCGAGGAGCTGATCGAGAAGCTCGTCCACATCAACCGCGTCTCCAAGACGGTGAAGGGCGGCAAGCGCTTCGGCTTCGCCGCTTTGGTGGTGGTCGGCGACGGCAAGGGCCGCGCCGGCTTCGGCCACGGCAAGGCACGCGAGGTGCCTGAGGCGATCTCCAAGGCGACCGCGGCGGCCAAGAAGGCGATGGTCCGCGTGCCGTTGCGCGACGGCCGCACGCTCCATCATGACGGGCTCGGCCATTTCGGCGCCGGCCGCGTCTACGTCCGCTCGGCCCCGGCCGGCACCGGCATCATCGCCGGCGGCCCGATGCGCGCCGTGTTCGAGAGCCTGGGCGTCGCCGACGTGGTGACCAAGTCGATCGGCACGTCGAACCCCTACAACATGATCCGCGCGACCTTCGAGGCGCTCAGCGAGCAGACCAGCCCGAAATCGGTGGCGCAGCGCCGCGGCAAGAAGATCGCCGATTTGATGGCGCGCCGCGAGGGCGTTTCGGGCGCGGCGGAGGCTTCGGCCGAAGCCGAAGCGCTGGTGGAGTAGGAAGATGGCGAAAATCAAAGTGACCCAGACCGGATCGCCGATCCGCCGCACCGACGATCAGCGCGCGACGCTGATCGGCCTTGGGCTCAACAAGATGCACAAGACGGTCGAGATCGAGGACAGTCCCGACACCCGCGGCATGATCCGGGCGGTGCGGCATATGGTTTCGGTGGCGGAGTAAACCTCAGAGCGGGGACAGTTACTAGTAACTGTCCCCATTCCTTCCCTGCGCGACAAAAGCGAAAGCGAGTGCAACGACATGAAACTGAACGACATCCGCGACAATAAGGGCGCCCGCAAGTCGCGCGTCCGCGTCGGCCGCGGCATCGGCTCGGGGCTCGGCAAGACCGCCGGCCGGGGTCAGAAGGGCCAGAAGAGCCGCTCCGGCGTCTCCGTGTTCGGCTTCGAGGGTGGCCAGATGCCGCTCCACATGCGGATCCCGAAGCGCGGCTTCAACAACATCTTCGCCAAGGACCATGCCGAGGTGAATCTCGGCGCGATCCAGAAGCTGGTCGACGGCAAGAAGCTCGATGCCAAAAGCGTGATCGACCACGAGGCGCTGAAGGCGGCCGGCGTCGGCCGCGGCGGCAAGAACGGCGTGCGCATCCTCGGCAAGGGCGAATATTCGGCCAAGCTCAACTTCAAGGTCGCCGGCGTGTCGAAGGGCGCGCGCGAGGCGATCGAGAAGGCCGGCGGCTCGGTCGAGCTGATCGAAATCGTCCCGGCGTCGGAGAAGGCGGCGGCCAAGAAGAACAGCGTCAAGAAGCGCAAGGACGCGCCCGCCGCCTGAATCCCGCCGCTTTGCGCGGTGAAGGCTGACAAGCCGGAGAGGCGCACTATATAGGCCTCCTCATTCCCGCTCATCCTGAGTAGGGACTGAGCTTGGCGAAGGCCCGTATCGAAGGACCGCACAATGCGTCCTTCGATACACCGGTTCGACAGGCTCACCGGCTACTCGGGATGAGCGGACTGGTTTTTTGAGGCGGCGCAATCCGTCACCGAACGCGAAAGTCGAACCCCCTATGGCATCCGCAGCCGAACAGATGGCAGCCAATGTGAGCCTGGCGAATTTCACCAAGGCCACCGACCTCAAGAAACGGCTGTGGTTCACATTGGGCGCACTGATCGTCTTCCGCCTGCTGAGCTTCGTGCCGCTGCCCGGCATCGACCCCAATTCGCTGGCCCAGCTGTTCGAGCGGACCCAGGGCGGCGTGCTCGATTTCTTCAACATGTTCTCGGGCGGCAGTTTGCAGCGGATGAGCCTGATCGCGCTGGGCGTGATGCCCTATATCACCGCCTCGATCGTCATGCAGCTCGCCACGACCATGTCGCCGACGCTCGGCGCCCTCAAGAAGGAGGGCGAAAGCGGTCGCAAGAAGATCAACCAATATACCCGCTACGGCACCGTCTTCCTGTGCGCGATCCAGGGCTATTTCATGGCCGTCGGCCTCGAAAGCTGGGGCGCGAGCGAGGGCCAGTCGGCGGTGCTCGATCCGGGCATGCTGTTCCGCGTCACCACGGTGATCAGCCTGGTCGGCGGGACGATGTTCCTGATGTGGCTCGGCGAGCAGATCACCAGCCGCGGCATCGGCAACGGCGTGTCGCTGATCATCATGGCCGGCATCGTCGCCCAGCTGCCGCAGGCGCTGGCGCAGATGTTCGAGGGCGGCCGCTCGGGCAGCCTCGATCCGATCGTGATCATGATGATCGTCGCGCTCGCACTGGTGCTGGTGCTGTTCATCTGCTTCATGGAGCGCGCCCAGCGCCGCGTCCTCATTCAATATCCCAAGCGCCAGACAGCGCGCGGCCAGATCCAGCAGGAGCGCTCGCACCTGCCGCTCAAGGTCAACACGTCGGGCGTGATCCCGCCGATCTTTGCCTCGTCGCTGCTGCTGATGCCGCTGACCATCGCCCAGTTCGCCGGCCAGGGGCAGAGCGGCGACACTTGGTGGAGCGAGTTCGTGATCACCATCACCACCGCGCTCCAGCACGGCGCGCCGCTCTACATGTTCCTCTATGGCGGCGGCATCGTCTTCTTCTGCTTCTTCTACACCGCGGTCGTCTTCAACCCCGAAGAGACGGCCGAGAATCTCAAGAAATATGGCGGCTTCATCCCCGGCATCCGGCCGGGCAAGCGCACCGAGGAATATCTCGATTACGTGCTCACCCGAGTTACCGTCGTCGGCGCCGCCTACCTGACCGTGATCTGCCTGCTGCCCGAATTCCTGATCGCACGGGCCGGCATCCCCTTCTATCTCGGCGGCACCAGCCTGCTGATCGTCGTCAACGTGACGATGGACACGGTGACCCAGATCCAGAGCCATTTGATCGCCCACCAATATGGCGACCTGATCAAGAAGGCGAAGCTCAAGGGCGGCATGGGGCGCCGGTGACGCACGCGAGGAGCGCCGCGCGATGAACATCATCCTGCTGGGGCCGCCCGGGGCCGGCAAGGGCACCCAGGCGAGCCGGTTGGTCGAGACGCGCAACATGGTCCAGCTTTCGACCGGCGACATGCTGCGCGCCGCGGTCGCCGCCGGCACCGAGACCGGCAGGAAGGCCAAGGCGGTGATGGACGCCGGGGAGCTCGTCTCGGACGAGATCGTCGACAACATCCTCTCGGCCCGGCTGGACGAGCCCGACATCGCGCGCGGCTTCATCCTCGACGGCTATCCGCGCACCGCCGTCCAGGCGGCGTCGCTCGACCGGCTGCTCGACGAAAAGGGGCTCGACCTCGACCATGTCATCGAGCTTACCGTCGACGAGGACGCCCTGGTCGACCGGATCACCGGCCGCTTCACCTGCGCGGTCTGCAACACCCCCTATCACGACGATTACAAGCTGCCCGCCGTACCGGGCACCTGCGACGTCTGCGGCAGCCGCGAGTTCAGGCGCCGCGACGACGACAACGAGCAGGCGGTGCGCACCCGGATGGCCGAATATCGCGCCAAGACCGCGCCGATCCTGCCCCATTACGAGGCGCAGGGCATCGTCCGCCGGGTCGACGGCATGGCCGACGTCGAGTCGGTCAGCGCGGCGATCGCGGAAATCCTCGGCGGCTGATTGACTCGCGCCAACGGGCAATGTACTTTGCTTTACAAAGTAGGAGGGCTCAGATGCGATTCGTTCCCGTTTTCCTCGCCGCACTTTCCCTGACCATCTGCGCCCCCGCCGTCGGCCAGCCGCCCAATGCCCCGGCGCGAACCGCGGCCCAGCGCGAGGCGATGGCGCGGCTTTCCCGGATGGACGGCGTCTGGCGCGGGCCCGCCTGGTCGCTGACCCCGGCCGGCCGCCACGAAGTGACCCAGACCGAGCGGATCGGCCCGTTCCTCGACGGCAGCCTCAAGGTGATCGAGGGCCGCGGCTATTCGTCCGACGGGTCGGTCGGCTTCAACGCGTTCGGGGTGATCTCGTTCGATCCGGCGACCGGCGCCTATACTTTGAGCTCGTGGGCGCGGGGCTATGCCGGCGACTTCCCGCTGCGGGTGACCGATACCGGCTATGTCTGGGAAATCCCGGCCGGCCCGGGCGCGATCATCCGCTATACCGCGACGATCGGCTCGGACAGCTGGCGCGAGGTCGGCGAGCGGATCGCCGGCGAGGCGCCGCCGCTGCAGATTTTCGAGATGAATCTGCGCCGCGTCGGCGACACCGCCTGGCCGGCGGGGGATCCGGTGCCGATGCGGTGACGGGAATGGGGACAGTTACTGGTGACTGTCCCCGCGCTGGTAACTGTCCCCGGCCCTGATATGCTCCCCCGTTCGCGACTCCGCGAGGAGCGCCGGGAGGAGGCGGAGCATGGGCAGGGACGAAACCGAGCATGTCGATCTCGAAGGCTTCATGGCCGGGGTCGAGCGCCGCAATCCGGGCCAGGTCGAGTTCATCCAGGCGGTCCGCGAGGTCGCCGAGGACATTTTCGGCTTCATCGCCGACAAGGAGCCCTATCACCGCTGGCAGATATTGCGCCGGATCGCCGAGCCCGACCGGGTGGTCTCGTTCCGCGTCTGCTGGGAGGACGACAACCACAATATCCGCGTCAACCGCGGCTACCGCGTCCAGAACAACAATGCGATCGGCCCCTATAAAGGCGGCATCCGCTTCCACCCGAGCGTCAACGAGTCGATCCTCAAATTCCTCGCCTTCGAGCAGACCTTCAAGAACGCGCTGACCGGCCTGCCGATGGGCGGCGGCAAGGGTGGCGCCAATTTCAACCCGAAGGGCAAGACCGACGGCGAGATCATGCGCTTCTGCCAGAGCTTCATGACCGAGCTCTATCGCCACATCGGCGCCGACGTCGACGTACCGGCCGGCGACATCGGCGTCGGGGCGCGCGAGATCGGCTATATGTTCGGCCAGTACAAGCGCATCACTGGCCAGTTCACCGGGGTGCTGACCGGCAAGGGGCTCGAATATGGCGGCTCGCTGATCCGGCCCGAGGCAACCGGCTATGGCGCCGTCTATTTCCTCGAGAACATGCTGAAGACCAAGGGCAAGGACCTGACCGGCATGCGGGCCGTCATCTCGGGCTCCGGCAATGTCGCGACCCATGCGGCGGAGAAGATCGTCCAGCTGGGCGGCAAGGTCCTGACCCTGTCGGACAGCCAGGGCTTCGTCCACGACCCCGACGGCATCGACCAGGAGAAGATCGACTGGGTCAAGGCGCACAAGACGCGCCGCCGCGGCCGGATCAGCGAATATGCCGACGCGTATAAGAATGCGACCTTCCACGAAGGCGAGACGCCGTGGGGCGTCGAATGCGACGTCGCTCTGCCCTGCGCGACCCAGAACGAGCTGCTCGGCGAGGATGCCCGCACGCTCGTTGCCAATGGCTGCCTCGCGGTTTCGGAAGGCGCCAACATGCCGACCGACCTCGAAGGCGTGCACGTCTTTAGGGACGCGAAGCTGCTCTACGCGCCGGGCAAGGCCTCCAATGCCGGCGGCGTCGCCGTCTCGGGCCTGGAGATGAGCCAGAATTCGGAGCGCCGCTCGTGGCGCGAGAGCGAGCTGCAGCAGATGCTGCGCGACATCATGGACGGCATCCACCAGCGCTGCCTCGAACATGGCGACCGCGGCGGCGGCTATACCGACTATGTGAAGGGCGCCAATATCGCCGGCTTCAAGAAGGTCGCGGATGCGATGCTGGCGTTCGGGGTCGTCTGACCGTCTAGCCCCGCCCCCGATGCGGCTTCGGCCGGTCGCGGAAGGGCTTGGCCTTGTGGCGCGGCGGCGGCGGGCCGGCGCGGCGGTTCTCGCGCGCCGCGTCGCGCGGCTTGCCTTCGACCGGCTCGATGCGGATGCCGCCCTCGCCGTCGGAATCGCCGCCGGCGGTGCGCTTGAGCGCCGCCGCGAACCGCCCGGCCGCCGCGCGCGGCACTTCGAACATCGTCTCGCCCGCCGCGATCCGGATCGCGCCGATCTCATTCTTGGTGATGTGGCCGCGCCGGCAGAGCAAGGGCAGGATCCAGCGCGGATCGGCATTGTGCCGCCGGCCGATGTCCATCCGAAACCAGATCGTGTCCTCGAAGCCGGGGCGCGGCCCTTCCGGCCGCCCCTGCGGCGCCGCGCCGGCATCGGCCAGCTCCTCGGCCGCCGGCATCCGCGCGCGGTGGATCCGGACCAAGGCGGCGGCGATCTCCTCGGGCGTCTTGTGCTCGAGCAGCGCTCTCGCCAGCGCGCGGTCGTCCTCATCGATCTCGGCGGGGGCGAGCAAAGCTGCGAGCAACCGCTCGTGGTCGCTGCGGCTAATGTCCTCGGGGCTGGGCGGCTTGATCCACTCCGCCTCGATCCGCGCCCCGCGCAGCACCGATTCGACACGCTTGCGGCGCGGATAGGGAACGACGAGGACGGCGATGCCCTTCTTGCCCGCCCGCCCGGTCCGCCCGGAGCGGTGCTGTAGCGTCTCGGCGTCGCGCGGCAGCTCGACATGAACGACCAGAGAGAGGTTGGGCAGGTCGATCCCGCGCGCGGCGACGTCGGTCGCGACCAGGACGCGGGCGCGGCCGTCGCGCAGCGCCTGCAGCGCCTGGTTGCGCTCGCTCTGGCTGTGCTCGCCCGAGAGGGCGACGGCGTTGAAGCCGCGCTCGGTCAGGCTGGAATGAAGCCGCCGGACGTTGTCGCGGGTGGCGCAAAAGAGGAGCGCCGATTCCGCTTCGTGCAGCCGCAGCAAATTGACGACCGCATGCTCGATATCGGCCGGCGCGACGGTCATCGCCTGGTAGGAAATGTCGCCATGGCCGCGATCCTCGCCGACCGTGGAGATGCGCAAGGCGTCGCGCTGGTAGCGCTTGGCGAGCGCGAGGATCGGCCTGGGAATGGTCGCGGAGAAGAGCAAGGTGCGCCGCTCGGGCGGGGTCGCGTCGAGGATCTCCTCGAGATCCTCGCGAAAGCCCATGTCGAGCATTTCGTCGGCCTCGTCGAGCACCGCCACCTTGAGCTGGGAGAGGTCGAGCGCGCCGCGTTCGAGATGGTCGCGCAGCCGCCCGGGCGTGCCGACGACGATATGGCTGCCGTGCGACAGGCTGCGCCGCTCCTTTGACGGGTCCATGCCGCCGACGCAGGTCGCGATCCGCGCCCCTGCCTTGCCGTAGAGCCAGACCAGCTCGCGGCTGACCTGCAGCGCCAGCTCGCGGGTCGGCGCGATCACCAGGGCCTGGGGCTTGAGCGCATAAGGCAGGGCGCCCTTCGCATCGAGCAGCTGGGGCGCGATGGCGAGGCCGAACGCGACCGTCTTGCCCGATCCGGTCTGGGCGGAGACGATGAGGTCGCGTCCTTCGGCTTCGGCTTCGAGCACGCCGGCCTGGACCGGGGTGGGGGTTTCATAGCCGCGCGCGGCGAGCGCTTCGCTAAGAAGCGGCGGAAGGGATGCGAATGTCATAGGTCGTCCAATTGGGGGGCGCGGGGCCAAAGGCTCACAGAACCTGCCCGGCTGCCCACCCACTAGCCCATGCCCACTGGAAATTATAGCCACCCAGCCAGCCGGTGACGTCGACCGCCTCCCCGATCGCGTAGAGACCTGGCACGCGGCGCGCTTCCATCGTCTGCGAGGAGAGGCCGGCGGTGGCGATCCCGCCCGCCGTTACCTCGGCCTTGGCGAAACCTTCGCTGCCATCGGGCCGGAAGCGCCAGTCGGCGAGCCGCGCCTGTGCCGCGCGCAGCTTGTCGTCGGACAGGTTGGCGAGCTCGCCCCACAGGCCGATCTTCTTGGCCAGCGCCTCGGCCAGCCGCCCGGGCAGAAGCTCGCCGAGCAAGGTATGGAAATGGGTCTTCGGCCGTGCCCGCTTCGCGGCCGTCGCCCAATCCGCCGCCTGATCGGGCAGGAAGTCGATCCCGATCTCCTCTCCCTCGCGCCAGTAGGATGATATCTGGAGGATCGCCGGGCCCGAAAGCCCACGATGGGTGAACAAGGCGGCCTCGCGAAACGCCGCCTTGCCGGACCGCGCGACAACCTCGGCTGAGACGCCCGAGAGATCGCGGAACAGCCGATCCTCGTCGCTCAGCGTCAGCGGCACCAAAGCCGGGCGCGGCTCCACCACCTCCAGCGCGAAACGCCGCGCCAGATCGTAGGCGAAGCCGGTCGCGCCCATTTTCGGGATCGACGGCCCGCCGGTGGCGATCACCAAAGCGGCCGCGCTGGCGGTTTCGTCGCCGTAGCGGACCGTGAACCGGCCGTCGGCGTGGCTCACGTCCGAAATCGCCCTCCCCAGCGCAATCCGGACCCGGCCTTTGGCGCATTCCTCCATCAGCATGTGGACGATCTGCCGCGCCGATCCGTCGCAGAAAAGCTGGCCCAATGTCTTTTCGTGCCAGGCGATCCGGTAGCCGTCGACCAGGGCGATGAAATCCTCCGGCCGGTAGCGGGCGAGCGCCGATCTGGCGAAATGCGGGTTGGCCGAAAGGAAGCGGTCGGGTGCGCTATGGAGGTTGGTGAAGTTGCAGCGTCCGCCGCCCGAGATCAGGATCTTCTTGCCCGCCTGCGGCGCATGGTCGATCAGCAGTACGCGCCGGCCGCGCCGGCCCGCCACGGCAGCGCACATCAGGCCAGCCCCGCCCGCGCCCAGCACGATCACGTCATAGCTGGCGGCGGCGCATCCCTGCATCGCGCGGCCATGGCATCCCGCCTTGCGCTTGCCAATCGAAGAGCGTGACCGCCGTCACGGCCCCTGCGCCCGCGAGCGACTAGGTCGGAGGCACCCGAGGCAATCAGACGCGCATTTTGGAGGGGGAAATCGCATGGCCGACCCGAAAAGCTATATCCTGGAGCTCGATCCGGCCAAGCGGCCCAAATTGCAGACCATCCCCGAAAAGGTGGTCGCCGACATCGCCTGGTACAATGCCAATCGCGCCAGCACGCGCCGCTTCCACCCGGTCAACGGCATCGAAGGCGCGGTGATCCACGCCACCGCCGGGGGGACTTCGGCCGGGGCGCTCAGCTGGTGGAAAGACCCGCGAGGGGATCCAGCCTCCGCCCACTGGATCGTTCCGGCGGAAATCGAGGCCGAGCATGGCAAGTCGGTGATCGCGGCGGTCTACGAGGCGCTGGCCGCCTGGCACGTCCGCAACGACAAGTTCAACCCCAAGGTCAATGGCGGCAAGAAGCTGATCAACCATTGGAGCCTCGGCATCGAGATCGTGAACACCCAGAAGGCCGGCGACACCTATTCCGATTGGCAGGTGGCGACGGCCGCATTGCTGGTGCGCTATTGCTGGGCGAAATACCCCAATTTCAAATGGGTTTGCTCGCATGCGGCGGTGGATCCGACGCGGCGGACTGATCCGGGCACGGCCTTCCCCTGGGACAAGTTCGCCGCCCTGGTCCTCGCCGATGGCGGCGATGCCGGCCTGGAGATCGCCGCGGCGGCGACCGGAATCCGCGACGGGGTGCCCTGCGGCGGCTGCTGACCGTCAGCGGGCAGGCGACGCCTGCCCGGCCATTGCCAATCGTCCCGGGGCCGTGCCACGATAAGCGGGCAGGGGAGGGGCGATTGGCAAGCGCGGCGGACGAGGAACGGGCACCCGGCTCGCTGCGCCAGAGCGATCGCCTGGTCATTCTCGCCTCGTCGCTCGGCACCATTTTCGAATGGTATGACTTCTACCTCTACGGTCTGCTGGCGACGGTGATCACCAGCCAATTCTTCTCGGGCGTCAACGAGACGACCGGCTTCATCTTCGCGCTCGCCGCCTTCGCCGCGGGCTTCGCGGTGCGACCGTTCGGGGCGATCCTGTTCGGCCGGATCGGCGACCTGGTCGGCCGCAAGAACACCTTCCTCGTCACGATGGGGATCATGGGCCTGGCGACCTTCGCGGTCGGCCTCTTGCCGAGCTACGCCACCGCCGGAGTGGCCGCGCCTGTTCTGCTGGTCGCGCTGCGGCTGCTCCAGGGGCTGGCGCTGGGCGGCGAATATGGCGGCGCCGCGACCTACGTCGCCGAGCACGCGCCCGCCCACCGCCGCGGCCTCTACACCAGCTTCATCCAGACCACCGCGACCTTGGGCCTGTTCGCCGCGCTGCTGGTGGTGATCGGGGTCCGCACCGCGCTCGGCGAGGCCGAGTTCGCGGCCTGGGGCTGGCGGCTGCCGTTCCTGGTCTCGATCGTCCTGCTCGCCATCTCGCTCTGGATCCGGATGAAGCTCGAGGAGAGCCCGGTCTTCCGGCGGATGAAGGAGGAAGGAAAGGGCTCGACCGCGCCGCTGACCGAGGCGTTCGCGCGCTGGGGCAATCTCAAGATCGTCCTGATCGCTTTGTTCGGCGCGGTCGCGGGCCAGGCGGTGGTCTGGTATGCCGGCCAATTCTACGCGCTCTTCTTCCTCGAGCGGACGCTGCGGGTCGACGGCGCCACCGCCAACATCCTGGTCGCGATCGCGCTCGCGCTGGCGACGCCCTTCTTCCTCGTCTTCGGCTGGCTCTCCGACCGGATCGGCCGCAAGAAGATCATCCTCGCCGGCTGCGCGCTCGCCGCGCTCACTTATTTCCCCTTATTCGAAGCGCTTTCGAAGGCCGCCAACCCCGCGCTCTACGCCGCCCAGGCCGCCGCGCCGGTGCGGGTCGTCGCCGATCCGGACGATTGCTCGGTCCAGTTCGATCCGGTCGGCCGCAACAAGTTCGACCAGCATTCGTGCGACGTCGTCAAGGCGTTCCTGGCGCGCTCGGGCGTCTCCTACGCCAACGCCGTCGCGGCGCCTGGCACGGCCGCCCTGCTCCAAGTCGGCGCCGTCACTCTCGCGGCGCCCCGCGGCGGCGCGGACGCGATCAAGGCGTTCCAGGACGCGGCGCGGGCGGCGCTCGCCCAGGCCGGCTATCCCGAGCGCGCCGACCCCGCTTCGATCGACAAGCCCCTGGTGGTGCTGATCCTGTTCGTCCTCGTCCTCTACGTGACGATGGTCTACGGGCCGATCGCGGCCCTGCTGGTGGAATTGTTCCCGACCCGGATCCGCTACACGTCGATGTCGCTGCCTTATCATATCGGCAACGGCTGGTTCGGCGGCTTCCTGCCGACCACCGCCTTCGCGATGGTCGCAGCGACAGGCGATATCTATTACGGCCTCTGGTATCCGATCGTGGTGGCCGCGCTGACCGTGGCGATCGGCCTCCTCTTCCTGCCCGAGACGTTCCGCCGCCCGCTGGAGGACTGATCGCTGTGGAAAAGTCCGCTTTGGGCTTCGACTTCCGCAGCCGTTCGCCCTAGATTCACTCGCGTGAGCGATTTCGAAGACCCGTTCGAGCTGGACAGCGCACCCGCCGCCGCGGCCGAGCGGCTGACGCTCGATCTCGACGGCTGGGAGGGGCCGCTCGATTTGCTCTTGACGCTGGCGCGGACCCAGCGGGTCGACCTCGCCAAAATCTCGATCCTTGCCCTGGTCGAGCAATATCTCGCCTTCATCGCCGACGCCAAGAAGCTGCGGCTCGAAATCGCCGCCGATTATCTGGTGATGGCCGCCTGGCTCGCCTTCCTCAAATCCTGCCTGCTGCTGCCGAGGGGCCAGGGCGTCGACCCGAGCCCCGAGGAGCTGGCGATGCGGCTGCAATTGCGGCTGCAGCGGCTGCAGGCGATGCGCGAGGCCGGCGCGCGGCTGATCGCCCGCGACCGGATCGGCCGCGACGTCTTCCGCCGCAGCGCGCCCGAGGGGCTGAGGGTGGTGCGCCGGGCCGCCTGGCAGGCCGATCTCTACGACCTGATCGCCGCCTACGGCATCGTCCGGGCGCGGACCGAGCCGTCGGTCCACGTCATCGCGCGGCGGCCGGTAATGACCCTCGACGAGGCAATCCACCGGCTCGAGACGATGATCGGCACGCGCCTCGAATGGACCGCGCTCGAAGCCTTCCTGCCCGAGACGCAGGATTCCGTCTTTCGCCGCTCGGCGCTGGCGTCGAGCTTCGTCGCGACGCTCGAGCTGGCGCGGCTGGGCAAGGTCGCGTTGCGGCAGAAGGGGACATTCTCGACCCTCTATGTGAGGGCGGCATGAAAAATAGGGACAGTCCCCATTTTCGGCGGCGCGCGCGGATGCGAACAAAAATAGGGACTGTCCCTATTTTTTGGAGGGCGGCATGAGGGAGGCGGACGACGGTCTTCGGGCGGTGGAGGCGACCTTGTTCGCGGCAGAGGAGCCGCTGAGCGCGGCCGACATCGCGCTCTACGTCGGCGAGCGCGTCGACGTGACGTCGGCGCTGGCCGACTTGCGGGACCATTATGCCGGGCGCGGGGTCGAGCTGGTCGAGCGCGGCGGGCGCTGGCATTTCCAGACCGCCGCCGATCTCGCCCACATATTGCGGCGCGAGCGCGAGGAAAGCCGCCGACTGAGCCGCGCGGCGGTCGAAACGCTGGCGATCATCGCCTATCACGAGCCGGTCAGCCGCGCCGAGATCGAGGCGATCAGGGGGGTGCAGATCTCCAAGGGCACGCTCGACGTGCTGATGGAGGCGGGGTGGGTGCGGCCCGCCGGACGGCGCGAGGTGCCCGGGCGGCCGCTCATCTATGCGACGACGCAGGAATTCCTTACCCATTTCGGGCTAGAAAGCCGGCGCGACCTACCGGGGCTGGACGATTTGAAGGCCGCGGGGCTGCTCGATCCGGTCGATATCGCGCTCGAACGGCTGGGCCTCGACGGCGCCGATGAGGGCGACGACGAGGTCGAACTGGAAACTGACGCCGAAGACGCCTAGATTTGAGGCGCATTGGGAGATTTTTCACATGGGTGGTTTCAGCATCTGGCATTGGCTGATCGTCGGCCTCGTCATCCTGCTGTTGTTCGGGAAGGGCCGCTTTTCCGACATGATGGGGGATGTCGCGAAGGGCCTGAAGAGCTTCAAGAAGGGCATGACCGAGGACGAGGAGGCCGAGGAGCGGCGCCGGCTGACCGCCGAGCGCACCGTCGATGCCCAGCCCGCTCCGCCCGCGGCGCCCGCCGAGCCGGTGGCGACGCCGGCCCCCGACGCCGACCGCCAGGCCTAAGGTAGGCCGCCGGAAGGGACATTATGTTCGGGATCGATTCCCAGGAATTGCTGGTCATCGCGGTCGTCGCACTGGTGGTGATCGGCCCCAAGGATTTGCCGCGGGTGATGCGCACGATCGGCGAGTTCGTCGGCCGCGCGCGCGGCATGGCCAAGCATTTCCGAACCGGCATCGACGCGATGATCCGCGAGACCGAGCTCGAGGACATGGAGAAGAAGTGGAAGGCGGACAACGAGCGGATCATGCGCGAGCATCCCGAGCAGGGCAGCGCCGCGATCGAGCAATGGCCGGAACCGGCCGCCGATGAGCTCCCGGCGCCGCCCAGGCCAAGGGCGTCGAAAGCCTCGGCCGGCCCCAAGGCGCCGCCGGCCCGCGGCAAGGCGCCGCCGCGCCGCGCCGCGCCGCCCATCCCGGCGCCAAAGGCTACGCCCCCGGCGGGCGAGACTCCATGACCGACCTCGACCGCGGCGAGGGGGAGGAACTCGACAAGAGCAAGGCTCCGCTGCTCGACCATCTGATCGAACTCCGGCGGCGGCTGCTCTGGGCCTTCGCCGCGCTCGCCGCGACTTTCGCGGGCTGTCTCTATTTCGCGCGGCCGATTTTCGGCTTCCTGGTCCAGCCGCTGCTCGCCGCGGGCCAGAACCAGGTCATCTACACGGCGGTGTTCGAGGCTTTCTTCGTCGAGATCAAGGTCGCCTTTTTCTCGGCGCTGATGATCTCCTTCCCGATCATCGCCATGCAGCTGTGGCTGTTCGTCGCCCCCGGCCTCTACACTAAGGAGAAGCGCGCCTTCCTGCCCTTCCTGGTGATGACGCCGTTCCTGTTCCTGTCTGGAGCGGCGCTGGCTTATTACGTCGCAATGCCGCTCGCGCTCCATTTCGCGTTCGGCTACCAAGGCAATGTCGCGGGCGTCCAGGCGACCGCTTTGCCAGGCATCGGCAATTATCTCGACTTCGCGATGCGGTTCCTGTTCGGCTTCGGGGTCGCCTTCCTGCTGCCGGTGCTGCTGATGCTGCTCGAGCGGGCCGGGATCGTGACGCGCCAGCAGCTCAAGCGCGGACGGCGCTACGCGATCGTGATCGCGTTCGTCGTCGCGGCGGTGCTGACTCCGCCCGACGTCGTGTCGCAACTGCTGCTCGCGGTACCGCTGGTTACTCTCTACGAGGTCTCGCTGATCGCGATCTGGTTCACCGAACGCAAGCGGGCGCGGGTCGCCGCCAAGGACGCCGCGGCATAAAAAAGGGCGCCCGCGAACGGGCGCCCAGCTCCTCTGACCAATTGTACGCGTTCACAGCGCGACGGTTACATTTCGTTGTCGACCGCATTGGCCGCCGACTCGACGTCCTGGCCAGCGCCGCGCACGGTGTTGCAGGCGGTGGCGATCATCAGCACGCCGGCGATCGCCAGAATCTCGAACAATTTCTTCATGGATTGTCTCCTGAACCCGGCTGCGGGCAAAAACTGCTCGTCGAGCCTGATGCACCTCAATGCCCGCCAAGCCTGTTGGGTTCCGCACCCGTGACGAATTGTCCGACGGCCTGCGGTGAAAAGGGTGCTTTGGACGGGAGAGAGAATGTGCCCCGAATAAGTTGGGCCCGGATGCGCCACCGGGGGGGGGGAGGTTAGCGCGTCCGGGCCCATGTTCTGGATAGCGAGAGCGGGGGGGCAAAAGGTCACTATCCAACCGCTCAACGATGTTGCCAATCGTCGGTTCCACGCTTTGGAAATTTTTTTCCGCGGGGTTGCGGGCGAAAAGCGGGGCTTGCGCGAAACGAGGAATCGGGTGAGGCTGGCCGCTCCTGCCAAGTCGAAACGGGTAATGAGAAGGGGGAAGGTCATGAAAAGGATTGCGATCTTGCTGGGCTGCGCCTTGGCGGTGGCGGCCTGCACCAGCCAGGAGGACCAGCTCGAAAACGCGATGCGCGCGGAATTGACCAAGCGCGGCAACGTCCAGGAGGTCGAGATGACCCGGCAGGACGAGAACCGGATGACCGGCCACGCGGTCGTCCGCACCGCCGCGGGCGAGACCGGCCGGCTCACCTGCAACGCCACCCGCGACCCGACCAAAGGCACGGCTTATTATGACTGGCGCTGCGTCCCGGCGATCGACGAGGCGCTGCTCACCCAGACCGAGAATGCGATCCGGCAGTCGCTGGCGCAGCGCGGCGAGGTGATCGAGGTCGACATGCGCCGGCAGGACGACGATCATATGACCGGCTTCGCGCGGGCCCGAGATAGCGACGGCGCCGAGGTCCGCCTCCCTTGCTCCGCCTCGCGCGGCAGTGACGCTGTGGGCAATTTCAGCTGGCGCTGCGGCGAGGGCGCCGACAGCGGCGCGCCCGCGGAGGAGGCCGGCAAATGAGAAAATAGGGGACAGTCCCTTTTTTCGGGGACAGTCCCCTTTTTCTAGGCGGCGGCGTCGCCGGCCAGCGTGATGCGGACCGAATAGCGGCCCCGCGCCGGGTCGCGGTCGAGCGTGGAGCGCAGTTGGCGGGCGAGGCCAGTGACGATCCGGTCGAAGCGCTCCATCAGCGCCTCGTCGCAGTCGAACGTCCCGGCGAGCGAATCGACCTCGACCGACAGCCGCGCCGTCTCCGCCCCCTCGGGCTCGACCACCACCGAGACCATGTCGGCGCCGCACAGCATGCCGAACTCGACGATCTCGGTGATCAGGAAGGTGACCGAAACCGCCACGTCCTGATTGGCGTAGACCGGGGCGACGTCGAGCCGGATCTGCATCCCCGTGGCCGTGGCCGGCGCGGTGGCGCGCAGATTTGCGGCGAGCTCGGAAATGAGCGGCTTCAGGGCGACGCCGCGATTCTCCTCGAGCTCGGCATAATGGTTGCGATGGACGACGGCGAGCGCATCGACCCGCCGCTGAATCGAGGCGTAGGCGGCCGCGACCTCCTCGTTGGCGGCGCCGCGGGAATGGAGGTTGAGCAGCGAGGCGACCACCTGCAGGTTGTTCTTGACCCGGTGATGGACCTCGCGGACCAGGCGGGTCTGGCGCACCACGGCGGCCTCCAGCTCGTCCTCGTGGCGGGCGACGGTCTGGATGACCTGATCGAACGCCAGGCCCAGCGCGGCGATCTCGTGCGCCGGGCTGCGGATGCTCGGCAGATCGAGCCCGCGCTCGCCCGGCCGGTAGGCCGAGATCAGCTTCTGGATCCGTTCCAGCGGGCGCAGCAGAAGACGCTGGACGATGATCCAGCCGACCAGGGAGGCCCACAGCCACATCAGCACCGGCGTCAGGATGACGAGCAACTCGGTCGCGCTGAACGGGCTCGTGTAGGTGCGCAGCCGCATCAGATATTGATTGTTGGGGAAGGGATTGTCGACGACGATCTCTCGCGAAAGGGCGCCGCCCGCGGCTGCGGCGCGCAGCGGCATCATCCGGTCCCCCTGGACCAGCTCGATCGCGAAATTGCCGGGGGTCGGTTCGCGGCTGAGCACCGCGGCGAGCGTCTCGCGGCGGTATTCGGCGATGCCTTCGAGCGCACCGGCCTGATCGTGCAGGAAGATTTCGAGCAAATCGCCGCCCGGCATGATGATTGCGCGGCCGGTCTCGCCGGGCCGCGGCCGAGGCGCCGGCGGGGGCACGAATCCCTCGCTAAGGCAACGCGGGGGCGGCGCCCGGCCGAACAAGGCGAAGCGTCCGGGCGTGTTGGGGAAGCGGTCGAGCCTGGCCAGCGTTCGCTGGCACAGCCCCGGCGGATCGCCCGCCACGATGATCGCGTCGCGCGAGACCCTGATCGCGACCGCGTTGCGCGACAAAGCGAGGGTGAAGCGTTGGAACTGAGTCATCAGCAGCGCGCGCGCCTCGACATCGGCCTTGGCGCGGTTGGCGCGCGCATTGTCGATCGAGGCGAGGACCGCGATGATGCCGAGCGGTAGCAGGCCCAGGCTCAGGATCAGCAGCATCTTGATCCCGGTCGAAAGCCGCGCCCAGCGGACGGCGATCCAGCTCTGCTTGTCGGCGTTCAAGAATCAGCGTCCGTCATGCGCGGAGCGGACTAACCGAGCTTCCCCAGCAAATCGAGCATTTCGAGAGGAATGTCTTCCTTGAGGGCGTTGTCATAAACCGACCGGAGGGCCTTGCCGACATCGCCGCCGGCGGGGCGCCTGGGGCCGCGGGGAGGAGGGGGTCTCTTATCGTCGGAACCGGACAAATTCATTCACCCCCTGGCGGCGAGCGCCGCCCATGATCCAAGCCTGCCAGAGAACCCGGTACCGGCCGTCCCCGCTGAACAGACGCACAGAAGCGGCGGCCCCGAATAATCGGGCCGCTCGCGGTTTGGAAACAAAAAACTCCGACGATTGTTCCACTCTCGCGCGAGGACGGGGCCGGGCGACCTTTTCCTGTTCGAGGCGTGTCGTTGCGCGGCCGTCACGGGGTTGCATTCGCGCCAGCGTCCACTCAATAGGCCCCAGACGTATCGAAGGAGTCGCACCTATATGTCGCTTGGCCAGGATCTCGCGCCGCACCTTCCCTTTCTCCGCCGCTACGCCCGCGCGCTGACCGGGACCCAGGCCCATGGCGACGCCTTCGTCCGGGCGACGCTGGAGGCGATCGTCGCCGCGCCGGAAAGCTTCCCGCGCGACGTCGATCCCCGTCTGGGGCTCTACCGGACCTTCCATGCGATCTGGTCCTCGGCCAATATCGAGGAGGAGCCGGGTCATGAGGGCGGCGGCGAGCCCGAGGAGATCGCGCGGGCGCGGCTGTCGCGGATCACGCCGCTGTCGCGCCAGGCGCTGCTCCTGACGGCGATGGAGGGCTTCACGCCCGAGGATGCGGGCTATCTGATCGGCGCCTCGGGCGCCGAGGTCGAAGCCCTGGTCGCCGAGGCGCTCGCCGAGATCGAGCGCCAGACCCGCGCCGAGGTGCTGATCATCGAGGACGAGCCGATCATCGCGATGGACATCGAAACGATCGTCCGCGACCTCGGCCACAACGTCACCGGCGTCGCCGTCACCCGCGACGAGGCGGTCAGCCAGGCGCTGGCGCGGCGGCCGGGCCTGGTGCTCGCCGATATCCAGCTCGCCGACGACAGCTCGGGGATCGACGCGGTCAAGGACATCCTCGCCCAATTCTCGGTGCCGGTGATCTTCATCACCGCTTTCCCCGAGCGGCTGCTGACCGGCGAACGGCCGGAGCCGACCTTCCTGATCACCAAGCCGTTCCAGCGTTCGACGGTCAAGGCGGCGATCGCCCAGGCCTTGTTCTTCGACGCCGCGACGGTGCCGGCATAGGGAATGGGAGCAGCGAAAGGGGACAGTCACTTTTCCGCACGGCAGGATTCAACCGGTTGCGGCGCGTGGAAAAGTGACTGTCCCCATCGACGCGCGGAAAAGTAACTGTCCCCGCCGGAACCGCCGAACGCAGCACGCGTTGGCCCTGTAACGAATGGAACTCTACAGGGGCGCGGGATGGACGAATCGGAGCATCTTACCACCAACGAGGCGCGGGCGGGCTCGACTCCGCACATGACCCGCTACATCCTCGGCTGGGGGCTGGGCCTGGTGATCGTCATCTTCCTCATCCTGTTGTTTGTCTGGCGGTAATCCTTATCTCACCGGGGGAAGGCAGCGGCGCGGCGCGGCGTTTCGGCCGAAACCTGTTGATCCTTGCTAGGGGCAGTTGATGACGGCAGAAGAGCCGGCGCGTGAAGGGAGCGAAACGGCGGGCGGGGGCGAATGGGCGCCGCTGCCCGACGATCAGTTCAAGGATCAGCTCGGCCAGGTCATCCCGCATCTGCGCGCGTTCGGCCGTTCGCTGTCGGGCAGCCGCGACCTTGCCGACGATCTCGTCCAGGAGACCTTGCTGAAGGCGTGGGCGGCGCGCAAGCGCTTCCAGGCCGGCACCAACATGCGTGCCTGGACCTTCATCATCCTCAGGAATTTGTTTCTCAGCCAGATGCGCCGCGCCCGGTTCAAGGGCGAATGGGACGAATTGACCGCCTCGAAGCTGCTTGCCGCGCCGGCCAGCCAGGACCGCCATATCGAGCTTGGCGATATGCAGCGGGCGCTGCTTCACTTGCCGCAGCCGCAGCGCGAGGCGCTGATCCTGGTCGGCGCCGGCGGCTTTGCCTATGAGGAAGCGGCCGAGATTTGCGGCTGCGCGGTCGGCACGATCAAGAGCCGGGTGGCGCGCGGCCGGGTCGCGCTCGAAAGCCTGCTCAACGACGGCAAGCTGCCGTCGCGCCGCTCGCACCAGACCAACGACAACCAGACCGCGCTCCAGTCGATCATGAGCGAGGTCGACGAATTGAGCCGCGACCGCGAGCCGGCCGTTGAGGCCGCCGAGCCCGACGAGGACTGACGCTCAGTAGGTGACGACGTCGGAATAGCGCCAGGGGCGCTCGCGGTGCCATTTGGTGATGATGTACTTGGTGCCGGCAGTGACCGGCATTCCCTCGTGCAGCGAGAAGAAATTGGGGTCGCCGCGCGCGTCCAGATTGTTCCAGGCGAGCAGATTGCCGGTGCGCGGGGTGACCCTGATCCCGGCCTTGTCGAAATAGGTCTCGCCGCCGCCCTCGGGCTCGTTCAGGAAGATCATCGCCGTCCAGGTGCGCTGGCCGCCGGTCCTCTCCATCTCCTCCCAATAAGGCAGGTTGGTGTGGAAGAAATCGTGGTGCATCTTGAAGCGCTGGCCGACCGCGTAGCGCTGGCCTTGGATGGTCTCGCCGTGCAGCAGGTCGATGCCGAGCAGGCCGGCGATCCTGGCCTCGATCGCGATCACGAATCTGTTCGCGGGATCGAGGTTGCAACTCTCGCTGGTGCGGAATTCGGGATCGGCGCTCGGCGCGAGCAGCTGCGAAGGGATGCGCTGCCGGTCGATCATGCCGATCAGGCCGGCGCACTGCTTGCGGTCGAGAAAATCGCGCACGACGTAGATGTCGAGGTCGTTCGAGGGGATCTTGAACGCGTTCGGAGCGCGCGCCAGCCGCGCCCCGACCTGCGTCCCGATCCGGATCCTGTACTCGGCGCCGGCCACCGCGTCAGTCCACGACGTGTCCGCGAACCATGACGAAGCCGACATGCTGCAGCGCGCGGACGTCGGCGAGCGGATCGCCCTCGACCGCGATCAGGTCGGCGGAGAAACCCGGCGCGATCCGGCCGATCTCATTCTCCAGCCCGAGCAGGCGCGCGGCGCCGGTGGTCGCCGAGGCCAGCGCCTCGGCCGGGCTCATCCCCGCGCGCTCGACCAGCTCGACAAACTCGCCGGCGTTGCGGCCATGGTCGTAGACGCCGGCGTCTGTGCCGAACACGACCGGCACGCCCGCCGCATGCGCGAGCCGCGCCGCCCGGCCGACCACTTCGAGCGTCATTCGGACCTTGGATTCGACGATCGGCGTGTAGATTCCCCTGCCGAGCCGCTCGCGGATACCGACGAAGGCCATCAGCGTCGGCACGAGGGTGGTGCCCCGCTGGCGCATCAGCTGGATCGTCGCGGGGCTGGCGAAGGTGCCGTGCTCGATCGAGTCGACGCCGGCGCGGACCGCGGCGGCGATGCCCTCGTCGGCATGGGCATGGGCGGCGACCTTTAGGCCGAGCGCGTGAGCGGTCTCGACGATTGCGCGCATCTCTGCGTCGGTGAATGACTGGCCGAGGCCGCGGTCGCCCTGGCTGAGCACGCCGCCAGTGGCGTGGAACTTGACGACGTCGGCGCCGGCGCGCGCGAGCTCGCGCACCCGCGCCGCGCATTGCTCGGCGCCGGTACAGGTGTTGTGGCCGTCTAGGGCGGCGATCACTTCGGGGCGGAAGCCGGCGACGTCACCATGGCCACCGATCGTCGAGAGCGCCTGGCCCGAGACCATCATCCGCGGCCCCGGCACCAGCCCTTCGTCGATCGCGCGCCGGAGCGCGAAACCGGCGGTGCCGGGCGAGCCCAGGTCGCGCACGGTGGTGAAGCCGGCGCGCAGAGTGACCAGCGCGTTGCGCGCGCCGACCAGCGCCAGATAGTCGTCGGTGTCGATCGCCTCGCGGTAGAAAGCGGTGCCCGGCACGCTGGTCAGATGGACGTGGGAATCGATCAGGCCGGGCAGGACCGTCTTGTTCGACAGGTCGACCAGGCGCGCCCCTTCAGGCGCCGGCGTCAGGCCGGGGGTGACGCTCTGGATGCGGCCGTCGACGATGGTGATCGTCGCGGGCCCCTGCGCCGGGCGCGAGGCGTCGGCGATCAGCCGGCCGGCATGGACGATTATCGTCTCGGCAAAAGCGGGGACGGCGGCAAGCAGCAGCAAGGTCAGGAAGGCGAGGAGGCGCGCTGGCATGATCGAATCCCGCTCGTGAAAGAGGCGGGTTCAATGCGACGGCGGCGCCGCCCTGACAAGCGAAAAGCCCGGAGCGCTTGCGCGCTCCGGGCCCTTGTTCCCCTCGTTGGGAAAACGCGTCTGCTACCAGAAGAAGTCGTAGATCACGTCGAGGACTTCGCCGGAATAGACGTCGACCAGGATCACGTCGTTGTAATAACGGACCCACTGCGTGCCCGGATAGGCCGGCGGCAGGCGGTACTGCCAGGGATCGCCGATCCAGTAGCGCTGGCTGTAGAACAGCGGCTCGAGGAAGATGCCGATGTCGAACCGGTTGTAGCCGTAGCCGCGGTAGGGCGAATAATAAGGCCCGATGCGGAAGATGTTGCGGTTGGAATAGCGCCAGCGCTGCCAGTCGTAGCGATTGTCGTTGCGCCAGCTCCGGTTCCAGTTGTTGCGGCGGCCGTCGCGGTCGCCATTGCGCCAGTTGCGGCCGTCGTTGCGGTCGTTCCGCCAGTCGCGGCGGTCGTCGCCGCGCCGGCCGTCATTGGTGCGCTGCTGGTTGCGGCGCTCGAGCTCCTGATAGTTGCGCAGCCGCGGGTCGTTCGGATCGCCCTGCCATGCCTGCGGATAGATGCTCGGCTGGTTGGTGCGCTGGCGGCCTTGCCAGCCGTTGCCGCGGTCGCCGCCGCGGTTGTTGTTGCCGGCGTTGTTGTCGTTGTTGCCGCGCCAGTTGCGATTGCCGTCGCCGCTACCGCCGCGATTGCCGCCGCGGTCGCGCTGGACGACCTGGACCTGGGGCTGCGCCTGGACCTGCGGCTGCGGCGCGGGCTGGGCCGCCTGCCGCTCCTCGCGCGCCTGCTGGCGCTGCTCGGCGCGGGCCGCGCGGCCTTCGCCGCGGCTTCCGCCGTCCTGGTTGTGCACGCGCGGGCTGTCGCCGTCGCGGTCGCGCCCGCGTTGCGCGCCGGCCGCGACCGGAGTCATCGCCGTCGCTGCCAAAATCAATCCGATCAATGCCTTGCGCATCGACATGCTCCTTTTTTCGTTGCCCGCGGCACGCAGGCCGCCTGATGGACGACTTGTGCCCCAGGTCGGATGAGCGGTTGCTGAACCGGGCCGTAAGCATCGGGAAAGAATGGGGACAGTTGCCGGCAACTGTCCCCTAGCGCCCTCTTGGCGGGCCGGGCGGCGGCGCGCGCAGCGCCGGAACGGCGCGCGCCGCATCCTCCGGATTGATCCCCGGCGGCGGCGCCGATGCGACCTGGTCCTGGCCGTTCTTGATCCGGATCGCGCGGCGGACCGAGTCGCGCAGCCGCGGATAGATGCCGCAGCGGCAGATATTGGGGATGGCGGCGTGGATCTGGTCGTCGGTCGGGCTGTCGTTGCGGTCGACCAAAGCGGCGGCGGCCATGATCACCCCCGGGATGCAATAGCCGCATTGCGGAACCATGTCGGCCGAAAAGGCCTGCTGGACCGGGTGCGAGCGGTCGCGCGACAGCCCCTCGATGGTGGTGACGAAGCTGCCTTCGAGCTGGGAGATCGGCACCCGGCAGCTCCGCACCGCATTGCCGTCGACATGGACCATGCAGGCGCCGCAATGGCCGGTGCCGCAGCCGAACTTGGTCCCGGTCAGGTTGGAGGCGTCGCGCAACGCCCAGAGCAGGGGGGTGGCGGGATCCATCCGGTAGTGGACGGGCTGGCCGTTGACGGTAAAGCTGGTCATGCACCATCTCTAATCGCGGAAGGGCGGCCATGGGAAGCGACAGGATCGCGATCGGGATCGAGGCCGGCGTCGCCCATGTCGAGCTCGCCCGGCCCGACAAGTTCAACGCGATGGACAAGGACATGTTCGCCGCGATCGGCGACGCCTTTCGCGCGCTGGGCCGCGATCCGGCGGTGCGGGCGATCCTGCTCAGCGGCCGCGGCCGGCATTTCACCTCGGGGCTCGATCTCGAATATGCCGGCCAGCAATTCCCGGCCACGCAGGACCCGGGGCGGGCCGCCGAGGCGCGGCTCAGGCATATCGAATGGCTGCAGGACGCGTTCAGCGCGGCGGAAGACGCGCGGGCGCCGGTGATCGCGGCGATCCACGGCGGCTGCATCGGCGCCGGCGTCGACCTCGCCAGCGCCTGCGACCTGCGCGTCGCCAGCGCCGACGCTTTTTTCCAGGTCGCCGAGGTCGACGTCGCGATCACCGCCGATCTGGGGACGCTGCAGCGGCTCGGCTATCTGATTCCGCAGGGCGTGCTGCGCGAGCTGGCCTATACCGGCCGGCGGATGGGCGCGGAGGAGGCGGCGCGCTACGGCCTCGTCAACCGACTCGAGGCGGATCGCGACGCGACGATCGCGGCCGGGCTCGAGCTGGCGCGGACGATCGCCGCCAAGTCGCCGCTCGCCCTGGCCGGCGCCAAGAAAAGCCTCAACCACAGCCGCGGCCGCCCCGTCGAGGAGGGGCTGCGCGACGTCGCGCTGTGGAACGCGGCGACTTTGGTGAGCGCCGATCTGACCGAAGCGATCGGAGCGCGGCTCGGCAAGACCGAGCCGAGCTTCGGCCCGCTCGACGAGTGAATGGGTGAGGGGACAGTCACTTTCCTGAAGGCGGTGCGAGGTCTCGCCCGATCGCGCGTGAAAGTGACTGTCCCCATTTCCTCCGCCAGCGTATATGCTCACGCGATGAGCGAGTCCGCCGAACAGTTCGACTTCATCATGATCAAGCCGTCGCATTATGACGACGACGGCTATCCGATCGTCTGGTGGCGGACGATCCTGCCGTCCAATTCGCTGGCGGCGCTGAACGGATTGGCGCGCGACGCGGCCGAGCGGCAGGTGCTCGGACCGAACGTCCGCTTCAACCTGGTGCCGATCGACGAGTGCAACCAGCATATCGTCCCGGCCAGGATCATCGACGGGATCAGGCGCCGCGGGGCCAAAGCGCTTATCGGCCTGGTCGGCGTCCAATCGAACCAGTTCCACCACGCGCTCGACCTCGCCCGCGAGTTCCGCGCCGCCGGGCTGAACGTGGTGATCGGCGGCTTCCACGTCTCGGGTTGCCTCTCCATGCTCAAGGAGATCCCGCCCGAGGTCCAGGAAGCGCTCGACATGGGCTGCTCTTTGTTCGCCGGCGAGGCCGAGGAGGGGCGGCTCGATGCCCTGCTCGTCGACGCCTGGGAGGGCAGGCTCCAGCCGGTCTACAATTATCTCAAAGACCTGCCGAGCATCGCCGGCGTGCCGGTCCCGTGGATGCCGAAGGAATCGCTCGAGCGCAATTCCGGGCAATGGTCGAGCTTCGACCTCGGACGCGGCTGCCCGTTCCAGTGCAGCTTCTGCACGATCATCAACGTCCAGGGGCGCAAGAGCCGCTTCCGCACCGCCGACGACCTCGAAGCGATCATCCGCGAGAATCTGGCGCAGGGAATCAAGGCGTTCTTCATCACCGACGACAATCTCGCCCGCAACCGCGACTGGGAGACCTTCTTCGACCGGCTGATCAAGTTGCGCGAGGAGGAGGGGCTCAAGGCCAACCTCACCATCCAGGTCGACACGCTCTGCCACCGCATCCCCAATTTCATCGACAAGGCCAAGCGCGCCGGGGTGATGCGCGCGTTCATCGGCCTCGAGAACATCAACCCGGACAATCTGCTCGCCGCCAACAAGCGCCAGAACAAGATCACCGAATATCGCCATCTCTTCCAGCAATGGCACGAGCGCGGCGTCTTCACCCTGGCCGGCTATATCCTCGGCTTCCCGGGGGACACGAAGGAGTCGATCCTGCGCGACATCGAGATCATCAAGCGCGAGCTGCCGGTCGACATCCTCGAATTCTTCTTCCTGACGCCCTTGCCGGGATCGGAGGACCACAAGAAGATGCACGAGGCGGGCGAGTGGATGGACCCCGACCTCAACAAATACGATCTCCATCACCGCGTCTCGCATCATCCGACCATGTCCGACGCGGAATGGGAGGACGCCTACAAGGCCGCGTGGGACGCCTATTTCACCTGGGAGCATATGGAGACGGTGACCCGGCGCCACGCGCGGCTCGAGGGCGGCCGGCCGAAGAAGGCGCTGCAATATCTGGTCGAGTTCCTGCTGCTCTACGCCAATGAGGGCGTCCACACGCTGGAGGGCGGCGTGGTCCGCCGCAAGCGCCGCCGCTCGCGCCGGCCGACGCTGCCGCTCGAGCCGGCGCTGCTGTTCTACCCCAAGTTCGCGCTCGAATCCCTGCGCAAGGGGTGGAGCTACTGGCGCGGCTTCCGCAAGGCCAAGAAGCTGCTGAAGCGGATCGAGAGCGATCCCGCGCGCTACGACTATGTCGACCTTGCGACCCGGCCGCTCGGCCACAACGAGCTCGCCGCGCTCGACCTATTCCACGAGACCCGCGGCGGCGCCGAAGCGGTCGAGAAGCAGCACCGCCAGGACGTGCTGCTGGAGAGCGTCCGCGCCGCCCACGAACAGGCGGCTTAATCGCACTTGCCGGGGCGCGCCGCTTGCGCCAGTCTCCGCGCCATGACCGACCAGCCCGCCGAGGCGCCCGCCGCCGATCCCGCCGCAAACGCCAAAACCGTCGGCGATCTGATGTCGCCCGCGCTCGCGGTGTTCCGCCCGGAAACCACCGTCGCCGAGGCGACCGAGGCGCTGCGCGAGCTGACCCGCGCGGCGGTCGTCACCTATTGCTACGTCACCGACGAAGCGGGCAGGTTGCTTGGCGTCGTGGTGATGCGCGACATGCTGCTGGCGACGCCCGAAACCCGGCTCGACGCGATCATGCTGACCAACGTCTTCTCCTTCCCGCAGGAGTGCAAGCTCGAGGACGCGCTCAAGACCGCCGCGGCCAAGCATTTTCCCGTCTATCCGGTCTGCGACGCGGAAGGGCGGCTGACGGGCCTGGTCCGCGGCGAGGAGCTGTTCCGCAACCAGGCGATCGAGATCAGCGCCCAATCGGGCAAGATGGTCGGCGTCGACAAGGAGGAGCGGCTGGCGACCCCGCTCGGGCGGAGCCTCAGGCTCAGGCACCCCTGGCTCCAGATCAACCTGCTCACCGCCTTCGTCGCCGCCGCCGTGGTCGGCCTGTTCGAGGACACGCTCTCGCGGCTCGTCATCCTCGCCGTTTTCCTCCCCGTCATGGCCGGGCAGACCGGCAATACCGGCTGCCAGGCGCTGGCGGTGACGCTGCGCGGGATGACGCTCGGCGAGCTGAAGCCCGACTTCGTCAGCCGGCTGGTCGCCAAGGAGGGCCTGCTCGGCCTGTGCAACGGCCTGCTCGTCGGCGTTACCGCCGGGCTCGGCATGGCGGTCTACGCCTACCAGCAGGCCGAGGCGCAGCCGCTGGTGATGGGCCTGGTCGTGCTGTTCGCGATGACGGTCAGCTGCACCGTCGCGGGGATCGCCGGCGCGGTCATCCCGCTGGCCCTCAAGCGGCTCGGCGCCGACCCGGCGACCGCCTCCTCGATCTTCCTCACCACCGCCAGCGACGTCGCCTCGATGGGCGTGTTCCTGAGCCTGGCGACGATCCTGCTGATCTGAGAGGGCAGCATTCAGCGCTCGCCATTCAGCCCCTCCCGCAAGGCCAGGCCGCAGCGGCAGATCGCGCCGGCGAGCGCCTCGGGCGTGCAGGGCGCCTCGGCGGTGACCCAGCCGCGGATCGGCGCCAGCGCGGCTTCGGCGAGCTGGAGGGCGGCGAGCCGCAGCGGGATCGCGATCCGGCCCTCCTCGTCCTTCAGCCGGTCCTCGATCATCGCCGCGAGCAGCCGCGTCACCTTGTCGTGCATCCGGCCGATGAACGATTCGCGGGCGCGCTGCCGGTTCTCCCAGAAATGCACCAGGAGCCCGGTCAGCTTTGCCTCGTCGCCGATGCCGGCGGCGGCGTCGGCGAGGATCGCGAACGGCCGCGCCAGCGCCGCCATGTGGATCTCGTCGGCGCTGCCATAATGTTCGTAGAAGGTCGAGCGGCCGACATTGGCCTGCGCGACGATGTCGGCGACGCGGATCGGGCGCCGCCGCCGGCTGAGGATCAGATGATCGAACGCGCCGATCAAAGCGGCGCGCGTCCGCCTCACCCTGCTGTCCTCACCCGACGCCATGCGCTTCCTCCCGGACAATGCGCCATTTTCGTCCGCTAAAGGACGCGCGGGGCCGCTTTGCCGTTGTCGTCCGCGCCGCGCACCGTACATGCCCGGGCGCAAAGGGCAATCGGGCGGGAGACAGACGATGGCGGCGCATATCAACGAAGACCGGATCGCCGGCGCGGCCTTGATCGGCGCGGCCCTGCTCAGCGTGCTGGCCATGGCGCACCATCCGAGCAGCGCGCATGCCGGGGCGATCGGCGGAATCGTCCACGGCACGATGATCGTCTTGCTCGCCATCACCTTCTACGGCTTCGCCCATTTCGCGCTGCGCCGCGGCGTGGACAAGCCGGCGATCCTGGCCGGGCTGGTCGCCTACGCGGTCAACCTGTTCGCGACGATCGGCGCGGCGGCGATCAACGGCTTCGTCGTCACCGCGCTCGCCGCGCGCGGCATCGCCGACCGCGACCTGTTCCTCCTCGCCTGGGAATCCAACCAGGCGCTGGCCGGGATCGGCGTGTTCGCCACCGGCATCGCCTTCGGCCTGTGGTCGCTCGACTTCCTGCGCCGGCCGGGCCTCGAGGCGAAGGCGATCGGCGCGCTCGGCCTGCTCTGCGGCCCGGGGGTCGCGCTCGCGCTCGCCAGCGGCGCGATCGACATGCACCTGGCCGGCGCGATCCTCGCTTATGGCGCCTTCGCTTTGTGGGGCGTGGCGGTCGGCCAGCACCTGCTGCGCGGCGGGCTCGGCGACCCGGCGGACGCCTAGGTTCGGCGGAAGTTTCATAAAGTTCAGCTTCCCTGGGGCGAAAAGACCGGCCCTCCGGCGTGGGTCCGGACACTTGCTCGAAAAGTCACGATCCGGACTGATTCCCGCGAAAATTTCACCCGTGAACTTCCGCTGCCGCGGCGGCGGGCAAGGAGACCGGAGACAGACCGGGCGGCCGGGAGTGGAGGCCGCCCCTGTGAACTTCCGGGGCCTCAACGCGGGCAAGGCGATCGGAAGCGGGCGCGGCGGGAGGGGGTGCAGAGCGTCCATCCCGATTCTATCGCTGATTCGGGGGGCTGTAGGAAAGTTTTTTTGTTCTACGATATCCTTCGCGCTGTTACCGCTTTCCGGTCTTGCCGGTAGCGCCTTTTCGCGCACCGAGTCCGACTGCTTTTGCCAGCGCGTTCCAGGAATCCGGTGGGTTGCCCTTGTCGAGCATCATCTTGAAAACGGCGTAGGCGTCGCGCTTGCCGCCATAGGTCCTGAGCGTGGATTCGTCGTTCACCCAGGCGTAGATGATCACCTTCGCCCGCGAGCTGAACTGGTAGAAGAGCCGATAGCGGCCGTTGCCGAACTTCGCGCGGAACCAATGCTTGCGCGCCTTGCTCAGCGTGCCGCCCTGGCGAAACTGGGGCACGCCGGGGTCGGCGGGAATGAGCTCGAGCGTGAGCCGGGCGATGGCGGCGAGCAGCTTCGCGTCGCCGCCGGTCCGGTAGCCCTCGGGATCCTTCGCCCGCAAGGCTTCGACCGCGCGCTGGAGCTTCTCGCGCTGGCGCGCGAAGGCCGGATGCTCATACAGCGTCCAGCCGTTGACGACGGCCATCTAAAGGCCCGTGGCGTTGCCGAAATCGCCGTCGAGATCGACCTCGACCCCGCGAGTGAGATCGCGCATCCGCTCCACGCCCTCGTGCGGCATCGGCGCGACTGCCTCCGGGCGGCGCTTGATGTCGCCCGACAGGAAGGCGAGGAATGCGTCGACCGCGGAGGTCTCGTCGGGCGCCTCGTCCCGCGTCATGCTGACCTTGCCGCCCTGGTCGACCCGGAACGCGATCCGGTCGCCGGCACGAATGCCGAGCGCTTGACGCACCGCCTTGGGGACGGTGGTCTGTCCCTTGGCGGTGAGCGTGCTTCTTTCCTCGATCAGCATGGCATCAAATGTAAGGACAATTCCTTACCAAATCAAGAGGAGGCGGCAGGGGCGCGCCTTACTTGCGGAGGCGGCGGCGAAAAAATAGTGACTGTCACTCTTTTCCCAATGCGCGTCAGTTCAACGCAAGAGGACGAGGGCTAGCGGGCGACCATTTGGCCATATTGGGCTTCGGCAGCCGCCAGGCTCGCGCTCCACAGGTCGGTTTCGCGCTTGATCGCCGCATAGGCCGCCGTCGACAATTGCTGGAACAGGAGGAAAGCCTCCGCAGTCAGTTCGGCATTCGGGGCCTCGTCCGCTCGCGCGAACTTCGCCCTCCATGCTTGCCAATGAACCGCAAATTCTTGAAGTAGCTGCTCCAGCGCATATTGCGCGCTGACGAACCGCATGTGGCCCGATGTGGCGCCAAAGAGCTGGTTTGCCGCAAGGGCCGCGGCGGCTGAGGCGAGCAGGACATAGCCCCACTTGTCCCAGTTTACGAACCACTGATTACCCGTCGCGGCCAGAAGCGGTGCCAGCAAGCCCGCCGTTCCGAATATGAAGGTAGCCATGCGCGAAAGGCCTGCGACCCGGGCCCGCCGATTTCGAAGCAGATGATAATAAGCGATCTCGTTCCGGAACAGTTTGACGATCGCGACGGCGATCTTCCCGGGCGCTTCCGAGCGCTTTGCACTCCAATCTGTCGCGGCGAGCGCGCTCAGGAACCTATCCAGACGCGCCGGACCCGTGATTGCCTCTTGGGCGCGGATCCTGAATGCGATGAGCGTCCCAAGGCCGATGAGAGCCACGACGGCGGCAATGATGACAAGCCAAATATAGGGTTTCGACATATGCGCCCCCCCTCGCAACGATACGACCTTTGGCGGGTGCGGACAATGCGTCGGGTGCGTCGGCAACTTGACTTTTTGCACTGCAGCATGCATATGCCCCTCAGCGAGGCGTCATGCAGCGTGAACAGGCCTTAAGGCCGCGGCTCCGCTTCGTACTTTTCCCCAAGGTTTCCCTTTTCACGCGGGTCACCCAAACCCGCCGCGTTGCGCGCGCCATGAGGCTGCGCGCCGCGCCGCACACTTAGTGAGTTTTTTCAATGTCATTCCAATCCCTCGGGCTGTCGCAGCCCGTCCTCCAGGCGCTCGCGCTCAAGGAATATGCCCATGCGACCCCGATCCAGCAGCAGGCGATCCCGACCGTTTTGACCGGCCGCGATTTGCTCGGCATCGCCCAGACCGGCACCGGCAAGACCGCGGCCTTCATGCTGCCGTCGATCGACCGGCTCGGCCGCTCCAACCGCCGGCCGGGCCCGCGCGCCTGCCGGATGCTGGTGCTCGCCCCGACCCGCGAGCTGGCCAGCCAGATCGCCGACAGCGCCCGCGCTTATGCCCATTTCTCGCAGCTCAAGGTGGCGACCGTGTTCGGCGGCACCTCGGTCGGCAAGAATCGCCAGGAGCTGGCGCGCGGCGTCGATGTGCTGGTCGCCACGCCCGGCCGGCTGATCGACCTGATCGAGCAGCGTTTCCTGACCTTGAACGAGGTCGAGATCCTCGTCCTCGACGAGGCCGACCAGATGCTCGATCTGGGCTTCATCCACGCGCTCAAGCAGATCGTCCGGCTGCTGCCGGCCAAGCGCCAGACCCTGTTCTTCTCGGCGACCATGCCGAAGGCGATCAAGGAGCTGGCCGACAAATATCTGACCGACCCGGCGCAGGTTTCGGTCGCGCCCTCCTCGACCACGGTCGAGCGGGTCGACCAGTACGTCACCTTCGTCCAGCAGAACGAGAAGCAGGCGCTGCTGACGATCATGCTGCGCGTCGGCTTCGCCGAGAAGGGCTCGATGGACCGGGTGCTGATCTTCACCCGCACCAAGCACGGCGCCGACCGGGTCGTGAAGCTGCTGGGCGGAAGCGGCATCCCGGCCAACGCGATCCACGGCAATAAGAGCCAGCCGCAGCGCGAGCGGGCGCTGGCCGAGTTCAAAAGCGGCAAGGCCAAGATCCTGGTCGCGACCGACATCGCCGCGCGCGGCATCGACGTCTCCGGCGTCAGCCATGTGATCAATTTCGAGCTGCCCAACGTCTCCGAGCAATATGTCCACCGGATCGGCCGGACCGCGCGGGCCGGCGCCGCCGGGGTCGCGATCGCTTATTGCGCGCCCGACGAGCGGGCCTATCTCAAGGGGATCGAGAAATTGACCCGCCAGCAGATCGAGGTGGTGCCGCTGCCGGCCAATTTCACCGCCGAGGCGGACCGGATCAAGGCCACCCGCGGCCCCGCGCCCGAGCCCAGCCGCCTGGACCGGCGCGAGGACGAACGGCGCGAGCACCGCTTCCGGCCGCAGCGCGCCCAGCGCGGCCGTGGCCGCTACGCCTCGGCGGTCAAGCCGACCGGCGGCAGCGGCCGCAGGCACGCCGCGGGCCGCTGAGGCTGAATGGGGACAGTTACGAGTAACTGTCCCCTTACTGTCCCCTCCCTTGCGCCGGGGACCGCCCTCTGCTAGGGGCACGCCCCTGCGCCGCGGGCTTCGTCTCGCGGCGAATCCATTTTCGAGACTTCGGCTTAAACGGAAAAGAGTGACGAGCTTTTATGCAAATCATCGTTCGCGATAACAATGTCGACCAGGCGCTGCGGGCGCTCAAGAAGAAGCTGCAGCGCGAGGGCGTCTACCGCGAGATGAAGCTCCGCCGTCACTATGAGAAGCCGTCGGAGAAGCGCGCCCGCGAGCGGGCCGCCGCGATCCGGCGCGCGCGCAAGCTCGAGCGCAAGCGGGCGGAGCGCGACGGGGTTCGGTAAAGCCGTAACAAGCTTCACATCATGACCGGGCGGCGATAGAATGATCAGGTGCAGGCTCAGCCTGCAGTCGTGTCCGGGGGACACGACGGCCTGATCATCGCAGCCCGTTCTTTTTTGCAGGATCGCTCCATGTCCGAAGTCACCGCCGTCCCGATTCGCCCGCTTGCACGCGGAACGCTGGTCAAGCTCTGGCTCGGCATCCTGATTCTGTGCCTCGCCGGGGCGGCGCTCGCCTGGGTCGGCACCCGCTCCCAGCAGGAGATCATTTTGCCGTCGGGCGCGCACTACCGCGTGCTCGCCGAGGGCCACGGGGCGGCGATGACTTCCGCCGACGTCGCCGCCTTGCGCTACAAGCTCCACGTCGACCGGCTCGACGCGCCGGTCATCCAGGACAGCGACGAGAGCGGGCAGCCGTTCGTGACCTCGGTCCAGGAGGTGTTCCCGGGCTTCGCCGACGCGCTCGTCCACATGAAGGCGGGCGGGCGCTATCTGCTGTGGCTGCCGCCCGGCACCCACGTCGCCGGCAACGCCCCGCCGGGCGCGCCGTTCACGCCGCAGAGCACGCTCGTGTTCGAGATCAACATGCTCCAGATCGCCGCCGGCATGGCGAGCCAGCGCCAGATGCAGATGATGCAGCAGATGATGCAGCAGCAACAGCAGGGCGCGGGCGGGGCCGGGGCGCCTCCGGGAGCGCCTCCGGCCGGAGCCGGGAGCGAAGGCGGCGCCGCCTCGCCGCCGGCCGGCAACAGCTCGGCGGGGTCGTCCGGGCGCCGCTAGGCGGTTGCTTCGGCCTCGGCTTCGGCCTCGTCGTCCTCGGACTTCTGCTCGAGCGCGGTCTTGAGCATCGCCAGCATCGGATCGGCGAGCGCGAGGCCGATCAGGCCGAACAGGGCGCCGAACAGCAGCTGGGCGCTGAGCACCATCGCCGGGGCGAGATCGACCGTCTTCTTGGCGACGTAGGGCACGATCAGGTAGCCGTCGACGATCTGGACGACCAGATAGACCGCGATCGCGTAGAGGCCGGCATTGACCCCGATCGAGAAGCCGGCGAGCACGATCAGCACGCCCGAGATGATCGCGCCGATATTGGGCAGGAAGGCGAGCAGCCCGGTCAATATGCCGAGCAAAGTCGCCATCGGCACGCCGCCGACCAGCAGCAGGAACCAGGTGCCGACGCCCTCGACCGCCATGCCGAGGAGCCGGCCGGCCATCAGCCGGCGCAGCGTGTGGCCCATCCGCTCGGCCGACCGGTAGAAACGCTCGCGCGCCTCCATCGGCAGCATCCAGGCGACGCCGCGCTGGTAGAGCCGCGGCTCGACCGCGATGAAGATGCCGATTACCAGGATCATCACCAGGCTGGTGACCGCGCCCAGCGCGCTGCTCACCGCCGAGCCCAGCCGCCCCAACGTCCCCATCAGCTGGCCGCTCAATTGCTGCACGTCGATGCCGCCCTGGACCAGGCCCATCTCGGTCGCCCAGCCCAGCATGCGGTTGACCTGGGCAGTCACCGTCTCGCGCAGGCGCTCGGCCTGGTCGACCAATTCGGTGCCGGTGAAGTAGATCGTCCAGACGACGAAGCCGACCCCGGCGAGGGTGACCATCGCCAGCCGCCAGCCGCGACCGATCGGCAGGAAGCGGCCGAGCAGGCGGGCGCCGCCGTCGAGCATCGAGGCCAGGACGATGCCGGCGAAGATCAGCAGCAGCGGCTGGGCGAGGAAGATCACCCCTGCGACGGCGAGGGTCAGGCCGATCCAGACGCTCGCGCGCTTGAGCTCGTGGCGGATGACCGGATCGCGCAGCTCGACCGGCCCGGCCTCCTCGACATGGGGGTCGATCGGGGACGGAGCCGGATCGTCGCTCACCGTGCGGGCGCCCCCGCCGGCGGCGGAGCGGAAACGCGCTCGGCGTGGAGCGAGGTGCCGGCGCGGCCGCCGCGCATCGCGGTGAACCAGCTGATCGGGTTCCAGTAGGAGGAGCTGCCGTCGAGGCTGAAGGTGATGAACTCGGCGCGGCCGCCGAGATTCTCCCACGGGACCGGGCCGTTCAGGCCCTGCTCCGCGGACGAGAAGCGGCTGTCGGCGCTGTGGTCGCGATTGTCGCCCATCAGGAAGACATGGTTCTCGGGAACGGTGACCCGCGCGAAATCGTCGCCCTGCGAATGGCCGACGTCGATCGTGTCGTAGGAGCGGCCGTTGGGCAGGGTCTCGCGGAACACGGGCAGGCGGCAATAGACCAGCCCGTCCGCGCCGCGCACGCGGAAGTCGCCAAATGCGTCCGGCCGCGCCGGCGGCCCGCCGCACGGCGTATTGGCGTCGACCGGAATCATCGCCGGCGGCCGTTCCTCGCGCGGCACGGGCCGGCCGTTGATATAGACGATGCCGTTGATCACCTCGATCGTGTCGCCGGGCAGGCCGATGACGCGCTTGATATAGTCCGAATTCTGGCCCGGCGGGGTGACGATGACGACATCGCCGCGCTCGGGCAGCGCGCCCCAGAGCCGGCCCTGGAAATGCGGCAGGACATGGAAGCTGGGGCTGACCCACGACCAGCCGTAGGGGAATTTGGTGACCACCAGCCGGTCGCCGACCAGAAGGCCCGGCATCATCGATTCCGACGGTATGTAGAACGGCTTGGCGATCAGGCTGTGGAACGCCAGCACGCCGACGATCAGCCAGAAGATCGCCTTGACCTCGCCCCACCAGTCGGTGGCCTTCTTCTCGGCGGCGGGCGTGCCCGCCTCCAGCGCGGCGGGAGCGGCGACGACATCGCCATGCGCCCCGGCGGTCGTTTCGGCCGCCTGGCTGCGGTCGGGTTGGTTCAAGTTACGCGCTCCTCGGGCAAGGCTTCGATGACCACGACGGCCATCGCGAACGGATGATCGTCGGTCATGGAGAGATGGATGTGGGCGCGGTGGCCCGCCGGGACAAGCGCGTCAAGCCTGTCCTTCGCGCCGCCGGTCAGCGCCAGCGTCGGCTGGCCGCTTGCCAGGTTGACGACGCCGATGTCCTTCATGAACACACCGCGCTTGAAGCCGGTGCCGACCGCCTTGGCGAAGGCCTCCTTGGCGGCGAAGCGCTTGGCGTAGGTGCCGGCGCGGGTGAACGGGCGGCGCTCGGCCTTGGCCTTTTCGGTCTCGGTGAAGACGCGGGCAACGAAGCGCCCGCCGAACCGCTCGAGCGAATGGGCGATCCGCTCGATGTTGCAGAGGTCGGAGCCGAGGCCGATGATCACGCCGCCTCCCCGAAAAAGAGGGACAGTCCCTCTTTTCCTATTTGGTAAATAGGGACTGTCCCTATTTTCATCCGCGCGCCTCGTCGATCATTTCGCGCATGCGCCGCACGCTGGCCGCGAAGCCGGTGAAGATCGCCTCGCCGACCAGGAAATGGCCGATGTTCAGTTCGGCGAGCTGAGGGATGGCGGCGATCGCGGCGACATTGTCGAAGCTGAGGCCATGGCCGGCATGGGGCTCGATGCCGTTCTTGCGGGCGAGCGCGGCACCGTCGGCGATGCGGCGCAGCTCGGCCGCGCGCGAGTCTGCGTTTTCCGGCCCTTCGAGATGGGCGTAGCGGCCGGTGTGGAACTCGACGACGGGCACGCCCAAGCGGATCGCGGCCTCGATTTGGGCCGGGTCGGGCTCGATGAACAGGCTGACGCGGACGTTGGCGGAGCCGAGCCGGTCGACATAATAAGCGAGGTGATTGTGCTGGCCGGCGGCGTCGAGGCCGCCCTCGGTGGTGCGCTCCTCGCGCTTCTCGGGGACGATGCAGGCGGCGTGGGGGCGGTGGGCGAGCGCGATCTCCAGCATTTCCTCGGTCGCCGCCATTTCGAGGTTCAGCGGGATTTCGAGCCTCGCCATCAGCCGGTCGATATCCTCATCGGTGATGTGGCGCCGATCCTCGCGCAAATGGGCGGTGATCCCATCCGCGCCTGCTTCGGCTGCGGCGAAGGCGGCGCGGACCGGATCGGGATGCACGCCGCCGCGCGCGTTGCGGATCGTCGCGACATGGTCGATGTTGACGCCGAGGCGCAGGTTGGAGCTCACGCGGCTTTCCGGCTCCCGGGCTTTTCGGCCGGCAAGGCGGCGAGCTCGGGCGGGAGGTCGGCCGGCTGATAGGTCGGCACGTTGAGGGTGACGAGCGGGAAGAAGGGGATCCCCATTTCCGCGGCGCCGCCCGAACGGTCGACCAGCGAGGCGGCGGCGATCACCTCGCCGCCGGCCGCTTCGATCGCCTCGATCGCCTCGCGCGACGACAGGCCGGTGGTGACGACGTCCTCGACCAGCAGCACCTTGCGGCCGGGATCGAGGCGGAAGCCGCGGCGCAGCTCGAAAACCCCCTGCGGCCGCTCGACGAACATCGCCTCGAGGCCAAGCGCGCGGCCCATTTCGTGGCCGAAGATCAATCCGCCCATCGCCGGCGAGACGACGACCTCGATCTGCGAGCGCAGCTCGCGCGGGATCGAGGCGGCAAGCGCGCTCGCCAGCCGCGCCGCGCGCATCGGCTCCATCAGCACCCGCGCGCACTGCAGGTAGCGCGGGCTGTGCAGGCCGGAGGACAGGATGAAATGGCCTTCGAGCAGCGCACCGGCGGCGCGGAATTCGGCCAGGACTTCCTCTTGCGTCATCATTTTTCCTGTGCGGGAGAGACGGCCCGATTGATAGGGAACAGGCGGGCGGGCTTCAAGCGTTCTGCATCGCGGCGAACATGCTTGAGAGACGCAAAACCCGTGCCTATAAGGCGCGCGCAAGCGCCCCCCGGGCGCCCGAATCCAGCCGCCCATCCAGGCGGACCACAGGGGCCTAGATGAAGACCTTTTTGAAGCTCGTTGCCATCGCCGCCGCTTTCGGGCTGGCGCCGGCCGCGGTAGCCGCGGCGCCCGCTCTCGCCTCGACCAGCAATGCGGCCGCTCCGGCGGGGGCCGGCAACAGCAGCGCCGCGGCGCCGTTGCCGGCCGCGCCGCCGGCGACCGCGCCGACCCCCGGCATCGGCCAGCCCGACGGCCGGATGGGGCTGCAGGACCAGGTCAGCCCGATCGGCCAGGAGGCCTTGTGGTTCCACAACATGATCCTGATGCCGCTGATCACGATCATCTGCCTGTTCGTGCTCGGGCTGCTCGCCTGGGTGATGTTCCGCTACCGCCGCGGCGCCAATCCGACGCCGTCGCGCAACACCCATAATACCACGCTCGAAATCGTCTGGACTTTGGTCCCGGTGCTGATCCTGGTCGCAATCGCCGTGCCCTCGATCCGGCTGCTCGCCCATCAATATGATCCGCCGCGCGCCGACCTGACCGTCAAGGCGATCGGCAATCAGTGGTTCTGGGAATATCAATATCCCGACATGGGGATCTCGCTCGTCTCCAATATGCTCGAGGACGATCAGGCGCGGGCGCGCGGCGAGCCGCGCCAGCTCGCGGTCAACAACCGGCTGGTGGTTCCGGTCGGCGCGGTGGTGAAAATGATCGTCACCTCGAACGACGTCATCCATGCCTGGGGCGTCCCCGCTTTCTGGACCAAGATCGACGCGGTTCCGGGGCGCCTCAACGAAACCTGGTTCCGGGCCGACCGGCCGGGCGTCTATTACGGCGTCTGCTACGAGCTGTGCGGCGTGCGCCACGGCTATATGCCGATCGCGGTCGAGGTCGTCAGCCAGGCGCAATTCGCCCAATGGGTCGCCTCCAAAGGCGGCCACATGCCCGGCGCTGCCCCGGCAGCCGCGCCGGCGGCCCCTGCGGCGGCTCCCGCCACGGGCAACACCGTCGCTGCGACCGAAACGCCGGCCACCACCAATCAAAGCGCGACCAGATAGGGCGGCGAGAGACATGACCGACACCACCGCAAACGCCGTCCACTTCGAGGCCGCTCACGGCCGCCACGACGCGCATCACGACGCCGACCACAAGCCGGGCTTCTTCGTCCGCTGGTTCATGTCGACCAACCACAAGGACATCGGCACGCTCTATCTGATCTTCGCGGTCACCGCGGGGATCATCGGCGGCGGCATCTCCGGCATGATGCGCGCCGAGCTGGCCGAGCCCGGGATCCAGTATCTCGGTACCTGGGCAGGCGCGCTTCACACGTTCCTCGGCATGTCCGCGCCGTCCTTCGAAGAGAGCCTGCACATGTGGAACACGCTGATCAGCGCGCACGGCCTGATCATGGTGTTCTTCATGGTCATGCCGGCGATGATCGGCGGGTTCGGCAACTGGTTCGTGCCGATCATGATCGGCGCGCCCGACATGGCCTTCCCGCGGATGAACAACATCTCGTTCTGGCTGCTGCCGCCGGCCTTCATCCTGTTGCTCGGCAGCTCGTTCGTCTCGGGCGGGACCGGCCTCGGCGCCGGCGTCGGCTGGACGGTCTACGCGCCCTTGTCGACCTCGGGCTCGATCGGCCCCTCGGTCGACATGGCGATCTTCGCGCTCCACCTCGCGGGCGCCTCCTCGATCCTCGGCGCGATCAACTTCATCACCACCATCTTCAACATGCGCGCCCCGGGCATGACGCTGCACAAAATGCCCTTGTTCGTCTGGTCGATCCTGGTCACCGCCTTCCTGCTGCTGCTCGCGCTGCCGGTGCTGGCGGGCGCGATCACGATGCTGCTGACCGACCGCAATTTCGGCACCCACTTCTTCGACGCCGCCGGCGGCGGCGATCCGGTCCTCTACCAGCATTTGTTCTGGTTCTTCGGCCATCCGGAGGTCTACATCATGATCCTGCCGGGCTTCGGCATGGTCAGCCAGGTGGTCGCGACGTTCAGCCGCAAGCCGGTGTTCGGCTATCTCGGCATGGCCTATGCGATGGTCTCGATCGGCGTGATCGGCTTCGTCGTCTGGGCGCACCACATGTTCACCGTCGGCATGGACGTGAACACCAAGATGTACTTCACCGCCGCGACGATGGTGATCGCGGTGCCGACCGGCATCAAGATCTT
>JAXDPI010000022.1:0-8494 GCA_034668465.1 Sphingomonadales bacterium
CGCGGCGCCGAAGCGCCGCGGCACCGGAGCGTTGCTCAGCTAGAGCATGCTCCGTTTCGGTGGAAACGGAGCATGCTCTAGCTGTTGTTTGTTTGCCGCATTTTCCGAGTCGTCAGGCGATTCTGCCTGACTTCAAAATGCTCTAGGCAAGGTCGAAGCGGTCGGCGTTCATCACCTTGGTCCAGGCCGCCACGAAGTCGCCGACGAACTTCTCGCCCGCATCGGCCGCGGCATAGACCTCCGACAATGCCCTCAACTGCGAGTTCGAGCCGAACGCCAGGTCGGTGCGGGTGGCGGTCCATTTCTCCTCGTCCGTGCGCCGGCAGGTGCCGACGAAGACCTCGTCGCCGCGATCGCTCACTTCCTTCCACGCCGTGCCCATGTCGAGCAGGTTGACGAAGAAGTCGTTGGTGAGCTGGCCCGGGCGGTCGGTGAAGACGCCGTGCTTCGAGCCTCCATGGTTCGCGCCGAGCACGCGCAGGCCGCCGACCAGCACCGTCATTTCGGGAGCGCTGAGGCCGAGCAATTGGGCGCGATCGATCAGCAGCTCCTCGGTCGGCACGTTGAAGCGGGCCTGGAGGTAGTTGCGGAAGCCTTCCACCCGGGGCTCGAGCGGGTCGAAGCTCGCCGCATCGGTCTGCGCGTCGGTCGCATCGCCGCGGCCCGACGCAAAGGTCACCGTCACGTCGTGGCCGGCATCCCTCGCCGCCTTCTCGATGCCGACCGACCCGCCGAGCACGATCAGATCGGCAATGCTGACCTTGCCGCCGAAATCGGACTGGATGCCCTCATAGACCTTGAGCACGCTGGCGAGCTCGGCGGGCTCGTTGACGTCCCAATCCTTCTGCGGCGCGAGGCGGAGGCGCGCGCCGTTGGCGCCGCCTCTTTTGTCCGATCCCCGGAAGGTCGACGCCGAGGCCCAGGCCGTCTTCACGAGCTGGCTGACGCTGAGGCCCGAATCGGCGATCTTGCCCTTGAGGCTTGCGACGTCGGCATCGCCGAGCGCCTGGCCTGCCGGAATCGGATCCTGCCAGATCAAATCCTCCGCCGGCACTTCCGGCCCGAGATAGCGGGCCTTGGGTCCCATGTCGCGGTGGGTGAGCTTGAACCAGGCGCGGGCGAAGGCGTCGGCGAACTGGTCCGGATTTGCGTAGAAGCGCTCCGAAATCTTGCGATATTCGGGGTCCATCTTGAACGCCATGTCGGCGGTGGTCATCATCGTCGGCAGGCGGCGGTCGGGGCTGTGCGCGCCCGGCGCCATATCCTCCGGCTTCTGGTTGACCGGCTGCCATTGCGGCGCGCCGGCGGGGCTCTTCACCAGCTCGTACTCGTAGTCGAGCAGCATCCGGAAATAATTGTGCGACCAGCGGATCGGAGTCGGCGTCCACGCACCTTCGAGGCCGCTGGTGATCGTGTGATCGCCGATGCCGCTTTCATGACCGCTCTGCCAGCCCAGGCCCTGCTGGGCGATGTCCGCGCCCTCGGGCTCCGCCCCGACCAGGGATGCATCGCCCGCGCCGTGGCATTTGCCGAAGGTATGGCCGCCGGCGGTCAGCGCGATCGTTTCCTCGTCGTTCATCGCCATGCGGGCGAAGGTCTCGCGAATGTCGTGGGCCGACGCCAGCGGATCGGAATTGCCGCCCGGGCCGGTCGGATTCACGTAGATCAGGCCCATCTGGACCGCCGCGAGCGGGCTCTCCAGCGCCATCTGCTTCTCGGGCTGGATGCGGGTCTCGTTCTTTTCATGGCCCACCCAGAATTCCTCGGTGCCCCAGTAAATGTCCTTCTCGGGCTCGTAGACGTCCGCGCGGCCGCCGCCGAAGCCGAACACCGGCCCGCCCATCGATTCGATGGCGACGTTGCCGGCCAGGATCATCAGGTCCGCCCAGCTCAATTTGCGGCCGTATTTCTGCTTGACCGGCCACAGCAGCCGGCGTGCCTTGTCGAGATTGGCATTGTCCGGCCAGGAGTTGAGCGGGGCGAAACGCTGCGCGCCCGAGGAGGAGCCGCCGCGGCCGTCGCCGCTGCGATAGGTGCCGGCGCTGTGCCAGGCCATGCGGATGAAGAACGGGCCGTAATGGCCGTAATCGGCCGGCCACCAGGGCTGGCTGTCGGTCATCAAGGCGGTGAGGTCGCGCTTCAGCGCTTCATAGTCGATCGATTTGAACGCCGCGGCATAATCGAAATCGTCGCCCATCGGATTTCCGGACCGGCCGTGCTGGTGCAGAATGTCGAGCGACAGCTGGTTCGGCCACCAGTCGCGGTTGGTCCGCCCGAGCAGCGAGCGGAGCGCGGCCGGCTCCTTGGCCGGGTCGCTGAGGGGGCTGCCTGTGGTCTTCGCGTCCATGTCGTCTCTCCGATCGGAATGCTGCGCTCGCGCGTCCCTACGCCCGCCGCGTCAGCGGTTGAAACGATTAAAAGCGCTGAGTGTGATCGACAGAGGCGATGTTATTGCGGCGCAGCATAAGCCCGCGCCGGTCATGTCTGGAATTTTAACCGCAACCCGCTTATCTCTCGTCCGTAACAACACGGGTGTGCGGTTCATGGCGTCGGCCCTGCTGGCCTATCTGGATTCGGTGAAGGCGCGCGATCCCGCGCCGCGCTCGCGGTGGGAGATCCTGCTCTATCCGGGGGTCTGGGCGCTGTTCTACCACCGCATCGCCCACTGGCTGTTCAAGGGCGAGCTTTACTTCCTCGCCCGGCTGGTCAACCACTGGTCGCGGATGGTCACCGCGATCGACATTCACCCGGGCGCCGAGATCGGCCGCAACTTCTTCATCGACCACGGCTTCACGGTGATCGGCGAGACCGCGACGATCGGCGACGATGTCACCATCTACCAGCAGGTCACTTTGGGCGGCACCAACCCGACGTCCGGCGAGGGCGGCAAGCGCCATCCGACGATTCTCGACGGCGTCATCATCGGCTCGGGCGCGCAGGTCCTGGGCCCGATCACGGTCGGCGCCCGCGCAAGGATCGGCGCCAATGCGGTCGTCACCCGCGACGTGCCGCCGGGCGCGACGATGGTCGGCATCCCGGCGCGCTCGACCCTGGTCGATGCCGGGCAGAGCTCGACGACCTTCCTGCCCTACGGTACCTGCGCCGAGAGCTTCGATCCTGCCACCCAGAAGCTCGAATTGCTCCAGTGCGAGGTCGAGCGCCTGCGCGCGTGCCTTGCCGAGCTGGTCGACGAGCGCGACCGGATCGAGGGGAGGGCCTCCAAGGGGCGCGACGCCGGCGACCGGAGCCGCGCCTGATGGGCACGGTCCTCCCGTTTCCGTCCGCGGTCCCGGGAGGACAGGCAAGGCAAATCAGCTTCGAGCGCGCCGAGCTGAAGCGGATCGTCGACCTTTACGGCCGGATGGTCGCGGCCGGCCTGTGGAAGGATTATGCGATCGAATTCGCCCCCGGCGCCGCCGCCTTCCAGGCGTTTCGCCGCGCCGCCGAGCGTCCCGAATATCGGATCGAGAAGCGCCAGGGCCAGTGGGCCCTGATCGGCGAATCCGGCCAGATGCTGAAGCGCGCCCCCGCGCTCGGCCCGATCCTCGCCCCGATCGAGCGGCGGCTCCTCAAGGTGGTCGCCAACTGATCCTTCAATACGGGCCTTCGCCAAGCTCAGTCCCTACTCAGGATGAGCGGGAAAGGCTCAAACCGCTCATCCTGAGTAGCCGTTGAGCTTGTCGAAACGGCGTATCGAAGGACCGCCTAGGCCACCGGCCGGGTGCCGTGGATGTCGAGCTGGGCGCGGGGCAGCTGGGCCGAGACGCCGGCCGGCAGCCGCGCCAGCAGCTGGTGGCGCAGCCGTCCCCACCAGACCGACAGGCTGAGCAGGCCCGAGCCGAGGATGATCGCGCTGACCGTCAGCGCCAGCGAGGCCGAGCTGCCGCCGAGCGACAAGGTCGCGCTGAACGCGTAGAGCACGTAGACCAGGCTCGAGACGAGGATCGCCCGCCGGTCGATCGCCAGCGCGACCAGGCAGAAGAACAGGTAGAGCAGGATGGTGACCAGCGCGCCGCCGGCCCCGGCCGCATCGTCCGCCGGCGACACGCCGATCAGGCCGAAGGCCGAATGGACGATCACCGCCGCCGCGGCGAGATGGAGCCAGAAGGCGACGTCGGCGCGCCGCGTCTGGCGGTAGACGTCGGACATGTCCCACCACATGGCGAGGCCGAACAGCGCCAGGCCGATCAGCAGCGGCCCGCCGTAGGACAGGCTGGTCATCGTCGCCGGCGCGACCCAGTGCAAGGCGAGCAGCGCGCCCGCGCCCGCGCCCAGCGCGCCGGCCGCGACCGAGACCGGCACCCGGAAGCGGTACCAGTGCAGCGCGCAGGCGCCGAGCGCCGCGGCCGCCACCGCCAGTGCCACCACCGGCTGGAGCCGCTGCGACTGGAGCATCGTCACCCCGACCATGTCGGACATGAAGAGGGGCGCCAGCATTGCATAGACGATGCCCGGCACGCCGGCGACGAAGGCGAGGAACAGGAAGAAGCTCGGCAGCGCCAGCTTGCGCCGCCGGGTGAAATATTCGGCGCCGAGCCAGGCCAGGCCGGCCGTGGCGGCGAAGGTCGGGAAGAGCGACGGGAAGAGCTGGGCGAGGAACAAAGCGGTGCCGACCATCGCCAGCATCAGGGCGGCGGTGACGAAGATGTCGTTGAAGCTGGTCAGCAGCCGGACATATTCCTCGCTCGCGGCCGGCGCCTCGCGGCTGCGGGCGACGAAGCTGCGAAACTGCGCGGCGGTCGCGGCGCTCATCACCCGCGCCGCCACCGCTTCATCCAGCTCGTCGTCGCTGTACACGCCTGCATCCCCTCCGGCCGGCCCCAGGGATGGCCGGAATAACCGAAAGAAGCGTTACAATTAAATAGGGACAGTCCCTATTTAATGACTGCCCCCTTATCGCAGGAAAGCCCCTCCCCTTGATGGGGAGGGGTTGGGGTGAACGTCAATGAAGGGCGGTGCGTTTCCGGAGACTCCACCCCCACCCATGAGCAGGTTCGGATCGCCCCGCGATCCGAAGCCATGTCCGGGGGACATGGCGACCTGCTCATCTCCCCCATTCGAGGGGGAGGGCTTTCCAGGGGCGGGCTTTCGTTTCCTTACGCGGCGGCCGGCAGCGCGCGGGCGCGGTCGATCACCGGCAACTTGCCGCGCAGCCCGTCGGGCAACGGCGACACCACCGCGCGCCTTGCGCCCGTCCAGAAGGCCGAGAGCAGCAGCAGCGCCGAGCCGATCACCAACGCGGTCAGCGCCACGCTCAATTCGACCACGCCATAGGTCTCGAACAGGCTGTTCAGCGCGAACAGCACATAAGCGAGCGCCGAGACGAGCAGCGCCCGCCGGTCGATCGCCAGCGCCACCAGCCCGAGCACGACGTAGAGCAATACGACGGCCACGGCGTCGAGCGTCGAGGCGGCGCCCTCGGTCAGGCCGAGCAGCGAGAAGATCGGATGGACGATCAAAGGCGCGGCCAGCAGATGCAGCCAGAAGGCGACGTCCGAGCGGCGCGTCTCGCGCTTCGGGTCGGACGCGTCCCAGCGCATCGCGAGCAGGAAGGTGAACAGGCCGAGCACGAGCGCGACGCCCTCGAGCAGGGTGGTCAAATTCTCGCCGGCCTCGTCGGTCATCTGCGGCGTGATGAAGGCCGAGGCGACCAGGCCCAGCGTCAGCGCCGCCGCCGCCGCGGCGCCGACCGCGATCGTGATCGGCACGCGGAACCGGCGCCAGTGCAGCCAGGCCGCCGCGGTCGCGATCGCCGCGCTCGAGGCGATCACCAATGCGCTCGCCTGCGCGTTGTTGTTGAAGAACGCCTCGCCGATCGCGGTGACGATCGCGAACACGCCGAAGAAAAACACGCCGCCGACGAAGGCGAGCAGCAGAATGATCGAGGGCAGGGCCATGCGCCGCTGCCGGGTGAAATATTCGGCGAGGCCCCAGGCGGTGGCCGCGACGAACAGGCCGCTGAACGGCGAAGGCCCGTCGACGCCGATATGCGGCGGCAGATAATGGCCGATCCAGCCGACCGCGACGAGCAGGATCGCCGCGGCGATGCCGACGAACACGTCGTTGAACCCGGTCAGCAGCCGGAAATGCTCCTCGTCGACCGCCGGCGAATGCTGGCCGGCCGCGACATAATTGCGGAAGCTCCTCGCCGCCTCGGGCGTCAACGCCCCGCCGGCCACCGCGGCTTCGAGATCGCTCTCGCTATACATGATTGATCCTCCCTGTGGATGGGGAGGGTGTAGCATGGGTGTGTTGGTGTTGCAATACAGTGTGTCGGCGCAGATCGAACGGCGAAGCGTGGGCCCTTGTCATCATACAAGCGAGGGCTCACATCCTAGAGCGGAGCGGACAATGGCTATCGCGTTCAACCGTGCTCGAGAAGCACTGGAAAAAATCAGGCGACATCGAAAACGTTGCCTGCTTATCCACTACGCCTGTCAGAGTCTGTATGACGACCGTGAGGGCCTGTCTCCCAGCGTCTCGTCGATAGTCGTCAAGAATTTCGACAACGATCAAACGGTTAGCTTCGCGGCTCATTTGGTGGCTGAAAAGCTGCATATCGACAAGGCGGACATCGTGCAGCGGTTCGCCGAGATCGAAACCACCTTGCTCGAAGATTTCTATGAATTTGTAAAGGGTCACAGCGGGGACCTATGGATTCACTGGAACATGGTGAACATCCATTACGGCTTCGAGACTCTCGCTCACCGCTACTATGTGCTCACCGGGAGGAACGCTCCCTCAATCGATGTTGATAACCGGATAAACCTCGCTGGGGTGCTGCAGGGCATCTACGGGGAAGACTATGTCGGCATCCCCCATATGCAAAAGCTGATGGAAGCCAATGGAGGCCCTCGCCGGGATTTCGTATTGGGCAAGGACGAGGTCGAGCTATTCCGGCAGGGGGAATATGCGAGGCTCCTCGCATCCACGTCCAGCAAGGTTCGGTTCTTCTCGGAGGTTGTGGAGCTTGCGTTGGATCGCCAGCTCAAGACGGAAAAGGCTCGCCTTTATGTTAGGGCTCACAGAGCGACCGATGGGCTTGTCGCCAAGCTAATCGGCTTGGCGGCTGCAATCTACGCGATCGCTGATTTGGGCGGCAAAGCCATCTCCTATCTGTCCGGTCACGGTGGGTCTCCATAGGTAGCTCGACCAAGGCCGCGGAATGTCCACCTCGCTGATGATCACGGGGTCGATGTCGATTGTTGGATACATGTAGGATTTCATGTGCCAGCATCGCCGCGACTCGGGGCTTGCGCCCCTGTGTCGCCGGCTCTTTCAAACCGTCAATCCGCAGCTCGATCCACGGCATCGAGACCATCGCGCGCGCCCGGTCAGGCGCATCGGGGGAGGGGACCCCCCGCGATTCCGTGCGCAGGTTGTGAAGATCGTGAAGCCGGGACCGCCGCGCTTCGCGCCTAGCCCTGTCCTGAGCCTGCCTGCCCCGGCGAAGGCCGGGGTCGAAGGGGGATCAGTTCCCCTGCAGCCGCGCCAGGATCGTCATCGCCTGCTCGGCGCCCGATTGCGGCACGATCTCGCCCTCGCGGCCGGTGATCGCCGCCCAGCTCGCCGCCACCGCCTCCGGCGTGAGCTCGTCCAGCTTCACGCCCCGGGTCAAAGTGATGTTGGCCGCCTGGACGACGCCTGCGCCGGCGCCGAGGATCGCCGCCGTCGGCGCGTCCTCGCTGACCAGGTAGAGCGCGGCCGGGGCGACCGTCTCGGGCTTGAATAGGCCGAGCAATTCGGGCGGGAAAATGCCTTGCGTCATCCGCGTCGCCGCGGTCGGGGCGATCGTGTTGACCTTGATGTTGTGGCGCGCGCCCTCGAGCGCCAGCGTCCGGGCGAAGCCGGCCAGGCCCAATTTGGCGGCGGCGTAATTGGCCTGGCCGAAATTGCCGTAGAGGCCGGTCGACGAGCTGGTCATCAGGATGCGGCCGTAATTCTGCTCCTGCATCGTCGCCCAGACCGCCTTGGTGCAGTTCGCCGAGCCGATCAGGTGGACGTCGATCACCGCCCGGAAATCCTCGATCTCCATCTTGGCGAAGCTCTTGTCGCGCAGGATGCCGGCATTGTTGATCAATATGTGGACGCCGCCCCAGGCGTCTTTCGCCTTGGCGACCATCGCCTGCATATGGCTGTAATCGGTGACGCTGCCGCCATCGGACATGGCGATGCCGCCGGCCGCCTCGATCTCCGCGACCACCGCCAGCGCGGCGTCGCTATGGCCGGCGCCGTCGCGGCCGGCGCCGAGATCGTTGACCACCACTTTGGCGCCGCGCCGGGCGAGCTCGAGCGCGTAGGCGCGGCCGAGACCGCCGCCCGCGCCGGTAACGATGGCGACGCGGCCTTCGAAGCTGATGGTCATGAACGCAAATCCCCTAACCGGATGATCCCTGGATCAGCCGGTTAGGGGATCGGGGCGCGGGCGTGAAGCCCGCCCATTCGTCATGCTGATGATTCGTCAGGCTGATGAAAACGTGTCCTGAGCCTGTCG
>JAXDPI010000023.1:0-54015 GCA_034668465.1 Sphingomonadales bacterium
TGCCGGTGATGTTGATCGTCACCGAGGTCATCGTGCCGTCGGCCGACGCGACCGGAAAGGTGTCGGTATAGACCTGCCCGTCGGCGAACTCATTGTGCGCGCTCGACGCGGTATAGGTCCACGCGCCGGCGCTATCGATCGCGAAGGTGCCGTAGCTGCCCACCGTGCCTGGCTGGGCGACGAACGTCGCCGAACTGTCGACGTCGCTGATCGTCAGCGTGCCCGACGAGCTGATATCGACCGCCGAGTTGGTCTCGGTCAGGTTGCGCACGTCCGCCGAGAGTATCGCGGCGTCGTTGGTGCCGGTGATGTTGATCATCACCGTGGTGGTCGTGCCGTCCGCCGAGGAGACCGAGAAGAAATCCTGATAAAGCTGCCCGGCGACGAACTCGTTATGCGCGGAGGACGCGGTGTAGGTCCAGGCGCCCGCGCTATCGACCGAGAAGGTGCCGTAGGTGCCGCCGGTGTTGGTCTGCGCGACGAACGTCTGCGGGCTGTCCGGGTCGCTGATCGTCAGCGTCCCCGACGAGCTGATGTCGACCGCGGAGTTGGTCTCGGTCAGGTTGCGGGTGTCGGCCGAGAGAGTCGCGGGATCGTTGACCGCGGTCACGTTGACGGTCACCCCGCCCCCGGTCGCGCCGCCGTCGCCGTCGCTGAGGATATAGGCGATCGAGCGCGGGCCGGCGGCCGGATTGTCGCCGCCAGTATTGGTATAGGCGATTGCCCTGACCAGCTCCTGCACCGCGCCGGGCGTCGCGTTGGCGTTGAAATCGATCCTCAGCAGCTCGCCGGGCGCCGGGGCCGCGATGGTGCCGATCTGGATGAGGCTGACATAGACGTTGCTGCCCGTGACCGTGACATTGCCGCTTGGCTGAATGAAGACCTTATCTTCCGGAAGCGCGCCGAGCATTATGCCGAAGCTGAGGTTGCCGCCGGCGAAATTGGCGCTGTCGACGTCGCTCACCGCCGCGTTGCCGCCGGCGTCGAGCAGGACATGGCTGGCGCCCTCGGTGAAGCTGAGGATGTCGCCCGAGAGGTTGACTAGGACCGGATCATTGTTGACCGCGGTGATGGCGATGCTCGCGGTCGCCGTCGTGCTGGGGGCGAAGCCGTCGCTGACCGCGACGCTGATCGAGCGCGCCGTATCGGCGCCGAACGCGTCGGGATTATCGGTGGCGTTCGTGTAGCGGACCAGCTCGAGCGCCGCCGCCCAGTCGGCGGCGGTGCCGGTGCCGCCCAGGGTCAGGGTCGCGGTCCCGGCGCCGCTGAGCACAGTGATGCCGATCGGCAGCGAGCCGCTCACGTTGAGCTGATCGCCGGTGATCGCGTCGGTAACGGTGATCGTCGCGCTGGTGATCGGGAGAGTGCCCTGGGTCACCGCGATGGTGGCGCCGATCGGCGCGCCCAGGCCGCCCTCGGTATAGCCGCCGCTGAAATCGATGCCGTCGCCGGTGCCGTTGAGGTCGACGGTGGGCGCGACGGGCGGATCGTCGTTGGTGATCGTGCCGAGGCCCTCCGCGTCGGCGATATCCGCCCCGCCGGTCGGGGCGGACAGGGTCACGGTGAAGGTTTCGTTGGGTTCGAAAAGGAGGTCGCCGGCCACGTTGATGGTGATCGTCTTGGAGGTTTCGCCGTCCGCGAAGCTGACCGTGCCAGTGAAGAGTTGACCCACGTCGAAGTCGCTGCTGTCGGCGAAGCCCGCGCCGCCCGGCGCGCTGATCGTCCAGGTCGCGTCCACCGCGCCCGAGCTGCCTCCCGAGCGGGTGACGATGAAGCTGAATGCGGTGATGCTCGCATTGCCTTCGCCGGCGCTGAAATCGCCGATCGAAAGCGAGCCGTTCGCGTCCAGCGTGAACGAGTCGCGCTCGATCTCGCCGTCCGTGCTGAACAAATGCCCGGCATAATCGGTCGAGACGGCTATGAGCTGGCCGTTGATGGGCGATGCGGCCAGCGCCGCCTCGGCCTGGTCCCCGCTCGTATCGGCGGCGATGAGGAATTCGCCGCCGACCCTTTGCCCGTTTGCGTCGAAGCGCTGGGCGCGGATGTCGGTGTCGACGCCGCCGCCGTCGGTCCACGAAACGACGAAGCCGCCGTCGGAGCTCGGCAGGGCCGCGATGCTGACGTCATATTGCGCGCCGGTGGTCGCGCTGTTGACCAGCAGCTCCAGGCCGGCGGTCGTGCCGTCATTGTTGAAGACTTGGGCGCGGATCGCCGATGAGCTCGGATCGCCGCCGGACGGGTCGTTGTCCGTCCAGGCGACGACGTAGCCGCCGCCGGCGAGCGCCGCGACCGTCGGATAGTCCTGAACGCCGGCGGTGGTGGTCGCATTGACGAGCACGTCGCGGCTGCCCACCGGCGTCCCATCCGCCTGGAAGATCGCCATCCGGATATCGGACGAGGAGGCGCCGGCGCTATCGTCTTTCCACACCACGAGGAAATTGCCGTCGGTGAGGACGGCGACGCTCGATTGCTCCTGGGCCAATGTGTTGTCGAGATTGACGACGATCGGCGACAGGTCCGACGTACCGGCATTGTCGAACGTCTGCGCCAGCACGCGCGTATCGTTGAGTTCGATGTTGAATTCGGTCCAGCTGACCACGAAGCCGCCGCCGGTGGCGAAGGCTGCAACCGACGGCTCGCTGGCCGTGGTGTTGAAGGCGGGGGTGCTCACCAGGAAAGGCGTCAGGTCGACGGGCGTGCCGGTGGCGCCGAAAATCTGACCGAAAATCTGCGAAACCCCGGTCGTGGCATCGGTCCAGACGACGACGAAGCGCCCGTCCGAGAGCGCCGCCACCTGGGGAGAATGCTCCTCGCCGGCATTGGCACTGATCGCGAAGTCGCTGCCCACCGCCGTTCCGCCGGCGTTGAAGACGCGCCCGCGCACATCCTGATCGGTGCCGTTGTAGCTGGTCCAGACGACGACATAATGAAGCCCGTTCGCGAGCCAGGTCACCGAGGGGGTGATTTGGAAGTCGACGGTGGTTGTGTTGACAGGCTCGTCGCCCCCGTCACGCACGTAAATGGTCGGCATCTCGGAAAATCCCCCACTGGACGCGCGACGCATCGCGCGCGCAAATCGACTCGGCACGGTTCACCAGAGACTAGCGCCCGAATCAAGTGGCAAGTCTAGTAGAAAGTGTAATTATTCCGGCTTCTTGCGACAAAGAACTACGGTATTCGACCGGCGCGCGAAGACCCGTTATTGGCGGCGGGGCGGTGCCCTTGCGCGCGGCGGCGAGGCTTGCGCCGGCCCGACCCGGGGCTATAGGCCGCCCGAAGGAGAAATAAGGTGGGTTTGCGACGGCTTGCGCGGCGGCATGTCGAGAGGATCTGGGGGCGGCGCGACCTTGTCGGGCCGTTCGCGCCGCCGGCCGAACTGGCCGGACGGCCGATCGGCGAGATCTGGTTCGAGGCGCCGGACGAAACGGAGTTGCTCGTCAAATATCTGTTCACCGCCGAGCGGCTGTCGATCCAGGTCCATCCCGACGACGAGGCGGCGCGCGCACTGGGCTACAAGCGCGGCAAGGACGAGGCCTGGTATGTGATCGCGGCCGATCCGGGAGCGGCGATCGGCATCGGCCTCGTCCGCGAGCTGACCCGGGAGGAATTGCGCGCCGCCGCGCTTGACGGCAGCATCGAGCGGCTGCTCGACTGGCGGCCGGTCGCCGCCGGCCAGATCTTCTCTTCGCCGGGCGGGACGGTCCACGCGATCGGCGGCGGCCTGTCGCTGATCGAAATCCAGCAGAATCTCGACCTCACCTACCGACTCTACGATTACGGCCGGCCGCGCGAGCTTCACCTCGACGAAGCGGTGGCGGTCGCCGACCTCGGCCCCTGGTCGCCGCCCTTTGAACCCCGGGAGGCGGAGCCCGGCCGCGTCATCCTCGCCGCCGGCGGGGCATTCGTGCTCGAGCGCTGGATGCGCGACGGGGCGCTCGTTGCGGAGCTTCCGGAAGGAAGCCTGCTGGTCCCGCTGGGGGCAGAGGCCGGGTCGGTCTGGGCGGCCAAGGGAAAGGTGATTCTGGACGGCCCGGTCGATCTGCTCGCCGCCTATCCGGGCGGCACGGTCGCCGACCTAAAGCTGGGTGCGTAACGTCCACAATTCGGGGAAGGCCCGCTTGGAAAGCGTCGACTGGAGGTAGGGCACGCCGGCGGTGCCGCCGGTGCCGCGCTTGAGGCCGATCACCCGCTCGACGGTGACGACATGCTTGTGGCGCCAGGCGGCCATCGCATCATCGACGTCGATCAGCTTCTCGGCGAACTGGTAGAAGCGCCACCAGCGGTCGGTGTCGCGATAGACCTCGGCCCAGGCCGCCTCGACGGCGGAGCTGGGCTGGTAGGTCTGGCTCCAGTCGCGCTCGAGCACTTCGGGCGGGACCGCGAAGCCGCCGCGGGCGAGCGCCGCATTGGCCTCGTCCCACAGGCTCGGCCGGTTCAGCGCCGCGGCGAGCGCGCGATGGGCGGCCGAGCCCTCCTCGTGGAATTTCAGATGGGCGGCATCCTTGAGGCCGAGCAGGAATTCGAACTGGCGGAACTGGGTGGACTGGAAGCCGCTCGAGCTGCCGAGCACGTCGCGAAACTGCATGTAATCGGTCGGCGTCAGCGTCGCCAGCACATCCCAGGAGAGGGTCATCACCGCCTGGATGCGCGAGACGCGCGAGAGGTTCTTGTGGACCTCGATCAGCCGGTCGGCGCGGACCAGACCCAAAGCGACCTCGAGCTCGTGGATGATCTGCTTGAGCCAAAGCTCCTTGGTCTGGTGGAGGATGATGAACAGCAGCTCGTCGTGATGGTCCGAGATCGGATGCTGCGCGGAAAGCAGCGGGTCGAGCGTCAGATAGCCGCCATAGGTCATGCGGTCGGGCTTGGTCATGGCTCCGCCTCTATCATGCCGGCCTTGTGCATCAAATGATGGTTTCGCGCGTTAAACGATTGGCAAGGGAATCGGGCGGAGTCTGCCGATGATGCGCGGGAAAGCGGGCCTCCTCCTCTCCGTCCTGTTCGCCGTTGCGGCTTGCGGGGGCGGCGGCGGCGGGGGCGGCATGCAGCCCCCCCCCGCCCGCAACCGGCCGCCGGCGATCACCTCGCCGGCAAGCGTGAGCGTCGCCGAAAACACCGCCGGCACGATCTACACCGCGACCGCGAGCGATCCCGACGGCAACCCGCTGACCTTCTCTCTCTCCGGCGGCGCCGATCGCGCCGTCTTCGCGATCACCGCCGCGGGCGCGCTCTCCTTCGCCCAAATGCCCGATTTCGAGGCGCCGGCCGACGCCGACGGCAACAATGTCTATCTCGTCCAGATCGCGGTCAGCGACGGCGCGACCAGCGCGACGCTCGACCTGATTGTCACCGTCACCAATGCCGGCCCGGATGCGTTCCGCGTCGCCCGCGTCGGCGTCGGCTTTTCCGGGCCGCTCTATCTGACCGGCATTCCCGACGGGTCGGGCCGGCTGTTCGTCGTCGAGCAGGGCGGCCGGATCCGGATCCTCAACCCCGCCACCGGCGCGATCGCCGCCAGCCCCTTCCTCGACGTCTCGGGCCAGCTCAGTACAGACGGCGAGCGCGGCCTGCTCGGCTTCGCGCCCGCGCCCGATTTCGCGGCGACTGGCACCTTCTATGTTTTTCTGACCGCGCCCGGCGGCCAGATCCAGATCCGCCGCTACCGGACCCTGGCCGGCAACCTCAACCAGGCGGACCCGGCCAGCGGCGACACCATCCTCGCCGTCGACCATCCGCTCAGCAATCACAATGGCGGCTGGCTCGAGTTCGGCCCCGACGGCCTGCTCTATGCGGCGCTCGGCGATGGCGGCGGCAGCGGCGACCCCGGCAACAATGGGCAGAACGTCAACGTTCTGCTGGGCAAGATGCTGCGCATCGATCCGCGCGGCGACGATTTCCCGACCGATACGCTGCGGGATTATTCCATTCCCGCCGGCAATCCGTTCGCCGCGGGCGGCGGGCGGCCCGAAATCTGGGCCTATGGGCTCAGGAACCCGTTCCGCAACAGCTTCGATCCGCTTACCCGGAATTTGTGGATCGGCGATGTCGGCCAGGATGCGCGCGAGGAGATCGACCAGATGCGCCCCACCGACGGCGGCGCCAATTTCGGCTGGCGGATCATGGAGGGGACCGCCTTGTTCGGCGGGCCCGCCACGGCCGGCCTGGTGCCGCCGGTCGCGGAATATCTCCACGGCAACGGCCCCCGGGAAGGCAATTCGGTGACCGGCGGCTACGTCTATCGCGGACCTGTCGAGGCGCTGCGCGGCAATTACATTTTCGGCGACTTCATTACCGGCAACATCTGGTCGTTCCCGATCGCCCGCGCCGCCCTCGGCGCGACCATCCCGAGCAGCCAGTTCGCCCTGCGCCGAACCGAATTCACCCCCAATGCCGGCGCGATCAACAACATCAGCAGCTTCGGCGTCGATCAGGGCGGCAATCTCTACATCGTCGACTTTGACGGCGAGATTTTCCGGATCGAAGTGCTCTAGAGCCGCTCGGCGGTCGCAACGACGTCGGTTGCGCGCAGTGCGGCGAGGATCCGCATCAGATGCTGGACGTCGTGCACCTCGATGTCGAGGTGGAAGGTGTGGAACGATCCGTCGCGCGAGGTCTGGTCCATCGAAACGATGTTGGCGCCATGCGAGCCGAGGATGCCGGCGACCACCGCGAGCGAGCCCGGCTCGTTCTTGATGACGATGCACAAGCGAGTCGCGCCGCCATCGGCCTGGTCGCCCCAGGCGAGGTCGACCCAATCGGCGTCGACCCCGTCGGCGAGGCTCTCGCAGCCGATCACATGCACCTCGATCCCCTCGCCTTCGCGGCGCAGGCCGACGATGCGGTCGCCCGGGATCGGGTGGCAGCATTCGGCGAGGTGGAAGGCGACGCCCGGCGTCAGGCCCTTGATCGATATCGCGGTCTGCTGCGGCGGCGGCTTGACGCCGGCCTTGGTGGTTGAGCCGGGCATCAGCGATTCCATCACCGCCACGTCGTCGATCCGCTTCAGCGCAATCGCCTCCATCAGCGCCTCGTCATTCGGCAAATGCAGGCGCCGCAGCGCCTCGGCGATCGCCTCCCAGCCGATCTTCGCCGGCATCCGCTCGACGATCTCATCGAAGATCTTGCGCCCGAGCGCCACCGTCTCCTCGCGCTCCTTCGACTTGACCCAGCGGCGGATCTTGGCGCGCGCCTTGCCGGTGACGACGTAGGACAGCCAGGCCGGCTGCGGGTGCTGCGCCTTGGAAACCAGGATCTCGACCTGGTCGCCATTGTTGAGCGCCGTCCTGAGCGGCATCACCCGGCCGTTGATCTTCGCGCCGACGGTCTGGTCGCCAAGGTCGGTGTGGACCGCATAAGCGAAATCCACCGGCGTCGCGCCCTTGGGCAGCTGGATCAGCTCGCCCTTCGGGGTGAAGGCGAAGATCCGATCCTGGTACATCGCCATTCTTGTGTGCTCGAGCAGCTCCTCGGCGCTGCCGGCATGGTCGAGGATCTCGACCAGGTCGTTGATCCAGGGATGGTCGGAGGTCGCCGCCACCTCGCCCTCCTTATAGGCCCAGTGGGCGGCGAGGCCGTGCTCGGCCTGGGCGTGCATCTCCTGGGTGCGGATCTGGATCTCGATCCGCATCTGCTCGTCATGGATGATGGTGGTGTGGATCGAGCGGTAGCCGTTGCGCTTGGGGGTCGAGATGAAGTCCTTGAACCGGCCCGGCACGACCGGCCAGCGCTGGTGGATAAGCCCGAGCGTGCGGTAGGCCTCCTCGACCGAGCCGACCACCGCGCGGAAGGCCATGACGTCGGAGAGCTGCTCGAAGCTGACATGCTGCTCGGCCATCTTGCGCCAGATCGAATAGGGATGCTTCTCGCGGCCGTGCACCTCGGCCTCGATGCCGTTCGCCTCGAGATGGGCCTTGATGCCGCGGCCGATGCGCTGGATGAGGCCGCCGCCGCCGCCCTTGTTGAGCCGCTCGAGGCGCTTGGTGATAGATTCGTAGGCGTCGGGCTCGAGCTCGGCGAAGGCGAGCGTCTGCATCTCGGTCATGAACTCGTACATGCCGATCCGCTCGGCCAGCGGGGCATAGATGTCCATCGTCTCGCGGGCGATGCGGCGGCGCTTCTCCGGGTCCTTCAAATGATGGAGCGTGCGCATGTTGTGCAGCCGGTCGGCGAGCTTGACCAGCAGGACCCGGATGTCGTCCGACATGGCGAGCAGGAACTTGCGGAGATTCTCGGCGGCGCGCTGATTCTCGCTCTGCGCCTCGATCTTGGAGAGCTTGGTGACGCCGTCGACCAAGCGGGCGACGTTCTTGCCGAACAGCTTCTTGATCTCGGCCGGGGTGGCGAGCGTGTCCTCGATCGTGTCGTGGAGGATCGCGGTGACGATCGTCTCGTCGTCGAGATGGAGGTCGGTGAGGATGCCGGCCACCTCGATCGGATGGCTGTAATAGGGATCGCCAGAGGCGCGCGTCTGCGAACCGTGCGCTTTCATCGAGAAGACATAGGCGCGGTTGATCAGCGCCTCGTCGGCGTCGGGATCATAGGCCCGGACCTTCTCGACCAGTTCATATTGCCTGAGCACCGCCCCAAAATGGGGTGCGGTGCCTCAGGGAGCAACGAAAAACGTATTCTTCAGCGCGCGCGGCCGTTGCAGGCCTCGAGCTCGGCGGCGGTGAAGGCGCGGCCATCGACGGTGAAGCTGCGCAATGGACCGACGGCGCGGACGAGGCCGGCGCAGACCAAAGCGGGGCGGGTCGCGGTGCGCGCGGAGCTGCATCCGGCCTCGTTGCAACGCCACGCATTGTCGCGGGCTACGAAGCGCTCCTGGGCCGGCCGGGTCAGCGGCTGCGCGTCGAAATAGCCGGCGGCGAAGGCAGGCGTCGACAGGAAAGCGAGCGAAAGCAAGGCGGGGCGAAACATCGAGGCTGCTCCTAGATTAGTTTTGGAAAGCAACCTATATGTGTTTCAGTAGCGATTCGCAACCGGAAAACGATTGCAGATGACAACCGATGAAATTGGACTAGTCTGGCGGCCATGATCCGGCCCGATCATCGCAAGGCGATTCTGGTCGAATGTGCGCTGCCCGGCGCGCTCGAGGCGGTGGGAGAACGCTGGTCGTTCCTGATCCTGCGCGGCGCGTTCAACGGCCTCGCCCATTTCGAGGAATTCCAGTCGACGCTGGGGATCGCGCGCAACATCCTTTCGAATCGCCTGGCGCGCCTCGTCGAGCACGACATATTGCGGCGCGAGCCCGATCCCGCCGACCGTCGCAAGGTGGCCTATCAGCTGACCGACAAGGGCCGCGCGCTGCTGCCGGTGCTGATCGCGCTGCGTCAGTGGGGGGAAAAGTGGATTTCAGGGGTGCCCAGCAATCCCGTGCTGGTCGATCGTCAAAGCCGCCGGCCGGTCGCGCCGATGGCCGTGCGCGCGGCCGACGGACGGCCGCTGGCGCTTACCGAGCTGGAATGGGTGGACCGCGCGGAGCTGGGACCGGGCGGCAGCTAGCCGCCCGGAGGGATGCCTGCATCGCGACGGATATTACGGGCTGCCGGGGCCGCTGCCGCTGTTGCCGGAGATGGCGGCCGCGCCAATCAGAACGACGAGAATCACGCCGAGAATGACCGCGGTCGAGCCGCCGCCGTGATTGTCCTCTTCATCGTCCTGGAAATAGCTGACGCCGCTCATCGCCGGCGCCGCACGCGCGATGCTCAGTGAAGAAGCCGCGTTGGTGGCCACCGACGACATCGCCAGACCAGCCGCCGCCAGCATCATTGTTGCTCTTCTAGCCTTCACATCTGCCTCCATTGCAGGCGAGCGTCACCGCGCCGCCGTGATCTTCCTAACACGCAAAGCCCAAGGACAGTCAAGCCAAGGGCGGCTGATTTAGGCCCGGATGTGGCCAAAAGGTCAGCCTTCGTAATCGGCGCCCGCATTGTTGTTGCGCTGGGGCGCCGCGGCGGTGAGGCGCAGCGCCTCGGCCGAGGCGCTGATCGAGCCGACCTCATCGGCGACGTCGTCTTCGTCGACCTGGACGCGCTGCAGGCTGTTGATCAGCGATTCCTCGAGGTCGCGCGGCTTGACCGTGGTCTCGGCAACCTCGCGCAGCGCGACCACCGGATTCTTGTCGCGGTCGCGGTCGATGGTGAGCTCGGCGCCGCCCGAAATCTGGCGGGCCCGCTGGGCGGACAGCAGCACCAGGTCGAAACGGTTGGGGACTTTGTCGACGCAATCTTCGACGGTTACGCGCGCCATGCGGCAGCTCCACTCATGAATTCGGCTTCGGGGAAGGGCGGGGACGTAGGTCGATGCTCGTCAAAAGTCAACGATTCGCCTCATACCCGCATCGGCATCAGCACGTAGAGCGCCGGGGCCTTGTCGTTCTCGCGGAGCAAGGTGGGCGCGGCGGCGTCGGCGAGATGAACCTCCATGACGTCGCCTTCGATCTGGCCGAGAATGTCGAGCAGATAGCGCGCGTTGAAGCCGATCTCGAGGCCGTCGGCGCCGTAATCGGCGGAGACCTCCTCGGACGCGGTGCCGTTCTCGGGTGAGGTGACCGACAAGGTCACCCGATCGCGGTCGAGCGCGAGCTTGACCGCCCGGGTCCGCTCGCTGGCGATCGTCGACACCCGGTCGACGCCTTCCTCGAGGCTGCGCGGATCGAGCTTCAGCAACTTGTCGTTCGCGGTCGGGATGACGCGGCTGTAATCGGGGAAGGTGCCGTCGATCAGCTTCGAGGTCAGCACCGCATTGCCGAGGCCGAAGCGGATCTTGGATTCCGAGAGCGAGACCTGGACGGTGCCGTCGAGCTCGTCGAGCAGCTTGCGCAGCTCCGCCACGCATTTGCGCGGGATGATCACGCCGGGCATGCCGGCCGCGCCGTCGGGCCGCGGCACCGTGACGCGCGCCAGCCGGTGGCCGTCGGTCGCCGCCGCCTTGAGCACCGGCTGCGCCTCGTCCGAGACGTGAAGATAGATGCCGTTCAGATAATAGCGCGTTTCTTCGGTCGAGATGGCGAAGCGGGTCTTGTCGATGATCTGCCTGAGCGTCGCCGCCGGAAGCTCGAAGCCGGTCGGCAGATCGCCTTCGGCGATCACCGGAAAATCGTCGCGCGGCAGCGTCGAAAGGGTGAAGCGGGCGCGGCCGGCATTGACCTGCATCCGCCCTTCGGCGGCGATCAGCTCGACCTGGGACCCTTCGGGCAGCTTGCGGACGATGTCGAACAAGGTGTGGGCGGGGACCGTGGTCGCGCCCGACTCGGTGACGTCGGCGGGGACCGTCTCGTTGATCTGGAGGTCGAGATCGGTCGCCATCAGGCGCAGGCCGCCTCCCTCCTCCGCCTCGATCAGGACGTTGGACAGGATCGGGATCGTGTTCCTGCGTTCCACTACGGAATGGACGTGACCAAGTCCCTTGAGGAGCGTGGCCCGTTCGATCGTCGCCTTCATTTATGACCCCTGCCTGCGCGCATGCTTTCGTTTGGAGGAAGGGTTATAGCGGGCGGCGCGCGGGCTTCCAGTGGATTATGCGAAGAAAAAGGACCGGGGCATCGCCGCCCCGGCCCTTTCTTTCCTGACGTTCGCTCAGAAGTGGAAGCCGAACGCGGCGAGGGCCTGCCCGCGATCGCTGCCCTGCTCGTAGTTGGAATAGCGCAGCTCGGTCCGCACATAGGCGTTGCGGCCGACGCCGAACTGCGCGCCGGCGCCGACCCGGATGCCGTCGAGATCGGCGTGATCGACGAAATTGCTGGTACCGCCGGCCGTGCCGTCGTCATAATCGACGTCGAAGCGGGCGTTGGTGTAGCCCGCCGTCCCGTAAAGCAGAACGTTGCGGCCGACGATGAATCCGGCGCGGCCGCCGAAGAACAGCTCGCGTCCGGCGCCGACGCACAGGCGATCGTTGGCGGCGGCAATGCCGGTGACGCAGCCCTCGTTGGTGGAGTCGTTCGCCTCCGCCTCGATGCCGAACACGGCGCGGCCGCTCTGGAAATCATAGCCGGCGCGGGCCCCGTAGAGGATGCCGCCTTCGCTGTCGTCGGCGATTTCGGTGCTGTCGTAACCGACCAGGCCTTCGACGTGGAAGCCCGACAGCGGCGCCGGCGGGGGCGCGTCCTGGGCGAAGGCGGGGGCGGCAGAAGCGGCGGCGATGAGCCCGGCGATGAGGGTGATGCGCATTCGGGAAGCTCCCTTTCTATATGGTCTCCCCTGCCTGTCGTCTCCCCCGAGGCGGCTCGGCCGCGGGGCGGGTCTGGCGAAGCCAAGCTGAACCGGAGCTAAATGGGATTCATCTTGCCAACCCCCGGCGGACCGGGCGATGCACGGCCGGTGAGACCGGCGCGAAATCTGTTCCTGCTGGCGGCCGCGACGGCCGCGCCCGCCGCCGCGCAGCCGCAGGCGCTCGGCATTTTCGGCGGCTGGGGCGCGTTCGAGGGCGGCGACCGCTGCTATGCGATCACCCAGCCCGATGAGGCGCCGCCGGCCGAGGGCTGGCCGGCCTTCGCCTCGGTGGGGCATTGGCGCGCGCGCGCCGGCGGCGGCCAGCTCCACGTGCGCCTCAGCCGCGAGAAGAGGCAAGGATCGGCGGTCTTGCTCAGGATCGACGGCCGCAGCTTCCAGCTGATCGGCGGCGGCCGCGACGCCTGGGCGTCCGATCCGCGCGCCGACCAGGAGATCCAGGCGGCGATGCGCACCGGCATCGACATGATCGTCGAGACGCGCTCGAGCCAGGGCCTCGCGGTGCGCGACCATTATCGCCTGCGCGGCGCGGCGACGGCGATGGACGCCGCCGCGATCGCCTGCGCGCGGCGCGGCTAGAAAATCCGCCGCGCACGCCCTACATCGCGCGCTCATGACAGCCGCAATGTCCATCCCCGGTCATATCGACCCGGTCCCGGTGCCGCGCGCGAAAGCGGCGGTCGCGGGCGCGCCGATTAACCTGGTCGGCTTATCGAAAGCCGAAATCCGCGCGGCGCTGGCCGCGGCCGGGCTCGACGAGCGGCAGGCCAAGCTGCGCGCCAAGCAGCTCTGGCACCAGATCTACAATCGCGGCGCCACGGACTTCGACGCGATGAGCGACATCGCCAAGCCGCACCGGGCCTGGCTGGCCGAACGGTTCGCGATCGCCCGGCCCGAGATCGTCACCGAATTGGTCTCGACCGACGGCACCCGCAAATGGCTGCTGCGCACGCCCGACGGCAATGATTTCGAGATGGTGTTCATCCCCGACGCCGACCGCGGCACCTTGTGCGTCTCTGCCCAGGTCGGCTGCACGCTGAATTGCCGCTTCTGCCACACCGGCACGATGCGGCTGGTCCGCAACCTCGATGCCGGCGAGATCGTCGGCCAGGTGATGCTGGCGCGCGATTCGCTGGGCGAGTGGCCCAGCCAGCCCGAAGGGCGGATGCTGTCCAACATCGTGATGATGGGGATGGGCGAGCCGCTCTACAATTTCGACAATGTCCGCGACGCGCTCAAGATCGTCATGGACGGCGACGGGCTCGGCCTGTCGCGCCGCCGGATCACGCTTTCGACTTCGGGCGTGGTGCCGATGATGGCGCGCGCCGGGGCGGAGATCGGCGTCAACCTCGCCGTCTCGCTGCACGCGGTGACCAAGGAGGTGCGCGACGAGATCGTGCCGCTGAACCGCAAATATGGGATCGAGGCGCTGCTCGAGGCGTGCGCCGCTTATCCCGGCGCCAACAATGCCCGGCGGATCACCTTCGAATATGTAATGCTCAAGGGCAAGAACGACAGCGACGCCGACGCGCGCGAGCTGGTCCGGCTGCTGCGCAAGTACAAGCTCCCCGCCAAGGTCAATCTGATCCCGTTCAACCCCTGGCCCGGCGCCGATTACGAATGCTCCGACGAGGCGCGCATCCGCCGCTTCTCCGACATCGTCTTCGAAGGCGGCATTTCGGCGCCGATCCGCCGCCCGCGCGGCCGCGACATCATGGCTGCCTGCGGCCAATTGAAATCCGCCGCCGAGAAGAAGAGCCGCGCCGAGCTCGACCGGATTGACGCCGAGAAGCAGGCCGCGCTCGCCTGACTCTTGACCTTGCCGCTCGGGCCGGGTTGATAGCGACAAACGAAGGGGAATTGCCTCCATGTGGCTGCTCAACAAAATGCTGAAACAGCTGGTCAAGAAGGGCGAGCTCACGGTCATTGACCATGACGGAAAGGAATATCGCTACGGGTCGCCCGACCCCGCTTTCGCGCCGATCACCGTCCGGCTGACCGACCGGCGCGCCGCTTTCCACATCGCGAAGGATCCCCGCGTCGGCGCCGGCGAGGCCTATATGAACGGCTGGCTCGCGATCGATCCGCCGCACGACGTCCGCGACCTCGTCCTCTTCGTCCGCCGCAACGCACCGGAACAGAGCGCGCTGAAGTCGAAGAGCTTGGTCCGCAAGGCGATCAACTATGCCGCCGGCCGCCTCGACCAAGTCAACTGGAGGACGCGCTCGCGGCGCAACGCCGAGCATACCTACAACCTCACCCGCCGGCTCTACGAGCTGTTCCTCGACGAGGACCGGCAATATACGATGGCCTATTATCGCGACCCGGCGAACAGCCTGGAGCAGGCCCAGCTCGACAAGAAGGCGCACATCGCCGCCAAGCTCTATCTCAAGCCGGGCATGAAGGTGCTCGACATCGGCTGCGGCTGGGGCGGGCTCGCCCTCTACCTTCACCGCCATTACGACGTCGACGTGCTCGGCGTCGCTTTGGCCCCCGACCAGATCGAATTCTCCAACGAGCGCGCGGCCGAATTGGGCGTTGCGGACCGCGTCAAGTTCGAGCTCAAGGACTATCGCGACGTCACCGGCCAGTTCGACCGAATCACCAGCGTCGGCCTGATCGAGCATCTCGGCACGCCCCATTATCCCGGATTCTTCGCCCACACCCATCGGCTGCTCAAGGACGACGGGATTATGTTCTCGCACTGCTGCGGGCGGCAGGGCGAGCCCGGCGTCACCGACAAATGGACGCGCAAGTACATCTTCCCGGGCGGCTACATTCCGGCGCTGTCCGAGCTGGTCGCCGAGGCCGAGAAGAACCAGCTGATCGTCGCCGACGTCGAGGCGATGCGCTACCATTACGCCCATACCCTCGAGGAATGGTATTACCGCACGATGGCCCACCGGGCGGAGATCACCGCGCTCTACGACGAGCGCTTCTTCCGGATGTGGCAATTCTATCTGGCCGGGGCGGAGGCGGCGTTCCGCCATGGCGGGCTGGTCAACTGGCAGCTGCAATATGTGAAGCGGCGCGACGCTATCCCGATGACCCGCGAATATATGTTCGAGGAAGAGGAACGGCTGCGCGGCCTCGAAGAGCCGCCCGAATGGCACCTCGTCCGCGCCGCGGAATAGTCCCGACTTGAGAACCGCCGCGACCGCGCCAAGATTGGAGGCACGGCCGCGCCGCGCTATGGCGGCGCCATGAGCTTGACCGCCGGACCGGCCGACACGCCTGTTCACCCGCTGCAATGGTGGGAGAAAAGGTGGACCGTCGCCGCGCTCATGCTGCTCTCGCTTGTGCCTTTGCTCTGGCCGGACGTTCCGCCCTTGCTCGACCTGCCGGGCCATATGGGCCGCTACCGGGTCCAGCTCGATCTCGCCACCTCACCCGATCTCCAGCAATATTTCGGCTTCGATTGGGCGCTGATCGGCAATCTCGGCGTCGACCTGCTGCTCGAGGCGCTGGCGCCGGTCTTCGGGCTCGAGCTGGCGGTCAAGCTGATCGTCTGCGCGATCCCGGTGTTGACCGTCGGCGGCATTCTCTGGGTCGCGCGCGAGGTTCATGGGCGCGTCCCGCCGACCGCTTTGTTCGCGATCCCGTTCGCATACAATTTTCCGTTCCTGTTCGGGTTCGTGAACTTCGCACTGGCGATGGCGCTTACGTTTATCGCCTTCGCCTTCTGGCTGCGGCTGGCGCGGCTCGGCCGGTTGCGGCTGCGCGCCCTCCTGTTCGTGCCGATTTCGATGGCCATCTGGGTCGTTCACGCGTTCGGCTGGGGGACGCTCGGCGTGCTCGCTTTCTCGGCCGAGCTCGTCCGCCAGCACGACAGGGGCCACAATTTCCTGATCGCCGGCGCCCGCGCCGCCTTCCACTGCCTGGCGCTGGTGCCGCCGGTCGCTTTGATGCTGGCCTGGCGCAGCAACGCCGCCGGCATCACCACCGACTGGTTCAACTGGGAAGCCAAGATCGACTGGCTCAGGATGGCGCTGCGCGACCGCTGGGCAATGTTCGACATCGGCGCGCTCGCCCTTGTCACGCTGCTGATCGGCTGGACCTTGGTCAGCCGCACCTTGACCTTCTCGCGCAACCTGCTCGCCTCGACCCTGTTCCTGGCGATCGTCTTCGTGCTGCTGCCGCGGATCGTGTTCGGCTCGGCCTATGCCGACATGCGGCTCGCGCCCTACCTGTTCGTGATCGCCGTGATCGCGATCCGCTTTCCCGAGCGCGGCGGCCTTAAATTGGCGCGCGCCTTGGCGGTCGCCGGGCTCGCTTTCACCTTGGTGCGCACCGCCGGCACCACCTACAGCATGTGGCTCTACGACCGCGTCTACGACCGCGAGCTCGCCGCCCTGGACCATGTCCCGCACGGCGCGCGCATGGTGAGCTTCGTCGGCCGGCCGTGCATCGAAAATTGGGCGATGTCGCGGCTGCTGCACCTCCCCGGCATGGCGATCGTGCGCAACCATGCCTTTTCGAACGACCAGTGGACGATGGCCGGCGCCCAATTGCTCCACGTCCGTTACCGGCCGGGCTGGCCGTTCGTGCGCGACGCGACTCAGATCGTCACCCAGCGGCGCTGCCCGCACGAATATTGGCGCAGCATCGACACGGCGCTGGAGATCGTGCCGCGCGACGCCTTCGACTATGTCTGGCTGATCGATCCGCCGGCCTTCGATCCGGTGCTGACCGAAGGGCTCCGCCCGATCTGGCGGAGCGGGACCAGCGTGCTCTACCGGGTCGAGAGCAACGCGAAGAGCGAGACGCCGGCCGGCAGCGGCACCCGGCCGACCAGGTAGCGCTCGAGCGAGAAGATCTTCTCGAACAGTGAATTGAGCGGCTTGGCCGGCAGCGTGTCGTCGCTCGACGACTTGCCGACGATCTTGCCGGCGATGCGGGCGGCGGCGGCGAGCGGGAAGAGCAGGCTGTTGAAATAGCCGATCTTGTCGACCCTGAGCCCCGCCGCCTCGGCGTCGCGCCTCAGGCCCTTCTTCGAATAGCGCAATTTGTGGTGGTGGGCCCGGTCGTGCGCGCTCCACATCCATTGATAGGCGGGAACGCTGACCAGGATCCTGCCGCCGGGGGCGAGCTTGGCGGCGATGCTGGCGAGCGATTCGGGCCGGTTGTCGACATGTTCGAGCACATCGAGAAGGGCGATCAGGTGATAGGCGCCGTCGGGCACGCCGGGCAGATCGGGCAGAGGGGAATCTCCGACCGGATGGCCGAGCCGGTCGCTGGCGAGGGCGCGCGCGGCCTCATCTATCTCAAGCGCGTCGACCCGGCCGAACCGGCCGAGCATGCCGAAATTGTGGCCGGTGCCGCAGCCGACTTCAAGGATGCGGGCATCGTCGGGCAGGCCCGCCTCGCGGGCGATCAGGTCGGCGAGGATCTTGCGGCGGGCGACATACCACCAATGGACCTGGTCGTGCTCGGCCATCCGGTCGAAGACGGCGCGCTCCATCAGCCCTCGTCCTCGGCGAAGCCGATCTTCTTGCGGACCACGTAGAGCGGCCGGCGCTTGGTCTCGATCAGGATCCGGCCGACATATTCGCCGAGCACGCCCAGCGAAATGAGTTGGATCGAACCGAAGAACAGGATCGCGACGATCAGCGAGGGATAGCCGGCGACGTCGCTCCCCCAAAAGATCGTCTTCACGACCACGCCGATCGCATAGAGCAGGGTGAAGAAGGCGATCACGACGCCGACATAGGACCAGATGCGGAGCGGCATGGTCGAGGCCGAAGTGAGGCCGTCCAAGGCCAGCGTCCACAATTTCCAGTAGCGGAACTTGGTCTTGCCGGCGGTCCGCGGCGCGCGTTCATATTCGACCGCGGCCTGGCGGAATCCCGACCAGGCGAACAGGCCCTTCATGAACCGGTTGCGCTCGGGCATCGCCTTGATGATCTCGACCACCGAGCGGTCGAGCAGGCGGAAATCGCCGGCATGTTCGGGGATCTTGTCCGACGAGAGATAATTGTGGGCGCGGTAATAAAGGTCGGCGGTCAGCCGCTTGGGCAGGGAATCGCTCTCGCGGTTGGTGCGCACGCCGTAGACGACCTCGTGGCCGTCGCGCCACTTAGCGAGCATCGCGCCGATCACCTCGGGCGGGTCCTGGAGGTCGACGTCGATCGGGATCACTGCCTGGCCGGCGGCGAAATCGAGCCCGGCGGTCAGCGCCGCCTCCTTGCCGAAATTGCGCGACAGCGAGATCGCGCGCACCCGCGGATCGCGCTGGTGGGCGCGCAGGATCACGGCCAGCGTATTGTCCTCGCTGCCGTCGTCGACGAACAATATCTCCCAGGCGCCGTCGGCGAACAGGCCGTCGAGGATCGGCGCGACCCGCGCCAGGAACGGCTCGATCGCCTCGTCCTCGTCCTTGACCGGCGCGATCAGCGACAGGATCGGCGGGGCGCTCACGCGAACACCCAGCGGCGGTTGAGCGAGAAGACGATCAGCGGCGTCACCCCGAGCACGAGCGGATAGGGCGCCCAAAGCGGCAGCTCGAAATGGCGCACCAACAGCCAGACCCAGAGCTGGTTGAGCGCGAAGCTGACCAGCGAGACCGCGATGAAGCGGGTGCCGGTGCGGGCGAGATTGTCGCGGCGGCCATGGCCGCGGAAGCTCCACCGGCTGTGGACGACATAGCCGACCAGGACGGCCGCCGCGAAGCCGATCGTCCAGGCGAGGTTCGGATCCATGCCGTTCGCCGCCAGCACCCAATAGACGCCGATATTGACGACGCTCGCCAGGCCGCCGGTCAACGCGTAGCGCGCGAGCTGACCCGCAACCTCCTCATGCTTCCCGATGACCTTCATTCCCGTCACGATGCGCCCGCTTGCCCTTTGGCCGACAGCGACTAATGCCCCAGGCTGGGCTTGAAAAGAAAAGAAACCGGTAATGGCGGGCGTGGGCGGCGGGCAATTCGACTTCGTGGACCGGCGCTGGCGCTGGTGGCTGTTCGCCATCTGGCTCGGCATCGGCGCGTTCATGATCTGGGACCGGTGGGGCGCGATCCGCATCTTCGCGCTCGGCGACACTGACGACAATATGCGGATGATGCAGGTTCGCGCGCTGATCGAGGGCCAAAGCTGGTACGACCTCGCCCAGCACCGCCTCGCCGGCTCCAACATCCACTGGTCGCGGCTCGTCGACCTGCCGATCGCCGGTCTGAAGCTGTTGTTCACCCCGATCTTCGGCGGCCGGATCGCCGAGCAGATCGCAGTCGCGGTGGCGCCGTTGCTGCCGATGCTGGTGGCGATGGCCGCGATCAGCGTGACGGTGCGCCGGCTGGTCGCGCCGATCGCCTACCCGCTCGCCATCGCCCTGCTCGCCTGCGCCGGCTCGGCCAACGGCATGTGGCAACCGCTCAGGATCGACCATCATGGCTGGCAGCTCGCCATGCTTGCCTGGGCAGTGGCGTCGCTGACCGACGCGCGGCGCGCGCGCGGCGGCGTCACGCTCGGCATCGCCACCGCCTTGTCCTTCTCGATCGGGATGGAGATGCTGCCCTATCTCGCGCTGGGGGGCGCGGTCACCGTCCTGATGTGGGTCCGCGACGGCGGCGAGGCGCGGCGGCTCGCCGCCTACGGGATCAGCCTCGGCGGCGGCTGCGCCTTCGGCTTTCTCGTCTTCGCTTCGGAGGCGAACCGGGCGCCGCTGTGCGACGCGCTGACGCCGGTCTGGCTGTCGGCGATGCTCGCCGCCGGCGCCGTGGCCGTCGTCCTGGCCTGGCTGAATCCGCAAAAGCCGCTCACCCGGCTCGCTCTGGCCGGGCTCGGCGGCGCGCTGATCGCGGGCGCCTTCGCCTGGGGCGCGCCGCAATGCCTCGGCCGGCTCGAGCAGAGCTCGCCCGAGCTCGAGCGGCTGTGGCTCTCCAAGGTGCGCGAGGCGATGCCGATCTGGCGCCACGGCTGGGACACCGCGGCCCAGGTCCTGACGCTGCCGGTCGCCGGCCTGATCGGCTATGCGCTGATGCTCTGGCAGAACCGGCGCGCGCCCGAAAGGCTGATCCCCTGGGCGGCGATCGCGCTGCCCGCCGCGTTGAGCGCGGCCTTGCTGATGTGGCAGACCCGCGCCGGGCCGGCCGCGCAACTGCTCTCGATCGCCGGCGCGACCGCGCTCGCCTGGGCGGTGATCCTCTATGTGATGAGCGGGAAAAGGATGCTCGTTCGGGTGTTCGGCGTCGTCGCCGCCTTCCTGCTCGTCTCGGGGCTCGTCACCGCCTACGTCACCGAATGGTTCCAGACCCCGCTCAGCGAAGGACGCAAATCGATCAACCGCGCCAATAACGGCTGCCCGACGCTCGGTGCGCTGGCGCCCGTCAATCGCCAGCCGGCCGGCATGGTGCTGACCTTCGTCGATCTGGGACCACGGCTGATCACGGTTACCCACCACAATGCGATCACCGGCCCCTATCATCGCAACGCCGAGCAGATCATCGACGTGATGCACGCTTGGCGCGGCGACGAAGCGAACGCGCGCCGCACGGTCGAGCGCTACCGGGTCGACTATCTGCTGATTTGCCCCAACCTCTCGGAATCGACCATCTACCGCTCGGAGGCGCCGCAGGGATTCTATTCCCGGCTCGCGCAGGGTAAGGTGCCCGCCTGGCTGACGCCGGTGCAGCTGCCCGGAAATTCGCCCTACCGGATGTGGCGGGTGGTGAGATAGCGGCCTGCGAAAAAATAGGGACTGTCCCTAATTTCCGCGCGGCGGTCAGAAAATAGGGACTGTCCCTAATTTCCGCGATGGTCAGGTAAAGGTCCGCTTCAGGCCGTCGATCACGAACTGGACCGCGAGCGCGGCGAGGATGACGCCGAGCAGGCGGGTGATCATCGCCTCCATGCGGTGGCCGAGCAGCCGCATCAGCGGCCCGGCGAGCAGCAGGCAGAGCAGGGTCAGCAGCAAAGTCGCGGCCAGCGCCCCCATCACGATCAGCGATTCGGTCAGCCCCTCGCTGCGCGCCATCAACAGCATGATCGAGGCGATCGAGCCCGGGCCGGCGATCATCGGAATCGCCATCGGGAAGACCGAGACGTCCTCCTGGTTGCTCGCGCTGACCTCCTCGGCGCGGTTCTCGCGGCGCTCGGTGCGCTTTTCGAACACCATGTCGACCGCGATCAGGAACAGGAGGATGCCGCCGGCGATGCGAAAGGCGCTCAGCGAGACACCGAGCGCGTTGAGCAGATCCTGGCCGAGCAGGCCGAAGAAGATCAGGATGCCGGCGGCGATGCCGACCGAGCGCAAGGCCATTGCGCGGCGGTGCGCCGGCGTGGTGCCCGACGTGAGACTCGCGAAAATAGGAGCACAGCCGGGCGGATCGATCACCACCAGAAAGGTGACCAGGGCCGAGACGAACAGCTCGATCACAAGCCCTCCGGCGCGGCGAGGCCGGCGCGCGCGCAGGCGGCGACCAGGGTGTTGTGCAGCAGCACGGCGATCGTCATCGGGCCGACGCCGCCGGGCACCGGCGTGATCGCCGCGGCCACCTCGCTGGCGCTGGCGAAGTCGACGTCGCCGAGCAACTTGCCCTCGGCGCGGTTCATGCCGACGTCGATCACCGTCGCGCCGGGCTTGAGCCAGGAGCCGTGGATCAAAGCGGGCCGGCCGGCCGCGGCGACGACGATGTCCCCGCGGCGGACGATCTCGGGCAGGTCGCGGGTGCGGCTGTGGGCGATGGTGACGGTGCAATTCTCCCGGAGCAGCAGCTGCGCCATCGGCTTGCCGACGATGTTCGAGCGGCCGACGACGACCGCCTCCAGGCCCGCAAGGTCGCCGAGCCGGTCCTTGAGCAGCATCAGGCAGCCCAAGGGCGTGCAGGCGACGAGCCCCTCCTCGCCGACCGCGAGCCGGCCGGCATTGATCACGTGAAAGCCGTCGACGTCCTTGTCGGGGTCGATCGCCGCGATCACCGCCTTGTCGTCGATCGCGGGCGGCAGCGGCAGCTGGACGAGGATACCGTCGACCGCCTCGTCGGCATCGAGCCGCCGCACCAGGGCGACCAGATCCTCCTCGCTTGTCGTCTCGGGGAGGCGATGCTCGAAGCTCGCCATGCCGGCCTCGACCACCGCCTTGCCCTTCGCGCGTACATAGATCTGGCTGGCCGGATCGTCGCCGACCAGGACGACGGCGAGGCCTGGGGCGCGGCCCTTGCTGGCGGCGAAGGCGGGGATTGCGGCGGCGACGCGGGCGCGCAGGCCTTCGGCGAACGCCTTTCCATCGATGATCGCGGCGCTCATCGGGCGCCTAGCCGCGCATGGCGATGTCGACGGCGACCCCGGCGAGCAGGATGCGGAGCACATAGATCAGCAGCAGGACGACGATCGGCGAGAAATCGAGGCCGCCGAAATCGGGCAGGATCCTGCGGACCGGCCGGTAAAGCGGCGTGGTGATCCGATCGAGCGCATGGAGGAAGGAGCGGACGAAATTATTGTAGGTGTTGATCACGTTGAACGCGACCAGCCAGGAAAGGATCGCCTGGATGACGATGATCCAGGTCAGCACCTGGAGCAGGAAATCGGCGATGGTAAAGAGCGAGAGCAGCATCGCAATCCTCTAGCCGGGCGGCGTTTGCGGAGCAATGGCGGCTAGGGAGCGAAGCGCGGCGGCTCGGCTTCGGCGAGCAGGATCGAGAACCATTCGCGTTCGTCGGTCCATTCGCGGACCACGCCCCAGCCGGCGGCGCGGAGCATCAGGCGGCTGTCGCGATGGCCGTATTTGTGGCTGTTCTCGGTGTGGATGGTGGCGCCGGCCCGCATTGCGAAGCTTTGTCCCGAGACGGCGAAGGCGAGGTCGCGGACCGCTTCGAGGTGCATCTCGATCCGGCTCATCGCGTCGTTCCAGATCGCGCGGTGGCGAAAGGCGCCGACCGGAATGTCGCCGTCCAGCTCGGCGTTGATCCGGTGGAGAAGGTTGAGGTTGAACGCGGCGGTCACCCCGGCGGAATCGTCATAGGCCGCGAGCAGGATATCGACGTCCTTGATCCGGTCGAAGCCGATCAGGAGGCGCGACCCGGCCCCCAGCGTGTCGTACATGGCGCGCAGGAAATCGACCGCGCTGCGCGGGACGAAATTGCCGATTGTCGAGCCCGGGAAGAAACCGAGACGCGGCGCCGCGGCGATCGCCGCGGGAAGCGCGAACGCCCGGGTGAAGTCCGCTTCGACCGGATGGATCGGCAGCGACGGAAATTCGGCCTGCAGCGCGCGCGCGGATTCGCGGAGGAAATCGCCGCTGATGTCGACCGGGACGTAACAAGCCGGCCGGATCGCGCGCAGCAGGATCGGCGTCTTGGCCGACGAGCCCGAGCCGAACTCGACCACCGCCTCGCCGGTGCCGAGCAGGTCCGCGAATTCGCCGCTGCAGCGCTCGAGCAAGGCGGTTTCGGTCCGCGTCGGATAATATTCCGGAAGCCGGGTGATCTCCTCGAACAGCTCCGAGCCGCGATGATCGTAGAGCCAGCGCGCGGGAATCGCCGGAATCGGCGCGGCAAGGCCAGCGAGCACGTCGGCGCGAAACACGGGGTCAGCTGTCACGCGCCAGCCGAAGCCCGGAGAACATCCAGCGCTGATGCGGGTAGAAGAAGTTGCGGTAGCTGGCGCGCAGATGCCCGCGCGGGGTGGCCGCGCAGCCGCCGCGCAGCACCATCTGCGAGCACATGAACTTGCCGTTATACTCGCCGACGGCCCCCGGCGCCGGAGCGAAGCCGGGATAGGGAAGATAGGCGCTCCCCGTCCATTCCCAGACGTTGCCGAACAGCTCGCGCAAGCCTTCGCCTTCGGCCGACGGGCGCGGCCGGCCCGGGCCGGCCTGATCGAGCTGGTTGCCGTGGAGCGGGTCATGGCCGGCCGCCGCGCTCTCCCATTCGGCCTCGGTCGGCAGCCGCGCGCCGGCCCAACGGGCATAGGCGTCGGCTTCGTAATAGGAGATGTGGCAAACTGGTTCGGCGAGGTCGAGCGGCCTGAGGCCATCGAGGCCGAAGCGCGACCAGCCCGCCTCGCCGCGCCGCCAATAGAGCGGCGCCTCGATACAATTTTCCTGCCGCCATGCCCAGCCGTCCGCCAGCCAGAGCAACGGGTTCGCATAGCCGCCGTCGGCGATGAAGCCGAGCCATTCGGCGTTGGTCACCGTCCGGCCGGCGAGCGCGTGGGGATGGAGCCAGGCCTTGTGGCGCGGCCCCTCGCAATCGAAGGCGAAGCCGTCGCCCGCATGGCCGATCTCGGTCAGCCCCTCGGCGCCCTCGACCCACTGGATCGGCGAGGCCAAGGCGGCCGGCGGCCGGTTGGCGGCTTCCCAGACCGCCGGCCGAAGCGGATTTTCGGCGAGGGCGGCGGTCAGGTCCATCAACATCAGCTCCTGATGCTGCTGCTCGTGGTTGAGGCCGAGCTCGATCAGGTCCGCCGGCAGGTCGTCGATCGCGGCCAGCAAGGCAATGTCGACGGCTGCGCGATAGGCGCGGACCTCGTCGAGCGAGGGCCGGCTGATCAGCCCGCGCTCCGGGCGCGGGTGGCGGTCGCCCTCGCCCTCATAATAAGAGTTGAACAGGTAGGCCCAGCTTTCGTCATAGGCGCGATGGTTCGGGACATGGTCGCGCAGCAGGAAGGTCTCGAAGAACCAGGTCGTGTGGGCGAGGTGCCACTTCGCCGGCGAGGCATCCGGCATCGGCTGCAGGCAGGCGTCGGCGTCGGACAAGGGCGCCGCGATGGCGAGGCTGAGGGCGCGCACGTCCTGATAGCGCCGGCTCAGAGCATGGGGCTCAGGCTCCGCGCGTTGCCCCGGGTTGCCAGAGTACATCCCCGCCTTCCTCTCTCGCGGCCCAGCGCGCGATCACGAACAGGTGATCGGACAGCCGGTTGATATAGGTGAGCGCCTGCGGGTTCAACGCGGCCTCCTCGGCCGCCGCCACCGCCGAGCGCTCGGCCCGTCGCACGACGGAACGCGCGAGATGGAGATGGGATGCGGCCGCGCCGCCGCCGGGCAGGATGAAGCTGCGCAACGGCTCCAGATCCTCGTTCATCCGGTCGATCTCGCGCTCGAGCCGCTCGACCTGGTCGGGTACGATGCGTAGCGCGCCCTGGCCCCCCGCCGGCGTCGCGAGATCGGCGCCGAGATCGAACAGCTCGTTCTGGATCCGGCTGAGCATCGCCGCCGCCTCTTTGTCGAGGTGGAGCAAGGCGAGGCCGATCGCGCTGTTCGCTTCGTCGACGTCGCCGATCGCGGCGATCAACGGCGCCGCCTTGGAGACGCGTGAGCCGTCGACGAGCCCGGTCTCGCCGGCGTCGCCGGTGCGGGTGTAGATCTTGTTGAGCCGGACCAGGGCGCGGCCCCTAGCTGCCGCTGGCCAGCAGCAGGAGCAGCACGGCCAGGCCGATCGCGAGCGCCTGGAAGAGGATCCGCTTGCGCATCAGCTCCTGCGAGCGCTGGCCGGTAATGTCCTTGCCCTGCGCCATGCCGATCACGCCCTTGACCAGCACGAACAGGGTCGCGCCGGCGGCGAGGACGATGAGCGGGATCAGGATCCATTTCATGGCCGCCTCTTACGCCTGCGCGAGCGAATATCCAGCCGGCAATTCGCCGCGCCGCAGCGACGCGACGAGGTCGGCGGGATCGAGGCCGGCGTTGCGCAGATCGGCGAGTGTAGGCGCGCGATGGCGCTTGGCGAGGCGGTTGCCCTCGGCGTCGGTCAGCAAGGCGTGATGATGGTAATCCGGCGTCGGCAGCTCAAGCAGCGCCTGGAGCAGGCGGTGGACGTCGGTGCAGGCAAAGAGATCGCGGCCGCGCACCACGTCGGTGACGCCCTGCGCCGCGTCGTCGACGGTGACCGCGAGGTGGTAGCTGGCGGGCGCGTCCTTGCGGGCGAGGACGACGTCGCCGAAGGTCGCGGGCTCGGCCTTCACCTCGGTATCGCCGTCATGCCAGTAGAGCGGGCCCGCGCGCGCCGCGGCCTTCGCGACGTCGAGCCGCCATGCATGCGGCCGGGCGAGGTCCGGTGCGGCGAGACCGCGGCACGTCCCGGGATAAAGTGGTCCGTCACGACCCTGCGGGGCGGCGGCGCTGGCCGCGATGTCGGCGCGGGTGCAGAAGCAGGGGTAGAGGAGGCCTTCCGCCTTGAGCCGCTCGAGCGCTTCGGCGTAGAGGCCCAGCCGCTCCGATTGGTAGAGCATCTCGCCGTCCCATTCGAGGCCGAGCCAGAGCAAATCCTCGATGATCGAGTCGACATGTTCGGGCCGCGACCGGCCCGGATCGATATCCTCGATCCTGAGCAGGAAGGTGCCTCCCTGCGCGCGCGCGAAATCGTGCGCCAGCAGCGCCGAATAAGCGTGGCCGAGATGCAACCGGCCGGTCGGACTGGGCGCGAAGCGGGTGACGGCATGCATAAGTCGCTTGACCCGGACTCGGTGCTTATGGTGTCATGACCGCGTCACGCATATTGGCGACAGCGTGGCGGACCAGGAGAGGACGGCGGAAAGCCCAGTCTCCCGCGTTCTGGGTGCGACAGGCTTCGTGGGGCGGCGTTTTTCGGACGACTTTCCGAGAAACGGGAGCTGTTTGACCTTGTACCATCCCGACCTTCTCCGGCATCCCGAAGGCTGTCCCGCCCTCGTGCTCAACGCGGATTACACACCGCTCAGTTACTATCCGCTGAGCTTGTGGCCGTGGCAGACCGCCGTCAAGGCGCTCTTTTTGGAACGGGTCGACATCGTCGCGGCCTATGAGCGCGAGGTGCACAGCCCGAGCATCGCGATGAAGCTGCCGAGCGTGATCGCCCTCAGGCAATATGTCCGCCCCAGCGAATATCCGGCCTTCACCCGGTTCAACCTGTTCCTGCGCGACCGCTTCTCCTGCCAATATTGCGGCGACCCGCGCGAGCTGACCTTCGACCATGTCCTGCCCCGCGCCCAGGGCGGCCGCACCACGTGGGACAATGTCGCCACCGCCTGCGCCCCCTGCAACCTCCGGAAAGGCGGCCGCACGCCCGCGCAGGCGCGCATGCAGGTCCGCCGCCGCCCGTTCCGCCCGACCAGCTGGCAGCTCCAGGAGCACGGCCGCAGCTTCCCGCCCAATTATCTCCACGAAAGCTGGCGCGATTATCTCTATTGGGACGTCGAGCTGGAAGCCTAACGCTGCAGCCATTGCTGGCGGGCGAACCAGGCCAGCACGCCGATCCCGAGCAGGAAGCACAGGGCGACGACGGTCCAGAACGCCCAGTGCGAATGGGCGTAGGGAATGCCGTCCACGTTCATGCCGAGCAGGCCGGTAAGGAAGGTCAGCGGCAGGAAGATGAAGGCGACCACCGAGATCAGCAAAGATCGCTGGTCGATCTCCTCGGCGCGCAAGTCGGTGAGCTGCTCGTGAAGGAGCGCCGAGCGCTCGCGCACCGCTTCGAGCTCCTCGGTCATCCGGGCGAAGCGGTCGGCGGCTTCGCGGATGTGGAGCCGGTCGTCCTCGGCAAGCCAGTCGAAATCCTGCTGGGCCAAGGTAAGCAGAGCGTCCCGGTCGGGCGCGACGAAGCGGCGAAAGGCGATCGCCTGGGAACGGATCTGGGTGATCGCCGTGCGCAGGCGGAACTTGTTGCGGCTCTCGAGCTCGCTTTCGCAATCGTCGAGCTGGTCGCCGAGATCGGCGACCTGGGGATCGAGCTGCCTGCTGATCTCGCGCGCAAAGGCGGCAACCAGATCGCCGGGATCGAGGATCGCGCCGGCTTCCATCTGCGCCATGACCGGCGCGGCCGCGGCCAGCGGGCGGCGCGTCACCGAATTGACCTTGCCCCGCCTGGCCCACATCCGGATCGAGACCAAGCGGTCCGAATCCTCGGTTTCGATCGCCGCCGGCCCGCGAATATTGACGATCGCGCCCTCCTCGATCCGGTCGCAGCGCGGGCGCGTCTCGGTCGCAACCAGAGCGTTGGCCGCGATGTCGGGCATGTCGTCGCTGATGACGGCCGGCAGCTCGTCTGCGCCGTCGCTCTCGACGTGGGTCCACAGGAAGCCGGGACCCCGATAGCCGAGCGCTTCTTCGGGGCTCAAGTGGCGGACCGCGCCGTCGCCGACGAGGATCGCGGTCCAGCTCATCCGCGCTGGTCGAGCCAGGCGCGCACCGCAGGGGCGACGTCCCTGTCGGCGAGCGCGAGCGCGAGATTGGCGATGACGAAGCCCGTCTTGTCGCCGCAATCGTAGCGCTCGCCGTCGAAGGCCAGGCCGTGGAAAGGCTGGGTGCCGATCAGCGCCGCCATGCCGTCGGTCAGCTGGATCTCGCCGCCCGAGCCTTTGCCGATCCGCGCGAGAATCGCCATGATCTCGGGCTGGAGGATGTAGCGGCCGACCACGGCGAGGGTCGAGGCCGCCTCCTCGGGCCGGGGCTTCTCGACCAGGCCCCGGACCTGCGTCAGCCGGCCATCACGCGCGCCGGGCGTGATGATGCCGTAGCTCGCCGTGCGCTCCGCGGGAACATCCTGCGCGCAGACGATATTGCCGCCGACCTTTTGATAGGCTTCGATCATCTGCGCGAGGCAGCCCGGCCGCCCGACCATCAGATCGTCGGGCAGCAGCACCGCGAACGGCTCGTCGCCGACGATGTCGCGGGCGCACCAGATTGCATGGCCGAGGCCCAATGGCTCTTGCTGGCGCACCGAGACGATCGCGCCGGGCGGGAAGCGGGTCGGATCGAGCGCCTCGAGCGACTTGCCGCGGCCGCGCAGGATGGCCTCGAGCTCGTAGGAGGCGTCGAAATGGTCTTCAAGCGCACCTTTGCCGCGGCCGGTGACGAAGATCATCTGCTCGATCCCCGCCTCGCGCGCTTCGTCGAGAGCATATTGGATCAGCGGCCGATCGAGGATCGTCAGCATCTCCTTGGGCATCGCCTTGGTGGCGGGCAGGAAGCGGGTGCCGAGCCCGGCGACCGGGAAGACGGCCTTGCGGATCGGCTTCATTGCGGGGCGCTGGCGTTGGCATCGGCGGGGATATCGCCCGGCGGCAGGTCGAAACGGTCGTCGACGCGCTCCTCGGAGCGGCGCAGCAGCTCGTCGGTCCGCTCGGGCCGCGCCACCGGCGGCGGCGCCAGCAATTCGTCGGTGGTCATCGGCCGGCTCGCCATGGCGGGCGCCGGCGGCATCGCCTGGCCGGGCGCGGGCTCGAGCGGCTCGCGCAGGCCGCACGCGCTCAAGGCGAAAGCGAGCAGGACGGCGATCCGCTTCATTCCTTCATCCCCAGCGCCTTCCTGGCCGCCTCGATCCGTTTCCTCACCTGGGCGGGCGCGGTGCCGCCGTAGCTCGTCCGGCTCTTAACCGAGGCGTCGGGCGAAAGCACATCGAAAACGCCCGGTTTGATCCGCCCGTCGACGCTGCTCAGCGCGTCGTACGGCAAGGCCCAGAGCGGCACGCCCGCTTCGTCGGCGAGCCGGACCGCGCGGCCGGTGATGCGGTGCGCGTCGCGAAAGGCGATGCCCGCCTCGCGCACCAGCCAGTCGGCGAGGTCGGTCGCCGTCGAATGGCCGGCTTCGGTCGCGGCGCGCATCCGCTCGACGTTGAAGGTCGTGCTCTCGACCATGCCGGCCATCGCGGCGAGCGAGACGACGAGCAGATCGTGCGCCTCGAACACCGGCTCCTTGTCGTCCTGCATGTCCTTCGAATAAGCGAGCGGCAGGCCCTTCATCACCGTCACTAGGGCGACCATCGCGCCGGCGATCCGCCCGGCATGGCCGCGGACCAGCTCGGCGGCGTCCGGGTTGCGCTTCTGCGGCATGATCGAAGAGCCGGTCGAATAGGCGTCCGACAAGGTGACGAAGCCGAACATGTGGCTCGCCCAGAGCACCAGCTCCTCGGCGAGGCGCGAGAGGTGGAGCGCGCATTGCGCGGCCGCCATCAGATAATCGAGCGCGAAATCGCGGTCTGAGACGGAATCGAGGGAGTTTGCGGTCGGCCGGTCGAAGCCCAGCGCGAGCGCGGTCGCCTCGCGGTCGACCGGAAAGCCGGTGCCGGCCAACGCCGCAGCGCCGAGCGGGCATTCGTTGAGCCGCGCGCGGGCGTCGGCGAAGCGCGAGCGGTCGCGGCGCAGCATCTCGTAATAGGCCATGAAATGATGGCCGAGCGTCACCGGCTGGGCCGACTGGAGGTGGGTGAAGCCGGGCATGACCGCGCCGGCATGCTCGTCGGCGCGCAGCACCAGCGCCCGCTGCAGCGCCGCCAGGCCCTGGTCGACGGCATCGATCGCGTCGCGCACCCAGAGCTTGAAGTCGGTCGCCACCTGATCGTTGCGCGAGCGGGCGGTGTGGAGCCGCCCCGCCGCCGGGCCGATCAGCTCGGTGAGGCGGTGCTCGACATGCATGTGGATGTCCTCGAGCGCCGCATCCTCGGGGACGCCGCCCGCTTCATATTCGTCCTCGATCCGGTCGAGCCCCTCCTCGATCGCATCGGCATCCTCCTGGGCGACGATCCCCTGAGCGGCGAGCATCGCGATATGGACCCGGCTCGCCTCGATGTCCTGGCGCCAGAGCCGCTTGTCGAAGTGGATCGAGGCATTTATCTCGCGCATGAGCGCCGAGGGGCCCTCGGCGAACCGCCCGCCCCACATGGCGTTGGAGTCACTATCCTTGCGGCTTGTGATCGCCTGTCTCCCCGGCCTTCTCATCGGCCTCGCGCTCGCCGGATGCGATAGGCAAAAGGCCGCGAGCCCGCAAGGCGAAGCGCTCCCCGCTGCCAATGCCGTCGCCAATGCGGCAGCGCCGGCGCAAGCCTATCCGACCGGGCGGCTCGACCGCTCGCACGCCGGGACGCGCGCGCCGGCTACGGCTTTCGAGGACGGCGGGGGCCGGCCGGTCAATCTCGCCGCCTTCCGCGGCCGGCCGGTGCTGGTCAATTTCTGGGCGACCTGGTGCGGGCCGTGCATCGTCGAGATGCCCTCGCTCGACGCGCTGGCGGGGCGCGAGGGATCGGACATCGAAGTGATCGCGATCAGCCAGGACGCGGACGGCCGCCAGGCGGTGACCGACTTCTTCCGCGCCCGCAACTTCGCCCGGCTCGAAGCCTATCTCGACCCCAACATGCGGCTGATGCCCGCGCTCGGCATCGACACTTTGCCGACCACCATCCTCTATGATCGCGAAGGCGTCGAGGTCTGGCGGATGACCGGCATGGCCGATTGGGGCAGCGAACGTGCTCGGCGCCTGCTCGACGAGGCCGATGCGGGCTAGAGTCCCCGCCGCAGCAGCCTGCAAAAAAGAGTGACTGTCACTCTTTTTCCCGAGCGCTGCCGCCATCAGTCGCGCAGCAATTCGTTGATGCCGGTCTTCGAGCGGGTCTTCGCATCGACCCGCTTGACGATCACCGCGCAGGCGAGGCCGGGGCCGCCGTCCTTCGCCGGCAGCATGCCGGGGACGACCACAGCATAAGCGGGAACGCGGCCGTAGATCACCTCGCCCGTGGCGCGGTCGACGATCTTGGTCGAAGCGCCGAGGAAGACGCCCATCGAGATCACCGCGCCCTGCTCGACCACCACCCCCTCGGCGACCTCGGAGCGGGCGCCGATGAAGCAATCGTCCTCGATGATCACCGGCCCGGCCTGGAGCGGCTCGAGCACGCCGCCGATGCCGGTGCCGCCGGAAATGTGGACGTTGGCGCCGATCTGGGCGCAGCTGCCGATCGTCGCCCAGGTATCGACCATCGTCCCCTCGCCGACATAAGCGCCGATATTGACGAAGCTCGGCATGAGCACGGCGTTGCGGCCGATATAGGCACCGCGCCTGACGATCGCGCCCGGCACGGCGCGGAAGCCCGCCTCCTCGAATTGCGGCCGCCCCCATCGAGCGAATTTGGAGGGGACCTTGTCCCACCAATTACCGCCGCCTGGTCCACCCGGGATCGGCACCATCGGGTTCAGCCGAAAGGACAGCAGCACCGCCTTCTTCAGCCACTGATTGACGGTCCAGCCCTGCGCTCCCCTTTCGGCGACGCGGGCCGCGCCGGAATCGAGCAGCTCGATCGCCTGTTCGACCGCATCGCGAACCTCCGGGCCGAGATTGTCGCGATCCTCCCAGGCGGCGTCGATCACGCGCTGCAACTCTTCGCTCATGCCACTTCCTCCCCCAGCACCTGCTCGAGCCAGCCGGCGATGTCGGCCGACCGGTAATCGACATGTTCGGCGTGCGCGAGGTCGGGGCCCTGTTCGGAGCCGTTGTCGACCCACAAGGTGGTCATGCCGATCGCCTTGGCCGGCGCGAGGTTGCGGACCATGTCGTCGGCGAACAAAGCGCGGGCCGGATCGATGCCGTGCTTGTCGCAGATCGCGGCATAGCCCGACGGGTCGGGCTTGGGGACATAGGCCATGGCGTGGATGTCGTGCATCCCGTCGAACGCGTTGGCGAGGCCGAGCCGGTCGAGCACGCGCCGCGCATAATCCTCGCTGGCGTTGGTGAAGACGAACTTGCGCCCCGGCAGCCGGTCGAGCGCCGCCACCAGAGCGGGGTCGGCGGTCACCCGGGCAAGATCGATGTCGTGGACGAAATCGAGGAAATCGTGCGGATCTACGCCGTGGTTCGCCATCAGCCCGGCGAGCGTCGTGCCGTGGGCGTGGAAGAAGCCCTTCTGCACCCGGCGCGCCTCGACCGGATCGACGCCGAGCAGCCGCTGGATGTAGGCGCCCATCCGGAGGTCGATCAGCTCGAACAGATTGCAGCTGTGCGGATAGAGGCTGTTGTCGAGATCGAAGATCCAGCTTTCGATATGGGCGAGGTCGGGGTTCATGCCGTCGCCCCTAGCCGATGCCGACGGCGCCGCGAAGGGGGCCGAGCCGAACCCCGGCCTGCGCCGGGGCAAGCGAACCGGACGAACCGGACGAACCGGACGATCCGGACACGGAAAAGTTTTTTTCCGCTACTCATCCGCGGGCCCGTATTTGTCGTGATCCTCGTCCCCTTTGTCGCCGGTCCAGGCCCAGCCCGGCGGGATCAGGCACCCGTCGCGCATCCGGATCCAGCCCGAGGCGAGCTTCTCCTTGTCGTCACGCGCGCCGAGCGCCTCCAGGCTCTTCTCGAGCATCTCGATCGATGCCTCGAAGCTCGGCCGCTCGGCGGCGATTTTCGCGCGGACCTCCTGATCGATCCGCTTGCGCTCCCAGGTCATCAGCCGCTTGCGGCTGAAGCCGGGATTGGGCCCGTATTTCTTCGGGTTGGCGCCCTGGAGAAGCAGCCGGAGCACCGCGTCCGAGCGCTTCATCCGGTAGCCGATGACCCGGCCGCCGCGGATCACCTCCTCCTCGATCCCGGTGACGCCGCGCTCCCACGCCGCCAGCTCGACCGGCATGCTCCCCATTTCGAGCGCCAGCCGGCAATGCTTGTCGAATTCGGCGTCGCGCTCCTGATGGTCGTAGACGGTGCTCTTCGACACCTTGGCGGCGCGGCACGCCTCGAGGATGCAGCCGGTCTTCGCCAGCGTCTTCAGGAACACCCGCCGCTTCGGCAGGTCGAAGGCGTCGTGCCGCTGGCGCCCCGGCTCGCCGCCGGCGAGATAATCGTCGCTCTCCCAGGGCGCGGGCAGGACCTCGTCATGACCCTCCTGCTCCTCTTCCGCCTGTTCCCGATCGCCAGGGCCTCGTTCGCTTTCCATCCGCCTTCTCCCGATTCGCATTGCCGAGTCGGATAGAAATAACCAGGTGGGCTAGCTGTAGGACAGAGGAAAGTGACAAATGGTTGAAGGTGAGCCGATTCCGAGACTTTGTGGGAACGGGCCGGTCTCGATCGCCCCTCCCCTCGCGGGGGCCGGCTCATTCGCGCGGCTCGGCGGAGACGATCAGGATCGCGAGGTCGCGATCCGGCCGCCAGTTGCGGTGGCGGACCTCGAACTGGGTCGGCGAGATCCGGCGGACGCCCTCGCCGCAGAAGCTGACGATCGCGTCGGGGCGGCCCTTGTCGACGACCAGCCGGAAATCGCCGATCGGCGCGCGCCAATTGCCGCCGGTGGTGAGGATGTAGCGGATGCGCTGCTCCATCGGGTAGCTCGCCCGGTCGCGCTCGGCGCGGCGCGTCATCCGGTCGAGCGCGGCGAGGAACGCGGCGTCGGTGCAATAATCGGCCTGCTCCCGGCGGCCGTCCTCGCCGTTGCGGTAGCCGGCGGTGGCCAGCGGCACGCCGGCGGTGCCGCCGACGCCGGGCCGGTAACGGTGCTCGACGTTGAGGGCGCGCCCGGCGGGGAAGATTTGGTCCCAATACCAGGTCTCCCTGACCGTCCACATCGGCAGGACCTGGTGCGAGGGATCGGCGAGGCTGGCCGCGTCGATCAGGCCCGCTTGCGCGAGCCGCTGCTGCGCGGCAGCCGGCAGGCGCCCGATCGCGTCCGCCAGGAAGCCCGCCCGCTCGCCGCGTGGCGGCGCGACCGGGATGCCGAGGCGGGCGAGCTCGGCGCTGCGGTCGACGCCGCCGACCATCGCCTTGCGCTCGACCTCCATGCCCACCGGCCGGCCGTCGACGATCGTGCGGAAATCGTCGGGATAGGAGACCTCGCTGTCCATCTCGTAGGCGAGGTCGCGGTCGGGCATCGGGAAGGCGACGGTGACGCGCTGCGCCCGCGGCGCCCGGTTGCGGAAGACGTAGCGGACGCGGACCTGCTCGGCCGAGACGAACAGATCCTCCGAGACCATGTCGATGTCGCGATTCTGCCGAAGGACGAGGCCGCCCGCCGCCTTCTCGGCGCTGCTGTCATTGGCCATTGCCGCCGCCGCGGCGAGGGCCAGGCCGGCAAACCCGGCGATCAGCAATGCGGTACGGTTCATGGCCTCCCCCTTGTCAATAATGATAGCGGCATTGCGCGATCTCCAGCGCCTGCGTCCCGGCCTTTCCGGTCAGCCGGTAGACCAGGCGATGCTCGCGGCTGATCCGGCGCGACCACCAGCCGCTCAGATTGCCCTGCAGCGGCTCCGGCTTGCCGGTGCCGCGGAATGGATCGCGCATGCACTCATGGATCAGGAGATTGATCCGCGCCAAGGTCTTCGCATCCCCGGCCTGCCACAGGACATAGTCGGCCCAGGCGTTCGAGCCGAAGACGACCTTCACGGCGCGATCAGCTCATGCTCCTCGCCGGTGCCGGCTTCGAGCTCGGCGATGCCGGCCAGCAGGCGCTCCGCATTCCTGGGCGACGCGAGCAGGTGAAGCGTCTCGGCGATCGCGCTCCATTCGCTCATCGAGATCATCACCACGCTCTCCGCCCTTTGGCGCGTGATCACCACCGGCGCGCGGTCCGCGACGACGCGGTCCATCACCGCCTTGAGATTGGCGCGGGTGTCGGAGAAGCTCAGCGAGTTCATAATCAGCCGATACATGTACAACTTTCTGTACAAGTCAAGCTTGGGGCGCGAAAAAGGGGACAATCGCCGATGACTGCCCCCGACGGCGCTGGAATGGGGACAGTTACGAGTAACTGTCCCCTTAGCTCAGGCTTCGGCGGGAAGCGCGCCTTTGGCCTGGTCGATGATCGCCTTGAACGCCTCGCCCTCGTGCATCGCGATGTCGGCGAGGACCTTGCGGTCCAGCTCGACGCCGGCGAGCTTGAGGCCGTGCATGAAGCGGCCGTAGGTCAGGCCTTCGGCGCGGACCGCGGCGTTAATCCGCTGGATCCACAGGGCGCGGAAGCTGCGCTTCTTCACCTTGCGGTCGCGATAGGCATATTGCCCGGCCTTTTCGACCGCCTGGCGGGCGATCCGGATCGTGTTCTTGCGGCGGCCGTAATAGCCCTTCGCCTGATCGAGCAGGCGCTTGTGCTTGGCGCGGGTGGTTACACCCCGTTTGACGCGTGCCATGTCTCAGTACCTCCTATTTCAGGCCGTAGGGCGCCCAGAGCTTCACCCGCGCCGTATCGGCGTCGGCGAGCACTTCGGTGCCGCGGTTCTGGCGGATGTACTTGGCATTGTGGCTGATCAGGCGGTGGCGCTTGCCGGCGACGCCGTGCTTCACCTTGCCGGTGGCGGTGAGCTTGAAGCGCTTCTTGACGCCGCTCTTGGTCTTCAATTTGGGCATTTTCGTCTCCTTGCCACCAGTTCGGCGGACGGTTGGGAACAGCCACGGCAGCCCTTTTGGCCGGGCGGTTCGATTCTTCCAAAGCTGGAAAGAAGGGGGCCCTATAGAGCGAGGGGATGCCGAAGGCAACCCGCAGCGGCGGGAATGGGGACAGGTACTTTTTCGCGAAAAAGTACCTGTCCCCCTTAGTCGAAAAGCGAGGAGACCGAGCTTTCGTCGGCGATCCGGCGGACCGCTTCCGCCAGCAGCGGAGCGATGGTCAGCAGGCGGATCTTGGCGCTCGCCTCCGCGGATTCATAGGCGGCGATCGTGTCGGTGATGACCAGCTCCGAAAGGACCGAAGCGTGGACCCGCGCCGCGGCGCCGCCGGAAAGGACGCCGTGGGTGCAATAAGCGACGACGTCCTCGGCGCCGCCCTCCTTGAGCGCGGCGGCGGCGTTGCACAAGGTGCCGGCCGAATCGACGATGTCGTCGATCAGGATGCAGAAGCGGCCCGCGACGTCGCCGATGATGTTCATCACCTCGGATTCGCCGGGCTTCTCGCGCCGCTTGTCGACGATCGCCAGCGGCGCGTTGTCGAGCCTCTTGGCGAGCGCGCGGGCGCGCACGACGCCGCCGACGTCGGGCGAGACGACGGTGATGCTGCGGCCCTTGAAGCGCGCGTGGATGTCGGCCGACATCACCGGCGCGGCGTAGAGATTGTCGGTCGGGATGTCGAAGAAGCCCTGGATCTGGCCGGCGTGGAGATCGACCGAAAGCACCCGGTTGGCGCCGGCGACGGTGATCAGATTGGCGACCAGCTTGGCCGAAATGGGCGTCCGCGGCCCGGGCTTGCGGTCCTGCCGGGCATAGCCGAAATAAGGCAAGACGGCGGTGATCCTTTTGGCCGAAGCGCGCCTCAGCGCGTCGATGCAGATCAGCAATTCCATCAGATTGTCGTTGGCCGGGTAGGCGGTCGACTGGACCACGAACACGTCCTCGCCGCGGACATTCTCGTGGATCTCGACGAAAATCTCCTCGTCGGCGAAGCGGCGCACGCTCGCCTGGGTGATCGGGATTTCGAGATAGGCGGCGATGGCCTGCGAGAGCGGCAGGTTCGAATTGCCCGTCATCAGCTTCATAAGCCCGCCTTCCACGCCTTGCGTTGCCGTCTCCTTAGATTCCCCATAGGCTTTGCGGAAGGGCATGAATCCGGAGGCGCGGATGGCGGGAGAAGTCAGCTTTCAACTGACCGAGGAGGAGTGCGTCGCCGTGTCTCGCGATATCCTGCGGGACCGTCTCAGCGGACGCAATCCGACCCTCAGCGCCGTCACCAGGATCGCGAGCCTGGCGATTGTGGGCGTGGCCATGGTGGCTTTCGCCTTCGAGACGTGGCGGGACGGCTCCGTATCGCTGATGTTGCCTGCAATCCTGCTGGCCAGCCCCGGATTTTACTGGTTCTGCCGCCTGAGCGCCTATCTCGGCGTGACCAGCGGGGCGCGTCGCACGTTTCGGCAGAGGGCGACCTTTCAGCGGCCGATGCACTATAGCTGGTCGGAGGAGGGATTGGGTTTCCAGACCACCCACGTCAACGGCCTCATTCCCTGGGGCGATCTCCATCTTTGGCGCGCGGCCAGGCACAGCTTCCTGTTCTTCACCGACGAGCAAATGGCCTATTTCATTCCACGCTCGGCGCTGACCGAGGCGGAGGCGGAAGACCTGGAGGCGACCGTGGCCGCAAGCGGTGCGCCCGGCCCGCCCCGGCTTGAAGACGGGCTTATCTATGCCTAGGCACCGGCCATGTCCGTCGTCACCCGCTTCGCCCCCTCGCCGACCGGCCGGCTCCATGTCGGCAACATCCGCGCGGCGCTGCACAATTGGCTGTGGGCGCGCAAGATGGGCGGCCAGTTCATCCTGCGGATCGACGATACCGACCAGGAGCGGAGCGAGGAGGCGTTCGTCGAGGCGATCAGGGCCGACCTCGCCTGGCTCGGCCTCGATTCCGACGCCGAGCACCGCCAGTCGGCGCGCTTCGGCCGTTACGAGGCGGCGCTCGAGCGGCTGCGCGCGGCGGGGCGGGTCTATCCCGCTTACGAGAGCGCGCAGGAGCTCGAGCTCAAGCGCAAGGTGCTGCTCGGGCGCGGCCTGCCGCCGGTCTACGACCGCGCCGCGCTCGCTTTGACCGGTGCCGACCGCGCCCGGCTCGAAGCCGAGGGACGGCGGCCGCACTGGCGCTTCAGGCTCGACCATGACGCGCCGATCATCTGGGACGATCTGATCCGCGGCCGCCAGCACCTCGATCCGGCCCTGCTCAGCGACCCGGTGGTGCGGCGCGGGGACGGCTCGTGGCTCTACATGCTGCCGAGCGCGCTCGACGATATCGAGATGGGCGTCAGCCATGTCGTGCGCGGCGAGGACCATGTCACCAATACCGGGCTGCAGATCCAGATGTTCGAAGCGCTCGGCGCGAAGCCGCCGGCCTTCGCCCACGAAGCGCTGCTGGTCGGATCGGAGGGCAAGCTTTCCAAGCGCCTGGGTTCGCTCGGGGTCGAGGCGATGCGCGAGGCGGGGATCGAGCCGATCGCTTTGCTGGCGAAGCTCGCGCGGATCGGCACGTCGCTGCCGGTCGAGCCGGTGATCGAGCCGGGACCGCTGATCGCGGCGGTCGATTTTGCGAGCTTCGGCCGGGCGCCGGCGCGGTTCGACCTGGACGAGCTGGCCGCGCTGAACGCGCGCATCGTCCACTTATTGCCGTTCGCCGCCGTCTCGGGGCGGCTTCCCCCGGGCATGAGCGCCGCCGACTGGCAGGCGATCCGGCCCAATCTGCGCAACGTCGCCGAGGCCGCCGACTGGTGGGAGATATTGCACGGCCATGTCGCGGCCGCGGCCGACGAGGCGGACCGGGCGTTCCTCGCCGGCGCCGCCGACGCGGCCGCGGCGATCGACTGGGGCGAGGCGCCCTGGCCGCAGCTGGTCGCCCGGCTCAAGGAAGAGCGCAGCGGCAAGGCCCTGTTCCAGCCGCTGCGCCGCGCGCTGACAGGACGCGACAGCGGCCCGGAAATGGCGGTGCTGCTGCCGCTGATCGGGCGGGAGGAGGCGGTGGCGCGGCTGCGCGCGGCCGCGGGCATTAATGGTATAGTATAACATGACGATATAATGTATCATCGTTCGACGGCTGGCGCTGATTCGGCAGCGCCGGTGCGAAAGGACGAGGAGAGATCGTCATGACTGAAGCCGGCTTTTTCGCCCAGAAGAACAGCAGCCCCGGCGGCCTTGCGCTGGTGATCCTGCTCCACGGCGCGGTGTTCGCCGCCCTGATCCTGATCAAGGCGCCGCAATTCCTCCGCGAGATGCATCCACGGACGGTCATCGATTTCATCGAAGTGCCGCCCGAGCCGCCGATCGATACGCCGCCGCCGACCCCTGTCGACCAGCCGGTCCAGCCGGTGCGGGAACGGATCGACCAGGTCCAGCAGGAGGTGCAAACCAACAATGGACAACAGGTCAGCCAGGGCGAGCAGGTGACCCGGTTCGCGGACAACAGCGGCACCGGCGACATTGTCGTGCCGCCGCGCCAGCCGTTGCCGCCCTTGCCGGTGCGGCACGGGGCGCAGGTCGATCCGCGCTATGCGGGCGATCTCCAGCCGCCCTATCCGCCGTCGGAGCAGCGCGCCCAGCGCGACGGCCGGGTCCAGGTGCGGGTGACGATCGGCCCCGACGGGCGGGTGGTCGCGATTGCTTTGCTGTCGGCGACCAGCGACGCCTTCTGGCGGGTGACCCAGCAGCAGGCGCTGCGCCGCTGGCGGTTCCGCCCGGCGACGGTCGACGGCCGCCCGGTCGAGGACAGCAAGGTGATGAACCTCGTGTTCCGGATCACCGACGCGGGCTGAACGGAAGGGGACACGTACTTTTTCGCGAAAAAGTACGTGTCCCCATTATTAACCGCCGCAATGGGCGTCGCCGGAGCCCGACTTGCTGATCGTGCAGCGGGCCGGCCCGGTAACGGTCACGTCGCCCGAGCCGCGGATCTCGATCGCGGCGGTCTGGGTGGCGCGGATGCCGATGTCGCCCGAGCCGGCGACGGCGAGGGTGGCGTTGGCCGCTTCGAGCCGATCGAGATGGAGGTCGCCCGAGCCGGTCACCGAGCCCGAAGCATGCTGGGCGGTGCCGGCGGCGGTAATCCCGCCCGAGCCGGTCACCGCGAGGTTCGCCTCGCCAACCGCGAGAGTGCCGACCTCCATGTCGCCCGAGCCGGTGATCGAGCCGGCGAAGCGCGGCCCCTGGACGCGGTCGATCCGCATGTCGCCCGAGCCGGTGATGCTCGCGCCGGCGAGCGCGGGCAAGGTGACGTGGACGGTGGCGCCGCCGTGGTGGCCCCAGGAGAACCAATTGCCGGAGCTCTGGCGCAGGCCGATCTGGAGCTGGCCGTTCTGGTTGGTGATTTCGAGCCGGTCGAGCGTCGCCTGGTCGCCCTCTGCGCGGATCGCGGCGGGCCCGCCGACGGTGACGACGACGTCGGTCGAGCCGGTCGAGGCGATCCGGTCGAACGCGCCGGCTACCGGAACGTCGCGCGAGACGGTGGGGCCGGTCTCCTCGGCGCTGCCGCTCGAATGGCAGGCGGTGGCGATCAAAGCGGTGCCCAGCAAGGCCGCGGCTGCACGCATCATCTCTCTCCCTAGCTGTGTTAGGGAGATAATACACGGCAAGCGGGGCGGGCGCAACATGAAAAAGGGCGGCCCTTCAACGCGGGAGCAAAAAAGGGCGGCCCCGAAGGACCGCCCCTTTTTGCGCTGATTGGGGACAGTTACTCGTAACTGTCCCCTTTCCTTACGCCTCGAGCTTCACCTTCTGGTGGAGGACCGAGGCCTTGTTGAGGATCTCGAGCAATTTCTCGAGCGCCGCCTTCTCGTCGATCTGCTCCATCGCGCCGAGCTCGCGGGCCAGGCGGGTGGAGGCGGCTTCGAAAATCTGCCGCTCGGAATAGCTCTGCTCGGGCGCGTCGTCCGGGCGGAACAGGTCGCGGACCACCTCGGCGATCGACACGAGGTCGCCCGAATTGATCTTCGCTTCATATTCCTGGGCGCGGCGCGACCACATGGTGCGCTTCACCTTGGGCTTGCCCTTCAATGTGGTCAGCGCCTCCTGCATCGTCTTGTCGGAGGACAATTTGCGCATGCCGACGCTTTCCGCCTTGTTGGTCGGAACGCGCAGCGTCATCTTCTCCTTCTCGAAGCGCAGCACATAGAGCTCGAGCTCCATGCCCGCGATGTCCGTGCTCTGCAGCTCGATGACACGGCCGACGCCGTGCTTGGGGTAAACGACATAATCGCCAACGTCGAAGCTCAACGCCTTCGTTGCCATCTAAGAGACCTTCCTATGGAATGTGGCCGCCTGTGCCGGAATAAACCCGCATCCGCCCCAAAAGACGCAGTTTGAAATTCCGATTTTGTGCGGCGATTCTTCGCTTGATCACGGGGTGCGGATGCGAGGGCATCCGCTTCGATCCACAGCATATAGCAGGAAATGCGCCGGAAATCTAGGGTTGCGGCAGCCTGCCCCCGGCGCGCCTGGCATCGAGGCTCCACGGGCCCGGCCCGGCGGCGGCGAGGTAGAGGAAGACGAAGCAAAAGAGGATCGCCGCGTCGCCCATATTGTTGACCGGGAAGAAATCGCGCGGGAAATGGGCGGTCCAATAGGCGACCGCCATCACCCCGGAGGCGAGGAAGGCGGCCGGCCGGGTGAACAGGCCGAGCGCGATCAGGAGGCCGCAGCCGATCTCGAAGATACCGGCATAGGCGCCCATCGAATCGAGCGCGAGGCCCATGCCGGCGGCCGGGCCGGGCGGGAAGCTCAGGAACTTCTGGGTGCCGTGCTCGAGGAAAATGAGCCCCGCGACGATCCGCAGCACGCTGAGCATGACCGACGCCAGCGGCGAGGGACGCGTCGCCATCAGTCGCCCTCGCCCGGATTGGCGGTGAAATATTTGTCGAACTTGCCCTCTTCGCCCTTGTGCTCGTCCGCGTCGGCGGGGCTGTCCTTCTTGCGCGTGATGTTGGGCCATTCGGCCGAATAGGTGGCGTTGACCTCGAGCCACGGCTCGAGCCCGCTCTCGGTATCGGGCAGAATCGCCTCGGCCGGGCACTCGGGCTCGCAGACGCCGCAATCGATGCACTCGGAGGGGTTGATGACGAGCATGTTCTCGCCCTCGTAGAAGCAATCGACCGGGCAGACCTCGACGCAGTCCATATATTTGCAGCGGATGCAGGCATCGGTGACGACGTAGGTCATGGCTTCACTCTCTCCCCCGAGAGAAGTCCCTAATCCGCGCCCGCGGCGCCCGTCAATTCGCAATAGTGCGCGCGCGCCTCCGCCGACGGGCCGCGGCGCGCGGGGAGGGCCTCGACGCGGAGCACGCGGACCTCGCCGCGCTGGGCGAAGCTCAGCACGTCGCCGGCGCGGACGGGGGCGTGGGCACGGTCGACGACGCGGCCGTTGAGGCGGATACGGCCGCGCTCGGCCAGGCCTTGCGCGAGCACGCGGGTCTTCACGATCCGCGCGAACCAGAGGAACTTGTCGAGCCTGAGGCTGTCAGCCATCGATCAGGGCCAGCGTCGCGGCGTCGCGTTCGCCGCCGAAGAAGGCGTCGAGCAAGGCGGCGAACGGCGCCGGATCCGCGGCCGCCGCCTCGAACAGGGTCATCGAGGATTTGAGCTTGAGCGTGTCGACCGGGCCGAAGATCGCCTCGGCGCCCAGGCCGCGATGGGCGAGAATTGCCGCAGCGCATTCGCGCAGCCTCGGCCCGAGCAATGGGTGGGCGAGATAGAGGCGCGCCTCTTCGGCCGAGGCGAGCGCGTAGAAGCGCGCGGTCTCGCTGCGGCCGAGCCCGGCGAGCTGCGGGAAGACGAACCACATCCAGTGGCTCTGCTTGCGTCCGCGCCGCAGCTCGCCGAGCGCTTGTGGATACACGCCTTCCTGCGCCGCCACGAACCGCTCGAGATCGAAGCTCACCGAGGCAGGGTCCGGTTGACCGGCGCCGGGTCGGGGCGGCGGCCGTCGGCGCGCGCCTCGGCGAGGCGCTTGCCCTCGGCGGCGAGCAGATCGAACAGGCGCTCGGGATCCTGCACCCTCAGCGCCGCCGCGAACGCCTCGGCGCCCTCGGCGACGATCAGCTCGCGCGTCCCGGCCGCGACTGCGTCGAGGATCCGGCGCGCGCATTCGGCCGGCTCCATGCCGGCGTCGATATTGGCGTCGGAGACGCCGCGCGCTTTGCCGTCGCCTTCGAGCGCGTTGGCCGCCACCCGGGTCCGCACCGAGCCCGGCAATATCGTCGTGACCTTGATCCCGTAGGCGGTTTCGACCTCGGCCCGCAGGGCATCGCAATAGCCGATCAGGCCGTGCTTGGCGGCGGCATAGCCGGTCCGCAGCACCGGCCCGAGCCGGCCCGCGACCGAGCTGATCGCGACGATATGACCTTCGCGCCGGGGCGCCATGAGGGGCAGGATCGCCTGAGTCAGCGCGATCGGCGCGATGAGGTCGGTCTCGATCAGGGTGCGATAGACCTCGAGCTCGGTGTCGATCGCGAGGCTGCGCTGGCTCACCCCGGCATTGTTGACCAGGATGTCGACATGCCCGCGCCACCCCCACGCGGCCTCGACCGCCGCCGACGGCGCGCCTTCGTCGGTTGCCTCGAAGGGCAGCAGCAGCGATGGCCCGCCGAGCCGCGCGGCGACCGCTTCCAGCGCGTCCCTGCGGCGCCCCGACAGGATCAGCGCCGCGCCTTCGCCGGCGAACGCCTCCGCCAGCGCCGCGCCGATGCCCGAGGAAGCGCCGGTGATCCAGACGATCCGGCCCGCGAAGCGCGTCATGGCTCGATCGCCTGGCCGAAGGCGATCAAATTGCCGTCGGGCGCAACCACCACCAACTCGCGCTGGCCGTAGGGCTTGTCGGCCGGGCCGTGGACGTCGCCGGGCGGCAGCGTGTCGAGCTTCGGCTTCAGCTCGGCGTGGAGCGCGTCGACGTCGCGCACGTCGACATAATAAGCGAAGCGGCGGTTGCCGGGCGGTGCGCCATCGTCGCCACGGTTCTGGAGGATGCGCATGCCGGCGCCCTCGCGCTCGAGATAGGCGTAGTCGCTCATCCGGAACAGGGTTTCGAAGCCGAGCACATCCTCGAAGAAGGCGACCGCGTCGCCGATGTCGGGGACGTGCATGAACGGCGTGATCTGGATGAAGTTGGTCATGTCGCCTCCGGCAGGGCCCAGTCGATCGGCGGCAGGCCGCGTGCGACGAGGAAGTCGTTCGCCTTGGAGAAATGACGGCAGCCGAAGAAGCCGTTGTGCGCGGAGAGCGGCGACGGATGGGGCGCCTTGAGGACGAGGTGGCGACCGCCCTGATCGACGCTCTTGACGAACGCCGCCTTCTTCTGGGCGTAGCTGCCCCAGAGCATGAACACGACCGGATCGGGGCGGGCGGCGACGAGGCGGATGACGGCGTCGGTGAAGCGCTCCCAGCCGCGGCCCTGGTGCGAGGCGGCGCGGCCCATCTCGACGGTCAGCACGCTGTTCAGGAGCAGCACGCCCTGCTTCGCCCAATGTTCGAGGAAGCCGTGCCGCGCCGGCTTGATGCCGAGATCGGCCTCGAGCTCCTGATAGATGTTAATGAGGCTCGGCGGCGGCCGCACGCCGGGGCGGACCGAGAAGCACAGGCCGTGCGCCTGGCCGAGGCCGTGATAGGGATCCTGGCCGAGAATGACGACGCGGACCCGATCGAGCGGGGTCAAATCGAGCGCCCCGAACCATTCGCCTCCTTTGGGAAAGACGCGCTTGCCCGCCGCCTTCTCGGCGACCAGGAAGTCCTTCAGCTGCTGCATGTAGGGACTGGCGAACTCGGTGCCGAGCGGCGCCAGCCAGCTGTCGTGAAGCCGGATTGCGCCCGCCGCCTCCGTCACGCCTCTCGCCCGCCCTCAGCGCCGCCGCTGCGCCGCCCGCCATTCGCGCACCGCGCGCAGCGTGTTGGCGACATGGTTGCGATAGTCGAGGTCCGAATAAGCGTAGATGATTCGCCCGTTGGGGGCGATCACGAACGAGGTCCGGTTGGTCATCGGCGCGCCTTCGCGGAAGCGCACGTCGTAGGCGCGGATCGTCTCCGGGCTGGCGGTGGCGACCGGGAAGGCGCTGCGGCAGGCCTCGACCGAGAAGCGGCGCAGCGTCTCGTAATCGTCGGCCGACATGCCGATGACGCGGGCGCCGGCGCGGCGGAAATCGCGCGCCGCTTCCGAGAAGGCGTGCGCCTCGAGCGTGCAGCCCTCGGTGAAGGCGCGCGGATAGAAATAGAGCACGACCGGGCCGTTGCGCAGCTGCTCGGCGAGGCTCATCCGGAACGGCCGGCCGGCAAGCGCGCCGCCGGTGATGAAATCGGGCGCCCGGGCGCCGGTCGGAAGGGCGGGCATGAGGGCGGTCGGGGCCAGGAACAGGGCTGAAGCGGCGGCGGCGGCGAGGAGGCGCATGATCGGACTCCGATGGGAATGCGGCGGCACGATAGAGGCAAAGGCCGGACGCCGCCAGCCGGCATTGGCCGCGCGGCGCGACGCTGCTATCCTGGCCCGGGCTCCGAGCGGAGGGAAAATCATGCGTATCGGTCTTTTGATCCTTGGGGCGGCGGGCGCGCTGATGGCTGCAGCGCCGGCCAATGCGGCGCAGCGAGGCGCGCGCTCGGCCTGCGTGCCGGCGCTGCGCGCCGAGCCGGACGCGGCGAGCTTTACCGCCGCCGGCCGCGCGCGCGGGCCGGCGCTGGCGCAGGCTGTCGGCGCCAATTTCTCCGCGGCGGTGGCGAATCTGTGCGCCGCGGGCGCGCTTCGGGCCGGCGTCTTCGCGCCCTACCGGCGGCTGCTCGTCCGCAACGCCGAGGGCGCCGACAATCCCAATATCTACGACGATTCCGAAGAGCAGCCGGGGGCCCTGATCATCGAATATGCGTTCGCCGGCGGCCCCGCGCCGAGCCGGGCGGCGATCGAGGCCGCGCTGCGCTGCTGGCGCAACCCCGAAGCGGCGGGCTGCTCGGCGGAGGACGTAGGCCCCTAGGTTTTGGGCCGCGCGACCCAGCAGTAGAGCAGCACGGTGATGCCGACCACGACCGGCACCACCGCCGCCTGGAAGATCGCCCGCTGGTCGTCGCCCCGCTCGAACAGGCCGATCCCGACGAGCGCCACCGCGAAGGCGAGGAAGATCCAGCCGAGCAATGAATCGGCCCAGGGCTGGCGCGCCTCCAGCCTGGCGGCGAGCACCGGCACGCTGCCCGGATCGCTGCGCAGCGCTTCGCGGATCGTCTTGTTGAGGCTCGCGGTGGCAATCAGCCGGCAGACCAAAGCGACCGAGATCGTGATCATCGCGAACACGCCGAATGGTACGAACATGGCTACTATCATCTCATCCTCCCTGTGCCTTCAAGAGCCGCGCCGGCGAATCCCGGTGAAACGGCGATCGACGCTCATCACCTTGAACGCGCCTTCCATCCGGTCGCCGCGCACATTGCCTTCGATCCGGTAAGGGACCAGCATCCGGCTGCCGCGCAGGACGAAGGCCGAGCCGCTCACCGTGCCGTTCGCGGTGACGCTGCCCCGGGCGTGCAGCTCGCCGGTGAGGGCGCCGCCGCGCTGGTGGAGCTCGATATAGCCGCTTTGCCGGGGGCCGGAGCGGGTCTGCCAGATCAGGTCCCAGATCCCGTCGAACCGCGGCGGCGGCGCCTGCGCCTGCGCGGACAAAGCGAGCGGCAGGAGGCAGAAAGCGAGGATAGCAGGCCTGATCATCCTAGACCGGAACCTTGGCCAGCCGCTGCGCCAGCCAGCCGGCGGCCAGCGGCAGCGCAATGCCCATCGCCCACAGCCAAGCCGGGTGCGGGATGGTGATCATCGTCAAGACGCCGCCGGCGAGCGCCAGCGCGACCACGATCCAGCCGGCAAGGGCGCGCTTCGCAACCAAATTCGCGACCCACGAGCCGGCGAGCGCGCCGATGAACCAGGCTGCGGCGACGAAGGCGAGCGCGGCGGCGGGCACGTTCTCCATGATCCGGGCGAGTTGCGCCGGATCGGTGACGTCGGTCCCCGGCGGCGGCGGGAAGGCCAGATGGCCAATTGTCTCGACCGCCAGCACGCACAGAAAGGCGACGACGATGCCCGCCACCACGCCGAGCACGATCTTCATGGGCCTCCCCCCTTTGGCGACTCACCAATAGCCGAAATCGCGCGCGCTCGACAACGCGCGGTCACTTGATCGCGGCGCGCCGGAGGTCCATCCGGCAAGGCCTGGGGAGTAGATCATGAACGCAGGCCCGGCCGTCTCCGCGATCGCGCACCAGATCCAGCTCGCGGTCGCGCCCGTCTTCCTGCTCGCCGGGATCGGCTCGATCCTCAACGTGCTGGCCGGGCGGCTCGCCCGGGTGGTCGAGCGCGCGCGGCAATTGGAGCGCGATTTCGCCGCGTTCGACGAGGAGGCCCGCGCCGCCGCCACCGCCGAGCTGGTCATTCTCGACAAGAGGATGATGGTGGTCAACCTCGCGCTCAGCGCCTGCACGGCCGCGGCGTTGTTCGTCTGCGTGCTGGTGGCGATGCTGTTCATCGCCAATCTGGCCGATATCGCGTTCGGCCGCCCGGTCGCCTGGCTGTTCGTGCTGGCGATGCTGCTCTTGATCCTCGGCCTGCTGCTGTTCCTGTGGGAGGTCAGGCTGGCGATGCGGGCGCTGCGCGTCCGGCGGGCGATGATGCCGCATCGACGTCGCTGACGCCCTCGATCTGGAGCGCGTCGCTTTCGGTCGGCGTCAAATCCCCGCCTTCGCCGCCGAAGGCGGCGGCGAGCCGGGCCGGATCGACCGCCCGTTCCCAGCGGGCGACGACGATCGTCGCCACCGCATTGCCGATGAAGTTGGTCAGCGAGCGGCACTCGCTCATGAAGCGGTCGACGCCGAGGATCAGGGCCATGCCGGCGACCGGGACCGACGGCACGACCGAAAGGGTCGCGGCCAGCACGATGAAGCCCGAGCCGGTGACCCCCGCCGCGCCCTTGGAGGAGAGGATCGCCACTCCCATCAGCAGCAGCTGATCGGCCAGCGACAGGTGGATGTTGCAGGCCTGGGCGATGAACAAAGCGGCGAGCGACATATAGATGCAGGTGCCGTCGAGGTTGAACGAATAGCCGGTCGGGACGACCAGGCCGACGATCGGCTTGGGGCAGCCGGCGCGCTCCAGCTTCTCGATCAGCAGCGGCAGCGCGCTTTCCGAACTGGACGTGCCGAGCACCAGCAGCAACTCGTCCTTGAGGTAGCGGATCAGGCCGAACAGCGAAAAGCCCGCCGCCCGCGCGATCAGGCCGAGCACCACGACGACGAACAGCAAAGCGGTCGCGTAGAAGGTCGCGACCAGGGCGGCGAGGTTGGCGAGGCTGCCGAGCCCGAACTTGCCGACAGTGAACGCCATCGCGCCGAACGCGCCCAGCGGCGCCAGGTACATCAGGATGTGGACGATGCGGAAGACGATCGCGGCGAGGATCTTCAACAGGTCGAGCAGCCGCTCGCCGCGCGCGCCGAGCAGGGCCAGCGCGACCCCGAACAGGATCGCGACGAACAGGATTTGGAGGATCTCGCCCCCGGTGAAGGCGCTGGCCAGCGTGTCGGGGACGATGTTGAGCAGGAAGGCGGTGATGCTCTGCTCGTGCGCCCGGTCGACATAGGCCGAGACCGCATTCGCGTCGAGCGTCGCCGGATCGACGTTCAGCCCCGCGCCGGGCTGGACGATGTTGGCGACGGCGAGGCCGATCGCCAGCGCCAGCGTCGAGACGGTGATGAAATATGCCATCGCCTTGGCGCCGACCCGGCCGAACGCCTTGAGATCGGACATGCCGGCGATGCCGGTGACGACGGTCAGGAAGATGACCGGAGTGATGATCATCTTGACCAGCTTGATGAAGCCCTGCCCCAGCGGCTGCATCGCCTCGCCGGCGGCGGGCCGGTACCAGCCGAGCAGCACGCCGGCGGCAATGCCGACCAGCACCCAGAAATAGAGCGTGCGCCAGAACGGCCGCGACGAGGTTCGGGCCGTCACGGCCCGGTCGTCTCGGCCGGCGCGCCGGCGCGGCCGGAATAGGGAAGGATGCGCACGTGAGGAGCGGCCGCCTCCAGCAGGACCGGGTCGCCGCGGAGCGCGGCGCGGCGGGCGTCGAGCAGCCCTCCCAGCTCGCCCGGCAGCGCGGCGCGGTCTTCCGGCTGGAGAAAGTCCGCGACCGCGCCGCGCAATTCCTCCCGCGCCAAAGCGTCGAGAAGGACCGTGCGCGCCGCCTCCGGCCGCTCCAGGCACAAATAGGTCTCGACGGCCGTCGGCACGGAGCCGGTATTGGCGGCCAGCGCGACCGAGCTCAGCGTGGCGGAATCGGGGCCCAGCCGATGCAGCGCGCAGGCCCGGACAAAATGCATGGCGGCGAGCGGGGTTGGCGAGACATGGCCCGGCCAGCGGCCCGCATCGGCGATGACGGCGTCGATCGCGGCGAGCGCCTCCGCCGCGCGGCCCCGATAGAGGAGGAGCCTGGCGCAGTTCGCGGCCAGATTGAGCGCGTTGGCGTCGGAACCGAGCGGCCAGACGGCCAGCGTATGGACGAACAATGCGTCGGCTTCGTCCCAGCGACCGAGCCGGGCTAGCGCGGAGGCGACCGGCGCCACCGTCCATAGCAGATAATAATCGCGCTCGCGATCGAGCCGGCCCATCAGCACCGGCAGCAATTCGCGGGCGAGCGTCGCATTGTGGTTGGCGGCGGCGAGCGCGTGGGCGAAAGACACGGCGAGGCGCGGGTCGCGGCTCGCTTCCCAGCGGGCCCGCGTCTCGGTCAAATAGGTTTGCCATTGCCGGGACTGCTGCGGCCCGGCCCAGGTCTCGATCTCCGGCCAGACGCTCTGATAGGCTTTCTCGGTCAGCAGATCGCGCGCCTGGCTGGGCAGCGTCAGGTTGGGCAGGAGCGCCCGGGCGCCCTCGATATCGCCCGCGCGCACCCGGATCCGGATGAGATCGCGGGCCAGCCCTGAACGCAATTCAAGATCGCCGCCACGCCAGCCGATCTCGAACAGGCGCGCGGCAAGCAGGTTGAGGCGGGGCTCGTCGTGGCGCGCCCTGAGGCGCGAGACGAGGTTGCCGAGATCGAAATCGTCGACGTCGCGAACTGCGGCCGGGTCGATCGCGGCGGCGCGCAGGAGATAGTCCGCTCCCGGCGAGGGCCGGTCATAATAGGCCTCGATCATCGCGGCGAGGATCAGGGGTCCGCTGTAGCGCGGCAGAAGGCGCACGCTTTCCTCGACCGCATCGCGCGCCTCCGTCGCGCGATCCTTATCGAAAAGGGCGCCGGCGCGATAGAATTGGATGAGGCCGCGCAGCGCGGTCGGTTCAGGAGTCTGCTGAAGAATCCGGTCGAGCTCGGGGAGCGGTTCGCTGCGAGCCTCGGTGCCGGCGGTGACCAGCGCAAACAATCGGGCGTGCGCCGCCCGTTCCTGGGGCGACCCGATGTCCTCAAGGCGCGGAAGCGGCTCCGCCGCGACCGGCGCCGCCGTCGCGGACAACAGAGCGGCCGACAGGAAAGCCCCGGCCATCGTGCCGAAGATACGGAAGAACACCCTTCCACCTCCTTCGTGCGGCGATCAAAGCCCAGAGCGCGCGCCAGGGCAAGCGGTTAGTCCGGCACGAGGCGAGCCACGCTCCGTCCCGGGCGACGTCGTACGCAGTCGGGTTGAACTTTGCCGGCGGACGGCGCCTAGGTCGGCGATGGATGAGGAGGGAAAGCAGGCGGCGCGGGTGGCGCAGCTGGCGCAGCTGGCGCGGGTGGCACTGATGGTCGCGGATGGCCTGTCCCTGCCGATTTCCTAGGCTGCGGCCGCCCAGCGGAAGCGGGCCGCCCATGCGGTGATCATGCCGGCGAGCGCGGCGACCGGCCCGAAGGCGATCAGCGCCGGGGTCGCTTCGGCGATGGTGTAGGCAAGCCGGCGCATCGCCTAGCGGCTTTCGGCGAGCAAGGCGGCGGCGGCATAGGCCACCAGCATCAGCGGGCCGAGCAGGAACAGGGTCAGGCCGACCGCGCCGAGCCGGACGAGGAGCGGGTCCCAGCCGGTGGTGCGGGCGAGGCCGGCGCACACGCCGAACATCTTGGCGTTGCTCTTGTCGAGGGCGTAGCTGCTGTTCATCGTCTCATGTCCAAATCGAGTGGGGGGAAGGTCCGGGAGGGACCGGCCCGATCATCAGATGATCGGAACCGGGCCCACCGCGGCGGAAAGGAACAGGCTGGAGGCGACGATCGCGCCGATCAGCGAAATGGCCAGCGACTGCAGGCTGGTGATGGAAATCGACATTCTAGGTCTCCCTTTGTCGGCCTTGGAACCATTCCGCGGCCATGCCAGGGATATTGCATCGCCCGTGCCAAATACGAAAAACGGCGGAAATCCGCCATTTTCTTCGCAGCACCGCCTGAATGCCAGATTTACGCGCCCCAAAAGGCGGCGAATTTCACCAATTCTTGGTGTCCGAATGCGGACGCTTTCGATTTTTGCCACGGCCAAGGGACAGTCCCCGGCTCAAAGGGGGACAGTCCCCAATTGAGGACAGTCCCCGGCGCGTTAGTCGATCAATGCGTAAGCGGGGATGGTGAGGAATTCGGGCAGGTCTTGCGCCAGGACGAGGTCGACGAACAGGCCGCGCGCTTCCTCGAGCCGCGGCTCGGGCGCGAGCGCGGCCATCTCCTCGGCGAGGAGCGCGTCGAACAAAGGCCGGGTCAGCGCGCGGCCGTCGTCGAGCGGGGCCGCGAAGCGCAGCCATTGCCAGATCTGGGTGCGGCAGATCTCGGCGGTCGCCGCATCTTCCATGAGATTGTAGAGCGGCACCGCGCCGCGGCCGCCGAGCCAAGCGGCGATGTAGCGGATGCCGACGCGGATATTCTCGCGCACCCCGGCCTCGGTGCGCGGTCCATCATGGAGGCGGAGCATGTCTTCGCGGGTGACGCCGCTTTCGACCTGGCGGTCGAGCTGGTTGGGCCGGTCGAACGCCTCGAGCGCAATGGCGACCATGCCCGGGTGCGCGACCCAGGTGCCGTCATGGCCGTTGCCCGCCTCGCGCTGCTTGTCGGCGCGGACGCGGGCGAAGGCGCTTTCATTGGCGGCCGCGTCGCCCTTGACCGGGATCGCCGCCGACATGCCGCCCATCGCGAAGGCGCCGCGGCGATGGCAGGTCTCGATCAGCTTCAACGAATAAGCGGCGAGGAACGCCTTATCCATCGTCATCGCCGAGCGATCCGGCGTCAGCCGCTCGGGCGTGCGGCCGAGCCGCTTGATGTAGGAGAAGATATAATCCCAGCGGCCGCAATTGAGGCCGACGATATTCTCTTTGAGCGCGTGGAGGATCTCGTCCATCTCGAACGCCGCCGGCAGCGTCTCGATCAGCACCGTCGCCTTGATCGTGCCGCGCGTCAGGCCGAGCCGCTCCTCGGCGAATGCGAAGACGTCGCTCCACAGGGCCGCCTCGTGACGGCTTTCCAGCTTGGGCAGATAGAAATAGGGGCCCGAGCCGGCCTCGAGCGCGGGATGGGCGTTGTGCCAAAGATAGAGGCCGAAATCGAACAAAGCGCCGGCGACGCCGAGGTGGCGCTCGTCGAGATGCCAGCCGCGCGGGCGGACCATCAGCACCGCGGGCTCGTCGCCCACCGCATAATGCTTGCCGGTCGCGGGATCGTCGAAAGAGAGGCCGCCGCGCCAATAATCGTAGAGATTGGCCTGGCCTTCGATCAGATTGGCCCAGGTCGGCGCGGTCGCATCCTCGAAATCGGCCATGAAGACCTTCGCCCCCGAATTGAGCGCGTTGATCACCATCTTGCGGTCGGTCGGGCCGGTGATCTCGACCCGCCGGTCCATCAGATCGGCCGGGATCGGCGCGACCGTCCAGTCGCCGTCGCGGATCTGGGCGGTCTCGGGGAGGAAATCGGGCAGCGCGCCGGCATCGAACGCCTGCTGGCGCTCGGCGCGGGCCGCGAGCAGTTCCTGGCGGCGCGCGTCGAAGCGGCGGTGGAGGCCGGCGACGAAAGCGAGCGCCTCCGGGGTCAGGATGTCGTCGGAGCCAGTCACGGCGGGCACTGTAGCGCGGGCCGGCCGCTCGGCCAAATCGGCGCCGCTCACCGCGCTTCCGCGGCGATGCTGTACCGGGTCGTGGCCGAGACATTGGGGCAATAGGTCAACCGGATCCATTCGTTGCGCGCCTTGCGCTCGTCCTCGAACGGGCCGGCCATCCGCTCGGTCCCGGGGACGAGCGAGCGGAAGCCCGGATCCTCATATTCGCCCCCGACAACCCAATAGCGCATCATCTTCGCTCTCCTCATGCAGCCGCCCTGGCGGTGAATTGCGCGGCCTCGGTCGATTCGGCGAGCGCGGTGGTCGAGGCGGCGCCGCCGGCGAGGGTCTGCGCGACCAGGTCGAAATAGCCGGTGCCCACCTCGCGCTGGTGGCGGGTCGCGCTGTAGCCGGCCGCCTCGCTGGCGAACTCGGCCTGCTGCAGCTCGGAATAAGCGGCCATGCCGCGCATCCGATAGCCGGCGGCGAGCTCGAACATGGCGTGGTTGAGGCTGTGGAAGCCGGCCAGGGTGACGAACTGGAACTTGTAGCCCATTGCGCCAAGCTCGCGCTGGAAGGCGGCGATGGTTTCGCCGTCGAGCTTGGCCGCCCAGTTGAAGCTCGGGCTGCAATTGTAGGCGAGCAGCTTGCCCGGATACTGGCGATGCACGGCCTCGGCGAAGACCCGCGCATCATCGAGG
>JAXDPI010000024.1:0-46224 GCA_034668465.1 Sphingomonadales bacterium
GGCGCCAACCGCCTGGCCTCCAACTCCTTGCTCGAATGTTTCGTGTTCGGCGACGCGGCGGCGACCCACATCGCCGCCCATTGGGGCGAGCTGCCGCCGCCGCCGCGGATCCGCGCCTGGGACGAAAGCCGCGTCACCGATTCGGACGAGGAGGTGGTGATCAAGCAGAACTGGACCGAGATACGCCGCTTCATGTGGAATTATGTCGGCATCGTCCGCACGACCAAAAGGCTCGAGCGCGCCCAGCACCGGATCAAGCTGCTGACCGAGGAGGTCGAGGATTATTACGGCCATTTCCGGGTGACGACGGATTTGGTCGAGCTTCGCAACCTTTTGCAGTGCGCCGACCTGATCGTCCGCTCCGCCCTCCACCGCAAGGAGAGCCGCGGGCTGCACTACACGCTCGATTATCCCAAGACGCTGGCGAAAGCGGTGGATACGGTCCTGGCGCCCTAGCGACGAGCAGCCGCTGTTGCTCTATAGCCGGCGGGGATGGTCAGGATGTTAGCCGCCAGTCTCCTGTTCGCCGCCGCTCCGGCGGCCGCGCAGCCCTTCGGGCGCGCCCCGGGCACGGTCTATCATTATTGCACGGCGCGGCACGATTTCCCGTTCTTGCGCGCCCAAGGGCGCCAGCCGGTCATGGCGACCCGAATCCACGGCCGGGTGGAGACCCAGCCGTGGCCCGACGCGGGGCTCGAACGGATCGACGGCGGCATCGAGGTCTACGAGGACGGGTCGGTGCGCGACCTGAATCTGTCCTGGATGCAGGCCGGGCTGATGGGCTGGCCCTATGTCTGGCGGCCGGACATCCACCCGATCTACCTGATCGGCAAGTTCCGGAAGATCGAGGGCGTCGACCGCGCCGCGACCAATTTCGATCCCGCCGCGCTCGAGCTCCAGATCGAGATCCTGAGCGAGCGCAGATTGCGCAAGCCGCTCATCTTCCGGCTGTGGCGCGACGATCAGGCGCCCGGCACGCTGGCGCTGGGCGGCGAGGCGGTGATCCCGGCCTGGCGCAGGAGCGCGAACCTGACGGTGTTCTGGCGCGACCTCGCCGCTTATGCCGGCGGCCAGCAGCAGCTCAATTACACGCTCAGCGAGCCGGCCCGCTTCCCCTACAACGGCGTGCCGCGCATGGAGGCGCGGGGCACGCTGGACCTGTCGATCATGCCGGCGCTCCTCGACGCCTTTCGGGCGGCAGAAGCAGCGCTGATGCGGCGCGCCGCCAATGCGGCGCACGACTGCCAGCGCCTCGTCGAGCCGGAACCGACGGTCGACATTCTAGCGGACTAGAAACGCCCTCAGCGCCGCCCTGAACCGCGCCGGCTGGTCGAGCATCACCATATGGCCGCTGCCGTCGATGCGGACGAAGCGGGCCCGGGGCGCGTTGGCGTAGGCGCGCGCGAAGCTGCGGTCGATCGCGGCGCGGGCCTGGGGGTCGTCGGGCGAGGCGTAGAGCACGGTGAACGGCGCGCGGATGCGGGGGAGCTCGCCGGTCAGATCGATCGTCGCCAGCTCGCGCACCGCGCGGCCGACGACGTCGGGATCGGAGCGGCGCGCGGCGGCGTCGGGCGGGCTGAACGCGCCCATGAACGAGGAAAACAGCCGGCGGCCGCCGCTCGTCCCGAGCAGGTCGGCGAGCGGCGCCATCTCCCGCGCATCGCCGCCGAGCAGGCCGGCGGGCTGGGGCAGCATGTCGACCACCATGATCCGGCCGACGAGATCGGGCCGGCGCGCTGCGATCATCATCGCCAGCGTGCCGCCCATCGAATGGCCGACGATCGCCGGGCGATCGAGCCGGCTCTCGACGATGTAGCGCGCAAGCTCGTCGGCGAGCGGCGCCACGACTGCCCCGCGGACATTGCCGCGCGCCGGCTCGCCGGCGAAGCCCGCCACCTGGACCAGGTGGTAGCGATAGCCGGGCAATGCGGCCGCGGTCGCGCGCCAGACCTCGCGGCCCGAGGTCAGGCCGGGGATCAGGATCACGTCCGGCCCGCGCCCGGAAACCTCGACCGAGAAGCGGGTCGGCGCGAAGCGTTGCGCCGCGGCCGGCGCGGCGGCGAAAGCGAGCGCGAGGCCCGAGAGGACGAGGATGCGGCGGTTCATCGCGCCCTCCTAGCTGGACAAGTTTGAACGGCGCATTACCTTGGTCTAGACCGCCGCCATGCCTTCCCCGCACCTCTATCTCGTCGACGGCTCGTCCTATATCTTCCGCGCCTTCCACCGGCTGCCGCCGCTGACCAACAAGCACGGCCTCAACGTCGGCGCGGTCTACGGCTATACCACGATGCTCTGGAAACTCGCCGAAGCGCTCGGCAAGGCCGACGGGCCGACCCATCTCGCGGTCATCCTCGACGCCTCGGAGAGCACGTTCCGCAACCAGCTCTACGACCGGTACAAGGCGAACCGGCCGCCGCCGCCGCCCGAGCTCGTCCCGCAATTCCCTTTGATCCGCGACGCCACCCGCGCCTTCTCGATCCCCTGCCTCGAGGAAATGGGGCTCGAGGCGGACGACATCATCGCCTGCTACGCCAAGGCGGCGCTGGGCGAAGGCTGGCAGGTGACGATCGTCTCTTCGGACAAGGATTTGATGCAGCTGATCGAGCCCGGCCTCGACATGCTCGACACGATGAACGACCGGCGGATCGGCCGCGAGGAGGTGATCGAGAAGTTCGGCGTGCCGCCCGAGAAGGTCGGCGAGGTGCTGGCGCTGATGGGCGACAGCGTCGACAACGTGCCGGGCGTCCCGGGGATCGGCCCCAAGACCGCATCGAAGCTGATCCAGGAATTTGGCGACGTCGAGGCGGTGCTCGCCGCCGCGGGCGAGATGAAGCCCTCGAAGATGCGCGACAATCTGATCGAATTTGCCGAGCAGGCGCGGCTGTCGCGCAAGCTGGTCGAGCTGATCTGCGATTCGCCCTTGCCCGAGCCGCTCGACGCGCTGGCGATGAAGGGGATCCCCGAAGAGCCGCTGCGCGAATTCCTCGACCATCACGGCTTTCGCTCGCTGCTCGCGCGGCTCGGGGCCCAATCGCAGGCCGAGGCGCCGAGGGAGGCCGCCACCCAGGCCGAGGTGCGGCCCGAGCCGAAGATCGACCGCTCGCTCTACGAGACCGTCACCGACGAGGCGGCGCTCGACCGCTGGATCGCCGAAGCCTTCGCCAAAGGCAGGCTCGCATTCGACACCGAGACCGACGGGCGCGACTGCGTCTCGGCCAGGCTGGTCGGGATCAGCCTCGCCACCGATTGCAACAAGGCCTGCTACATCCCGCTCGAACATGGCGGCGACGACATGTTCGCCGAGCGGCCGGACCAGCTGCCGGCCGCCTTGGTGCTGGCGAAATTGAAGCCGTTGCTCGAGGACCCCGCGGTGCTCAAGATCGGCCACAACCTCAAGTTCGACTGGGTCGTGCTCGAGAGGCGCGGCATTCGCGTCGCACCCTATGACGACACTTTGGTGATGAGCTTCAACCTCGACGCCGGCGGCCTGAACAGTCATGCGCTCGACGACCTCGCCAGGAAGCACCTCGATCACGACTGCATCGCCTTCAAGGAATTGTGCGGGACCGGGCAAAAGCAGATCACCTTCAACAAGGTGCAGCTCGACAAGGCGACGGAATATGCCGCGGAGGATGCCGACGTCGCGCTCAGGCTGTGGATGCGGTTCCGGACGCGGCTGCCGTTCGAGCGGGTGACCCGGGTCTACGAGTTGGTCGACCGGCCGATGGTCGCGGTGGTCGGCGCGATGGAGCAGGGCGGCGTCAAGGTCGACCGCGAGGTGCTCAAAAGCCTGTCGGCCGAGTTCAACGTCCAGATCGCTGCTCTGGAGGAGCAGATTTGCGGCGAGGCGGGGTGCCGGTTCACGATCGGCAGCCCGCAGCAGCTCGGCGAGATATTGTTCAGCAAGATGGGCCTGTCGGGCGGGCGCAAGGGCAAATCGGGCACCTGGTCGACCGACGTCACCGAATTGGAGCGGCTGTCGCGCGAGGGCGTGCCGATCGCCCGGCTGGTGCTCGACTGGCGCCAGCTGACCAAGCTCAAATCCACCTATACCGACGCGCTGCAGGAGCAGATTAACCGCGAGACCGGCCGCGTCCACACCTCCTATTCCCTCTCCGGCGCGCAGACCGGGCGGCTCGCCTCGACCGACCCCAATCTGATGAACATCCCGATCCGCACCGAGATCGGCCGGCGGATCCGCGACGCCTTCATCGCCGAGCCGGGCTTCGTCATGCTCTCGGCCGATTACAGCCAGATCGAATTGCGGCTCGCGGCGCATATCTGCGACGTGCCGCAGCTCAGGGAGGCGTTCGCGCGGGGCGACGACATCCACAACATGACCGCCGGCGAATTGTTCGGCGCGGTCAATCGCGACACCCGCGCCTCGGCCAAGACGATCAACTTCGCGATCCTTTACGGCATTTCGCGCTGGGGGCTGGCCGGCCGGCTCGGCGTCACCGCCGACGAGGCGCAGGCGATCATCGACCGCTATTTCGAGCGCTTCCCCGGCATCTCGCGCTATATCGCCGATACCCTGTCCGAGGTGCGCGAGACCGGCTTCTCGACCACCTTGTTCGGCCGCAAGACGCATTTCCCGCGGATCAAATCCAAGATCCAGCACGAGCGCCAGGGCGCCGAGCGGGCGGCGATCAACGCGCCGATCCAGGGCAGTGCCGCCGACATCATCAAGCGCGCGATGGCGCGGATGGGCCCGGCGCTCGAGGCGGCGGGGCTGGGCGGGGTGCGGATGCTGATGCAGGTCCATGACGAGCTGGTGTTCGAAGTGCCGCAGGATGAAATCGAGGCGGCCACGGCCGTGGTCCGCCGCGTGATGGAGCGCGCCGCCGAGCCGGCGATCACCTTGACCGTGCCGTTGGGCGTCGAGATCGGCACCGGGCCGAACTGGGGCGCCGCCCATTGAGCGCCGCGCAGCCCGACCAGGACATCGCCGCGCTGGCACGAGGCGGGCGGACCAACTTCTTCGGCTTCGTGCTGCGGCTCGCGGCGCGCATCCCCTTCCTGTTCATCGCCGGGCGCTTCTACGGCCCTGAGCTGCTCGGGCGCTTCGCTTATGCGGTGATCGTGATCGAGCTGGCGGCGCAACTCGCCACCCTTGGGCTCAAGCGCGGCCTCGCCCAGCAATTGTCGACCACCGACCAGCCCCATGAATGCGTCGTCATGGACGGGCTGCTGGCGGCGTTCATCGCCTCGGCGGTGGCCAGCGCGATCCTGATGCTCGTGCCCCAGGCGATGTTTCCGGCAGGCGACATCAGGGGCGCCGAATGGCTGCTGCCGCTGGTGATCTTCGGCATTGCCGGCGCCGACATCGCGCTGGCCGCGCTCGCCTACCGCCATGACGTCGCCTCGACGGTCCATGTCCGCGCGCTGGTCGAACCCTGGGTGATCAGCATCGCCGCCGGCGCGCTGATCTTCACCCATTTCCACCGCGACGGCCTGATCATCGCCTATGTCGTCTCGGTCGTCGCCGGGCTGGCGACGGCTTTGTGGCGCCTGTTCCGAAGCTACGGCCGGCCGCACGGCTGGAAGCCCAACCCGGCCGCCATGAACGCAGTGGCGCGGCGCAACATCCCGCTCGCCGCCGCCGACGCGATCGAATGGGGCTCGCGCCGGCTCGACATCGCCATATTGGGCCTGTTCGTCTCGCCGGCCGTGGTCGGCATCTATTATGTCGCCCAGAACGTCGCCTCGCTGCCGCAGAAGCTGAAGACCAGCTTCGACCCGATCCTTGCGCCGGTGATCACCCAGAAGCTTGCCGAAGGCGACAAGGCGGCGGTGGCCCGCCAGGTCCGCCAGGTCGGCTTCTGGATCATCGCCGCCCAGGCCGCGATCGCGCTGGCGCTCGGCATACCGGGCGAAGCGGTGATGGGCCTGGTCGGGCCGCAATTCGTCGGCGGCACCGCCGCTCTGGCCTTCCTGCTGGCGGCCGAGGTGATCGCGGCGACCGCGGTCGTCTCGGAATCGGCTTTGGTCTACGTCGCCCGCCACCGCAATCTCTTGATCTCGCTGCTGATGCTCGGCGTCCAGGCGCTGCTGACGGTCGCGATCATCCTCGCCATTCGCGCGCTGCCGATCCCGCCGGACAAGGTCCAGGCGTTTCAGGCGGCCGGCGCGGCGCTGGCGCTCGCGCTCGCGCTCGGCTTGGCCTCGGTCCTCAAGGCGCGGCTGCTTTGCCGGCTGCTCGGCGCGCCGGTGCAAGGCTGGCGCCGGTCGCTGATCTGGGCGGCCGCGGCGGCGACCCTCGTCGGCGTCGGCGCGACCCGATTGCCCGAATGGCTCGAGCTCAGCCTCGGCGTGCCGCTGATCATGCTCACCTTCGGCCTGGTCGTCTGGTATCGCGGCTTCACCCACGAGGACCGCGCCTTGTTCCGCAAGCAAGGCCTTGAGGAACCGGCCTTGCCGGCTTCGGAGATCACGACGCCCTAGTGCCTGAAATGCCGCATGCCCGTGAAAACCATCGCGATGCCCGCTTCGTCGGCCGCGGCGATCACCTCCTCGTCGCGGATCGATCCGCCGGGCTGGATCACGGCGGTGGCGCCCGCCTCGATCGCCGCAATGAGCCCGTCGGCGAACGGGAAGAAGGCGTCCGAGGCGACCGCGGAGCCGATCGTGCGCGGCGCGTCCCAGCCCGCTTTTTCGGCAGCGTCCTTCGCTTTCCACGCGGCGATCCGGGCCGATTCGAGCCGGTTCATCTGGCCGGCGCCGATGCCGGCGGTGGCGCCGTCTTTGGCGTAGACGATCGCGTTCGACTTGACGTGCTTGGCGATTGTCCAGGCGAACCGGCAATCGGCCAGCTCCTGCGCGGTGGGAGCGCGTCTGGTCACCACCGCGAGCTCCGGTTCCAAGATCAGGCAATTGTCGCGCGACTGGACCAGCCAGCCGCCGGTGATCGACCTGACGGCAAGGCCGCCGCGCGCCGCATCGGGCAGGGCGCCGGTGAGCAGCAGCCGCAAATTCTTCTTCGCGGCGAACACCTTTTTCGCCGCGTCGTCGGCGTCGGGCGCGACCACCATTTCGGTGAAGATCGCCACGATCGCCTCGGCGGTCGCCCCGTCGAGCGGCCGGTTGAAAGCAACGATCCCACCGAACGCCGAAACGCTGTCGCAGGCGAAGGCCGCTTCATGGGCTTCGCGCAGGGTCGCCGCGCGGGCGACGCCGCAGGGATTGGCGTGCTTGACGATGACGCAGGCCGGATCGCCGTCGCGAAACTCGGCGATTAGCTCGAGCGCGGCGTCGGCGTCGTTATAATTGTTGTAGGAGAGCGCCTTGCCCTGGATTTGCTCGGCTTGGCCGATGCCGTTCGTATGGGGGCCGGCCGGCGCGTAGAAGGCCGCCTGCTGGTGCGGGTTCTCGCCATAGCGCAAGGCGGCGCCGCGCTTGAGGATTATCGGCAGCGTCTCGGGAAAGGGCTCGGCCTGATCGATGAAGCCGAACCAGCTCGCGATCATCGCATCATAGCTCGCGGTAGCCGAAAAGGCCTTTGCCGCCAGCCGCTTGCGCAGGTCGAGCGACGTCATGCCGTCATTGGCGTCGAGCGCTTCGACCAGCGCGCCATAATCGGCCGGATCGGTAACAACCGCGACATATTCGTGGTTCTTGGCCGCCGAGCGGACCATCGCCGGGCCGCCGATGTCGATATTCTCGACGATCTCGGGTCGCGCGGCGCCCTTCATCACGGTTTCGAGGAACGGATAGAGGTTGACGACGAGCAGGTCGATCGCGCCGATATCCTGCTCGGCCATCGCCGCCGCGTGGGCGGGGTCGTCGCGCACGCCGAGCAGGCCGCCATGGACCTTCGGGTGGAGCGTTTTGACCCTGCCGTCCATCATCTCGGGGAAGCCGGTGAGGTCGGCGACGTCGCGCACGTCGAGCCCCGCCTCGCGCAGCGCCTTCGCCGTGCCGCCGGTCGAGACCAGCTCCACTCCGTGCCGCGCCAGCGCCTGGCCCAATTCGACGAGCCCTGTCTTATCCGACACCGACAGCAGCGCCCGGGCGATCTTCACGTCCGACATGGTCTTCCTTCAACGCAAATTGGCTCAGGACGCCCGCTTGAGCTCCCAGGAAATGGTCATGCCCTCGGGCGGCGATTCGCCGGTGACGACGAGCTGGAGCGAGCCATGCGGCCGCGCCTCGCCGTCGACCCAGAGGCTGTCCTCGGCCGCCAGCTGGCCGCCGCGGCAGCGGAACTGCCAGACCGCGCCCGGGAGGCGCAGCAGGGCGCCCAAACCGTCGGCGGTCGAGGTCACCTCGACCGAGGGGGCAAGGTGGAAGCGGACCGCGAACGGGACCGGCTCGGAGCGCCGGCGGCGGCCGGTCGCGAGCAGCCGATCCTCGCCGGTCAGCGCCCGGCCGTCGCTCGAAAGGTTGAGGCGGCGCTCGTGGATCAGGCCGTAGCGGCGGGCATAGCCGTCATGGCTCGCCTCGATCCGGCTGCCGGCGGTGTCGTCGCGGACCAATTCGACCTCGGCGACGCCTTTGCCGAGCGAGCCGTCCTCGTGGATCGCGGTCGAGTTGCGGTCGCCAAGGGTGAGCGTCGAATGGGCGGCGGTGGTCCGCAACGCATGGACCAGCCCGGGCGGCAACGCGCCCTGGGCCGCGCCGGCGCCGCCGCAATTGACGATCAGCCGGCTCTGCCCGTCGCTGAGCTCGAAGGCGAGGGTCGAAGCGCAGGCGCCCTTGAGCGCACGCGGCGGCGGCGGCGGCGCGGCGTCGAACACCAGCACGCTCATTTTGGCCTGCGCCCGCTGATAGCCCCAGCCGCGCGCCTGGCGGAGCGGGCCGACGTCGAGCCCGGCACCCTCGGCGGCGGCCGCGATGCGGCGGCGGCTCGCCATGTTGCCGCCCTGCCAGCTCGACAGCGCCTCGTCGCCGAGCGTGACCGATAAGAGCGCCCCGACCGCCGAGGCCAGCGCCTCGGACAGCCATTCGGGCACGTCGCGCCGGGCGGCGGCGTAGATCGCGCGCAGCTGGCCGAGCGTCTCGACGACGAGGATCTGCTCGGTCGGCGAGCGGCTGACCAAGCCGCCATCGTCGTGCAGCGACAGGCCGAGCGCGCGCGACAGGCCCGCTTCGCCCGTCTTCAGCCGCGCCGGCCCGCCCTGGACGACCAGAGCGGCGGCGATCACCCCGCCCCAGGCGGCGATCCGGGGGAGGCCGGGCAAGGCCTTGTCGGCGCTGCGCTCGAGATGTCGCGCACCTCGGGCGAGCGCGTAGAGCAGGCTCGAGCGGTAGACCGGATCGGCGCTCGACAGGATGTAGGGCGCGTAGGCGGTCCAGAACAACACCCGCCGGCCCCACAAATCGGCGCGCCAGGCGGGCTCGCTGATCTGCTCGGCGAAGGCGGCGAGCCACTTGCGGGTGATCCCTTCGGCAAGCTTGGCGCCGCGCTCGCGGGTGGCGGCGGCGGAAAGGTCGCGCAGCCAGGCGAAGCTTTGCAGATAGGCGCTGAAATCCTCGGGATAGCCCAAGGTGGCGAAATCGAGCTGGTCGACCGGCACCTCGGTGCCGTTGTGGCGGAAGGCGCCGCCGAGCAGCGCCTCGCCGGCGGCCTTATCGCCGGCGATCGGGTCTTTGGGCACCGCGACCAGCTTGAGCGGCACCCGGCCGCGCAGCCGCAGCCGGTGCAGCGGCGTCTTCCAGGCGAAGCGGTGGAGACGATAATTGAGCCGCTCGAACAAGGAGAGGCCGCGGTCGTCGCCGACCCGGATCAGCCTCTTGCCCGGCTCGATCTGGCTCTCGCCCGTTTCGCTCTCCACCCGTTCGAGGAGGCTCACCCTCTCAAGTCCCTGATATTGTCCGCATAGGCCTTGGGCCCGCCGCGGAAGGTGGCGGTCCCGGCGACGAGCGCGTCGGCGCCCGCCGCGATCACCCGCCGGCAATTCTCCTGGTCGATGCCGCCGTCGACCTCGAGGTCCACGCCGAGCCCGGCCGTGTCGATCCGCTTGCGCACCGCCTCGATCTTCTTGAGCATCGCGGTGATGAAGCCCTGCCCGCCGAACCCCGGATTGACGCTCATCACCAGCACGAGGTCGATCTCCTCCAGCACATAATCGAGCGCTTTGGCCGGGGTCGCGGGATTGAGCGACACGCCGGCGCGCTTGCCGAGCGACCGGATCTTCTGGACGGTCCGGTGGAGGTGCGGGCCCGCCTCGGGATGGACGGTGATGATGTCGGCGCCGGCCTCTGCAAACGCCTCGATATAGGGGTCGGCGGGGGCGATCATCAGGTGGACGTCGAGCGGCTTTTCGGTGTGCGGCCGCAGCGCCTTCACCACGATCGGCCCGATCGTCAGATTGGGGACGAAATGGCCGTCCATGACGTCGACGTGGATCCAGTCGGCCCCGGCCTCGTCGAGCGCGCGAACCTCCTCGCCCAGCCGGGCGAAATCCGCCGACAGGATCGAGGGGGAAATGCGAACCGGCTGCTGCACGACGCGACCCTAACATCGCGCCGAGTCGCTGGGCAAGGAATCGCCTCTTTTTATCCCCGTTTATTTCCGGGCGAAGCGGGCGATGAAGAAGCTGTCGGCGCCGCCTTGCGCCTCGTAGGCGCCGGGGAGGATGCGCTGCTGCTCTTCGAGCGCGTAATCGCCGCGCGCGGACAGGAAGTGCTTCGCGACGTCCTCGCCTTCCTCCGGCTCGAGCGAACAGACCGAATAAACCAGGCTTCCGCCTGGCTTGAGCCACTCGGCCGCGCGTAAAAGCATCGCCTTTTGCGCGTCGGCCAGCTCCCGGATCGCCCGCGGCCGGGCGCGGTGGAGGACGTCGGGGTGGCGGCGGAAGATGCCGGTCGCCGAGCAGGGGGCATCGAGCAGGACCGCGTCGGCGGGCGCGGCCGGCGCCCATGTCATCACGTCCGCCGCGACGAGCGTCGCCGCAAGGCCGGTACGGGCGAGATTGTCGGAAAGTCGCGCCAGACGACTTTGCGAGACATCGACCGCGCTCACCTCCCAGCCGCCGAGCGCAAGCTGCATCGTCTTGCCGCCGGGCGCGGCGCACAAATCGAGCGCCGTCCTGCCCGCACCCGCTCCGAGCAGGCGGGCGGGGATCGACGCGGAAATGTCCTGCACCCAGAACTTGCCGCCACCATAGCCGGGCAGCTCGTCGACATGGGTGCCGCGGGCAAGCCGGAGATGGCCTGGCAGCAGGCGGACGCCCCCCAGATTCGCAGGCGGCTCGCCCGAAAGATCGAGCGGCGGCGGCGCCGCGATCAGCCGCGATGCCGCCTCGACAACCTCGCCGCCCCAAGCCTTGCGCCAGCGTTCGATCACCGCCGCCGGCAGGTTCGGCACGTCGGGCAGCGCCCATTTCTGGCGCATCACGCTGCTGAAGACGCCGTGGACCAGCTTGCGCGGGCCGCCGTCGACGAGCGGCAACACGGTCGAGATCGCGGCATGGTGCGGCGTATCGAGCGCCAGCGCCTGCACAAGCGCGATGCGCAGCGCAAAGCGCGCCTTGGCGTCGTCCGGCAGCCGCTTCCTGGTCGCATGGTCGATCAGCTCGTCGAGATCGGGAAGGCGGCGCAGCGCTTCGGCGGCGATTGCGTGGGCGAAGGCGCGGTCGTCGGCGCGATCGAGATCGCGCGCGGCGGCGTCGAGCGCCGATTCGAGCGGCAGCCCGCGGCGCAGCACCGCGTCGAGCAGGCGCAAGGCGGCGCGGCGGGAGGCCGTGCCCGGCGGATCGAGAATGTCGTTCATCTTGCCTTTCGCGGCTTCGCGGCCGAGATGCGTCGAAGCGCCAGTTTATTCAAACGGAATTGCCGATGGGCGAGCGCCCGCCGCATTTGAAACCGCCCGCCTATTTGACGCCGAGCCCGCCCGTGCCCGAGCCGGCACAAGCCGTCGAGGCGGAGGAAAGCGGCGGCCCCAAGGGCAAGGAGCCGACCCGCTATGGCGATTGGGAGAGCAAGGGGATCTGCTGGGACTTCTAGATGCCCTCGGCCCTGAGCGGCCGCGCCAGCAGCCGGCTGACCGCCTCGTCGACCGACGCTTCCTCCGCCAGCAAGGCGCAGACCGCCGCGACGATCGGCATGTCGACGCCGAGCGCTTCGGCGGCGCGCTTCAGCACCGGCGCGGTGAAGGCGCCCTCGGCGACGGTCTTGCGGTCGGCGAGCAGGTCGGCGGGGCGGCCGCCCTCGCCGATCCCCTTGCCGAGGCTGAAATTGCGCGAACTGGTCGAGGAGCAGGTGAGGACCAGGTCGCCGAGGCCGGCGAGGCCGGCCAGCGTCTCCGCGCGCGCGCCCTTGGCGAGGCCGAAGCGGGTCATTTCGGCAAAGCCGCGCGAGATCAGGGCGGCGCGCGCATTCTGCCCCAGACGGCGCCCTTCGACCACGCCGCAGCCGATCGCCAGCACGTTCTTGACCGCTCCGCCGACCTCCGCGCCGGCGACGTCGTCGGACAGATAGGGGCGGAAAGCGGGCCGCGCGATCCGCGCCACCAACCGTTCGCCGAGCGCCCGGTCCTCGACCGCGAGCGTCACGGCGGTCGGCAGGCCGGCGGCCACTTCATGGGCGAAGGTGGGCCCGGAGAGAACCGCGATCGGCGAATCGGGCTGAACTTCGCGGGCGACTTCGTGCATCAGCAGGCCGGTCGAGTCCTCGATGCCCTTGGCGCATAGGACGAGCGGCCTGCCCGACGCGGCAAGGCCGCCGAGAACGCTGCGCAAATGTTGTGCGGGACTAACAATGAGGAAGGCTTCGCAGGCCGCCAGATCGGCGAGCGCACCGGTTGCGCGGATCGTCTCGCTAAGCCGGACGCCCTTGAGGAAGACATTGTTTTCATGGCCCGAATTGACCGCCTCGACCACTTCAGGCTCGCGCGCCCAGAGCAAAACCTGTTCGCCCTCGGCCGCCGCGACCTGGGCGAGCGCGGTGCCCCAGGCGCCGCCGCCGACCACGCCGAGCTTCATGCCTTGACCCCGGCGCCGCGCGCCTTCTCGGCGTCCGGATCGAGCGGCCAGCGGGCGCGGGCCGGCGCGTCGAGGCCGTCGGTCAGGCCCGCGTCGAAGCGCAAGGCACCGGCCCAGGCGATCATCGCCGCATTGTCGGTGCACAGCCACGAGGGCGGCGCGACGAAGGGCAGGCCGCGGGCGGCGGCGAGGTCGGTGAGCGCGAGGCGGATCGCCTGGTTGGCCGCGACGCCGCCGGCGACGACCAGAGCGGTGATGCCGTCCGACCGCCCGATCGCCCGGCGGGTGCGGTCGACTAGGCAATCGACGACCGCCTGCTGGAACGAGGCGGCGATGTCCGCAGCGGCGTAAAGACCGCTTTCCTTGGCCCGCAGCACCGCGCTCTTGAGGCCGGCGAAGGAGAAATGGGGCTCGTCCGATCCGGCCAGCGGGCGCGGCAGGGGGACGGCGCGCGGATCGCCCGCTTTGGCCGCCTGCTCGACCGCGGGCCCGCCGGGGAAGCCCAGGCCGAGCAATTTCGCGCTCTTGTCGAACGCTTCGCCGGCGGCGTCGTCGATCGTGGTGGCGAGGCGGCGGTAGCGGCCGACGCCCTCGACCAGCAGCAATTGGCAATGGCCGCCCGAAACGAGCAGCAGCAGATAGGGGAAATCGAGATCGGCATCGCTCAGCATCGGCGAGAGCGCGTGCCCTTCGAGATGGTTGAGCGCGATCAGCGGCTTGCCCGACGCCAAAGCGAGCCCCTTGGCCGTGACCAGGCCGACCATGACGCCGCCGATCAGCCCCGGCCCCGCGGTCGCCGCAATGGCGTCGACGTCGGCGAGCTCGACCTTGGCCTCATCCAGCACCGCCTCGATCAGGCCGGGGAGGACCTCGACATGGGCGCGCGCCGCGATCTCGGGGACGACGCCGCCAAACGGCCGGTGCGCGTCCTCCTGGCCCGCCAGCCGATGGGCGAGAATCCGCCGGTCCGAGGCGACCAAAGCCGCCGCGGTTTCGTCGCAGCTCGATTCGATGCCGAGGATCAGGCTCATCGCGGCCTTCCCTGCCACTCCCCGAGCGTCTAGCACAAGCGCGCTATGGAGCAGCCTCTTCGCATCGGCACCCGCGGCTCGCCGCTCGCGCTGATCCAGGCGCGCATGGTGGCGGACGCGCTGCGCGCCGCGCACGGCTGCGCGGTCGAGCTGGTGCCGATCACCACCTCGGGCGACCGGATCCAGGATCGGCCGCTCGCCGAGCTCGGCGGCAAGGCATTGTGGACCAGGGAGCTGGACGCCTGCCTCGCCGAAGGACGCACCGACCTTTCGGTCCATTCGATGAAGGACGTCGAGACGATCCGCCCGGCGACGTTCGCGATCGCGGCGATGCTCGAGCGGGCGGATCCGCGCGACCGGCTGATCGGCGCCGGGAGCCTCGCCGCTTTGCCCGAGGCCGCCCGCGTCGGCACCTCCTCTCCCCGCCGCGCGGCGCAGCTGCTGGCGCGCCGGCCGGACCTGCAAATCCTGCCGATCCGCGGCAACGTCCAGACCCGGCTGGCGAAGATCGCCCGCGGCCAGGTCGACGCGACCCTGCTCGCCGCGGCGGGGCTCGACCGGCTCGGGCTGGACGACGGCGTGCCGCTCGACCTGCTGCCGGCGCCGGCGCAGGGCGCGATCGGGATCGAAATCCTGGCCGAACGCGACGACCTGCGCAGCCTGCTCGAAGCAATCGACCATCGCCCGACCCATGAATCGGTGAGCGTCGAGCGCGCCTTCCTCGCGGCGCTGGGCGGCGATTGCCATTCCGCCGTCGCCGCTCTGGCCGACAATTCCCGGCTGCGCGCGGAGATTCTCAGCGCCGACGGCCGCGAAGTCCGCTCCGGGGAGGGCGAACCGGCCGAGCTGGCGGCGCGGCTGCTGGCCGAGGCCAGCCCGGAGCTGCGGGCGATGTTCGCGCGATGAAGGTGCTGATCCTCCGCCCGCAGCCCGGTGCCGACGAGAGCGCGGAGCGGGCGCGGGCGATCGGGCTCGAGCCGATCGTTGCGCCCCTGTTCACGCTGCGCGCCCTTGCCTGGCGGCCGCCGGACCCCGCCAGGTTCGACGCAATCCTGCTCACCAGCGCCAACGCCGCCCGGCTCGGCGGCGACGGCTTGACGCCATTTCTGGCCCTGCCCTGCTACACGGTCGGCGAGCGCACTGCCGAGGCGGCGCGCGCCGCCGGCTTCGGCGATGTCCGGATCGGCCCTTCGGACGGCGCCGCGCTCCTCGCTTTGGCCGGGGCGCACGGCGCCGGCTCGCTGCTGCACCTCGGCGGGCGCGAGCATATCGTGCTCGACCGCGTCACCCACATATCGGTCTATGCCGCCGAAGCGGCCGGCGCGCTGCCGGCGGACGCCGGCGATGCCCTCGTTCTGCTTCATTCCCCGCGCGCGGCGGCGGGCTTTGCAGCGCTGGTCGGCAGGCGGCGCGGGGCGATTCGAATCGCCGCGATCAGCGCGCAGACCGCGGCGGCGGCGGGCGAGGGATGGAAATCGATCGCCATCGCCGACGCGCCGCGCGATCAAGCCTTGCTGGAGCTTGCCGCCAAGCTGTGCCAGACTGAGCCGCGATGAACGGCGATTACGATCCGGTCGACAGCTATGCGGGGCCGCCACGCAAGTCCTGGCTTCGCCCGCTGATCATCCCCGGCATCGCCTTCCTGCTCGGCCTGGCCGCAATGGGCTATCTGCTCGGCCAGTGGGACGCGGCCGCCCGCGCGCTCGGCATCACTCCCGCGCCGCCGCCGGTCGCCGAGGCGCCGCCGCCGGCGCCGACGCTTGCCGCTCCCCAGCCTCAGCCAGCGCCGGCGCCGGCGGCCGGGGACGAGCCCGAGCGGATCGTCATCGATCCCGAGGTCGGCCGCCGCGTCGCCGCGCTTGAGCAGCGGATCGGCACGGTGGACACCCAGTCGCGCGCGGCGGTCGGCAATGCCGACCGCGCCGAGGGCCTGCTGGTCGCCTTCGCCGCGCGCCGCGCGCTCGACCGCGGCGTCGCTTTGGGCTTCCTCGAGGCGCTGCTGCGCCAGCGCTTCGGCGACAGCCAGCCGCGCGCGGTCGGCATGATCATCCTCGCCGCGCGCAACCCGGTAACGCTGCAGGAGCTCCAGCTCGGTCTGCAGGAAGCGGGGCCGCGCCTGATCGGCACCCCGCCCGACGCCGGCTGGTGGGACGCGGTCAAGGCGGAGCTGGGCACGCTGATCACGGTGCGCCGCGAAGGCACCCCCTCGACCGAGCCCAGCGAGCGGCTGCGCCGCGCCTCGCAGCGGCTCGAAGCGGGCCAGGTCGAGGTCGCCTTGGCCGAGGTGCTGCGCATCCCGGCGCGCGACAACGCCGCCGACTGGATCCAGCGGGCGCGGCTCTACGTCGCCGCGCGCGACGCGCTCGACACGATCGAGACCGCCGCCTTGCTCGATCCGCGCACGCCGCCCCGGGCGGCGCCGGCAAGAGCGGCACCAGCTCCAGTACCCGCGCAGCAGCCCGCGCGGCCCGCCAGACCTCGATAAGGAGCAGCGCCGCGCGCTAGCGAGGCGCTTCCACCTGCACGCGTTCGTCGATCCTGAGATTGAACTGCCTGGTTTGCGATCGATTGATACCCTCGCGTATCTGGCGGTGCCGTTCGTCCCATTCGGCGCGGGTCATGCAGCTGCGGTGGCGCGAAAGGCGCGAGCCGACCTGGTTGACCATCTGGCAGACCATCGCGTTCGGGCCGGCCGCCGGGCTGGGTACGGGAGGCCCGAAGGCCTGTGCCGCCGCCGGGAGGAGGAGCGCCGATCCCAGGATCATCACTATCTTCATCGCAAAGGTCCTCCCGCAAGTCCCGGGCCATGATGTCGCAACCGGGAAGTATGTCAAGGATTCGAGGGCTCGGCCTGCGGCGATCGAGAAAATGGCGCGGGCGAAGGGATTCGAACCAGCGCGCAGCCCGGCAGGGCGGAGCGCCACAAAGACTCGAGGGTTCGACCACTGGCATTGGAGAGAATGGAGCGGGCGAAGGGATTCGAACCCTCGACCCCAACCTTGGCAAGGTTGTGCTCTACCCCTGAGCTACGCCCGCTCTGAGCGGAACCGAAAGACCGGTCCGGGTAAGGCGGCGGCTGCTAGCATGGGGCTCTGGAGGCGGCAACCCCCGAACAGGCAGGCCCCGAACATGCGGGCTTGGCAGACGGGGCCGCCTTCCCACATAGGGCGTTGGACAGGCGGACTTGCGGAGAGCTTAAGTGGCGACATTGGGGTTGAGCGAAGCCGAACGCGAAGCGGTGGAGAAGTTCCGGCGCGACGTCGTCGAGCCGAGCATGACCAGCCTCGTCATCCTCGATTTCTGGGCGGAATGGTGCGGGCCGTGCAAGCAGCTGACGCCCCTGCTCGAAAAGGTCGCCGCCGATTATGCCGACAAGGGCGTGATCCTGGTCAAGATCGACGTCGACGAGGACAAATTGATCGCGGCCCAGTTCCGCGTCCAGTCGATCCCGACCGTCTACGCCTTCTTCCAGGGCCAGCCGGTCGCCGATCTCTCCTCGGCGCGCACCGAAGGCCAGCTCACCGGCGCGCTCGACCAGCTCCTGGCGCAGCTCCCGATAGAGGGCCAGGCGCAGCAGATCGAGGCCGAGATCGAGCCGCTGATCGCGATGGGCGAGCAGGTCCTCGGCGAAGGCGATGCCGAGCGGGCGGCCAACATCTTCCAGCAGATTATCGAGATGGCGCCGGAGAATCCGGAAGCGATTTCTGGCCTGGCGCGCGCCTTGCTGGCCGCGGGCCGCGCCGACGAGGCGCGCGCGAAGCTGGAGGGGCTGCCCGAAAAGACCGCCAACGACGCGGCGATCGCCCGCGCCCGATCGGCGCTGGCGCTGGCCGAGATCGCGGCGCCCGCGGACACGTCCGCGCTCGAGGCGCGGATCGCGGCCGATCCCGACGATCATGAAGCCCGCTACGAGCTGGCCGGCGCGCTGGCGGCAAGCGGCGCGCGCGACGCCGCCGCCGATCAGCTGCTCGAAAGCATCGCCCGCGACCGCGAGTGGAACGAGGGCGCGGCGCGCAAGCGGCTGCTGCAGCTGCTCGAGGCGGTCGGCCTCGAAGATCCCTGGACCGGCGCCCAGCGGCGGCGCCTGTCGGCGATTCTGTTCAGCTAAGGGCCTGCCCTCGGGGCTGGAGGCGGTCGTGACGGGTTGGCATTTGTTGTCCGGAAAGGAGTAAGGAGGGAGCGATGAAAATTCATCGTGACCGACGCAGCGACGCCGCCGGGCGGCAAAGGACAGCCCGCCGCTTCGCGGTCGGCCGGGGAAGACGACCGATCACGGCCACCTCCAGCCCCGAGGGCAGGCCCTAGTGGAGACGGCGCTTCTTCGCGTGCCGGTCTTCCCGCTTGCGGGAGCGCTCCTGTTCCCCCGCGCGCAATTGCCGCTGCATATTTTCGAGCCGCGCTACCGGGCGATGATCCGCGATGCGCTCGCCAGCGACCGCCTGGTCGCGATGGTCCAGCCCAAGGATGGAGAAGAGCCGCCGGCTTTGTTCGAAATCGGCTGCCTCGGCCGGATCGGCGCCTGCGACGAACTGGACGACGGCGGCTTCAACCTCGTGCTCGAGGGATTGAGCCGCTTTCGCATCGCCCGCGAAGCGAGCGTCGATACGCCCTATCGCCAGATCGACGCCGACCGCAGCGGCTTTGAAGAGGAGGACGATAGCGTCCTCGGTATCGCCCAGCGCGCCGAGGTCGAGCGCGAGGCGAAGCGCTATGCCGACGCGCTCGGCTATATGGTCGAATGGGAATCGGTGTCGCGGCTCGACGACGAGATGCTGGTCAACGGCATCGCCCAGATCGCGCCGCTCGACGTCGGCTCGAAACAGGCGCTGCTTGAGGCCGCCGACCTGACCGTGCGCGCCGATCTGCTCGTCCAGTTCATGCAGTTCCAACGCATGGCGCCCGGCGGCGCCGACGGGCCGGAGACGATGCAATAAATCCTCCCCGGGACGGGAAGGGGACCATGCGAAGCATGGTGGAGGGGGGTCGGAGCCAGTCAACTGGGCCCCTCCGTCAGCGCTGCGCGCTGCCACCTCCCCGTCCCGGGGAGGATCAGATCGGCAATCCGCGCAGCAGCAGCGGCATGTCGCCCGATTCGCCGCGGGCCTCGGCCATCAGCCTCTCCTTGAGGGGTCCGATCCGCTGGACCGCGCCCATGCCGAAGCGGCGCAGCGCCGAGGCGGCGCGGCCCGGCACGCCATAGAGGCGGGTCAGCGAATCGGTTGCCATCGCGACCATGAACGTATCGAGGCCGCGCCAGCGTTCGTAGCGGCCGAGCAGCTGCGGGTCGCCGAGGTCGAGGCCGAGCCGCGCCCCTTCGACCAGCACCTGGGCCAGAGCCGCGGCGTCGCGGAAGCCGAGATTGAGGCCCTGGCCGGCGATCGGGTGGATGCCGTGGGCGGCGTCCCCCGCCAGAGCGAGCCGCTCGGCCGTGATCCGCGCCGCATGGTGGAATCCCAAAGGATAGTTCCACAGCGGGCCGGCCAGCGCGACCTTGCCGAGGAAGCCTCCCATCCTTTTCCCGATCTCGTGGACCAGGGCGCGCTCGGGAAGGCCGAGGATCGCCCCGGCGTCGCGCTTCTTCACCGACCAGACGATCGCCGAGCGCGGCCGGCCGTCCTCGCCCGCCAGCATCGGCAGGATCGCGAACGGGCCGTCGGGATAGAAGATCTCATAGGCCGTCTCGCCATGCGGCCGCTCGTGGGCGATGGTGGCGACGATCGCGACATGATCGTAGGTCCAGCGCGCGATCGCCAGGCCGGCCGCTTCGCGCGCCGGGGAATTGCGCCCTTCCGCGCCGATCAGCAGCGGCGCCGCGACCGCGCGGCCATCGTCGAGCGCGACCCGGACTCCGGCGGCGTCGCGCACCGTCTCGGCCGGGCGGGCGGGCATCAACAGCCGGATGCGCGGCGCATCGCGCGCGCCATCGCGCAACGCCGCGCGCAGCAGCCGGTTCTCGACCATCGTGCCGAGCGGATCCTCCTCGGCCCCGGGATCGAACAGGATGCCGCCCGGCTTGAGGCCGTCGCTGACCCGGATCGCGCGGATCGGGCAGGTCGCGCCTGCGAGCCGGGCGGCGATTCCCAGCGCCTCCAGCATCCGCCACGACGAGCTCGACACCGCGGTCGCGCGCCCGTCATAGCTGGGCGCGACCTGCGCCCCGGGATCGGCGGGATCGACGACGATCGCGGTGAGGCCGTGGCGATCGAGTGCGAGCGCGAGGCTGAGCCCGACCAGGCCGCCGCCCAATATGATGACGTCCGCGCGCTCCATTTTCACCGCTTAGCGATGCAGGCCGGCAACGCCAAGCGCTTGACCCGGGAGTCCGGGTGGGCGCATGAAGGCGAAAGGGAACATTTGGGGCACATAAGGATGGCGGCAGCGACGGCGCAGACGGACCGGCCGGGCCGGCTCGCGCAGTGGCGGGCCGGGATGAGACGGCTCGCCCGGCGCTCGTGGAGCTTCTTCGGCGGCCTCGCGCTAGCCGCCGGCGCCCTCGTCGCCCTCGTCGCCCTCGTCACCTACCATCCGAGCGACCCGTCGCTGAACACCGATGCCGCCGGGCCGGTCCAGAACTGGATCGGCAGCCCGGGCGCCTGGCTGTCGGACGTGCTCTTGATGCTGATGGGGCCGCCGGCGGCGCTGCTGCTGCCGCTGCTGCTGCTGATCGGCGTCCGCCTCGCCCGCGGCGCCGAGCCGGGCCGCTGGCTGCGCGCTTTACTCGTGACCACGCTCGGCATCACCCTGATCGACATCGCCGCCGGCCTGTTCGCCGGGGGCGCCGTCAAGGGGCTCCCGGCCGGCTGGGGCGGCGCGCTCGGCCTTGCCATCTCCGATCTGGTCAATTGGGGCCTGAGCGGGCTTGGCGAGGAAAGCCTGGTCGCGCCGTTTCGCATTGCGATCATCGCCATCCTCGCCGCGATCGGCCTCGCGCTCTGCCTGATCGGGCTCGGGCTGACCGCCGAGGAGCGGCGCTGGCTCGCCGCGCGGCGGCTGCGCGACGAGGGCGCATTCATCGACGACGAAGACGATTTCCCGTTGCCCGAGGAGCGGCCGGCCCGCGCGCCGGTAATCGCCGCGCTGCAGCCGCGCGGGCCGATCATCGCCGACAGGAATCGCGAAGCGGTGCGCCGTCCCTTGCGTGAGCGCCAGCCCTCGCTCGCGCTCGGTGACAGCTATCGCCTGCCCTCGGTCGACCTGCTCAATCCGCCGCCGCCGCCGACCAACGTCGTGCTCGACAAGGCGGCGCTCGAGCGCAATGCGCGGCTGCTCGAATCGGTGCTCGACGATTTTTCGGTCAAGGGCGAGATCGTCGAGGTCCGCCCCGGGCCGGTCGTGACGATGTACGAGCTGGAGCCCGCCAGCGGGATCAAGGCGAGCCGCGTCATCCAGCTGGCCGACGACATCGCCCGCAACATGTCGGCGCTGTCGGCGCGGGTCGCGACCATCCCCGGCCGCTCGGTGATCGGCATCGAGCTGCCCAACGCCAAGCGCGAGATGGTGATCCTGTCCGAGCTGATCTCGAGCCCCGCCTTCGAGGATCAGGTCGCCCAGCTGCCGATCATCCTCGGCAAGAACATCGCCGGCGATCCGGTCGTCGCCGATCTCGCGCCGATGCCGCATCTGCTCGTCGCCGGCACCACCGGCTCGGGCAAGTCGGTCGGCCTCAACTGTATGATCCTGTCCTTGCTCTACCGGCTCACCCCCGAGCAGTGCAAAATGATCCTGATCGACCCTAAAATGCTCGAATTGAGCGTCTATGACGACATTCCGCATCTTCTCGCCCCGGTCGTCACCGAGCCCGGCAAGGCGATCCGCGCGCTCAAATGGACGGTCGAGCAGATGGAGGAGCGCTACCGGATGATGGCCTCGGTCGGCGTGCGCCAGCTTTCCTCGTTCAACGCCAAGGTCCGCGAGGCCAAGATGAAGGGCCAGCCGCTGGGCCGCCGCGTCCAGACCGGCTACGACCCCGAGACCGGCCAGCCGTGCTACGAGATCGAGGAGCTCGATTACGACGTGCTGCCGCAGGTCGTGGTCATCGTCGACGAGCTCGCCGATCTGATGATGACCGCCGGCAAGGAGGTCGAGTTCCTGATCCAGCGGCTCGCGCAGAAGGCGCGGGCGGCCGGCATCCACCTGATCATGGCCACCCAGCGGCCCTCGGTCGACGTCATCACCGGCGTGATCAAGGCGAACCTGCCGACGCGGATCTCCTTCTCGGTCACCTCGAAGATCGATTCGCGCACCATATTGGGCGAGCAGGGCGCCGAGCAGCTGCTCGGCAAGGGCGACATGCTCTACATGCCGGGCGGCAAGCAGATCGCCCGCGTCCATGGGCCGTTCGTCTCCGACGAGGAGGTCCGCGCGGTTGCCGACTTCTGGCGCGCCCAGGGGCAGCCCGATTACGTCCAGTCAGTCACCGAGGAGCCCGAGGACGGCGGCTATATGTTCGAAGGCCAGCCGATCGGCGAGGACGACGCCGAGACCCAGATGTTCCGCAAGGCGGTCCAGGTCGTCGCGGAAAGCCAGAAGGCCTCGACCTCCTACCTCCAGCGCCAGCTGCGCATCGGCTATAACAGCGCCGCCCGGCTGATCGAGCGGATGGAGAAGGAAGGCGTGGTCAGCGCCCCCGACCATGTCGGCCGCCGCGAGGTGCAGGTCGACCCGGAAGGGCGGCCGCTGGTCTGAGGAACCGGCGGGTTCACTGGACATTCAAGCGCCGGGCGCCATATCGCGCGCCTGTCCCTGTCGAAGGAAGCTTTCATGCCGCGTTTCCGCGCTCTCGTCCTCGCCGCCCTGCCACTCGCCGCCGCGACGCCGGTCCTGCTCGGCGCCCAGAATGCGCCGGCGACCGGCCTCGGCCAGGTCCAGGCGCACCTGAAGGCGGTCGACACGATGATTGCGGGCTTCACCCAGAGCGACCGGCGCGGCCGCTCCCTGTCCGGCACGCTGACCATCCGCCGGCCGGGGCGCGTGCGTTTCGACTATGGCCGCAGCGCCAACATCCTGGTCGTCGGCGACGGCAACGCGCTGACCTTCGTCGACTATGACGTCGGCCAGCGGCAGCGCTGGCCGATCAACGATTCGCCGCTGTCGGTGCTGCTCAACCCGACCCAGGATCTGTCCCGCTTCGCGCGGGTCGTGCAGAACGACGCGCAGGTGCTGATGATCGAGGCGCGCGACAACCGCCGCCGCGAGTTCGGCACGATCACCATCGCCTTCGCCAAGGCGCCGGGCGCGCCGGCCGGGCTGATCCTGCAGGGCTGGAACACGCTCGACGCGCAAAACAACCTGACCACGATAAGGCTCAGCAACCAGCGTTTCAACGTGCCGGTCGCCGAGGCCGCCTTCCGCTATCGCGCGCCGACGCGGCGCGGCCCGAGGGGCTGAACGTGACCGAAAATGGTCACAATTCGTTCATCCACGCGACAGGTGGGCAGGCTTAAAACCGAGACTGCAATTGCCGGTCACGGCTCGGGTTTTCCCCCTGTTGCCCGGACGAGATCGTGCGATTGACCTCGCGTAGCAACGCTTGGTGGCCCTCGCTCCACGCCCCCGGAGCGGGGGCCTTCCATTTTCCGCCCCTGACGCTAAGCCCGCGCCATGTCCTCCTCTCTGAAAATCGCGTCCTGGAACATCAATTCGATCCGCGCCCGGGCCGAGATCGTCGAGAAATTCCTCGTCGAGGAAATGCCCGACATCCTCTGCCTGCAGGAGACCAAGGTCCGCGACAGCGAGTTCCCCGAAGGGCTGTTCCGGCGGCTCGGCTACGACCATCTGATCATCTGCGGCCAGCCGATGCACCACGGCGTCGCGATCATCTCGAAGGTGCCGATCCGCGAGGATGACCGGATCGACTGGCAGGCGAACGGCGAGGCGCGCCATGTCGGCGTCCGGCTCGAATGCGGCATTCGGCTCGAAAACGTCTACGTGCCGGCCGGCGGCGACATCCCCGACCGCGACCAGAACCCGAAATTCGGCCAGAAGCTCGACTTCATCGAGCGGATGACGCGCTGGTCGGAAGCCTGCGCCTGCCCGACGATCATGGTCGGCGACTTCAACGTCGCGCCGCTCGAATGCGACGTGTGGAGCCACAAGCAGCTGCTCAATGTCGTCAGCCACACGCCGATCGAGGTCGCGGCGCTCGGCCGCCTGCAGGCGAGCAACGACTGGGTCGACCTCGGCCGCCACTTCCACCCCGCGCCCCGGCGGCTCCACACCTGGTGGAGCTACCGCTCGCCCGACTGGACGAAGAACGACCGCGGCCGCCGGCTCGACCATATGTGGGCGACCAGGGACGTCGCCCGGCTCGCCCAGGGCCACAAGGTCTACGAGCCCTGCCGCAACTGGACGCGCCCCTCCGATCACGTGCCGCTGATGACGGAATTCTCGCTTTGAGCGCCGCGCGGGACGTCGCCCGCGCGCTCGACGCCCTCCGGCGCGGCTGGCCGGTGGCGGTCGATGACATTTCCTTCCTCGCGATCGAAACCGCCGATGCGGACGGCCTCGCCGCCTTCGATGGCCCGGGCGCGCCAGCGGGCCTGCTCATTTCGGGCAACCGGGCGGCGACGCTGAAGCTTACCAACCAGCGCGAGGCGTTGCCGACCGAGCCGGTGCTGATCCGGCGGGAGGCCTGGATCGACCTCGAAGCGGCGACTGCGATCGCCGATCCCGCGCTCGATCTCGCTTACCCCCTCAAGGGCCCGTTCCAGACCGCGCCGCTCTGCGCGCCGCCGACGGCCGAGGCGGCGCTCCGGCTGGCGCGGCTGGCCGGGCTGCTGCCGGCCTTGTTCACGAGGGTGGCCGGACCTGCCGAGGCCCGCGTGAAGGCGGCTGACGTCATGACGTTCGGCAGCGGCGCGGACTTGCGGATCGTCTCGCGGGCGCGGCTGCCCAACCGCTTCGCCGACAAGGCCGAGATCCTCGCCTTCCGCGCGGATGGCGACACCGCCGAGCATGTCGCCTTGATCATCGGCGAGCCGGGCGGCCAGCCGCCATTGGTACGGATCCACAGCGAGTGCCTGACCGGGGACGCGCTGGGATCGCTCAAATGCGATTGCGGGCCGCAGCTCGAGGCGGCGCTGGCGGCGATCGCGGCCTCGGGCTGGGGCATCCTCCTCTACTTGCGGCAGGAGGGGCGCAGCATCGGCCTGATCAACAAGCTCAGGGCCTATGCGCTGCAGGACCAGGGCTATGACACGGTCGACGCCAATCACCGGCTCGGCTTCCAGGACGACGAGCGCGATTTCGGCGTCGCCGCGCGGATGTTGGCGAAAGTGTCGCGCAACGCGGTCCGATTGCTGACCAACAACCCCAGAAAGGTGGCGGCGCTGGAGGCGGAAGGGGTCGAAGTGGTGGAAATCGTGCCGCTGAAAGTTGGCGGGAACGTCCACAACCGCGCCTATCTCGACGCCAAGCGCGACCGCAGCGGCCACCAGCTCTAGGCGAGCAGCGCCGCCACCTCGTTGAAATCACGGGCGACATGACGCACGCCCAGCGCGCGCAGCCGGGCCTCATGGTCCGGCGCGCAGTGGCGGCCGGCGACCAGGCCGATCACCTCGGCGCCCGAGGCCAAGGCGCCGGCGACGCCGACCGGCGAATCCTCGATGATCGCGACCCGCCCGATCGGCACGCCGAGCGCCGCTGCCGCGTAAAGATAGAGGTCGGGCGCCGGCTTGCCGCGCGCGACATGCTCGCGCCCCGAGAAGATCATCTCGCCGAACGCGCCTTCGAGGCCGAGATGGGCGAGGTGGCTGCGGATCCAGTGGGTCGAGCTCGACGAACAGATCGCCCTGGGCAGGCGAGGAGGCAGCGCGCGGATGAAGACGGCAGCGCCCGCCACCTCCTCGAGCCCTTCGGCGATCGCGCGCGCATCCTCCTCGGCGCGCGCCGCGTGAAAGTCTTCGGGCACGGTCCGCCCGATCCAGCGCTCGATCGCGGCGAGGAAATCGGCGCCGGCGAGGCCCATGAACTGGTCCATCGCCTGCTCGACGCTGGTCGGATGGCCGATCCCGGTCAGCCAGTCGGCGAGCTGGACGTTGCCGGCCCACTCGCTTTCGAGCAGCACGCCGTCGAAATCGAAGATCAGCGCGTCGAATCGCATCCGCCGCGCCGGGTCAATCCGGGGCCAGGCGAAAGGCCGTGACCCGCCATTGGCCGTCGACCCGATGCAGGACCACCTCGGCCCTGCCGGCGCGGCCGTCGAACCGGGTGTAGGCGCCGCCGACCCGGCCGGTGCCGTTGCGGATGCTCCGGCTCGACCAGCTCCAGGTGGCGGGCCGCTCCGGCCCGGCGCGCTTGGCGAAAACCTCCACGCTGCCGAGCTCGCGCTGCAGCTCGGGCGTGGCGAGCGCATAAGCGCGGGGGAAATCGCTCTCTTTGAGCGCGGTCATGAAGCTGTCGCCGGCGTCGACCACCGGCCGGGTCAGCGACATCACCCCGAACACCAGCACCGTTACGAACAGCGCCAGCGCTCCCACGACCAGCAGGGCGATGCGAAGATTGCGGCGCCGGCGCAAGCCGGGCTCGTGCGCATAGGGCCTATCACTCATCCTGCCTCCCTTCCCGCGGGCCGAACAGAGCGGTGCCGACCCGGACGTGAGTGGCGCCGATCATCACCGCGCTTTCGTAGTCCGCCGACATGCCCATGCTCAAGCCGGCGACGCCATGACGCCGCGCCAGGCTGGCGAGCAAGGCGAAATAGGGCGCCGGCTCGACCCCTTCGGGCGGCAGGCACATCAGCCCGGCGACCGGCAGCGCCCGCGCCTGCTCGAGCAAGGCGGGCAGCTCGGCGACCGCGCAGCCGCCCTTCTGCGCCTCGCCGCCGAGATTGACCTGGACGAAGCAATCGGGGCGGCGGCCGGTCTTGTCCATCGCCCCGGCCAGAGCCGCGACCAGCGAGGCGCGGTCGACCGAATGGATCGCGTCGAACAGGGCGACCGCCTCGCCGGCCTTGTTCGACTGGAGCCGGCCGATCAGATGGAGGCGCACCTCAGGATGCCGCGCGCGCAGCGCCGGCCACTTCGCCGCCGCCTCCTGCACCCGGTTCTCACCGAAATCGCGCTGGCCCTCGGCGATCAGCGCCTCGATCCTCGCGGCGCTCTGGGTCTTGGAGACCGCGACCAGCACCACGTCGTCCGCCTTGCGGCCGGCCAGCGCGGCCGCCTTGGCGATTCGCCCGCGAACCTCGGTTAGTGAAGACTCTGCCATCGGCGCTGGTATAGAAAGGGCAATGCGCTCCCGCCACATATTGCCGCGCCTGTGGCTGCTGACCGACGAGCGGCAGGGCGAAGGCCTGTTCGACGCGATCGCGCGCCTGCCCGCGGGCGCGGGGATCGTGTTCCGCCACTACAGCCTCGCGGCGGCCGAGCGGCGCGCTTTGTTCGAACGGGTGAGGGACGCCGCGCCGGGGCCGGTCCTGCTGGCCGGGCCGGCCGACCAAGCCGAGGCCTGGGGCGCCGACGGCAGCCACGGGCGCGGACGCGGCTTCGGCCTGCGCAGCGCCCCGGTCCACGATCATGCCCAGATCCGCGCCGCCGAGCGCGACGGCGCCGCCTTGCTGTTCCTCGCCCCGGTCTATCCCACGAGCAGCCATCCGGACGCGCGCCCGCTCGGTCTCGCCCGCTTCGCTTGGCTGGCGCGCCGCACGAGGCTACCGGTAATCGCGCTCGGCGGGATGAACGCGGCGCGCGGCAAGCGGCTCGCCTCCTTCGGGGCTTACGGATGGGCGGGAATCGAGGCTTGGGGATAAACTCCCGCCGCCCGTCAGCATGTTACCAAGATCATAAGGGACTCAGATGCCAGTGAAAGTCTAACCCGCTGAGACTCTTGACGGAATCGTCAATTTTTTGCTAAATGGAAGGGGCAAGCTGGCAGGGCATCCCGGGCGCCGGCAAGGACGCAACCATGGCCTTATCCGCCAAAGAGAAGGCAATCGCCGAGAATTACAAGGCGTTCGAGCAGCTTTTGCCCGAGCTTCTAAGAAGCGCAGAAGGCAAATATGCACTGCTCCACGATCGAAAGCTGATCGAACTGTTTGAAACTGGCGGGAAGGCCCACGCGGCTGGGTCCGAACGCTTTGGCGACGGACTGTTTTCCGTGCAGAAGGTGAAAGCGGGAGCGATCAGCCTGGGCTTCTTCTCCTATGCCAGATATTGTCGGGTCGCATAACTCCTCCCAGGTTTTTGTGTCCGTCATACTCCCTGCCGGTGGAGCAGTTCGAAGACACGCTGGACCCGCAGCATCTATCGAAATCACCTCAGCTACAGGTTCTTCGCGCGCTGATCGACACCGGCGCGCAAGTTACCAGCATCACGTCCAATGCAGCGCGCAAGCTGAAGCTGCAGCCGTCCGGGATTGTCGGGATTCAGGGGTTCGGAGGGCCGAACTTCCACAAGGCCTACATCTTCAAGATCGGGTTCATGGACCTTCACCAGAATGAGCTCGGGTACCGGCAGCCGACGTTTCACCTCCTGGACAAGGAAATCGAAGGCCCGGAATTCGACTGCGGCGCGGATGCCGATTTCGACGTGCTCCCAGGTATGGACGTTCTGTCCATCGGAACGCTCACGATCTCTCATCTCGGAAATTTCAAGTTCAGCTTTTGAGAGCTGAATGAAGCGCCGATCCTAGAACCTGAACGCAGTCCCGACATAGACCGCCTGGCTGTCGCGGCGGTCGTCGCGGGTCAGGGGCTCGAGGCGGTCGCGGGCGATGCGGTAGCGGGCGCCGGCGGTGACGTCGACGTTGCGGGCGATCGAGAAAGCGCCGCCGACGTCGAGCATATAGGCCTGGTCCTCGGCGAGGATGCGCTGATTGCCTTCGGCGCGCTCGGCGGCGACCGCGACCCGGCCGGTGATCCGGCGGGTGGCGCGATAGCTCATCCCGACCTGGGCCGATTCGCGGGTGCCGCCGATCAGGCCGCCGTCGCTCTGCGCGACGTCGCCGGAAATGGCGAACCGCCGCCAGCCGACCGAGACGCCGAGATTGTAGGAGCTGGGTGTGATCGCGGTGACCGGCGCGGCCGCAACCGGGCCGGCCGCGCGCTGCGCGTCGGCCATCGCGTTGGCCCCGCCGCGGACCGCGACCTGGACCCGGCGGCTGCGGTCACCGCCGGCGGCGGCGGGGGTGAAGCGGAAATCGGCGAGGCTGGTGCCGCGGCGGGCGAGCGCGGCGGCGAGGCGCGGATCGGAGACGGCCGGGGTGAAGGCGCCGAACGGGCGGGCGGGCAGGGTCTGGGCCGGCCGGTTCGCCTTGGCCCGCTGAATGGTCGCGCCGAACGCAGGGGCGAGCAGCAGCGCCATCGCCACCAGCGATGCGCTTCCTGCAGTGCCCAGGGCCCGAAGCCTGCTCAAATCGCGTCTCTCCCCTCCGAAAGCGGGATTTAGTACTTATGGAACGCGAATCCCAGCGAAGGGACGCATCGCTCCCGTGAATCTTCAGCCATGTTGCAACATTCACACAATCCGCCTTGCTCCGCGATGAAGCATGTGCGAGCGAACCGGGCGCATGGAGGCAAGCAACAGCGCTTGCCGGGCGCGCGCCGATATCTATAACGGCGGACGCCCCTTTCGTTTCCAAGGACCCTAGTCATGGCTCGCGTACGCACAATCGGCTTGGCCGTCGCCACCGCCGTTTCCCTGGCCGGCTGCCAGTTCATCCGGGACGACATCAACCGCACGTTCGGCAGGTCGCCGGAAGACAATGTGCGGCGGTCCGACATCGCCGCCAGCCAGGTGACGACCATCGGCGTCAACGCCTATCTGTGGCGCGCCGCTTTGGACACGCTCTCCTTCGCCCCGCTCGCCCAGAGCGATTCAAACGGCGGCGTGATCGTCACCGAATGGTATGCGAACCCGCAAAACCCGTCCGACCGGGTCAAGCTCACCGCCCTGATCCTCGACCGCGACCTGCGCGCCGACGCGCTCCGGGTCACCGCGGCGCGCCAGGTCCTGCAGAACGGCCAGTGGGTCGACGCGCCGGTCACCGCGGCGACCGTGCAGCGGCTCGAGGACATCATCCTCACCCGCGCCCGCGACCTGCGCCGCGCGGCGATCGCCGGATAACCTAGCGAGGAAATTCTTCCGCGATGGCGTCGCGCTTCAATCCGTTAAAAGCCGATGCGCACTGGCAGAGGGTCTGGGAGGAGCACGGCACCTTCCACGCCGACGACAGCAGCGCCAGGCCCAAATCCTACATACTCGAGATGTTCCCTTATCCGTCGGGGCGCATCCACGTTGGTCATGTCCGCAACTATGTGATGGGCGACGTGCTCGCCCGCTATCGGCGGATGGACGGGTTCGAGGTGCTCCACCCGATGGGCTGGGACGCGTTCGGCCTGCCGGCCGAGAATGCGGCAATGGAGAGGAAAATTCACCCCGGGGCGTGGACCCGCTCCAACATCGCGACCATGCGCGGCCAGCTCAAGCGGCTCGGCCTGGCGCTCGACTGGAGCCGTGAGTTCGCCACCTGCGACCCCGGTTATTATGGCCACCAGCAGGCGCTCTTCCTCGACCTTCACGAAGCGGGCCTCGTTTATCGCAAGGAGAGCGAGGTCAATTGGGACCCGGTCGACATGACCGTGCTCGCCAACGAGCAGGTCGTCGACGGCAAGGGCTGGCGCTCGGGCGCGCCGGTCGAGCGGCGCAAGCTGAGCCAATGGTTCCTCAGGATCACCGATTTCGCCGAGGAATTGCTCGAGAGCCTGGGCGGCCTCGACAAATGGCCCGACAAGGTGCGGCTGATGCAGGAGAATTGGATCGGCCGCAGCCAGGGGCTCAAGTTCCGCTTCGCGCTTGAACGGCCAATCGTCGGCACCGACGGATTCGACGTCTTCACGACCCGTCCCGACACCATCTTCGGCGCCAGCTTCGCGGCCATCTCGCCCGACCATCCGATCGCGCTCGCCATTGCCAGGGACGATCCGGCGCTGGCCGCCTTCATCGCCGAGTGCAAGGCGGGCGGCACCACCGCCGCCGAGCTGGAGACGGCGGAGAAGAAGGGCTTCGACACCGGCCTCAAGGTCGTCCATCCGCTCGACCCCGAATGGACGCTGCCGCTCTACGTCGCCAATTTCGTACTGATCGATTATGGCACCGGCGCCATCTTCGGCTGCCCGGCGCACGACCAGCGCGATCTCGACTTCGCCCGCAAATACGGCCTGCCGGTGACCCGCGTGGTGGCCGCAACGCCCGAGGAAGGGGCGGAGCCGGTCGGTGACGAGGCTTATACCGGCCCCGGCCGGCTGGTGAACAGCCGCTTCCTCGACGGTCTTACTGCCGAAGACGCAAGCCGCGAGATCGTCGCACGCGCCGAGACGGAGGGCTGGGGCCAGGGCGCAATCGTCTGGCGGCTGCGCGACTGGGGAGTCTCGCGCCAGCGTTACTGGGGCACGCCGATCCCGTTCATCCATTGCGCCGCCTGCGGCCCGGTGCCGGTACCGCGCGAGCAATTGCCGGTGGTGTTGCCCGAGGACGTCGCCTTCGACCATCCGGGCAATCCCCTCGATCGCCACCCGAGCTGGACCAGGGTCGATTGCCCCGCATGCGGCGGGCCGGGCCGGCGCGAGACCGACACGCTCGACACGTTCGTCGATTCCTCCTGGTATTTCATGCGCTTCGCCAGCCAACCGGCCGACGCGCCGTTCAACCGGGCGGCGGTCGAGGCATGGCTGCCGGTCGATCAATATATTGGCGGGGTCGAGCATGCGATCCTCCATTTGCTCTACGCCCGTTTCTGGACCCACGCGCTGAAACGGATCGGCCGGCTCGACGTCGCCGAGCCGTTCGAGGGCCTCTTCACCCAGGGGATGGTGACCCACGAAACCTATCGCGCGCCCGATGGGCGCTGGCTCGCTCCGGAGGAGGTGGAACATAAGGACGGCCGGCTGGTCGTCGCCGCCACCGGCGAACCGGCCGAATCCGGCCGCGTCGAGAAGATGTCCAAGTCGAAGCGCAACACGGTCGATCCCGACCCGATCGTCGACCAATATGGCGCCGATGGCCTGCGCTGGTTCCTGCTCTCGGACAGCCCGCCGGAGCGCGACCTGCCGTGGAGCGAGGCGGGGATCGAGGGCAGCTGGCGCTTCATGCAAAGGCTGTGGCGGCTGGCCGATGCGGAGAGCGGGGTCTCGACCTGGCTCGGCGCCGAGGAAAGCGGCGAGGCGGTCGCGGCGCTCGAGCGCAAGCTGCACCGCACCATCGCGGCGGTCGGCGCCAATATCGAGGCGCTCGCCTTCAACAAGGCGGTCGCCAATATTTACGAGCTCGCCAACGCGATCGAAAAGGCGCCCCCTTCGCAGGCGCGCGCTCGCACGGTCGAGACCCTGCTGCTGCTCGTCGCGCCGATGGTGCCGCATCTCGCCGAGCAGGCCTGGGCTGCGCTCGGCAAGGAGGGCCTGATCGCCAATGCGGCCTGGCCCAAGGCGGATCCGGCCTTGCTCGTCGAGGATCAGGTGACGATCGCGGTGCAGGTCAACGGCAAGCTGCGCGACACGCTGACCGCCGCCAAGGGCGCGCCGCGCGAGGCGCTCGAGGAAATGGCGCTGGCCTCGGAGAAGATCGTCCGGATTCTCGACGGCAAGTTGCCGCGCAAGGTGATCGTCGTCCCCGACCGGCTGGTCAATCTGGTCGCATGAGCAGCCGCCTCGCCATCGCCGCTTTGTGCCTGGCGCTCGCCGGCTGCACCCTGCGGCCGCTCTACGCCGGCGGCGGCTCGGGCCCGGTCGCGCAGACGCTGCACGGCGTCCAGGTCGGGCCGATCCAGGGACGGGCGGGCTGGCTGGTGCGGACCGCGCTCGAGGACAGGCTCGGCGCGCGCGGCGGCGATCCGGTCTACCGGCTCGAGGTCGAGCTCGACGACAACATTACCGGCTTCGGCATCCGCTCCGACGATGCGGTAACCCGCGAGCGGCGGACGTTGCGCGCGCGCTACCGGCTGGTCGACGCCCATGCCGGGACGGTGCTGCTCGACGCCACCGCCGGCTCGGACGCCGGCATCGACGTCGTCTCCTCCGAATATGCGACGGTGGCCGCCGAGCAGACCGCGCTCGAGCATCTCGCGGTCGAGATCGCCGACCAGATCGTGTCGCGGATCGCGCTCTACGCGTCGCGCGGCGGGACCGCGCCGGCGCGCCCGGCGCCGCGCCGATGAAGGCCAACCGGCCGCAGATCGAGAAGGCGCTCAAGGCGCCGGGCGAGACCCGCTTCTTCCTGTTCCACGGCCCCGACGAAGCGGGCAGCCGCGCGCTCGCCAAGGCGCTCGGCGCGGCGCTGGGCGCCGAGGCCGAACGGGTCGACCTCGGCGGGGCGGAGCTTAGGGCCGATCCGGCGCGGCTGGCCGACGAGGCAGCCTCGATCTCGATGTTCGGCGAGCTGCGCTGGATCCTCGTCGAGCCCGCCGGCGACGAGAGCGTGGCGGCGCTCGAGGCGTTGCTCGAGGCGCCGGCCGCGGGCAATCCGGTGGCGGTGGTCGCCGGCTCGCTCAAGCCGGCCTCGAAGCTGCTCAAGCTGGCGCTGGCGGCGCCCGGCGCGCTGGCGTTTGCGAGCTACGTGCCGGACGCGCGAGACGCCGAGCGGCTGGTGCTCGACATGGCCCGCGCGCACGGCCTGATCGTCCGGCCCGACGTCGCCCGGCGGATCGCCGAGAGCTGCGCCGGCAACAGGGCGCTGATCGAGCAGGAGCTGATCAAGTTCGCGCTCTACGCCGGCGCCGCGGCCGATGCGCCGCGGCCGATCGACCATGACGTGATCGACGCGCTCGGCGCTGCCGCCGACGAAGGCGACCTCAGCCGGCTGGTCGACAGCGCGGCGGGCGGCGACGCGGCCGCGCTCGAGGCCGAGCTGGTGCGGCTCCACGCCGAGGGGCTCGAGGGGATTACGCTGATTCGCGCGATGCTGCGGCGGATGGCGCTGCTGGCGCGGCTGCGGGCCGAGGTCGAGCACGGGTCGAACCCCGGCGCCGTCATGGCGTCAGCCGGCAAGTCCATCTTTTTCAAGGAGAAAGACGGGATCGAGCGGCAGTTGCGGCGCTGGCGCAGCGACCTGATCGCCAAGGCGATGAGCCGGCTCGCCGAGGCCGAGCGCCAGGTCAAGACCTCGGGCGGGGTCGGCGCGATCGCCGCCGACGCCGAATTGTTCGCGATCTGCCGCCAGGCGGCGCGGCTGCGCTAGAAGCCGTCGCCCGAGAGGCGCTGGCAGATCATGTCGAGCTGGTCGAGGGTCGAATAAGCGAGCGTGACGGTGCCGCCGGCCGGGCTGTGCTTGATCGTCACCTTGAGGCCGAGCAGGTCGCCCAATTGGCGCTCGAGCGCGGCAATGTCGGCGTGGCTGCCCTTATATTCCATCGGCGGCAGGCGCTGCTTGCGCGCCTTGCCCGATTTGGCGAGCTTCTCGGTCTCGCGCACCGACAGGCCGCGGCGGATCACTTCGTCGGCGAGCGCTTCGGGATCGTCGGCGGTGATCAGCGCGCGGGCGTGGCCCATGCTCAGCTGGCCGGCCCCGATCATCACTTGCACCTTGGCTGGAAGATCAAGCAATCTCAACAGGTTAGCGACATGACTGCGCGACTTGTGGACGATCCGGCCGAGCTCTTCCTGGGTGTGGCCGTAATCCTTGACCAGGCGCTGGAACGCCTGCGCCTCCTCGATCGCGTTGAGATCCTGGCGCTGGATATTCTCGACCAGCGCGACTTCGAGCGTCTCCTCCTCGCTGAAATTGCGGACGATCGCCGGGATTTCGTGGAGCCGGGCGCGCTGCGCCGCGCGCCAGCGCCGCTCGCCGGCGACGATCTGGAAGCGGTGGCCGTGCGGCCGGACGATGATCGGCTGGATCACGCCGCGCACCTGGATCGAGGCGGCGAGCTCGACCAGCCCCTCCTCCTGGAAGATCCGGCGCGGCTGGCCCGGATGCGGCTCGATGCTGGCGATCGGCACCATCTGGACGGCGCCGCCGATGCTCTCGCCGGCGCTGATCGAGGCTTCCTGCGCCGCCTCGCCGAGCAGCGAGGAGAGGCCGCGGCCGAGCCCCGAGGCGCGCTTCTTGACCGGGAAGGGGTCGCTCATGCCGCCTCCTTCTTCGCCCGCGGCAGCCGGGCGATCAGCTCGCGCGCCAGCTTCATATAGGCCTCCGATCCCGGACAGCGATGATCGTAGATCAAAGCCGGCAGGCCGTGGCTGGGCGCTTCGGAGAGGCGGACGTTGCGCGGGATCACCGTCTCGAACACGACCTTGCCCAAACAGGCGCGGACATCGTCGGCGACCTGCGAGGAGAGGTTGTTGCGGCGATCGTACATGGTCAAAGCGACGCCGAGGATCGACAGCTCGGGGTTGAAGCGGGCGCGGATCCGCTCGACCGTCTGGAGCAATTGGCTGAGCCCTTCGAGCGCGAAGAATTCAGTCTGGAGCGGCACCAGGATCGAATTGGCGGCGATCAGCGCATTGACCGTGAGCAGACCCAATGAGGGCGGGCAATCGATCAGGCAGACGTCCCAGCGCAGATCGGCCGCGCCTTCGAGCGCTTTGTCGAGGCGATGAGTTCTTCCTTGTAATTCAATGAGTTCGATCTCGGCGCCGGACAGATCGACGGTCGCCGGGATGAGGTCGAGCCGCGGCACCCGGGTTGGCACGACCGCCTGGTCGAGCGTGCACTGGCCGGTCAGCAGCTCGTAGCTCGAATGGTCGCGCAAGGCGTGGCCGATGCCGAGGCCGGTCGAGGCATTGCCCTGCGGGTCGAGATCGATCAAGAGGACGCGGCTGCCGGTCGCGGCCAGCGCGGTGGCGACGTTGATCGCCGTGGTGGTCTTGCCGACCCCGCCTTTCTGGTTCGCGACCGCAATCCGGATCATCCGCTTTTCCTCTGGCTCTTTCGCCGGACGCCCTGCGCGACGATGATCCGCGCTTCCGGATCGGTGACGCTGGGCTCGAGCCGGAAGCTACCCTGCCACGAAGCGTCGAGCTCTGCCAGTTCCGTCGCGGCGGTGCGGCCCTTTGGCAGCAGCCAGATGCTGTTTCCTGTGGAAAATCCTGTGCCTAATTGAAACAGGCGATGCAACGGCGCGCAGGCGCGGGCGCTGATCACGTCGAACGGGCGCGGCGGCACGCGTTCGGCCTTCACCGCGAGGATCTCGACCGCGACGCCGAGCGATTCGGCGGCGCGATGGAGGAAATCGGCGCGCAGCCGCCGTTCCTCGACCAGAGTCACCGGCCCTTTGTGAAGGAGGGCGACGATCAAACCGGGGAAGCCGGCGCCGCTGCCGAGATCGACCCAGGACGCGGTGGCGGCCGGGGCGAAGCGCAGCAATTGCGCCGAATCGGCGATATGCCGCCACCAGAGGCGGCTAAGGCTCGCCCGTGAGACCAAATTCTGCAGTTCGTTCTCGGCCCGCAACAAGACCGCGAAATCGTCGAGTCGCGCCATTGTTTCACGTGGAACATCGAATTCCCGCTCGATCCAGCCGCGCGCCGCCGCTTCCTCCATCAGGCGGCCTTGCGGCGGGCATGGACGAGGATCGCCGCCAGCGCCGCCGGGGTGACGCCGCGGACGCGCGCGGCAGCGCCGAGGGTCGCCGGCCGGGCCGCGGACAGCCGCTCGACCATTTCGCTGGAAAGGCCCGGCAGGGTGGCATAATCGAGCCCGCACGGCAGGCGCACCCCCTCGTCGGCGCGCAACCGGTCGAGCTCCGCCTGCTGGCGGGCGACATAAGGCGCGTAGCGATGATCCTGCATCGCCTCCTCGAGAATTTCCGGATCGACGCCGGCCAGCTCGGGCGCACGGCCGATCAGAGCGCTGCGGTCGGTCTCCGGGAAGCGGAGCCGGCCGGCCAGATTCGTCTTGCCGTCGGCGCGGCTCAGGACCGCCTCGATCCGCGCGCGTTCGGCGCGCGACGCTTCGAAATGGCGCCGGCGCGCGCCCGACACGCAGCCCGCGGCGATCGCCTTGGGGGTGAGGCGGGCGGCGGCATTGTCGGCGCGCAGCCGCAGCCGGTACTCGGCCCGCGCGGTGAGCATCCGATAGGGCTCGGTCACGCCCTGGAGGACCAAATCGTCGACCATCACCCCGATATAGGATTCGGCCCGGCCGAACAGGATTGGCGCCTGGCCGCTCGCCCAGGCGGCGGCGTTGAGGCCGGCGACGAGGCCCTGCGCTGCGGCTTCCTCATAGCCGGTGGTGCCGTTGACCTGGCCGGCGAGGTAGAGGCCGGCGACGCCGCGCACCGCCAGCGACGGCTCGAGGATGCGCGGATCGACATGGTCGTACTCGACCGCGTAGCCGGGCTGGCTTATCTCGGCCCGCTCGAGCCCGGCTATCGAGCGGACCATCTCGCGCTGGACGTCCTCGGGCAGCGAGGTCGAAATACCGTTCGGATAGACGATCGGATCGTCCAGCCCCTCGGGCTCGAGGAAGATCTGGTGGCCGTCGCGGTCGGCGAAGCGGTGGACCTTGTCCTCGATCGACGGGCAGTAACGCGGGCCGATGCCGCTGATTTCCCCCGCGAACAGCGGCGAGCGGGCCAGATTCGCACGGATGATAATGTGGGTGCGCGCGTTGGTGCGGGTGATCGCGCAGAACAGTTGCGGCGCCGCCCGGCCGGCGCTCATCGGCGACATTGTCCAGTTGCCGTCGTCGGACGGCTGGCGCTCGAGCCCCGCCCAGTCGATCGTGCGGCCGTCTAGCCGCGGCGGCGTGCCCGTCTTGAGGCGCGCGAGCGGGAGATCGAGCGCGCGCAGTTGATGGGCGAGCGCGGTGGCCGCGCGTTCGCCGAGGCGGCCGCCCGCGCGGGCGCTCATGCCGAAGTGGAGCTTGCCGCCGAGGAAGGTGCCGGTGGCGAGGATCACCGCTTTGGCCCCCAGCCGGCGCCCGTCGGCAAGATCGAGCCCGGTGACGCGCCGCCCTTCGAGCCTGAGCGCGCTCGCTTCGCCCTCGATCACGCGGAGCCCCGCCTGGGCGCCGATCAGGGCGTGGATCGCCGCCTTGTAGCGCTTGCGGTCGGCCTGGATGCGCGGGCCGCGCACCGCCGCGCCCTTGCTCGCGTTGAGCATCCGATAGTGGATCGCGGCATGATCGGACGCGCGGCCGATCAGGCCGTCGCAGGCGTCGACCTCGCGGATCAAATGGCCTTTGCCCAGCCCGCCCATCGCCGGATTGCACGACATTGCGCCGATCTGGCCGCGCTCGAAGCTGACCAGAGCCACCGACGCGCCCATCCGCGCCGCGGCCGCCGCCGCCTCGGTTCCGGCATGGCCGCCGCCGACGACGATGATGTCGAAATCCTGGGTCACGCCGCGCCCCTAGCGCATATGTTCCACGTGGAACACTTACTTTCCGATGCAGAAGCGCCCGAACAACGCGTCGAGCATGTCCTCGACCCCGGCGCGCCCGGTGATCCGATCGAGCGCATTGCGCGCTTGCCGTAACGATTCCGCCGCCACCAAAGGATCGTGCGATGCGGCGTCCGTCAGCGAGCCAAGCGCCTCCGCGAGAATAGCGCGATGGCGGGCATTGAGCGCGACCTCGCTTTCTGCGGGGAGCAAATAAGCTGAACGCTGAATCAGCATTCGAAGCAATGCATCGACATTTTCGCCGGTCTGCGCCGAGACGGCGATCTCCACTGTGGCGTCGACGCCGCCCAGATCGGCCTTGGCGCCAACCAGGATCGCACCCGGCGGGGCATCGCCGGGCGCCCCGAGCCACAGGACCAGGTCGGCTGCCGCGAGTTGAGCGCGGGCGCGGGCGACGCCGATCGCCTCGATCGTATCGGACCCGTCACGAAGGCCGGCCGTGTCGACCAGCAGATAAGGTGTCCCGCCGAGCGCGACCGGCGCTTCGATGACGTCGCGGGTGGTGCCGGCGCTTGCCGACGTAATCGCCGCCTCGCGCCCGATCAGCGCGTTGAGCAAGGTCGACTTGCCGGCATTGGGCGGGCCGGCGATCACCACCCGGATGCCGTCGCGCAGCCGCTCGGCCGGCGGCCGGTCGAGGAAGCCCCGAAGCTCCGCGATCAGCGCCGCCCGCGGCGCGGCGATGTCCGCCGGGGCGACGTCGCCCTCGTCGGAGAAATCGAGCGCCGCCTCGATCTGCGCCGACAAGAGCAGCAGCCGCGCCTGCCAGCTTTCGATCTGCCGGCTCAATGCGCCGCCGGCCAGCCGCAGCGCGGCGCGGCGCTGCGCCTCAGTCTCCGCCTCGAGCAGGTCGGCGAGGCCCTCGGCTTCGGCGAGGTCGATCCGGCCGTTCTCGAACGCGCGGCGGGTGAACTCGCCCGGCGCCGCCGCGCGCAGCCCGTCGATCGCGGCCAGCGCGGCGAGCGCGGCCGCCACCACCGCGCGGCCGCCGTGGAGGTGCAGCTCGGCAATATCCTCGCCGGTTGCGCTGTGCGGCCCCGGAAAGCGCAATATCACTGTATTATCAAGTACTTCGCCATCGACGCGCAACCGGCGGAAGGTCGCCACGCGCGGCTCCGGCAGCGCTCCCGCAAGCGCCGCGAGCGCGGCATCGGCGCGCGGCCCGCTGATCCGGATCAGCGCCACGGCGGCCGGCGGCGCGCCCGAGGACAAAGCGTAGATCGTGTCCTTCAGCTCGAACTCTTCCCGCCCATCTGGTCGAGCATCTGCTTCCACATGCCCATGCCCGCCTCGTTCATCGGCCCCCAGGCCTTCATCATCTCGCCGAACATTTCGGGCGTCGGCCCGTCGGTGACCGCGCTCTTCATCTTCTCGACATAGGCCGCGTGGACCGGCGAGAGGTCCGGCAGGCCAAGGAACCGCCGCGCCTCCTCGGGCGTGCAATCGACGTCGACGCTGACTTTCATGACCGCTCTCCCTGTCGAGCCTTTTGGCAGGCCGGCTCTATGGCTATAGGCTGGTCTCGCGCAAGAGGAGGCAGGTGCGATGACCATGATCGCGATCGATACGCTGGCGGGCGACGCAAGCTTCAACGCCTATCTCGCCGAGCCCCGGCGGACGCCTAAAGGCGCGATCGTCGTCATCCAGGAGATATTCGGCGTCAACGAGGGCATCCGCCGCAAATGCGACCATTGGGCCTCGCTCGGCTATGTCGGCGTCGCGCCCGATCTGTTCTGGCGGCTCGAGCCGGGCGTCGAGCTCGATCCCGACGTGCCCGAGCAATTCCAGCAGGCGCTCGGCCTGATGCAGCGCCTCGACCAGGACCAGGCCATCGCCGATATCGAGGCCGTGATCCGCGATGCCCGTGCGCGCCTTCCCGAAGGCGGCAAGGTCGGCTGCGTCGGCTATTGCCTGGGCGGGCGGCTCGCCTTCATGACCGCGGCGCGGACCGACGTCGATGCCTCGGTCGGCTATTATGGAGTCGGGCTCGAGGGGCTGCTGGGCGAGAAGCACGCGATCGCCCGGCCGCATCTCCAGCATATCGCCGGCGCCGACCATTTCGTCACACCGGACAAGCAAAAGCTGATTCACGAGGGTCTCGACGACCATCCCAAGGTCACTCTCTACGATTATCCCGGCGAGGATCACGGCTTCGCCGCCGAAATGGGCAGGCGCCGCAGCCCGGCGGCGGCCGAGCGCGCGGACCGCCGCACCGAGGCCTTCTTCGCCGCGCATATCGGTTAGGGCGACGATCGTGCCGCGCAATCCCTGGCTGATCGCGGCCGGCCTGCTGAGCGCGGCGGCCGCGCTGCTGCACCTTGCGATCATCGCCGGCGGGCCGGACTGGTACCGCTTTTTCGGCGCCGGCGAGCGGATGGCGCATATGGCAGAGCGGGGGCTGGTCGAGCCCGCTTTGATCGCCGCCGGCATCGCCGCGATTCTCGCCATCTGGGCGGCCTATGCCTTCGCCGGCGCCGGCCTGATTCGCCGGCTGCCGCTGATGCGCACGGCGCTGGTGGCGATCACCTGCGTCTATCTGCTGCGCGGGCTGGTGCTTGTCCCGCTGCTGGCGATTCGGCCGGGGCTGGTCGGCGGGTTCACCTTGTGGAGCTCGCTGATCGTGCTGGCCTACGGTCTTTGCTATGCGATCGGGACACGCCGCGCATGGCCCGCTTTGTCGGCGAAGGCGGCGCAATGAGCGCGCGCTACCGCCTGGTCGTTCGCCGCACCGGCGGGCCCGAGGTGATCGAACGCGAGGCGCTCGGCCCGCTGGCGCCGGGGCCGGGCGAGGTGCTGATCCGCCACGAGGCGATCGGGCTCAACTATATCGACACCTATCACCGCTCGGGCCTCTATCCGCTGAAACTGCCGTCCGGGCTCGGCAGCGAAGGCGCCGGCCTGGTCGAGGCGGCGGACCAAGAAACGGGCTTCGCGGCCGGCGAGCGGATCGCGTACGCGATCGCGCCGCCCGGGGCCTATGCGACCCACCGGCTGATCGCCGCCGACCGGCTGGTGCGGCTGCCCGAGGCGATCTCCGCCGAGACCGCGGCGGCGGCGATGCTCAAGGGCTGCACCGCCGAGATGCTGGTCGAGCGCTGCGCCCGGGTGCGGCCGGGCGATTGGGTGCTGGTCCACGCCGCGGCGGGCGGGGTCGGGTCGATCCTGGTGCCCTGGCTCAAGGCAGTCGGCGCGAAGGTGATCGCCCATGCGGGGTCGCCCGAGAAAGCGGCGCTCGCGGCAAAGCTGGGCGCCGATCATGCTTTGTCCTGCCCGTTCGAGGCGCTTGCCGGAAAGGTGCGCGAGATCACCGGCGGGGCCGGCGTCCGCATTGTCTTCGACGGCGTCGGCGCGGCGAGCTGGGAGGCATCGCTGGCGAGCCTCGCCCGGCGCGGCCTGATGGTCAGCTACGGCAATGCGTCGGGCCCGGTGCCGCCGTTCAGCCCGCTGGTGCTGGCGCGCCATGGCTCGCTCTTCCTGACCCGGCCGACGCTCGCCGACTATGTCGCGGACCCGAGCGAGCTGCAGGCCTCGGCGGCGCGTCTGTTCGCGATGATCGGCGCGGGCGCGGTCAAGGTGCGGATCGGCGCCCGTTTCCCCCTGGCCGAAGCCGCCGACGCCCACCGGGCGCTCGAATCGCGCGCCACGACGGGGTCCACCCTGCTGATCCCCTGATCAGGCGGGGGCGGGGGCGTGGACCGCTTCCGGCCAGATATATTGCAGCACGCCGACCTGGTGGTCGACGAAGCCGTCGTAGATCATGTTGCCGGCGACCCAGAGGATGACGACCAGGCCGATCCAGGCGATCCAGCGGTAGCGGTCGATATATTTGGCGATGAAATTGGCGGCGATGCCCATCAAGGCGACCGACAGGACCAGCCCCATCGCCAGCACCCAGGGATGGTCGCGCGCGGCGCCGGCGACGGCAAGGACATTGTCGAGGCTCATCGAGACGTCGGCGAGCGCCACCGCCCAGGCGGCGGCCGCGAAGCTCTTGGCCGGGCGCAGGCCGGAGCGCTCGTCGCCCTCGATCTCGCCGCTGCCGGCCGATTCATGCGGGTGCCTGAGCTCGCGGTACATCTTCCAGGCGACCCAGAGCAGCAGCAGGCCGCCGGCGAGGATCAGGCCGATGACCTGCAGCAGCTGGGTGACCGCGAGCGCGAAGCCGATGCGCAGCACGAGCGCGGCGATGATGCCGATCAGGATGACCTTCCGCCGCTGGTCGGGCGGCAGCCCGGCGGCGAGCGCGCCGACGACGATCGCATTGTCGCCGGCGAGCACCAGGTCGATCAGGATCACCTCGGTGAAGGCCGCGAGCGTGCCGGCGGAAAAGAGCGTGCCGATGTCCATCGCCGAGGCCCTACAGGATCAGGTGCAGGATGCCATAATGATCGTCGACGACGCCGTCATAAACCATCCGGCAGGCGACGTAGAGGATCATGAGCAGGCCGCCCCAGGCGATCCAGCGATAGCGCTGGACCAGCTTGGCGACGAGGTTGGCGGCGAGGCCCATCAACGTCACCGACAGCGCCAGGCCGATGAACAGGACGGCCGGATGGTCGCGCGCGGTCGCCGCCACCGCCAGCACATTGTCGAGGCTCATCGACAAATCGGCCAAGGTGACCTGGATCGCCGCCTGCAGGAAGCTCTTGGAGCGTGGCGGCCCCTCGACCGCTTCCGTGTCGGGATCGTCGGCCGCGACCGGGGGCGGCGCGTGCCGCAGCTCGCGGTACATATTGTAGGCGACCCACAGCAGCAGCAGGCCGCCGGCGAGGACGAGGCCGGTGAAATGGAGCAGCTGGGTGGCGATCAGGGCGAAGCCGATCAGGAAGATCAGCGCCATGCCGACGCCGAGCATGATCACCCGCCGCCGCTCCCGCTCCGGCAGGCCCGAGGTCAGCGTCCCCATGATGACGACATTGTCGCCGGCCATGGTGAGGTCGATCAGGATCACCTGGCCGAGCGTGATCAGCCCGGCGGCGGTGAAGATTTCGGCGAAGTCGAACATCGGCCCGGCCCGGACCTATTGGTTCATCGACGCGAAGAAGTCCTCGTTGGACTTGGCGTCCTTCATCTTGTCGAGGAGGAACTGCATCGCGTCGACCGTGCCCATCTGCATCAGGATCCGGCGCAGCACCCACATCTTGGAGAGCGTCGCCTGGTCGACCAGCAATTCCTCCTTGCGGGTGCCGGACTTGCCGACGTCGAGCGCGGGGAAGATGCGCTTGTCGGAGACCTTGCGGTCGAGCACGATCTCGGAATTGCCGGTGCCCTTGAACTCCTCGAAGATCACCTCGTCCATCTTGGAGCCGGTGTCGATCAGGGCAGTGGCGATGATCGAGAGCGAGCCGCCCTCCTCGATGTTGCGGGCGGCGCCGAAGAAGCGCTTGGGCCGCTGCAGCGCATTGGCGTCGACGCCGCCGGTCAACACCTTGCCCGAGGACGGCACGACGGTGTTGTAGGCGCGGCCGAGCCGGGTGATCGAATCGAGCAGGATGACGACGTCCTTCTTGTGCTCGACCAGCCGCTTGGCCTTCTCGATCACCATCTCGGCGACCTGGACGTGGCGGCTGGCGGGCTCGTCGAAGGTCGAGGAGATGACCTCGCCCTTCACCGAGCGCTGCATGTCGGTGACTTCCTCCGGCCGCTCGTCGATCAGCAGCACGATCAGGAAGACCTCGGGATGGTTGTCGGTGATCGCCCGGGCGATGTTCTGCAGAAGCACCGTCTTGCCGGTCCTGGGCGGGGCGACGATAAGCGCGCGCTGGCCCTTGCCCTGCGGCGAGATGATGTCGATGACGCGCGCCGATTTGTCCTTGATGGTCGGATCGGCGCTGTCGAGGGTCAGCTTCTCGTCCGGATAGAGCGGCGTGAGGTTGTCGAAATTGACGCGGTGGCGGACGGCGTCGGGATCGTCGAAATTGACCTGTGAGACGCGCACGAGGCTGAAATAGCGCTCGCCTTCCTTGGGGCCGCGGATCTCGCCCTCGACCGTATCGCCGGTCCTGAGGCCGAATTTGCGCACCTGGTTGGGTGACACGTAGATGTCGTCAGGACCGGCCAGGTAGTTGGAATCGGCCGAGCGCAGGAAGCCGAAGCCGTCCTGCAGCACTTCGATCGTGCCCATGCCCATGATCTCGCCGCCCTGATCGGCGCGGACCTTGAGGATCGAGAACATCAACTCCTGCTTGCGCAGAGTCGATGCGCCCTCGATGCCCAATTCCTCGGCTGTGGCGACGAGTTCGGCGGGGGTTTTTTGCTTGAGGTCGTTCAGATGCATTTTGGGAAACTCTTGAGATACGGATTCCGGGCGCGGAAACTCGGAAACGTCTGAAAATGGGGTGCTTGAAAACCCGCACGGACGGCAGGGCAACGACTGAGGTCGCCGTTATGCTCCGGCTCGGGGCAAGTCAAGCGAACGGAAAGGTCAGAAAGGCCGGACGATGACCAGCACGACGATCAGGGCGACCGCGATGCCCGGGATCTCGTTCATGATCCTCAGCGCCTTGCCGCTCACCGGTCGGGCGCCCTTTTCGAGCTTCTTGCCATAGTCGATCATCCAGCCGTGATAGCCCGACAGGCCGACGACGATGGCGAATTTGGCGAGGAACCAGCCCTGGCTCCAGGCGTGGGTGATGTAGGCGAGCAGCAGCCCGAACACCCAGACCAGGATCATCGCCGGGTTGATGATGATCTTGCGCAGCTTGCGCTCGCGCTCGATCCATTTCTTCTCCTCGTCGGAGCCCGGCGCCGATTCCTGGTGGTAGATATAGTAGCGCGGCAGCATGAACAGGCCCGCGATCCAGAAGATCACGAAGATGATATGGCCGGCCTTGAGCCACGCATAGGTCACGATCAGCAGCGATCCGATTTCGTAGGTCACCGGCGCACCAGAGCGAGCAATTGCTCGACATGGGCGATCGGGGTTTCCTTGATGATGCCGTGGCCGAGGTTGAAAATGTGCGGCCTCCCCTGAAGACTAGATAGGATGCGCCCCACCGCCTTTTCAAGCGCCGCGCCGCCGGCAAGCAAGGCGAGCGGGTCGAGATTGCCCTGCAGCGGCAGGCTTTCGGGCAGTTCGCGTGCCGCCCAGGCGGGGTCGATCGTCTCGTCGAGTCCGAGCGCGTCGACACCGGTCTCGCGCGCATAGGCCGCGAGCTTCGCCCCGGCGCCCTTGGGAAAGCCGATGATCGGCGTATCCGGATGCCGCACCCTCAGCGTGGTGACGATCCGCGCGGTCGGTGCGATCACCCAGCGCTCGAACTGATCGGGCGACAGGCTGCCGGACCAGGAATCGAACAATTGCACCGCTTCCGCGCCGGCGCGGATCTGGCCGGAGAGATAATCGACCGTCATCGCGGCGACGGCGTCGATGATCTCCGAAAAGGCCCCGGGATCGGCGTAGGCATGAAGTCGCGCTTCGGCCTGGTCGCGGCTGCCATGGCCCGCCACCATATAGGTCGCGACCGTCCACGGGCTGCCCGCGAAGCCCAGCAAAGTCGTTACGGCGGGCAGGCGCGATTTCACTTTCTCCACAGTCCGATAGATTGGCTCCAGCCGGGCCGGCGCGCGCTCCAGAGCGGCCAAAGCGGCATCGACCAGCGGCGGCGAAAGCCGCGGCCCTTCGCCCTCTTCGAAACGCAGATCCTGGCCGAGCGCATGCGGCACGATCAGGATGTCGGAAAAGAGGATCGCGCCGTCGAAGCCGAAGCGGCGAACGGGCTGGAGCGTGATCTCGGCCGCGGCTTCGGAATCGTTGACGAGCGCGAGGAAGCCGCCCTTCTCGGCGCGCAACTTCCGGTATTCGGGCAAATAGCGACCAGCCTGGCGCATCAGCCAGATCGGAATAACATCGGAAATTCCGCCGTTTAGGACGTTCAAAAGGGGCTTGGATGGAGCGGGCATCGGGTCAGGCGTCTCCGCTCTCTATATCCTTTATAGA
>JAXDPI010000025.1:0-36960 GCA_034668465.1 Sphingomonadales bacterium
CGGTCGGCACCGAGGTCGAGGGCGAGGTCAAGAATTCGACCGAGTTCGGCCTGTTCATCGGCCTCGACGGCGACGTCGACGGCATGGTCCACATGTCGGACATCGCCTGGGGCGTGACCGGCGAGGAGGCGCTGAACCTGCATCGCAAGGGCGAGAGCGTCAAAGCCGTGGTGCTCGACGTCGACGTCGAGAAGGAGCGGATCTCGCTCGGCATGAAGCAGCTTGAGCGCGGCGGGGTCGCCAAGGGGGGCGCGGGCGCGTCGGGCGGCGCCGGCGGGGTCAACAAGGGCGAGACGGTCACCGTTACCGTGCTCGAGGTGCGCGACGGCGGGCTCGACGTCCAGGTCGGCGACGACGGCGTCACCGGCTTCATCAAGCGCACCGATCTCGGCCGCGACCGCGACGAGCAGCGCCCCGAGCGCTTCCAGGTCGGCCAGAAGTTCGACGCGATGGTCAGTGGCTTCGACCGTTCGAAGAAGCCCAATTTTTCGGTCAAGGCGCTCCAGATCGCCGAGGAGAAGCAGGCGGTGGCGCAATATGGCTCGTCCGATTCCGGCGCCTCGCTGGGCGACATCCTCGGCGAAGCCCTCAAGCAAAAAAACGGCTGATCCGGCTCGCGGCGGGCGCCCCGGACGGGCGTCCGCCGAGTGCTTCTTAGCCCGTTTGAATTGCTGGGATTTCCCGTGAATCCCGCATATTGATTTTTGTGCGCGTCGGTGCGAGTGTCGGCGCGATACCGATGTCGCGTTGGGGCCCGCGACGAGCCGAGCCGGAGCGAAGCCGGCCGAACGATTCTTGGGGGGAAGCCGTGATCCGATCAGAACTGGTGCAGAAGCTCTGCGACGACCATCCCGATTTGACGCTGAAAGAGGTCGAACGGGTCGTTTCCGCCTTCTTCGATTCGATCATCGAGCAGCTCCAGAGCGGCGGCCGCGTCGAGCTGCGCGGCTTCGGCGCCTTCTCGACCCGCGGCCGCGACGCCCGCAAGGGCCGCAACCCGCGCACCGGCGAGCCGGTCGACGTCTCCGCCAAGAGCGTGCCCTATTTCAAGCCGGGCAAGGAAATGCGCGAGCGGCTGAACGTCTGATCCTTCGGCGGGCTCAGGACAGGCCGTACGGGCGCTGACGACAGCGTGCGCGGATTGCGGGCGCGCGAAAGCGTCCCGCACAGATTTGGGGAAAAACGGCCGGCGCGTCCTGCCACAACTGACACCCGGGGCGTCCAGACTTCGGTGAAGAGCCGTACGGGCCCCCGCCTTCCGTTTCCGGATGGCGTCGGCGTCACCGCCCTCACCTTACGGATCGGGCGAAACCGGTCTGCGCCACAAAGGCGGGTCCCGGCAGGGCCTACTAATGAAACCGGCTCTTCGGTATATCGCGCGCTTATTCCATCCCGGATGAACTTTCGCGCCGACCGCGGCCTTCCGGGCGAACCCGTCCGGCCAATCCCGCCGCGTCGCCTTCCTGGCCAAGTGAAAGCGAATCGGCGTCACTATGTTCCTGATCTGTTCCAACATGTCAAGGATTATTTCGCACGCACCGGATGATCGCCGCGGCGCTTCTCCCTTGGACGCCTTCAGGCCATGCTTTCGCGGGAGCCGCGTTCATGGCATGGCCGGACGATGCGGACGTGGCGAAATCGGTAGACGCAGCAGACTTAAAATCTGCTTTCCTTCGGGAAGTGTGGGTTCAAGTCCCGCCGTCCGCACCAGCCCTCAGGCCGCCGCCTGCGCCTTCACCGCGGTCCATTCGCAGCGGGCGAGGCTGATCGGATCGAGGAACATGCCGCCCATCCTGACGCCGATCTGCCAGCGCACCTGGGCCTGGACCGGCCCGATGCCGGGGATGTCGAGCGAGACGTACGAGCCGATTCGGACCGGCTCCGGGCACTCGGCCATGAAGCCGGCGGTCGAGACGTCGCGGACCTTGATCTCGACCTGGTAGAGGTCGTGCGGGGTAAGGCTCGCTTTGCCGTCGACCGCAACCCGGTCCGCCCGGCGCGGCCTGTAGCCGGGGTCGCGCCCCGCATCGGAGGCCGGATCGACGGATTTTCGGGTCATCGGGCCGCCTTATCCCATCAAGATGAAAGAGGGGTAAAAGGCCCGGCTTGTTTTGCAGAGCGGCGGCGAGCCGGGCTATCGTCGCGGAAATGGCGATTCGTGCTCCCAGCCGCGCGGCGTTGATCGCCGCCTCATTCTTCCTTGCCGGCTGCGGCCGCCCGGAGAGCGGGCCGGTCAGGGTCAGCGCGATCGGCGGCCCGGCGCGGCTCGCCAATCCCAATCTCGAGCCGCTCGACCCGCCCGCCGCCTTCCTCACCGAGGCGCTCGCGCAAGGCTTGGTCCGGTTCGACGCGGCCGGCGAGATCGAGCCGGCGCTGGCGCAGAGCTGGGTCGTGTCCGACGACGCCCTGCGCTACACCTTCCGCATCCGCCGCACGCAATGGGCCGACGGCAGCCCGGTGACCGCCACGCAGGTCGCCGCCCGGCTCCGCGCGGCGCTGAGCCGGGCCAGCCGCAACCCGTTCAAGCCGGTGCTGGGCGCGGTCGAGAATATCGTCGCGATGACCGATTTCGTGCTCGAGATCAGCTTGCGCGGGCCGCGGCCCAATTTCCTGCAACTGCTCGCCCATCCGGAGATGGCGGTGATGCAGAACGGCGTCGGCACCGGCCCTTACCGGCTCAGCGACGCCGGCGCCGCCGGCGTGCGGCTGCGGCTGCCGCGGCCCGAGGAAGAGGAAGCGCCTGCGGGCACGCCCGACATCCTGCTGCGCGGCGAACCGACGGCGCGCGCGGTCGCCCGCTTCGCCGCCGGAGAGGCCGATCTCGTGCTCGGCGGCACGGCGGGCGATCTCGCGCTCGCCCGCGCCGCCGATTTGCCGGCGGCGCGGACGGTGTTCGATCCGGTCGGCGGCATGTTCGGGCTCGTCTTCGCCGGCGGCCCCGGACCCTTGGCCGACGCCGGCGTGCGCGGCGCGCTATCGATGGCGATCGACCGCGACGCCCTTGCCGCCGCGCTCGCCGCGCCGCGGCTCAGCCCCCGCATCACCCTCGTCGCGCCCGGTGTCCAGGAGGCGCCGGCGCCGGTCCAGCCCGGCTGGGCCGCCGCGCCGCTCCCCGAGCGCCGCGACGCCGCCGCGCGCGCGATCGCCGCGCTCGGCCTCGAGGCACCGGTTCGGTTGCGCGTGGCGATGCCCGCCGGGCCGGGCTACGCGCTGACCTTCGCCCATCTGCGCCGCGATTGGCGGATGATCGGCGTCGAGAGCGAGCGCGTGCCGCTCGGCGCGCCGGCCGACCTGATCCTGATCGACCAGGTCGCGCCGGCCAATCTCGCTTCCTGGTACCTGCGCCATTTCACCTGCGACGCGAGCGCGGTCTGCGACGCGGCGGCGGACGAGGCGCTGCTCGCCGCGCGGCTGGCGCCGCGGACCGCCGACCGCCAGGCGCAATTCGCGATCGCAGAACGGATACTAACCGAGCTCGTGCCGTTCATACCGCTGACCGCGCCGGTGCGCTGGTCGCTGGTGTCGCCGCGGCTGACGGGCTTTCGTCCCAACAGCTTCGCGCGCCATCCGGCCATCGACCTGATCGCGGAGGGCCCCTGATGCCGATCGACCGGAACCAGTTCGAGAGCGCGCTCGGCCAATTGCCGATCGGACGCGACCCCGCCTCGGTGCGGCGGCGGATCGAGGCGATGGAGCGCCTGCTCGAGCGCGCCTTCACCATCCCGGGCACCAGCCAGCGGATCGGCCTCGACGTGGTGCTCGACCTGATCCCGGTGGTCGGCGACGTCATCGCCGCGGCGATGGGCGCCTGGATCGTCTGGGAGGCGCGCAACCTCGGCATGTCGAAATGGCATCTGGTGCGGATGAGCGGCAATGTCGGCTTCGACTTCCTGCTCGGCGCGATCCCCTGGATCGGCGCGATCCCCGATTTCTTCTTCCGCTCGAACACGCGCAACATGCGCATCGTCCGGCGCTGGCTCGACAAGCACCACCCGGAAACGGCGACGATCGGGGGCGAGGTGGTGGCGCGGCGCGAGCTTTAGCGAAAGACCTCGGGATCGACGGCTCGACGGCCGGCGAACCACCGCCGGGAGTCCGCCCGAAACAATAGCCATATCAGGATCGCCGTCAGCGGAAACTGTGCGAGCGCAATCGGCGCGGACGGACCGCCATAGTCCAGCATCGCGGGAACGCTGAGCAGGCCGATGAAGGAGGCGCAGAGCAGAACAACCAGGATCCAGCGAGCCTTGTTGCTGGCCCTATGGGCAGCCAGGCGGACCAGCGGAATGTAGACCGCCAGAGTGATTGCCAGAAAAGCGAAGACGCGGCCGGGGCCGGCATGCGCCGGATCGGGCGGCATCGAGCGCATCTCGGAATAGACGATGAAGGTGATCATCGTGCTCATTGCGAGCGATAGATAGGCGATGCGTTCGAACCAACGGATCGATGCCGGACGCGGGACCCTCACGGGAAAGCCGCAAAGTCGAGCCCGATGTCCGCCGCCGGCGCCGATTGGGTGATGCGGCCGACCGAGACGTAGGTCACGCCGGTTTCCGCGATGGCGCGGATCGTGTCGAGCGTGACGCCGCCGCTCGCTTCGGTGGGCACGCGGCCGGCGACCTCGGCGACCGCTTCGCGCAGCGCCGCGACCCCCATATTGTCGAGCAGCAAGTGGGTCGCGCCGGCGGCCAGCGCGGATGCGATCTGGTCGAGCCGGTCGACCTCGACGATGATCCGCTCGATCCCGGCGGCGGCCGCCCGCCGCACCGCCTCGCCGACCGAGCCCGCCACCGCGACATGATTGTCCTTGATCATCGCCGCGTCCCACAGGCCCATGCGGTGGTTGTGCGCGCCTCCCATTCGGGTCGCATATTTTTCGAGATGGCGCAGACCGGGGATCGTCTTGCGCGTGTCGAGCAGGATCGCGCCGGTGCCGGCGATCGCGTCGACATAAAGGCGGGTCAGGGTGGCGATGCCGCAGAGATGCTGGACAATGTTGAGCGCCGATCGCTCGGCGGCGAGCAATGCGCGCGCCTTGCCGCGCAGCCGGAGCATGATGTCGCCGGTTTCGGCGCGGGCGCCGTCCTCACTCAGCCGCTCGATCTCGACCTCGGGATCGAGCGCGCGGAAGAATGCTTCGGCGACGGCGAGGCCGGCAACGACGATCGGCTCGCGGGTGCGCATGACCCCTTCGAACCCCGCACCGGCGGGGATGACCGCCGCCGAGGTGATGTCGCCCGCCGCGCCGAGATCCTCGGCAAGCGTCTCGGCGACGAAGCGGGCGAGGTCGAACGCCAAGGCCCTTCAGTCGCCCGAAATCTGCGGCCTGCCGACATCGCCCTTGCCGACCGTGTGGCCGGCCATTTCGAGCATCCGGTCGAGCGATTTCTTGGCGCGCAGGCGCAGGCCTTCCTCGATCTCGATCCGCGGCTGGAGGTCGCGCAGCGCGACGTAGAGCTTTTCCATCGTGTTGAGCGCCATGTACGGGCACATGTTGCAGTTGCAATTGCCGTCGGCGCCGGGCGCGCCGATGAAGGTCTTGCCGGGCGCGTCCTTCTGCATCTGGTGGATGATGTGCGCCTCGGTGGCGACGATGATCACCGGCGACGGCGATTCGAGCGCGTGCTTGAGGATCCCGGAGGTCGCGCCGACATAATCGGCATGGTCGACGATGTGCGGCGGGCATTCGGGGTGGGCGAGCACCGGCGCGCCGGGATGCCGCGCCTTCAATTTGATCAGCTCGGTCTCGGAAAACGCCTCGTGGACGATGCACACGCCCGGCCAGAGCAGCATGTCGCGGCCGGTCTTCCGCGCGAGATAGCCGCCGAGATGCTTGTCCGGGCCGAAGATGATCTTCTGCGAGAGCGGGATCTGCTTGAGGATTGTCTCGGCCGACGAGGAGGTGACGATGATGTCGGACAGGCCTTTCACCTCGGCCGAGCTGTTGATGTAGGTCAGCGCGATATGGTCCGGATGGGCGGCGCGGAACGCGGCGAACTGCTCGGGCGGGCAGCTGTCCTCGAGGCTGCAGCCGGCGTTCATGTCGGGCAGGACGACGATCTTGTCGGGCGAGAGGATCTTGGCGGTCTCGGCCATGAAGCGAACGCCGCAAAAGGCGATCACGTCGGCGTTCGTCGCCTGCGCCTTGCGCGAGAGATCGAGGCTGTCGCCGACGAAATCGGCGAGGTCCTGGATGTCGGGCGACTGGTAATAATGGGCGAGGATGACCGCGTTGCGCTCCTTGCGCAGGCGGTCCAGCTCGGCGCGCAGGTCGAGGCCCTCGAGGCTCGCATTATGGGCAGTCATCTCGATACCTCATTCGCCCTGGAGGCGCCCCGTTCGCCCTTAGCCCCACCGCCAGCGCCGGCATAGCGAAACCCGCAGGAAGAGACATGGGAGGCGGACCTGGCGCGGCCTTTGTTTATTGCCTGGACCCCGGAATGTGGTCACACTGTCAATTGCGGGACGTCGTGTCACTGGGTTAGAAAAACCCCTGAGTCGGAGGTAAGAAACCATGCCGAATTCTACAAGCTACACGATCAAGTCCGGGGATACGCTCTCCGCCATTGCCGCTCAACTGGGAACGAGTGTCGACGCCCTTGCGAGGGAGAATGGCATTCAGGACCCCAGCCGCATCGCGGTCGGGCAGGTATTGAAGGTTCCCGGCACCGTCGGGGCCGCTTCCGCCTCGCCGACGCCGGCGCCCGCGCCCGTCGCGCCGGGCGGGGGCGACGATTGGGCGGCCTTGATCGCCGGCCATGGCAACGCCGAAGCCCAAGCCGATTTCGCGGCCGGCAAGCGCGTGGTCGTCGCGCTGCGCAAGCCCACCAACACCAAGGCCAATCAGGGCCTCGGCGTCTATGACGACCGCATGGTCGTCGTCCAACGCGTGGGCGGCGCGCTCAAGACCAAGGAATTTCCCTGCACGACCGAGCCTTCGGGCCAATATGCCTCCGAGGGCAAGAAAGCCAGCAAAGGGTCGACGACCGACCTCGACGGCGACCACAGGATGGATCTCGGACGGCTGCGTGCGGGAAATTACCGTTATCAATCCAAGCCCGGCGGACATCTGGGGCAACCCGCGTTCAGGGCGCGCGACACCCAGGTGGCGGAGCGCGACGTGAATCACGACGGAGACTTCAACGATGCCGACGGGAACCGGATCGACCCGACAGGCGCGCAGCAGACGATGCTGATCCATGTCGGCGGCGGCACCAACACCTTCTCGGCCGGTTGCCAGACGGTGCCGCCGGCGCACTTCAATGCCTTCCTTGCCTCGCTCGGCGGGCAGAATGCGTTCAGCTACGTGTTGATCGACCAGAAGGCATAGTCGGCGTTCAGCGGTTTCGCGCCTGGATCCTGTCGTCGATCCGCCGCGGCCGGTCGAGATAGCTCGCATCCTCGCGGCCCGAGGGCGACACGAACCGCACCGCGACGCTCGCGTCGATCCCCGCCGCCCGCAGCGGCATCGCGAAGCTGCGCGCCACGACCCGCATCGCGGCGTCGCGCGCCTGGCCCATCGGCGCCGGTTCGCGCGCCTGGCGCATCAGCTCCTGCTGGGCGCGGCGGCGGTTGGTTTCGTCCAACGTCTCCTCGGCATTGGTCAGCGCCATGACGATGCCGCCTTCGCGATATTCCTGCACCTGATTGAGGTCGATGCGCGGGCCGGCGATTTCAAGGGGAGGGAGGGTCACGGTCAGCGTCCGTGTCGCCGCGTCCCAGGTCAGGCTTTCGCGCCGGAGCCGCCCCAGATCGACGCCGTAGCGGACCTCGCCGGGCATGATCAGGGTCTTGCGCGCGGTCAGGCCGAGCCGCGTCTCGCTCGACGTCACCACCGCAACGAAGCGGGCGGAGAACAAAGTCATGCGGCCCTGCTCGCGGACCGAGATCATCGTCGCGTTGGCGAGCGCGACCGGATCCGGCCCGCTTGGCGTGGCGGCCGGACGAAGCAGCAGGCCAAGCCCTGCGCCGACCAGCAAGGCGAGCAAAGGCGGAGCAAGGAACACAAGCCTTTTCAATCGTTGAGCGTCCATCGCTCACCTTCAGCTTTAACCAAGCCGCGCCGCTCGAGGTCGACCAGATGGGCGAGCACCGAGCGGCCCGCGGCGGGATGGAGGCGCGGGTCGATCGCCTGGTACATCGCCTCGACCATGACGGGGATACGTCCTTCCCCGCCGGCGAGAAAGGCAAGGATCTGGCGCTCGCGCATCCGCCGGTGGGCGACCAGCGAGCGGACATGGGCGTGGGGATTGCCGACCGCCGGACCGTGCGCCGGATGATAGGCATGGTCGTCCCGGGCGAGCAGCCGATCGAGGCTTTGCATGTAAAGCGACATGTCGCCGTCGGGCGGGGACACCACGGTGGTCGACCAGCCCATGACATGATCGCCGGTGAACAAGAGGCCGGTTCCGTCGAGCGCGAAGCAGAGGTGGTTGGAAGTGTGGCCCGGCGTCGCCACCGCGCGCAGCGTCCAGCCTTGCCCTTCGAGCGCCTCGCCGTCGGCGAGGATGCGGTCCGGCGCATAGTCGAAATCGAAGGCGGCGTCGGCGCGCGGGCCGTCGTCCTCGAGCGCCAGCGGCGCGCAGCCGACGATCGGCGCGCCGCTGGCGGCCGCGAGCGGCCGGCTCGCCGGGCTGTGGTCGCGATGGGTGTGGGTGGCGAGGATCGCCGCGATCCGCTCGCCTTGCGTGGCGTCGAGGATGGCATCGACATGAGGCGCGAGGTCGGGGCCGGGATCGATTACCGCGACCTCGCCTTCCCCGACCAGATAGGTCTGGGTCCCGGTATAGGTGAAAGGCGACGGATTGGGCGCCAGCAGCCGCCGGACGCCGGGCGCGACCTGCTCAACCTTGCCGGTGGGCCAGTCTTCCATCCCCGGCATGTGGCATTGCCGGAGGGGGAAGGGAAGGCAGGGGACAGTTACTTTCGGCTGCCAGCTACCAAATCTCCACCGCAGCGGCTGAAAGTAACGGTCCCTTTTCCTAATTCCCCCGCAGCCGGGCGATCTCGCGGTCGAGGGCGGCGGTGACGCGCGCCTTCTGCTCTGCGCTGAGCTCGCTGTCGCCGGCGAGGCGGTCGCGCACGCGCTGGAGGCGCTCGACCCGTTCGGCCGGGGTCGCGTCGCCGCGGCTGCACAGCACGATGCGGGTGCGCTCGCCGTCGGCCGTCTCGTCGACGTTGGTCGCCTGGGCGTCCCGGCAATCGGCGTCCATGACGTCGCCGTGCGGGCCGTGGACGCGGACGTCGGGCGCGCCGTGGCCGTCGCCGCCGCGGTGGGTCATCACGATCACCCGCTGGCGATCGCCGTCGCTGGCGCCATCGGCGTGGTGCTCGCGATGCGCGGCGGCGTCGCCGCTGTCGTGACGGTAGGTGCGGATGATCGTCCGCTCCTCGCGCCGTTCCTCGCGCGGCTGCGCCTTCTCCTGCGGTTGCGGATCCGGCTGGGCGAAGCCCGGCGTGCCGAGCGCGAGGCCGAGCCCGGCGAGGGCGGCGGTCGCGGCCGCGCCGGCGAGCATGCGGGCGCGGCTCACCTTATGGTCCTTCATCATCTTCAGTCTCCGTTTCAGTTGGTCGGCATGATTGAGCGGGCAGGCTGCGATCAGGCCGGGTCGGCTCGCGGATTTGATCAAAGCGCGCGCATAATCGTGGCGCGTGCCGGGAGAAGCGGCGGCCGTCACCCGCGCGTCGCAGGCCAGCTCCTGGTCGGCGCGGAAGGCGCGAAAGGCGAGCCAGGCGACCGGGTTGAACCAGTTCAAGGCGAGGATGAAGAGGCCGAGATGGTTCCACCAGATGTCGCCGCGGCGATGGTGGATCGCCTCATGGTCGAGCGCGAGGCGGCGCTCCTCGGGGCTGTAACGGGTCGCGAAATCGGCCGGGACGACGATCCGGCGGTCGAGCAGACCCAAAGCGACCGGCCCCTGCACCGCCGCGCTCTCGACCAAAAGCAGGCCGCGATGCGCGCCGACGCTGCGCGAAGAGAGGCTCAGCTCGGTCAGGAAGCGGCGATAGGACAGAAATTGCCAGGCGAGGAAGATGGCCGCGCCCCCGGCCCAGAGCGCGAGCATCCAGGGCACCCACTGCCCGGGTCCGCCGTCCGGCGGCAAAGGCGCGGCCGCGTCCCCCACCCAGATCACGAGGGTCTCGGGGGGAACGATCGCCGGAAGATCGGGCGCGAAGCTGGGCAGCGGCGGCATCGCCAGGCGCAGCGCCGGAACCAGCCAGAGCGCATAGGCCGCACCGGCGCCGAACAGGCGGGCGAACGGCCTGCGGATGGCGAGGAGAAGCAGCATGAACAGGCTCGCCCAGGCCATGTTGGCGAGCAGCCAGGCGGTCACGACCTGAGCGCCTTGAGCAGGGCCTCGATCTCGGCGATGTCGGCGTCGGTCAGAAGGTCGCGCTCGGCGAGCTGGGCGACGAGCGGCGTGATCCGGCCGCCGAACATACGGTCGATCAGGCGGCCGGATTCCTGCGCGACATAATCGGCGCGCGCGACCGCCGGGCGGTAAAGGTAGCGCCGCCCCGCTTCCTCATGGGCGAGAACGCCCTTGGCCAGCAGCCGGCCGAGCATCGTCTTGACGGTGCGGATCGACCAGCCGCGTTCGGCCGGCACGCGACCGGCGACCTCCGCGGCGGTCAGCGGGGCGTCCTTCCAGAGCACCTCCATCACCGCATATTCGGCTTCCCCGATCCGCTCCATCGCGGCCCTCCCTCGATTGACTACAGGAGTAGTCATCCGGCCGCTGAACGCAGGATGAATGATGCGACAAATGTCGCGGCAGCCGAATGTCGGCGGGCTTTACACCTGGCGAAGAAGGTTAAGATCGATTCACTGCGAAAAGCCCGGATTTCCGCCATTCCCGCGGCTTGGCACGGGGCGTGAATGGTTTAGCGCGTCCACATGGTTCCACTCAGGGGCGGGCCAGGCGCACTTTCCGGTCGCGCCGCCCGCCCCTTCTCTTTTTCAGCCCTTCGGGATTTCGGCGGCGCGCGCATCGGCGGGCAAAAACGCCTCGACCGCTCGCCGCGCTCGAATAGGCCGGACGAAGGAGAGCGCGAGCGGCAGCGTGAAAAACAGGGACTGTCCCTATTTTCTAAAAATGGGGACTGTCCCTATTTTTCAGGCCCGGGCGATCTGCTTTTCTTCGACCAGCGCCTGGAGCTCGCCGGCCTCGAACATCTCCATCATGATGTCGGACCCGCCGAGGAACTCGCCCTTGACGAACAGCTGCGGCACCGTCGGCCAGTCGGAATAATCCTTGATGCCGGCGCGGATCTCCGGGTCCTGGAGGACGTCGACGGTCTCGAAAGGGACGCCGAGATGGTCGAGGATCGCGACCGCGCGGCTCGAAAAGCCGCACTGGGGAAAGAGCGCGGTGCCCTTCATGAACAGGACGATGTCGTGCTTCTTTACAATCTCGTCGATGCGGTCGCGGGCGTCGGTCATGATATTTTCCTTGGTTCCTCTACTCGGGCGCGGCGGTGCTGAGCTGGAGCGCGTGCAATTCGGTGCCCATCCGGCCGCCCAGCGCCTGATAGACAAGCTGGTGCTGGCGGACCAGCGGCAGGCCGCGGAAGCTCTCGGCGACGACCCGCGCCTGATAATGGTCGCCATCGCCGGCCAGGTCGACGATCTCGACCATCGCGTCGGGAATCCCTTCGCGGATCAGGGTCTCGATCTGGTCGGCCGCCATCGCCATCAGCCTTGCGCCTCGATGAACTGGCGGCGCGCCTCGACGGTCTTGTGCGCGACCGCCTCGCGGATCGCCGCGTCGTCGATCTCGACACCGGCGGAGGTCAGGTCGCCGAGCAGCTTGCGGATCACGTCCTCATCGCCGGCTTCCTCGAAATCGGCCCGGATCACGTCCTTGGCATAGGCGTCGGCCTCGGCATCGGTCAGGCCCATCTTCCGCGCCGCCCACATGCCGAGCAGCCGGTTGCGGCGCGCGACGATCTTGAACTGCATCTCCTGATCGCGGGCATACATGTTCTCGAATGCCTTTTCGCGGTCGTTGAACTGGGTCATGGCGGTCCTTGCTGCTGAAGCCTGTCTCCCCCCGTCAGATAGGCGGGCGCGGTGACGGGCGCAACGCCGCCTGCAAATGGGGACAGTTACTTTTGGGGACAGGACCATGGCCGACCGCGACGCACCCTATCATGCCCACATCTATTATTCGGCCGAGGAACGCCCCGCCGCCGAGGCGCTGCGCAATGCGTTCGGTCGCGCAGGGGCGGCCGGGGGTGAATTGCAGATTCTGTTCGTCGGGCGGCTGACGGACGGGAGGGCCGGGCCGCACCCGATCGCGCAATATGAGATACACTTCCTCGAACGATCGCTTGCCGGGGTGATCGCGGCGATCGAGGCTTCGGGCCTGCGGGCGCTGGTTCATCCGCTCACCGATGACGATCTGGCCGATCACACGAATTTGGCGCACTGGATCGGCGAGCCGGTCGCGCTCGACCTCAATGTCCTCGATCCGCCGGGGAGCAACCACGGGGTTCCCCGCTTCGGCAAGACCGACTTCTAGGACCCTGTTTCGCCGTCACCGGGGCCGGTGCCGGCGCTCAGCCCTCGAGCCGCTCGAACGGAAACAGCAGGGCGATCTCGCGCAGCAGCTCGTTCATCTTCTCCAGCGATCCTTGCGTCAGCGAAATGATGACGAGGCGATGGTCGGTCGGGGACGACGACCGCGCGATGACGCCGGCCTCTTCCAGCTTCTCGATCAGGCGAAGCCCGGTGGTGAGCGGCACGCCGGCTGCAATCGAGGCTCCGGACGTTATGACGATGCGGCTCCGATGATGAGCAATATATAGGTCCAGCAACAAATCCCAAGTTGGCTCCGCAAAGAAATCGACCGAAAAAAACCGTTCCCTAAGTCGGCGGGCCTTGTACAGTTTCTCTGCCAGCTGAACCAGATTGATCCCCGGATCGCGACGGCGAGAGGCCATATCGAGCAACTCTCTCGCCTCATCCAGGCGACTTCCCACAGAAGCGAGTCTTTCCCTTAGCCCGGAAATCCAGTTGCTTGGGTGATCAAATTTCTCTTCTTTCACGACCTTACCATGGCTTGAGCGCCTTCCATTTACAAGCTGGGACGTGTTGTCTTTGGAGAAGCCCCGGCGAATGATATGGCAGCCTAAATTAGGGAGGGGAATGCCATGAAATCGTTCATATTGGGATTGCTCGGACTTGCCTTGTCGGCCTCGCCGGCCTTCGCCTTTCAATCCGACGCCCAGATCAAGCAGCGCATCATCCGCGAGTCCACCGCCTCCTATCCGGGGCCATGCCCGTGCCCCTATAGCGTGATGCGCAACGGCCGCTCGTGCGGCGGCCGCAGCGCCTACAGCCGCCCCGGCGGCTACGCGCCGATCTGCTATCCGGCGGATGTGACGCAGGCCCAGGTCGCGGACTTTCGGCGCACGCATCGCTGACGACGACTGTCCCCCTCAAAGTGGGTGGCGGAGAATCGCGGAGACCAGCGCTTCCGGGGTGCGGGTGCCGTCGAGCCGCAGCACCGGCTGGGTCACGCCGGCCAGCCAGCGCTCCTGGCGCGGGCGGCTCCGCCCCGGCTGGGTGCCCAGCTCATATTGTGCCGCCCAGGCGATGAATTCGCGGTGCGTCTCGTGCATCGCGCCGCCCGGCAGCAGCGCATCGCCGAAGCGCGCCCGCTCGCGCTCGCGAAGCCGCTCCAGCCGGACCTGCGTCGGCACTTCGAGGAAGACGATCAGCTCGGCCTCCTTGATGGCGCTCTCCGCCCAGCCTTCGAGCGCGCCCGACATCACCCACCGTCCGGTCCGCGCCTGCTCCGCGCCAATGCGGTTCAGGCGCTCAGGCACCTCGCGCTTCTCGCGATAGGGCGGATCGGTCGCGACCCAATAATGATCGTCGGTGTCGATCTGCACCGCGCCGAGCCGCGCCGCCAGCGCCCCGCCGAGCGTGGTCACGCCGCAGCCCGGTGCGCCGGTTATGCAGACCCGCTTCAGCATGGCACGCCTAGGAGGACACGCAGGAGGGGACAGTCCCCAGATGGGGACAGTCCCTGGTGGGGAAGCCCGGCGGTCGATCGCCGGAAGCCGAGCGCCAGCCGCGCCACCTCCTCCAGACCCTCCATAGCGCCCCCTTGGCGCCTTCGCGCCTCCGCGTGAAACATATCCGATCCAGTGGCCAACGCGAAGGAGCGCGCGCCGCTCCATTCACAACCGCCCTAGCCACCTCGCTCCCGCTGTCGTAGCGTCACGGCAAAGGCCGGCGCGCCCGGCCGATGAGAGCGAGAAGCGAGAGGACAGAAGATGACGTCGGACGGCAAGAGCGGCCATATCAGGCTGACGTCGCATCCCGGCTCGCGCGGCCCGGTGCGGTTTCCGCTGCACTGGGGCGCGGCGACGGCGGCGGAGCGGGGCCCGGTGGTCGCGACGGTCAACGCGCGCGCCGACAGGAACGCGATCGGCGCGCATGGCGGCTCCTATTCGATCTACCGCGCGCTGGCGATTTCGTCGGGCGCGATGGATCCCGAGGCGCGCCCGGACCTGCAGGACACTTCGCCGGTCTGCGAGATCGGGCCGCACCGGCAATGGGGCGATCCCGCCAAGATCGTCTCGCTCGACCCCTGGGGGCACCGGGTGGCGCAGGATTTCGCCGGGCTGATCGCCGAGGGGATCGACATCAGGCCCTCGATCGCGATCACCAAGGCGCGGCTGACCCTGGGCGAGATCCAGGGGGCGATCGCAGCGGGCAGGCTCGCGGTCGACGGCGAGATCGTCCACGAAGCGGGCGACGTCTCGGTGACCAAGATCGCGGTCGATCCGGTCTGGTGGCTGCCGGGCCTGGCCGAGCGTTTCGAAGCGAACGAATCGAGCCTCAGGCGCTGCCTGTTCGAGCAGACCGGCGGGATGTATCCCGAGCTCGTCACCCGGCCGGATCTGTCGGTCTTCCTGCCGCCGATCGGCGGCATGACCCTCTATATCTTCGGCGACCCGGCCTTCCTCGGCGACCGCGCCAAAACCCTGACCTGCCGGGTCCACGACGAATGCAACGGATCGGACGTGTTCGGCTCCGACATCTGCACCTGCCGCCCTTATCTGACCCACGGCATCGAGGAGGCGACGCTGCAGGCCCAGGCGGGCGGCGTCGGCCTGATCGTCTACAATCGCAAGGAAGGCCGCGCCTTGGGCGAGGTGACCAAGTTCCTGGTCTACAACGCACGCAAGCGCCAGGTGGGCGGCGACCAGGCCGCGACCTATTTCGAGCGCACCGAATGCGTCGCCGGCGTCCAGGACGCGCGCTTCCAGCAGCTCATGCCGGACGTGATCCATTGGCTCGGCATCGACCGGATCGACCGCTTCGTGTCGATGTCGAACATGAAATACGACGCGCTGGTCGGCGGCGGGATCGAGATCGGCGAGCGCGTTCCCATTCCCGATTGGCTGGTGCCCGAGGACGCCAGCGTCGAGATGGAGGCCAAGAAGGCGGCCGGCTATTTCTCCGCGGAGAAGCCGCCGAGCGCCAAGAAGCTGCGCTCCGTCGTCGGACGGGACCTGGGGAAATTCTAGCGCGGATGAGCGGTCCCGACGCAGCCATAAGCGGCCTGCTCAATGCGGCGGCCGTCCGCGAGCGGGCGCACGAGATGCTCGCCATCGCCGTGGATGGCGGCGTGGCGGGCTGGGCGGTCGACCTCGACCGGCTCGGCGCCGCGGCCGACCTCACCGCCGCGGTGACCCGCGAGCGCTATCCGGACCTCGATATTCCGTTCCACGCGCGCGCGCGCCATTTCGTTGCGGGAGAGCCGCGCCTGCCGGAGGGCGACCCGGCGGCGCGCGCCCGCGCCGCCTTCGATCTCGTCATCCTCTCGGTCCTGCTCGACGCCGGGGCCGGGCCGGACTGGCGCTTCGCCGATCCGCAGAGCGGCCGGACCTTCAGCCGCTCCGAGGGCCTCGCCGTCGCCAGCCAGCGGATGTTCGAGGCCGGCGCGCTCGATGATCTGGCCGCGCTCGATACGAAAGCCTTGGCGCGCGGCTTCCAGGTCGCGGACGGCAATCCCCTGCTCGGCCTCGACGGCCGCGCCTCTTTGCTCCGCCGCCTCGGCGGCCAGGCGGCGGCGCGGCCGGACCTGTTCGCGGGCGGGCGTCCCGGCGGCCTCTACGACATTCTCGCCGGGCGCGCCGAAGCCGGGCGGCTGCCGGCGCCGGCGATCCTCGAACTGCTGCTCGAGGCGCTCGGGCCGATCTGGGCCGACCGGCTGGTGATCGAGGGCGTGCCGCTCGGCGATTGCTGGCGGCATCCGGCGATCCGCCGCGACGACGCCAGCGACGGTCTCGTCCCCTTGCACAAGCTTTCGCAATGGCTCGCTTATTCGCTGATCGAGCCGCTCCAGGCGTCGGGCATCGAGATCGTCGACATAGACGGCCTCACCGGCCTCGCCGAATATCGCAACGGCGGGCTGTTCGTCGATACCGGCGTCCTCACCCTTACCGATCCCGCCGCGGCCGGGCGGCCCCACAAGGTGTCGGACCCGCTGATCGTCGCCTGGCGGGCGATGACGGTCGCTTTGCTCGACCGGCTCGCGCCGGAGGTGCGCGCGCGGCTCGGGGTGAGCGAACAGGCCTTCCCACTGGCCCGCATGCTCGAGGGCGGCACCTGGGCGGCCGGGCGACGGATCGCGGCCGAACGCCGCCCCGGTGGCGGCCCTCCCTTCAACATCATCAGCGACGGAACGGTATTCTAGCCATGGATGGACTCACGATCGTCTCCCACCCCCTGGTGCAGCACAAGCTCACCATCCTGCGCGACCGGACGACCTCGACCCAATTGTTCCGGACGGTGGTGCGCGAGACCGCGATGCTGCTCTGCTACGAAGTGACGCGCGACCTGCCGACCGCGCAGATCGAGGTCGAGACCCCGATCGCGGTCACGAAGGCGCCCAGGATCGCCGGGAAGAAGCTGGTGATCGCGCCGATCCTCAGGGCCGGCCTCGACATGGCCGAGGGCATGCTCGACCTCGTCCCGTCGGCCCGCGTCGCCCATATCGGGCTCTACCGCGAGCCGGTCACGCTCCAGGCGGTGGAATATTATTTCAAGACGCCGGACGACGTCGCCGAGCGTCTCGTCATCATCGTCGATCCGATGATGGCGACCGGCCACACCGCGATCGCCGCGATCGACCGGCTAAAGGAAGCCGGCGTCTCGGACATGCGCTTCGTCTGCCTGCTCTGCTCGCGCCCCGGTGCGGAAGCGGTCCGCGCCGCTCACCCGGACGTGCCGATCTGGGCGGCGGCAATGGACCCCGAGCTCACCGATCACGGCTACATCATCCCCGGCCTGGGCGACGCCGGGGATCGGACGTACGGAACGCGGTGAGCGCAGCAAGGATGGGGACGGTTGCCGGCAACTTCCCCGGCGCGGCGCCATGCGTAAGCCAAGTCGTTGGAACACAGGGCGGATTCGGACGTTCTGCATATCGTCCACGTGCTCCGCGTTGCGTCCGGGAGCCAGAAGAGGGGGACGAGCCGTGGCGCATCTTCTTTCAATCCTGTTCTTCGTCGGCCTGCTGGCCGGTCTCTTGGCCCTGCTCGAGACGATCGTGCGCGACAGCAGGGGCGCGATAATCGCCGCCTTGCGCGGGACCGCGCCCGCCCGGCGAATGAGCGGGCGCGGCTTCGCGCTCGACGATCTGGGCGCCTGCCTTCGCGCGAGCTTCGCCGTCGGCGGCCGCGACGGCTTGGGCGACGACATGGCGCGCCTGCTGCGCCAGCTTTCCCGAGCCGAGGCCGCGCCGCGCTAGGCCCGGCTCAGGCCATCCGCCGCGCGACCGCTTCGACCGCCGCCGCGATCGCGGCCTCGGCGTCGAGCTCGCTGGTATCGATCAGGATCGCGTCCGGCGCCTGGACGAGCGGCGCCGCCTCGCGGCCGATGTCGCGCTCGTCGCGGGCGTGGATGTCGGCGAGGACGTCGGTGAAATGGACGTCGAGGCCGCGCTCGCGCAATTCGGCGTAGCGCCGCCGGGCGCGCACCTCCGGCCTGGCGGTGACGAACAATTTCACCTGCGCCTGCGGCGCGATCACCGTGCCGATGTCGCGGCCGTCGAGGACGGCGCCGCTTTCGCCGCCGGCGAAGCGCTTCTGGCGTTCGAGCAAGGCGTCGCGGACGAGCGGATAGGCCGAGATGCGCGAGGCGATGCCGCCGACCGTCTCGCTCTTCAATTCGGGGTCGGCGAAATCGATCTGCGACAGATCGGCGGCGCGCGCGGCGGCGAACTCGCTTTCGGGGTCGCCGCCCATTTCGAGCAGGTTCAAGGCGGTGGCGCGGTAGAGCAGGCCGGTGTCCATGTGCGGCAGGCCGTAATGCGCGGCGAGCGCCCTGGCGATCGTGCCCTTGCCGCTGGCGGCCGGTCCGTCGACGGCGATGATCATGCGGCGGTCAACGTCGCGAGCGTCGCGAGGAAGCCGGGAAAGCTGGTTTGGGCGCAGTCCATGCCCGCGACCCCTATCGGCTCCTTGGCATGGAGGCCAGCCACCGCGAAGGCCATCGCGACCCTATGGTCGCCGGCCGGGTCGATCGTCGCGCCGCCGGGGAGCGGGCCGCCGCCGCCACGCACGGCGAGGCCGTCGTCGAGCGGCGCGACGGCGATGCCGGCGGCGTGCAGCCCCGCCGCCATGGCGGCGATCCGGTCCGATTCCTTGAGCCGCAGCTCGGCGAGGCCGCGGGCGCGGGTGGTGCCGCGGGCGAAGGCGGCGGCGATGAACAGGATCGGATATTCGTCGATCATCCTCGGCGCGATCTCGCCCGGCACATCGACGCCGGCCAGCGCGCTGTGGCGCACGACGAGGTCGGCGACCGGCTCGTTGCAAATCTCGCGCTCGTTCTCGAAGGCGAGGTCCGCGCCCATCTCGCGCAGGACCTCGTAGAGGCCGGTCCGGGTCGGATTGACGCCGACGCCCGCGATGCGGATTTCCGAGCCGGGCACGATCAGCGCCGCGACCGCGAGGAAGGCGGCGGCGGAAGCGTCGCCGGGGATGGCGAGCGCCTGCGGCCGCAGCTCGGCCTCGCCGGTGAGCGCAATCCGCATGCCGTCGCGTGCGATGTCGGCGCCGAACAAAGCCAGCATCCGCTCGAGATGGTCGCGGGTCGGCGCGGTCTCGATCAGCTCGGTGGTTCCCGGCGTGTTGAGGCCGGCGAGCAGCAGCGCCGACTTGACCTGGGCCGAGGGCGTTTCGAGCCGGTGCCGGGTCGGGATCGCGGGATAAAGGCCCTCGACCGTCAGCGGCAGGCGGTCCGCCGAGACGCGCGCGCCGATCCGCCTGAGCGGCGCCGCGACCCGGCCCATCGGGCGCCGGCCGAGCGAGGCGTCGCCGGTGAAGGCGGCACGGATCCGGTGGCTGGCGGCGAGCCCCATCAGGAGGCGCGCCGAGCTCCCCGAATTGCCGCAGTCGAACGGCGCGTCGGGCTGGAGCAGGCCGCCGACGCCGACCCCGTCGACGGTCCAGCCGCCGCCGCCGTCCGGTTCGATCCGCGCGCCCATCGCCCGCAGCGCCGCGATCGTCGCCCGGACGTCGCTGCCCTCGTTGAGCCCCGCGATCCGGCTGCGCCCGACCGCCAGCGCGGCGAGGATCAGCGCGCGGTGCGAGATCGACTTGTCGCCGGGAATCTGCGCAATTCCCCTGAGCGGGCGCCCCATAAGCGGCCTTTGACAGCGCACCGCCCATGTGGCAAGGCGCCCGCCGATGCCGGCGCGAGCGCGGGCAATTCTCAATTCAAGCTGGAGACTTTTCACCCATGGTGAAACCGGAATGGGGCACCAAGCGGACCTGCCCGAAATGCGCGACCCGCTTCTATGATCTGGGCAAGGACGATCCGGTGACCTGCGTCGCCTGCGGGATCAACTGGCAGCCCGAGCCGGTGCTGAAATCCAAGCAGCCGATGCCGTTCGAGGCGGCCAAGCCCGAGGTCGAGGTCGAGAAGGAAGACGCCGACCTCGCCGCCGACGAGCTCGAGATCGACGTCGACGAGGAAGCCGAGGAGAATCCCGACGACGAGGTCGATCTCGGCGGCGACGACGATATCGGCGTCCCCGGCGCGGCGGGAGACGAGGAGGAGGTTTAGGCCTCTCCTACCGCCGTCATTCCCGCGAAAGCGGGAATCCAGCTTTTCTTCTTCTACCCAGGCAGCTGGACTCCCGCTTTCGCGGAAGTGACGAAAAAGGGTAGCGTTCGGCCGGGAAAAAGAGTGACTGTCACTAATTAACGGGCCCTTGCCCCGACATGGGGTCGGGAGACTGGGCTAGCTCACGAATTTTGAAATGGTGGAGCCGAGGGGGATCGAACCCCTGACCTCTGCAATGCCATTGCAGCGCTCTCCCAGCTGAGCTACGGCCCCGAACCTTTTCCGGCCCCTGGTTTCCCAAGGGCCGGGCTGGTGATGGCGCCGCATGTAGGCGAGGGCGCCGCGCCGCGCAAGAGTCGTCACGGCTTGGCGTAGCTCTCCAGGAAGCCGCAGCTTGTGCAGCGCCAGGTCGCGATCTCGATCGGCGTCTTGCCGCCGAGCTTGACCCCGCTCCAGAAGCTCTTGTTCGGGGCGCCTTCGAGCCAGCTGCTCACGGCGCGGCTGGCCTCGCCCTTGTCGATGACGAAGCCTTCGACCATCGACGCCTGGCATTTCGGGCAGGTTCTGGTGCGGGCCATTCGATCCTCCGCCTTGCGGTGCGAAACGAGATTACCCGGTTCGCCCGGCCCGCTCCAGCCCCAGCCATTGCGCCATCGACGCCAGCTCCGCCGCGAGCCGCTCGCGCGTCTCCGCCGGCGCGCCCGGCTCCAGATGCAGGCCGCGCGCCACCAGCACCCCGCGCTGGCGGTCGGCCTTGAGGTCGACGCGGGCGACCAGCTTTTCGTCAAGCAGGAACGGCAGCACGTAATAACCGTGCACGCGCTTGGCCGCGGGCGTGTAGATTTCGATACGGTAGCGAAAGCCGAACAGGCGCTCGGCGCGGGCGCGTTCCCAGATCAGCGGGTCGAACGGGGCGAGCAGGGCCTGGCCGCGGATCCGGCGCGGGCGGCGGGCGGCGGCGTGGAGGAAGGCCGGCTGGCGCCAAGTCTCGACCGCGACCGGCAGCAGAATCCCGTCCTCGACCAGAGCGGCGATCGCGGCGCGGGCTTCGTCGGGAGCGAGGCGGAAATAGTCGCGCAAATCGGTCGCGGTGGCGATGCCGAGCGCGCGCGCGGAAATCTCGACCAGCGCCCGCTGGGCCTCGGCCGCGCCCGGCGTCGGCAGGGCGAGGACCGCTTTGGGGATCACCCGCTCGGTCAGGTCGTAGACCCGCTCGAAGCTGCCGCGCCGGGTGGCGGTGGTGATATGTCCGGCCCAGAACAGCCATTCGAGCGCATGCTTGGTCTCGCCCCATTCCCACCAGCCGGCGCGGCTCCTGCCATGTTCGAAGTCGGAGGCCGCCATCGGGCCGTCGGCGCGGATGCGCGCGAGGATCGCTTCGGCCTCGGCGCGGCGGCTGGTGGCGAAGGCGCGCATCGCCTTCCAGCCCGATTCGCCGCGGCCGGCGCGTTCCATTCGCCAGCGCAGCAAGGGGTGGAGCGCGAGCGGCAGCAGCGAGGCTTCGTGCGCCCAATATTCGAACAATCGCCGTTCGCTTCTTTTCCCCCAGGCGGCGCGGTCGATCAGGCCGCGGTCATAGCCGCCGAGCCGCGAGAAAGCGGGCAGATAATGGGCGCGGACGAGGACGTTGACGCTGTCGATCTGATGGAGGCCGAGCCGGCCGAGGGTGCGGCCGAGCGGGCTCCAGCCGGCCACCGGCGGCTTCGGCGCGCCGAAGCCCTGCGCGGCGAGCGTGATCCGGCGGGCGGCGGCAAGGGAGAGCTTGTCTCGCGCCCGCGTCACGCCGCCTCGATCAGAACCGCGTCCCCACCCTGACGCCCAGCGTCCTTGGCGTGTTGGTGACGATATAGGGCCGGTTGAAGCATTGGCCGCATTGCTGAAAGCGGGTCAGCTGGGCGCGCTCGTCGAACGCGTTCTCGACGAACAGCTCGGCGCTCCACCGTGGCCACTCGATGCCGAAGGCGAAATCGGCGGTGGTATAGGCAGGCAGGCGGCCGGTCGCGACCGCCGGGTCGACCGGGTCGCCAGTGCCGGGCTGGAAGATCAGCCGCCGCAGATCGGGCGTCGCCGAGCTCTGGTGGGTCAGGCTGCTTTGGGCGTGGCCGGTCCCGCCGGCCAAGGCGAACTCGTAACGCGCGGTCGCCGCGATCTTGAAGCGCGGCGTCACCGGCAACCGCGTGCCGGCCGGCGAAGAGATGAAATTGGTTTGGCCGTCCGGCCCCGGCGCAGTGCAGGCGAAGGTCGTATCGTCGAAGCCGCAAAGATTACGGCGCGTCTGGGCGTCGGTGTAGGCGGCGCTCACCGCGAAGTTGAAGCCGCTGCCCGGCGGCCGCCAGTTGATTTCGAGCTCGGCGCCCTTGATCCGCGCGTCCGGCCCGTTGTGGATCTCGGTGAAGCTGTTCGCCCCCAGGAAGGCGAATTGGAATTGGCTCCATTCCTGCCAGAACAGGGCGCCGTTGATCCTCAGGCCGCCGTTCCATGTGGTGTGGAAGCCGATCTCGTAATTGGTGAGCTTGTCTTCGTCGTAGGGCGGGATGGTCGCGCGGCGGTTGATGCCGCCCGGCCGGAAGCCGCTCGACCAGGTCGCGTAGAGCAGGTGGCGCGGGGTGACGTGCCAGTTCAGGGTGACGCGATGGGTGATGCCGTCGCCCTCCTGTCGCTTGGGCACGAGCCCGCCGCCGACGAAGTCCGCGAGATCGGTGCAAGGCGAGCCGGGCACGGCGGCCGGAAGCAAGGTGCCGCCGGGATTGTCGCGCAGGATCTGACCGGTGGTGGTGTAGCAGCCGGCGACGCCGGTGCGCGAGCTGCCCGCGCCGTTGAACGGCGGGCCCGCCGGATTGCGGCCGAAGCCGAAGAAGCCGATCAGGCTGTTGTCGTAGCGGTAGACGCGGATGCCGCCGATCAGCGTCACCGTCGGGACGATGTCGAAGCTCAATTCGCCGAAGCCCGCATAATCGCGGTCGACGCGCTCCTGCTGGGTCAGCCAGAGCGTCCCCGGAAAGCCGTTGACCGACAAAGCCGAGGCGAGGTTTGTGACCTGATAATCCTGGTGGATGAGGTGGGACTGGCGCTGGTAGAACAGGCCGCCGACGAAGCGCAGCCGGTTTTCCGCCGGTGAGGCGATCCGCAACTCATGGCTCATCTTGCGATAGTGGCTGCGGCCGACGATGTGCTGCGACGGGTCGATCGTGTTGCCGGCATTGTCCTGGAAATAGAAATAGGACGAGAGGCCGCCGCAGCAACTGTCATAGAGACGGTCATAGGCTTCGGCATAATCGGTATAGTCGTTCGTGCTGTGGATTCGCCGGTCGAGATAGGCGCCGGCATAAGTGAGGTCGAAGCTGCCGATCTTGCCCTCGATGGTGAGCGCCGCCTGGGCGAAGCGGTCGTGGTTGCGGTCGGGGAAGAAATGCTGGACCTGGAGGTCGCCGACGCTCGGGTCGAAGCCGAACGAGCCGTGCGAACGCTGGTCCTGGCCGAACAGGCTCGCGGTCACCGTCCAATTGTCGTCGAGCTCGATGCCGAGCGCGGCGCGGCCGCCGATCGTGTCGACGTCGTTGAAATTGTTCTCGACCAGGGAGGCGTTGTTGATGACGATGCCGCCCGGCCGCGGCAGGAAGGCGCGGGTGCCGGGGACGTTGTCGATATAGCCGGCGTCGTGCTGGTACCAGGCGACCAGGCGCACCGCCGCGCGGTCGCCGAGCGGCGCGTTGATGAAGCCTTCGAGCGAGCCGCCGATCGAGCCGTGGCGGACCGAATTCAATTCGGCGTCGAAGCCGCCGGCAAAGCCCGAGGGATCGGGCCGGTTGGTGATGATCCGGATCGTGCCCGCCTCGGAGGAGGCGCCGTAGAGCGTGCCTTGCGGCCCGCGCAGCACCTCGATGCGGGCGATGTCGTAAATGTGGACGTCGAGCGTGCCGCCGATGGTCGTCACCGGCTGCTCGTCGAGATAGACGCCGACGCTAGGGAGCGAGCCCGAATGGTTGCCGTCGCCGCCCGAGGCGACGCCGCGGATATAGACGTTGGTCGTGCCCGGCTGGAACGTCTGGTAGGAAATGCTCGGCATCAGCCGGGTGTAATCCTGGAAATTGGAGACGTTCTGCTCCTCGAGCTGCTGGGTGCCCAGCGCCTGGATGCTGATCGGGACGTTCTGGAGATTCTCCGAGCGCTTCTGGGCGGTGACGATGATCACCTCGTCGCCGGCATTGGCGGCAGGCGCCGCGGGGGCGGGCGCATCCTGGGCGAAGGCGGCCCCGCTGGTGCAGAGCATCGTCGACGTGAACAGGCCGAATGCGGCGCGCTTCAGGTTCATCTTTCCCCCCTCTGGCGTCTCTGCCGGGAGAATCCGCCGCTTTGCGCGGCGCGTCAAACCTTTTTGCCTGCGAAACGAAATCCCCCGCGATAGTGATCGATTTGCAACGCTTTCCCGCCGCCCGCGAAATTAGGGACAGTCCCTATTTTTACGTGCTCCCTCCCGGAAAAATTAGGGACAGTCCCTATTTTTTCCAGTCCTCCAGCGCGGGGCCGAGCGCGGTTTTGAGCGGGTCGAGCCAGGCTTCGTAGGGGCGCCACTGGCCGAGGCCGTCGCGGTTGATCGGGCGGCGGACCTGCTCGGAGCTCGCGGTGCGCACCGCCCGCTCGTTCTCGTGGAAGCGCAGGCAGGCGGGATCGAAGGCGAGGCCGAGAAATTCGAGCAGCGCGCGGACTTCGCCCTCGGGATCCTCGATCAGCCGCTCGTGGATCAGGAGGTGCGGCGGGTCCGGCATCGCCGCGGCGAAATGGCCCATCAGGTCGACATAATCGGCATAATAACGGCCCATGTCGGTCAGCGAGTAGCTGAACCCCTGGCCGCGGGCATAATGCTGCTTGAAGTTGGAGAAGCAGCAATCGAGCGGGTGGCGGCGCGCGTCGATGATCCTGGCGTTCGGCAGGATCAGCCGGATCAGGCCCACATGCGCCCAATTGTTGGGCATCTTGTCGATGAAAAACGGCCGGCCGGTCTTGCGCTGGATGCGGGTGCGCTCGAGATATTCCTCGCCGAGCGCGCCGAGCGCCGCCGGATCGAGCGCGGCGAGGCAGGCCGGATAATCCTCCTCGCCCGCCTTGCCGAGCCGCCGCGCCAGCGCCGGAATGTCGGGCAGCTCCATCGTTCCTTCGACCTTGGGATGCGAGGCGAGGATCTGCTCGACCAGGGTCGAGCCCGCGCGCGGCATGCCGAGGATGAAGATCGGGTCGGCCGCGGCGCAGCCCTGCCCGGCGCGGGCGGCGAAGAAATCCGCGGTGAACAACCGCTTCGACCGGTCGACCAGCGCGCCGACCTCGTCACCGCGAAAGCCGATCGCCTCGCCGCGCAGCCGGTTCCCTTCCGCATAATGGGCGAAGGATTCGGCATGTTGCCCGCGCTCCTCATAAGCGCGGCCGAGCGCGAAGCGCAGGTGGTAGCGGTCTTCGCGGGCCAGGTCCGGCGCGCCGAGCGCGGCTTCCATCGCCGCCACATCCTCGTCGCCGAACCGGATCGTCTTGAGATTGGCGAGGCTCCACCAGACTTCGCCGAGGCCCGGCGCGAGGGCAAGCGCGCGGCGATAGGCGGCGATGCCGTCGTCGAGCCGGCCGACCGTCTTGAGCGCATGGCCGTAGCTCATCCACACCTTGGGCTGGTTCGGCACTTTGGTGAGCACCTGCTCGTAGATGAGGATCGCCTCCTCGAAGCTGCCGATGCGGCCGAGCGCGGCGGCCTTGAGGTTCTGGTTCGAGGCGTCGCTGTCCTGGAGCCGGTCCAGCTCGGCAATCGCCTCGGCGGGGCGGTTCTGCTTGTAGAGCACGGTCGCGAGATTGGCCCGGGCGGGAGTGAAGGCGGGGGCGAGCGCGAGCGCGCGGCGCAGCAAGGTCTCCGAATCCGGATAGCGGCCAAGCCGCCCGGCGAGCTCGGCCATCATCCGGATCGCGGCGACGTCGGCCGGCTTCTCGCGCAGCCGCGCGCGCAGCGCCTGCTCGGCGGCGGGGAGGTCGTTGTCGAGCAAGGCCTCGGCGGCGCGCATCAAGGCCGGGTCGCCGACCGAGGCGGCGATGGCGTCCAGCTCGGCCCGTTCGGCCTCCTCGGCCTCGCCGGAGCGCCGGAGCGCCGCGCCGAGCAGGCGGTAAGCATCGGCATTGCCGGGCGCGACGCCGAGGATCTCGCGCGCCTGGCGCGCGGCGAGGCGCGGATCCTCGCGGATCAGCTGCGCCCCGTGGCGCAGCGCCTGGGTGACCGTCCCGCTTGCGTCCATGGACCAAGCCTAAGCGGCCGGCGCGGTGCTCACAAGCGTGGTCAGAAGCGCAGCCTCATCGAGCCGACGACCCGTGGTTCGTAGATTTCACCGAAGTTGCTTTGCGCGGTGTCATGGTAGCGCAGCTCGAGCGTCACCATGTTTCGGACGGTGTAGCTGGCGCCGAAGTTGAACGCGGTATAATCAGTGGCCCGGCTGCGCTCGCGCCGGCCGATATTCGCGCTCAGGCTCGCGCCAGGCAGGATGCTGACCGACGCGCCGCTTTCGAAATAGATCGATTCCCGCGTGCCGCCGAAATCGTTCGGACTGGCGACGATCTGGACGCGCGGCGTAATCCGGCCGAACGGGCGGCTGACCGTCGCGCTGACTTCGAACCTGTCGTCGTCGGTCGGCCCGTCGACGCCGGTTTGATGGTGGTAGCCGATCGTGGCGTTGAGGTCGAAGCCGCCGGCGCGGGTCCGATAACCGAGATAGGATTGAGCCTCTCCATCGGCGACGGGAGAGGTGACGTTCTTCCATAACAGGCCGACATAGGCATGGCCGAAAGCGACCTCGCCACGAGCGAGGATCTGAACGCCCTCCGTCTGGGCCAGGCCCTTCGAATATCCCCGACTGGCAATTACGATTTCGAGCGACGGGTCCGGAGGCGGGAGGTCGAACATGCATGACTCTTCCGTGACGAACGTGAAGCTTTTGTGACGGCGCGCGTCGCGCTCTACCTGCGCGCGACGCGTCCCGCAACGGGACTTGGGCACCAAATTAACCCTGAGCAGGGGCTTGCGGATTTCATGGTAAATGGATTCTTAATGGCGGCCATGAACCGCCTGTCCCCGCTCATCGTCCGCCGCGCCGGTCCCTGGGCCGCTGCGCTGCCGCTGGAATGGGGACAGTCACTTTTTGCCGTGTCCGAGCCCGATTTGGCGGAGGCGGCGGGAAAAGCGACTGTCCCCCCCTGGCTCGACGACCTCAAACTGTTCGCGGCCGGCTGGATCGGCGGCTTGGTCTTCTTCGGGACGCTGATCGGCTGATCTAGCGGGTCATCCCTCCGGTCGGCGCGGCGGGCGGCGGCGGCATCTGGCCCTCGACCGTGAGATCGAGATATTCGGCGCGGGCGTTCGGCGCGCGATGGCCGATCCGGCTGCCCGTGCCCTGCTGCATCGGCGCGGTGAAAGTATAGCGTTCGAGCCGATAGGTCGCCTCGGGCCCGGCCGAGTAGGTCCGGCCGCGGATCGCTTCGAGCAGCGGTTCCGACCAGTCGGCGGTGGCGCCGTGGCGGACGATCTCGAGCCCGGAAACGCGGCCGTCGGGCATCACCCAGAAGCCGACGTCGATCCACTTGTTGTCGTAATTCTCGGTCACCCGGTTGAGCGTGTTGCCGTAGCGTATCGCTTCGATCAGATCCTGGTCGCCCTCCAGCCGCATCTCCTGCTGCCCGAGCGTGTAGTGCGGCGAGTGGATCAGCCGCCGCCGCGCCGAAGCGCCGCTTTGCGCGACCTGCGCGAGCAGGGCGTTGGCGCGCGCCTCGTCGCCCTGGTAGCGGTAGATGCGGGCGAGGATGATGCGGGCGCCGTTGGCGCGCATCCGCTCAGCCGGGTCGGTCCGGCCCGCCCATTCGGTCAAAGCGGTCATCGCGCTGGTGCTGCCCGGATAAGCGATCAGCTCGTACCAACGCTCGCGCAGCTCGGCGATCGTGGCGACGTCCTCGCGGCCGGCCGCCCGCGCGACCCGCGCCAGCTCCTGAAGCTCGCGCCGCGCGCCGCCGAAGCTGCTCGACTGCAAATGGCTCGAGACCATCTGCAGCTCGGCGATTTCGAGCCGGGCGGTGAAGTGGCGATGATCTTCCCGGGGGATGCCCGCCTGGAGCGCGGTCAGGATGCCGAACGAGTCGATGCGCGCCTCGCGGTCGAGGCCGATATGGCGGGTGATCCGGCTGCCGGCCCGATAGAGGTCGGAGACCGGCTCGGGATAGTTGCGCGCCTGGTCGCGGTTGCGGCCGAGCGACGCCCGCACCGTGGTGCGCGCCGCCGCATAATCGCCGTTGAGGAACAGGGCTTCTGCGAGGGCGAGCGTCGCGTCGACGTCCTCGTTGACCGGGCAATGGCGGGCGAGGCAGGCGGCGAGCCGGTCGCGGAACTCCTGCATGCGCGGGCCGGTGACGACGATCGTCGGCTGGGCGTCGTTGGTTTGTGCCGGCGCGGCTATGGGTGCCGAAGAGGCCAGCAGGGTCAGCGCGAAAAAGGGAGCGGTAAGCATCTCGACCTCCGATCGTGGCATCCCAGCATAACCCGCCCGCAAGTGCTCGTGAAGCCCGCGCTCAGACGGTCGGCGGCAGGCCTTCCAAATCGGGGCAGACGACGTCGTCGCAGGCCTTGTGCAGCTTCCAGGCGAGCCAGGCCGAGATGACGCACATCGCCGCGGCGAGCAGCAGCTGGTCCTCGGTCGCGACGCCGCCGATCGAGAGGCCGATCGCGATCAGCGAGCCGATCACCATCGCGCCCGAATTGACGATATTGTTGGCGGCGACGGTGCGCGCCGCCTGCGATTTCGGCACGGTGGTGGTGAGAAAGGCGTAGAGCGGCACCACGAACATGCCGCCGGCGACGGCGATGCCGAGCAGCGAGCCGAGCATCCACCAGACTCCGGGATGGCCGAGGAAGGCGCGGATGCCGTAAAAGGTCCCGTCCGGCGCGCCGACCCATGACGCCGCGGTCAGATGGAAGCCGAGCACGAACAGCCCCATCGCCAGCACCGCCGGCGTCGAATAGCGCGCCGAGACCTTGCCCTTGAGCAGCTGATTGACCGCGACCGAGCCGATCGCGACCCCGACCGAGAAGATCGCGAGGAACAGGCTGGCGACCGATTTGTCGGCGGTCAGCACGTTCTTCACCAGCGGCGGGAACTGGATGAACAGCACCGCGCCGATCGTCCAGAAGAAGCTGATCGCGACGATCGCGAGGAACAGCCGGCGGATGTGGAGCGTCGCGCTGATCAGCCGCCAGGACGAGCTGAACACGTTGTAATCGATCCGGTGGCCGTTCTCGATCGCCGGCGCGGGCGGCACCCGGCGGCCGGTCAAATAGCCGATCAGCGCGATCAGCACCACGCCCGCCGCCGCGGCCTGGACCGAGATCATGCCGGCGAGCAAGGTGCCGCCCAGGATCGCGATATAGGTGCCGGCTTCAACCAAGCCGGTGCCGCCGAGCACCTCGTCGGACTGGAGCTGCTGGGGCAGGATCGCATATTTGATCGGGCCGAAGAAGGTCGAGTGGACCCCCATCGCGAACAAGGCGAGCAGCAGCAGCGGAATCGCGACCGCGTGGACCATGATCCCCTGCCAGGCGAGCAGCAGGCCGCCCGCGCCGACCAGCATGATCGCGATCTCGCACGCCTTGACGATGCGGATGATCCGCGCCTTGTCGGCGGCGTCGGCGAGCTGGCCCGACAAGGCCGACAACAAGAAGAAGGGCAGGATGAAGACGCCGGTCGTGATCGCGCTGAACCAGGTCTCGGCCTGCTCGTCATTATAGACCCGGTAGACGACGAACAGCACCATCGCGTTCTTGAACAGATTGTCGTTGAACGCGCCGAGCATCTGGGTGGCGAACAGCGGCAGAAAGCGCCGCGTGGCGAGCAGGTGGGTCGCGCCGTACATCAGGCCCGTTGGGCGATGGCGGCCGCGGCGGATGCCGGGCCCATGACAAACAGTTTCGGCATCCTCATCCTCGGCCGGACCTTGGTCGGGTCCGCCGTCATAGGCGGGAGCCTTGGCCGCGCACAAGCCCCGCGGGCGGCGAGCCGCGCGGGATCCGTCATTGCGAGGAGCGCAGCGACGAAGCAATCCAGCCAGGCCCCAACGCCGCTCTGGATTGCTTCGCTCCGCTCGCAACGACGAGGGCAGGGGCGCCCCGCGATCGGCGCTCCCTATTGGCGAGGTAAAGCGTTAAGGGCGGATCGATGCTGACGCTGCCCAACCTGCTGACGCTGTCGCGGATCCTCGCGGTGCCGATCCTGGTCTTCCTGTTGTGGGAGCCGAGCTGGTTCGATTACGCGATCACCTTCGTGCTCTACTGCCTGGTCGGCATCACCGATTATTTCGACGGCTATCTCGCCCGCGCGCAGGGGACGGTGTCGCGGCTCGGCCAGTTCCTCGATCCGATCGCCGACAAGATCATGATCGCGGCGGTGATCATGATGCTGGTCGCGCGGCCGCAGGCGGAGGGGCCGCCGATCATCGGCGACTGGCACCTCATTCCGGCAATGGTCATCCTGCTGCGCGAGATCACCGTCTCGGGCCTGCGCGAGTTCCTCGCGAGCCTGCGCGTCTCGATGCCGGTCAGCCAGCTGGCCAAGTGGAAGACGACCTTCCAGCTCGTCTCGCTGGGCGCGCTGATCCTGGCGGGCGCGGTGCCGCAATGGGCGTGGGTCCACCTCGTCGGCCTGATCAGCCTGTGGGCCGCCGCCGCGCTGACCCTGGTGACCGGCTGGGATTACCTCCGCGTCGGCCTCAAGCACATGGACTGAGCCACTATTTTTATGCCGCCGCCTTGAGCGCGTCGGCGAGCAGGCGGAACTCCTTTTCGCGCGGGCTGCCCTTGCGCCAGACCAGGGCGATGCGGCGCGAGGGATGGTCGGCGTCGAGCCGGCGGGCGACGACCTTGGTGCCCTCCAATATTCCCGCCGCCACCGCCATTTCGGGCAGCAGGGTGGTGCCGAGCCCATTGTCGACCATCTGGACCAAGGTGTGCAGCGACGTCCCCAGGATCGCCGCCTCGGCGCGCAGCTCGGGCCGGTTGCAGGCGGAAAGCGCATGGTCCTTGAGGCAATGGCCGTCCTCGAGCAGCAGCAGCCTGGTCTCGTCGATCGCGCCCGCCGGGACCAGCTCAGGGAGGCCGTCGGCGGCGCCGGGCGGGAAGGCGATCAGGAAGCGGTCCTCGAACAATTCCGCCCTCTCGACCTCGCCGCAGGCATAAGGCAGCGCCAGCAGCACGCAATCGAGCTGGCCGCGGTGGAGCGCGTCGCACGCCGCCTGGCTGGTCTCCTCGCGCAGATAGAGCTTCAGATCGGGCCATTGTCCGCGCAGCCGCGGCAGCAGGGTCGGCAGCAGGAACGGCGCGATCGTCGGGATCACCCCCATCCGCAATTCGCCGGCGAGCGGCTCGCCCGCGGCGCGGACCATGTCGGTCAGATCCTCGGCGTCGCGCAGGATCCGCTGCGCCTTTTCGGCGACCCGGGTGCCGAGCGGCGTGAACCGCACCACCCGCCGCGTCCGCTCGACCAGGGTGACGCCGATCAGCGATTCGAGCTCCTTGATTCCCGCCGACAGGGTCGACTGGGTGACGAAGCACGCCTCGGCCGCGCGGCCGAAATGACCGTGGGTGTTGAGCGCCACCAGATATTGGAGCTGCTTCAGGGTCGGCAGGTAGGTGCTCATCGCCTCACTCGATCAATGCGTACGAATTAATCTATTGGACCGATGAAAGCCAGCGCCTATTGTTGACGCGCTCGGGAGTCGCGCGTTGCGCCACTGCAACTGGGACGTCCGGCGAAGAGGTTTTGAGGCCCGCGGTCCAACGGTCCCCCCACCGTTCCCCGAACCTGTTCAGGACCTCGGAAAGGGCGCGGCGGCTTCGGCTCCCGCGCCCTTTTTCTTAGCCCGAATGGGGACAGCTACCGGTAGCTGTCCCTAGCCGCTGATGCTCGTCTCCGCGCCTTCGCTGTCGAGGAAGCGGGCGATCATGACGCCGTGCATCGGCGCCGGCGGCGCGGTGAAAGTGACGCAATTCGCCTCGCGCGCGGCGTAGAAAGCGGCGAGGTCGTCGGTGCCGAACCCGAGCTGGACGCCGCCCGCCGGGTGCGCGGCGTCGGCGGCGTGCAGCGCCAGCGTCGTGCCGCCGGTGTCGAACTCGGTCCAGAAGGGCGAGGCGAATTTGAGCGTCAGCCCCAAGAGGTCCCGGTGGAAGGCCACCGCTTTGTCCATGTCGGCGACATATTTGATCGCATAATTGAGCTTCATCCTGTCCCCCGTTCAGGCCGCGAGATAGGCGTCGAGGCGCGCCAGATGTGCGGCTTTCTCCCGCTCGCCGAGGAACGAGCCCAGGAACGAGTTGCGCGCCAGCGTGGCCAGCTCGTCGCGGCCGAGGCCGCGCCCCGCCGCCGCCGCCCGGTAATTGTCGTTCACATAGCCGCCGAAATAAGCGGGGTCGTCGGAGTTGATCGTTGCCCTCAAGCCGGCGCGCAGCATCGCGTCGATCGGGTGGGCTTCCATGTCGGGCACGACGCACAATTTGAGGTTGGAGAGCGGGCAGACGGTCAGCGTCATCCTTTCGAGCGCCAGCCGCTCGACCAGGGCCGGGTCTTCGAGCGAGCGGTTGCCATGATCGAGCCGGTCGACGTGCAGGACGTCGAGCGCTTCCCAGACATAGGCCGGCGGGCCCTCCTCGCCGGCATGGGCGACGCGCTTCAGCCCGAGCGCCGCCGCCGCCGCGAACACCCGCGCGAACTTTTCCGGCGGGTGGCCGAGCTCGGAGGAATCGAGCCCGACCGCCGCGATCCGGTCGAGCCACGGCCGGGCCTGTTCGAGCGTTTCGAACGCGGCCGCCTCGTCGAGATGCCTGAGGAAGCAAAGGATCAGCTTCGAGGTGATGCCATGCTTCGCCTCGGCCTCTTCCATGCCCGCGAGCAGCCCGCGCATCACGATGTCGAAGGCGATGCCGCGGTCGGTGTGGGTCTGCGGGTCGAAGAAGATCTCGGCGTGGACGACATTATCGGCCGCGGCGCGGTCGAAATAGGCGGCGGCGAGGTCGCGGAAATCCGCCTCGGTCCGCAGCACGTCGGCGCCGCGATAATAGATGTCGAGAAAGTCCTGCAGGTTCGAGAAGCTGTAGGCGGCGCGCACCTCCTCGACGCTGGCGAACGGGATGGCGACATCGTTGCGCTTCGCCAGCGCGAACATCAGCTCGGGCTCGAGGCTGCCCTCGAGATGGATGTGCAATTCGGCCTTGGGCAGGCCGGCGATGAAGGCGTCGAGATCGGTCATGGCGCGCAGGCTAATCGAAGCGCGCGCAATGGCAAGCGCGCTTGCTTTCGCGGGCTGTTCCAATCGCCCGGCGGCGGCCTGAAATAAAAGGAGTCATCCCGGCGAAGGGGCACCCCCGCAAAGTGCTACCTTGCGGGGACCCCGAAGGCCGGGATCCATGAACACGCAGCTTTGCCGAAATGCGCGGAAGCCCCCCGCCAGCCCTCGGCCTCTTGCGGTCATGGGTCCCGGCCTTCGCCGGGATGACTCTGAAATTACGGGTAAATCAGAAGAAGGTAATTGGGGAGGACCCTAGGTGATCAGGCTAAGCGTGTTCACGTTGATATGCGGCCAGACGATCGTCTGCCCGGGGCTGTCGGACTGTATCGGGAACTCGATCAGGGTGCGCTGCGAATATTGCAGCTGCCGGAAGATATTCCCCTTCTCGTCCTCGAGGGTTTCGATCCAGTAGGTGGCGTCGAACTGGGTGGGGTTCGCGTTGGCCGCGAGCGAAGCGATATTGGCGATCCCGCCCTTGTTCTGCGTGCTGACCTGCAGCGTTACCGTGCTGGTCACCTTCAGGCCGTTTTTCTCCTGATTCTCCAGGTATTTGGCAAGCGTCTTATTGGGGAATTCGGGGCTGAAATCGGGATATTTGAAGGGAAACAAATAGCCGTCCGTATAACCGGACACCTTCGGCAGAGCTCCCGTCGGCAAGCCGTTGAGGGTGAGGTCTATGACGGGCGGGCCGGCGGCCACCGACGACACGCCCATCGCCTCGACGGCATTGCCGTGCGGCACGCTCGCCAGCCTGAACACGTCGAAACCGCTGTTCAGCGCGGCGTTCGACCGCTCCCAGAAGCCGCCTTCCACATGCATCAGCGCGCCGTTGTCCAGTTGCGAAATGGTCGTCGAATATTGGAGGGTCGGGATATTCTCGATGACGGTCAAACCCCTGTTGGGGGTTGTGGCGGGCACCTTGTTCACGATCAGATTCTCGGCATAGGATTCGACCAACAGCTCGAACTCCCCTTTTTGATTGGGGACTGCGATCATGTTGAAGCCGTTCGCTCCATGCCAGTTTCCGGCGAGACCCGTGAGGTTGCCGAAATCGATCTCTTCGCCGTGAAGCCTTACCTCATGTGTGTCGGCCATGGCCTGGTCCCCCCGGAATCTCTTGCCTGCCAAACATGCGCGCATTCATGAGAGCGTGCAACCGCCTCTCGCGGGGACAGTTACCTTCAGGCGCCGGCATGGGGACAGTTACTTTCACGCGCCGGCGGTTGAAGGCTCATGCGGGCAGCCGAAAGTAACTGTCTCCTTTAGAAGCGGTCGGCGTTCATCACCTTGGTCCAGGCCGCGACAAAGTCCTTCACGAACTTCTCGCCGGCATCATCGGCCGCATAGACCTCCGACAAGGCGCGGAGCTGGGCGTTCGCCCCGAACACGAGATCGGTGCGCGTCGCCGTCCACTTCTCCTCGTCGGTCCTGCGGCAGGTGCCGACGAAGATCTCGTCGCCGCGATCGTCGACTTCCTTCCACGCCGTGCCCATGTCGAGCAGGTTGCGGAAATAGTCGTTGGTGAGCCGGCCCGGCCGGTCGGTGAGCACGCCGTGGCTGGACCCGCCGTGATTGGCGCCGAGGACGCGCAGGCCGCCGACGAGCACGGTCATTTCCGGCGCGCTTAGGCCGAGCAGCTGGGCGCGGTCGATCAGCAGCTCCTCGGTCGGGACGCTGAAGCGGACCGACAGATAGTTGCGGAAGCCGTCCGCCTTGGGCTCGAGCACCGCGAAGCTGTCGGCATCGGTCTGCTCCTGCGATGCGTCGCCGCGGCCAGGCGCGAAAGGCACGGTCACGTCGTGCCCCGCGTCGCTTGCGGCTTTCTCGATGCCGACGCAGCCGCCCAGCACGATCAGGTCGGCGACGCTGACCTTGCCGCCGAAATCGGCCTGGATGCCCTCATAGACCTCGAGCGCCTTGCCGAGCTCGGCGGGCTCGTTGACCTCCCAATCTCTCTGCGGCGCGAGGCGGATGCGCGCGCCGTTGGCGCCGCCGCGCTTGTCCGAATCGCGGAAGGTCGAGGCCGAGGCCCAGGCGGTCTTGACCAGCTGGCCGACGCTGAGGCCGGACTCGGCGATCCTGCTTTTGAGGTTCGCGACGTCGGCTTCGCCGATTGCCTGGCCCGCCGGCACCGGATCCTGCCAGATCAGATCCTCGGCCGGGACCTCCGGGCCGAGATAGCGGGCCTTCGGGCCCATGTCGCGATGGCACAGCTTGAACCAGGCGCGGGCGAAGGCGTCGGCGAGCTGGTCCGGATTGCGGTAGAAGCGCTCCGAAATCTCGCGGTATTTCGGGTCCATCTTGAACGCCATGTCGGCGGTGGTCATCATCGTCGGCAGGCGGCGGCCGGGGCTGTGCGCGCCCGGGGCCATGTCCTCGGGCTTCTGGTTCACCGGCTGCCATTGCTGCGCGCCGGCGGGGCTGCGCACCAGCTCGTAATCATAGTCGAGCAGCATCCGGAAATAGTTGTTCGACCAGCGGATCGGCGTCGGCGTCCAGGCGCCTTCGAGGCCGCTGGTGATGGTATGATCGCCCATGCCGCTCTCATGGCCGGACTGCCAGCCCAGGCCCTGCTGGGCGATGTCGGAGCCTTCCGGCTCGGCGCCGACCTTGGCGGCGTCGCCGGCGCCGTGGCACTTGCCGAACGTATGGCCGCCGGCGGTCAGCGCGACGGTCTCCTCGTCGTTCATGCTCATCCGCTCGAACGTCTCGCGGATGTCGCGGGCCGATTTGAGCGGGTCCGGATTGCCGCCGGGCCCTTCGGGATTGACGTAGATCAGGCCCATCTGGATCGCGGCCAGCGGATTCTCCAGCGCCCGGCCCGATTCCTCGTCGTGGCGGGTCTGGCCGACCCATTCCTCCTCGGTGCCCCAATAGATGTCGCGCTCGGGCTCGAAAATGTCCTCGCGGCCGCCGCCGAAGCCGAACACCGGCCCGCCCATCGATTCGATGGCGACGTTTCCGGCCAGGATCATCAGGTCCGCCCAGGAAAGCTTGCGGCCATATTTCTGCTTGATCGGCCAGAGCAGGCGGCGCGCCTTGTCGAGATTGGCATTGTCCGGCCAGGAGTTGAGCGGCGCGAAGCGCTGCGTGCCCGAGGAGGCGCCGCCGCGGCCGTCTCCGGTGCGATAGGTGCCGGCGCTGTGCCAGGCCATGCGGATGAAGAAGGGTCCATAATGGCCGTAATCGGCCGGCCACCAGGGCTGGCTGTCGGTCATCAGGGCGGTGAGGTCACGCTTCATTGCCGCATAGTCGAGCGACGTGAACGCCGCTCCATAATCGAAATCCTCGCCCATTGGATTGGGAGACGCGGCGCCGTTCTGGTGAAGGATGTCCAGCGACAGCTGGTTCGGCCACCAGTCGCGGTTGCTGCGTCCCAGCAGGGACCGCAATGCGGCCGGCTCCTTCGCGGGATCGCTGAGCGGGTTGCCGGTCGTCTTCGCGTCCATGATGAGTCTCCCATATTCTCGCGCGTGCGCCCCGCTGCCCTAGGCGCGGCACTTCATCGACGGAAGCGATTTAACTTT
>JAXDPI010000026.1:0-8183 GCA_034668465.1 Sphingomonadales bacterium
CGCATTGACGCAGTGCGAAGATTTCGCCTAATAATCCTACGATACTGCCGGCCTTAAGCCGCTTCCTCCATCAGGTCATAGATCCATGAAAAAGGTTTACCCCGACGCCAAATCGGCACTCGATGGCGTTCTCAAGGACGGCATGATGATCATGTCGGGCGGTTTTGGTCTTTGCGGTATCGCCGAGACCCTGTCGGACGCGATCCGCGAATCCGGCGTTAAAAACCTCACCGTCATTTCCAACAATGCCGGCGTCGACGGCATCGGCCTCAGCCGGCTGCTGGAAACCCGGCAGATCAAGAAGATGATCTCGTCCTATGTCGGCGAGAACAAGCTGTTCGCCCAGCAATATCTCGCCGGCGAACTGGAACTCGAATTCAATCCGCAGGGCACCTTGGCCGAGCGCATCCGCGCCGGCGGCGCCGGCATCCCCGGCTTCTACACCAAGACCGGCGTCGGCACCCAGGTCGCCGAGGGCAAGGAGGTCAAGGCGTTCGACGGCGAGGACTATATCCTCGAGCGCGGCATCCGCGCCGACTTGTCGATCATCAAGGGCTGGAAGGCCGACGAGGCTGGCAACCTCGTCTTCCGCAAGACCGCGCGCAACTTCAACCAGCCGATGGCCACCGCCAGCCACATGACCGTCGCCGAGGTCGAGGAGATCGTCCCCATCGGCAGCCTCGACCCCGACTGCATCCACGTCCCCTCGATCTACGTGAAGCGGATGATCCTGGGCGCGCCCTACGACAAGAAGATCGAGTTCCGGCTGACCCGGGAGAGGGAGGCGGCATGAGGGCGATCTTCACCGGCGCGATCCTGATCGCCTCCGCCTGCGCGACCGCACAGACGCCAGCGCCGCGGCCGGCCGCGCCGCCCATCGTCCTGCGCGAGAATCCGCCGAACCCGCCCGCCGCGATGCAGTGGCTCTATGGCTCCGGCGAAGGCGCCGCCTCGAGCCTCCAGGCCTATCATGGCTTCCTCGCTTATGTGATCGCCCGGGCCGAGGCGCGGCCGGCGGAATCGGTCGTCCTCGCCGGGGGCGCGACGCTCGACAATCCGGCGATGGTGCCGTGCGGCGCCAAGCCGCTCGCGGTGGTGCTCGACGTCGACGAAACCGCGCTCCAGAATCTCGGCTTCGAATTCACGGAGGTCGCCCGCCAGGGCCTTCCCTACGACCAGGAGCGCTGGAACCGCTGGGAGCGGACCGGCGCCAATGCGGTGCTGCCCATGCCCGGCGCGGTCCAGGCCCTCCAGTCGATCCGCAATCACGGCGTCACAATCATTTTCAACTCCAACCGGATGGCGGCCAATGCGGCCTATAGCGAGGCGGCGCTCAACAATGCCGGGCTCGGCCCCGCGATTCACGGCGAGACGCTCTGGCTCCAGGGCGACGTCGCACCCGGCTCGGCCAAGGACCCGCGCCGCGCCGCGATCGCCGCGCGCTTCTGCGTCGTCGCCATGGCCGGCGACCAGCTCGGCGACTTCTCCGACCTGTTCAACGCCCGCACGCTGAGCGTCCCCGAACGCCGCCGCTACGCCGCCACCCCGCCATTCTCGGCGCTCTGGGGGCAGGGCTGGTTCATCCTCGCCAACCCGGTCTACGGCCCGGGTCTGCGCGGCACGATCGACGAGGTGTTTCCGGCCGATCGCCGCTGGTCCGACCCGCAAGGAGGAAATCGCTGATGGCCTGGGACCGCAACCAGATGGCCGCGCGCGCCGCACGGGAGCTGCGCGACGGCTATTATGTCAATCTCGGCATCGGCATCCCGACTTTGGTCGCCAACAACATCCCCGAAGGCATGGAGGTGACGCTCCAGAGCGAGAACGGCATGCTCGGCATCGGGCCTTTCCCCTATGAGGACGAGGTCGACGCCGATCTGATCAATGCCGGCAAGCAGACAATCAGCGAGCTTGCCTCGTCGAGCTATTTCTCCTCGTCCGACAGCTTCGCGATGATCCGCGGCGGGCATATCGACCTGACCGTGCTCGGCGCGATGGAAGTGGCCGAAAATGGCGATATCGCCAATTGGATGATCCCGGGCAAGATGATCAAGGGCATGGGCGGCGCGATGGACCTGGTCGCCGGCGTCAAGAAGATCATCGTCGTGATGGAGCACGTCTCCAAGAACGGCGACCCCAAGTTCATTCCCGAATGCACGCTGCCGCTGACCGGCAAGAACGTCGTCGACATGATCGTCACCGACCTGTGCGTGTTCCAGCGGCCCGATCACCAGAGCCAGTTCAAGCTGACCGAGCTGGCGCCGGATGTGAGCGCCGGGGAGGTGGCGGCGAAGACGACGGCGCGCTATATTTCCTGACGAGGGCCTAAGGGGGATTGCGGACATGGCGACGATGGTGGAGCGGATCGGCGTCTCGCTCAATGCGGAGCGGCGTTTCTATCTCGGCATGGGGATGGCGATCCTGGCAGTGATGTTCGCCGGTTTCGCGCCGAGCTTCTACCTACGCGGCATGGTGCCGGCTTATGCGCCTTACTTGCCGATGACGCCGCTGGTGCTGCTGCACGGCCTGCTGTTCACCTCCTGGCTGCTCCTGTTCATGGCCCAGGTCTCGCTGATCTCGACGCGGCGCCCGGACGTCCATCGCAGGCTCGGCATCGCCGGCTTCGTTCTGCTGCCGGCGATGGTCCTGGTCGCCCTGGTGACCGCTTTGGGGGGCGTGGCGCGCCATTCCGGGCCGCCCGATGTGCCGGCGCTGGCCTGGCTCGCCGTGCCGCTGCTCGACATTCCCGTTTTCCTCGGCCTGATTGGCGCCGCGCTCTATTTCCGCCGCACGCCGCAGACACACAAGCGCCTGATGCTGTCGGCGCTGATCGGGCTGACCTCCCCGGGCGTCGGCCGCCTGCCGATTCCGGTCCCGATTCCGATCCTGATCATCGGCTCGATCATCCTGTTCATGGCCGCGCTGGCGATCTGGGATTTGCGCAGCCGCGGGCGGATCCATCCGGTGACGATCGTCGCCACATTGGTGCTGGTCGGATCGTGGGTGCTGCGCTTCGCGATCTGGCAGACCGAGCCCTGGCTCGCCTTCGCCGGCTGGGCTTCGTCGTTCGTCTGAGGCTGCGAAACCCTCAATTCACTTGACCTCGGCGGCATCGGGAGAGATGGGCGCGCAATGTTTGCGTGGTTCCGTCGCCGCTATCTCGATCTGCTCGGGTCGATCTACATCTATAACGAGCATCGCGGCTATACGAGCATCGATCGGGTGCTGGAGGCGGTTCGCGCCCGCATGCCGGAGGACACCGCCTTCATCGCCGCGATCGAGAAGCACCGCGCCGACGAGCGCAAGCATTATGTGATGTTCAAGCGCTGGTTCGAGCTGCAGGGCAAGATGCCGCTCGAGGTCGACCGGACCTGCGGCCATATCGACCGGTTCGTCGAGATCATGTTCCGCCGCCGGATCGACGAGCTCGACACCGAGGCCGTGATCTCGGACGAGCGCCTGTTCGAACGGCTCTGCCGGGTGATCTCGCTCACCGAGCAACGCGGCATGAAACAGGTCGAAATCCTGCTGCGCCACCCGCTCGTCCGTCACGACAAGGTGCTGATCCGGATCTTCCGGGTCATCGAGCGGGACGAGCCCAGCCATTGGGCGCCCTATGAAGCCTGGTTGAAGGCGAACGGGCGGCGCGATCCGGCGTGGTGGGAACGCGCGATCGACGGGTTGATCCATTCGGAGCTTTTGTTCCTCAAGCTGCCGGTGCTGTTCTTCAATCCCCGGCTCAGGCGCCGCACGGACTGGGCGGACGATCACGACCCCGCCGAATCGCTCGCTCCGCCGATGGCCGCCGCCGCCTGACCGGCCGTTCGATGCGCATTCTCCTGACCGGCTCGTCGGGCTGGCTCGGCCGCTTCCTCGCCCCGCGGCTTCGCGGCGAGGGCCACGAGGTGGTCGGTCTGGACGTCGCGCCGGGCGCCGATACGCAGGTCGCAGGCTCAATCGCCGATCGCGCGCTGGTCGACCGCGTCTTCGCCGAGCACGGCATCGAGGCGGCGATCCACGCCGGCGCGCTGCACAAGCCCGACATCGTCCGCTACCCCCCAAGCGCCTTCGGGGCGGTCAATGTCGAGGGGACGCGCAATCTGCTCGACGCGGCCGTGCGCGCCGGCAACGACCGCTTCGTCTTCACCTCGACCACCTCGCTGATGATCTCCAATCAGGTCCGCGCCGGCAAATCGGGCGGCGCCGAGCGCGCCTTTTGGCTCGACGAGGATTTCGGCCCGCTCAGCCCCCGCAACGTCTACGGCGCGACCAAGCTCGAAGCCGAGCTTCTCTGCCGGCAAGCCCATGACCGAAGCGGCCTCAACATCCTCGTCCTGCGCACCGGCCGCTTCTTCCCCGAGGAGGACGACACTCATCGCGAGCTTTCCGGCGTGAATCGCAAGGCCAACGAGCTGCTCAACCGCCGCCTCACCGTCGAGGACGCCGCCGACGCCCATGTCGCCGCGCTGGAAAAGGCGCCCGCTTTGGGCTTCGACACCTTCATTCTCTCCGCGCCGCCACCGTTCGCGCGCGAGGATTGCGGCCAACTGATCGACGACGCGCCGGCGGTGATCGCGCGCTATTTTCCCGAGGCGCCGGCGCTTTACGCCGCACGGGGCTGGTCGCTGCCGGCCTCGATCGACCGCGTCTACGATCCCGCGCGGGCCGAGCGGCGTCTCGGCTTCCGCTGCCGGACCGATTTCGCCGCGGTGCTGCGGGCGCTGGCGCACGGCGAGGATTTGCCCTTCGCCCACGATCCCTCCTATGTCTCGCCCAAGGAAACCGGCTGAGGAGGGATCGATGCTGAAGCGGGTTGCGGCGATCGCGCTTGGATGGCTGGCGCTGAGCGGGATGCAGGCGGCGGCGCCGCCGCGCGCCGAGCTGTCGCTCTGGCGGCTCGACTGCGGCAATTTCACCTTCGTCGACTACAATTCCTTCTTCTCCGATACGTCCGAATATCGCTCCGGGCCGAAAGACCTGGTCGGCTCCTGCTACCTGATCCGCCACGGCGACGCCTACATGCTGTGGGACACCGGCATCCCGGCGGGCGTCGTCGGGCACCCGATCGAAACGCCCCAGCTTCGCGCCACCTTGCGCGCCAGCATCGTCGACCAGCTCGCCCGGATCAACGTCCGGCCCGAGCAGGTCTCGATCGTCGGCATCAGCCATTATCATTTCGATCATACCGGCCAGGCGGCCGCCTTTCCGCGCGCGCGGCTGATCATGGGCGCCGGCGATCTCGCCGCGCTGCGCGGCACCGAGCCCGGCATCGACCGCGCGCCGCTCGCGCCCTGGCTGACCGGCGGCGGCGAGGTGACCGAGGCGCGCGGCGATCTCGATGTCTTCGGCGACGGCAGCGTCGTCGTGCTGAACCTGCCGGGTCACACGCCCGGCCATCGCGGCCTGCTGGTCCGCCTCGCCTCGGGACCGGTGCTGCTGTCGGGCGACACCTATCATTTCACCGAGCAGGTCGCGCACCGCGGTGTGCCGCCGTTCAACACCAACCGCGCCGAGTCGCTCGCCGCGATGGACCGGTTCGACCGGCTCGGCCGCAATTTGCGCGCCCGGGTCATCATCCAGCACGAACCTTCCGATGTCGCGAAGCTTCCGGCCTTCCCGGACCCGGCGCGATGAAGGCTTTGCTCTCCGCCGCGCCCGGCGGCCCCGAGACGCTCGCGCTGACCGAGGTCGACGATCCGGTGCCGGGCCCGGGCCAGCTGCTGGTCCGGGTCAAGGCCTGCGCGATCAACTATCCCGACGTGCTAATCATCGAAGACCGCTACCAGTTCAAGCCCGACCGGCCGTTCGCGCCCGGCGGCGAGATCGCCGGGATCGTCGAGACGGCAGGCGAGGGGGTCGCCGGCTGGTCGCCCGGCGACCGGGTGATCGCCATGCTCGGCCATGGCGGGCTCGCGGAAAAGGTGCTGGTCCCGGCCGCGATGGCGCAGAGGCTGCCCGAGGGGCGCAGCTTCGAGGACGGCTCGGCGCTGATCCTGACCTATGCGACCACGATCCATGCCCTGCTCGACCGGGGCCGGCTCGAGGCGGGCGAGACCCTGCTGGTGCTCGGCGCCGCCGGCGGGGTCGGCCTCGCCGCGGTCGAGCTCGGCAAGGCCTATGGCGCGCGCGTCGTCGCCGCCGTGTCGTCCGAGGAGAAAGCGCAGGCCGCGACGGCGGCAGGGGCGGACGCAACGCTCGTCTATCCGCGCGGCCCGTTCGACAAGGAGGGCGCCAGGGAGCTGGCCCAGCAATTCAAGGCGGCGGTCGGCCCGAACGGCGCCGATTTGATCTACGACCCGGTCGGCGGCGATTATACCGAGGCGGCGCTGCGCGCGATCGCCTGGGAGGGCCGGCTGCTGGTGATCGGCTTCCCGGCCGGCATTCCCAGGCTGCCGCTCAACCTCACTTTGCTCAAGAGCTGCGACGTGCGCGGCGTCTTCTGGGGCGCCTTCGCCGCGCGCGACCCCCAGGCCAACGCGGCCCATGTCGCCACTCTTTTCCGCCTCTGGGAGGAGGGCAGGATCGCACCGCGAGTCAGCCGCACCTGGCCGCTCGCGCAAGGCGGCGCCGCCATCGCCCACATGGCCGCGCGCCAAGCGGTCGGCAAGCTCGTGGTGACGATGTAACTGTCGCTATTCTGCCATTCCGAGCTGGCCGCCCGCCAATCGTCGACCCGGGGCGTGACGCCCGGCTTGCCCACCAAGGCGCTCTCCCCTATATGCGCCCGGTCCAGCGGGCGGTCGCGCTCGCGGAAGCCAGGATAAGGCATCGCGCGTTATGAGGCGGCTCCACCGCTCTCTTCACGCGCCTTTTTGCTTCTCATGGTTTTCGCGCGCCTCCGCCCCAAGGACGCCGCCCTGGCATTCGGCCGGCGCGGCAGTTCTCTCTGGCCCGGCCCGCGCGCCTTATCTCAAGCCGCGGTGCGGACCGGTACGTTAAGGAATTTCACTTGGCCACAACGGCAAACCCGACGCGCGAAGATTTCGCCGCGATGCTCAACGAATCATTCGGCGGCGAGGACCAGGGCTTCGAGGGCCGGGTCGTCAAAGGGATCGTCACCGCGATCGAGAACGACCTCGCGGTGATCGACGTCGGCCTCAAGTCCGAGGGCCGCGTGCCCTTGCGCGAGTTCGCCGCGCCCGGCCAGAAGGCCGAATTGGCCGTCGGCGACGAGGTCGAGGTGTTCGTCGACCGGATCGAAAATTTGCACGGCGAGGCGATGCTGAGCCGCGACCGCGCCCGCCGCGAGGCCGCCTGGGACAAGCTCGAGACCGAGCACACCGCCGGCAACCGCGTCGAGGGCGTCATCTTCGGCCGGGTCAAGGGCGGCTTCACCGTCGATCTCGGCGGCGCCGTCGCCTTCCTGCCCGGCAGCCAGGTCGACATCCGCCCGGTCCGCGACGTCGGTCCCTTGATGGACCTGCCGCAGCCGTTCCAGATTTTGAAGATGGACCGCCGCCGCGGCAATATCGTCGTCTCGCGCAGGGCGATCCTCGAAGAGACCCGCGCCGAGCAGCGTTCGGGCCTGATCATGAGCCTCGCGGAAGGGCAGATCGTCGACGGCGTGGTCAAGAACATCACCGATTACGGCGCGTTCGTCGATCTCGGCGGGATCGACGGCCTCTTGCACGTCACCGACATCAGCTACAAGCGCGTCGGCCACCCGAGCGAAGTGATCAACATCGGCGACACGGTCAAGGTGCAGATCATCCGCATCAACCGCGACACCCAGCGCATCTCATTGGGCATGAAGCAGCTCGAGAGCGATCCGTGGGACGGCGCGGCGGCCAAATATGCGGTCGGCAGCGTGTTCACCGGCCGGGTCACCAACATCACCGAATATGGCGCGTTCGTCGAGCTGGAACCGGGCATCGAGGGGCTGGTCCACGTCTCCGAGATGAGCTGGACCAAGAAGAACGTCCATCCGGGCAAGATCGTCTCCACCTCGCAGGAAGTCGAGGTCGCGGTGATCGAGGTCGACGAGGAGAAGCGCCGGATTTCCTTGGGCCTCAAGCAGGCGCAGGCCAATCCCTGGGCGGCGTTCGCCGACAAGCACCCGGTCGGCACCGAGGTCGAGGGCGAGGTCAAGAATTCGACCGAGTTCGGCCTGTTCATCGGCCTCGACGGCGACGTCGACGGCATGGTCCACATGTCGGACATCGCCTGGGGCGTGACCGGCGAGG
>JAXDPI010000027.1:0-28331 GCA_034668465.1 Sphingomonadales bacterium
CGCCCGACGGACGGCATGTGGTCTATCTTCAGCCGGGGGCCGGTCGATCGATCGTCGTCTACGCCAGCGAGGTGGGCGCCCAGGCCGCTCCGCGGGTCGTAATCCGCTCCGCCGGCAACAATGAGCGCGTGCGCTCGTGCAATTTCGTCGCCAACGACCGGTTGATCTGCCGGATCTCGGGCATTGTGGAAGTCGATGGCGTGCTGGCGTCCTTCTCGCGCCTCGTATCGCTCGACACCAACGGTCAGGATCTCAAGCTGCTCAGCCAGACCTCCTCTTATTACGACGCCCGCCTGCGCCAGTCCGGCGGCGCCATCCTCGATTGGCTGCCCGGCGCCGATGGGGAAATCCTGATGGCCCGCGATCTCATTCCCGAAGCGGGCCGGATCGGCACGCTCGTGGCGCGAACGGCGGACGGGCTGGCGGTCGATCGCGTCAACGTCCGCACCCTCGCTTCGAGGCGCGTCGAGCCGCCCAACCCCAACGCTTTCTATTATATCAGCGACGGGCGCGGAAACATCAGGATCATGGCGACGGTGGGACAAAGAGGACCGTCGGAGCAACTGCGCGCGCAGACCGATTATTACTACCGGACGAGCGCCAGCCGCGACTGGCGTCCGCTGGGCAGCGCGGGCAACCAGCTTCCCGACTCCATCATCCCGCTGGCCGTCGATCCCACGCTCGACGCCGCTTATGTATTGAAGCGGCTGAACGGCCGACTTGCTTTGTACCGGGTCAAGCTGGACGGATCGATGGCGACCGAGCTCGTCTATGCCAACGACCGGGTCGACGTGGACGACGTGGTCCGGTCCAGCCGCGGATCGCGCGTGATCGGCGTCAGCTATGTCGAGGAGCAGCGCCGGATCGTCTATTTCGATCCCGCATATGCGGCGATGGCGCGCTCGCTCGCTCGCGCCATTCCCAATCTGCCTTTGGTCGACTTCGGCAGCGCCAGCGCCGACGGCAACCAGATACTGGTCCATGCCGGCAGCGATTCGGATCCCGGCCGCTATTATGTGTTCGACCGCGGCCACGCCCTCAACGCGATATTGATCGATCGTCCCGAGCTCGAAGGCGTCGCGCTCGCAACCGTCCGTACCGTCACTTATCCGGCGGCGGACGGGGCCGGCATTCCGGCCTATCTCACGCTGCCGCCCGGCCGGGAGGGCCGCAACCTGCCGGCCGTGATCCTGCCCCATGGCGGGCCGTCGGCGCGGGACGAATGGGGCTTCGACTGGCTCGCCCAATATCTGGCCAATCTCGGCTACGCCGTGCTTCAGCCCAATTACCGGGGTTCGGCCGGTTATGGCGATCAATGGCTCCAGCAGAACGGCTTCAGGAGCTGGCGCACGTCGATCGGCGATATAACCGCCGGCGCCCGCTGGCTCGCCGCGCAGGGCATCGCCAATCCCGACAGGATGGCGATCCTGGGCTGGTCCTATGGCGGCTATGCCGCGCTCCAGGCGGGTGCAACCGAACCTGCCTTGTTCAAGGCGATTGTCGCAATCGCGCCGGTCACCGACCTGCAGCAGGCCAAGGACGACGCCGCGCATTATACCAACGCCCGCAACGTTGCCTAATATATCGGCTCAGGGCCGCATATCGAGCAGGGGTCGCCGCTCAGGCAGGTCCGCTCGATCGCTGCGCCCGTGCTGCTGTTTCACGGGGACCGCGATCTCAACGTCAACGTCATCCACAGCCGGCGCATGGATCAGGCTTTGCGAAGCGCGGGCAGGAGGAGCGAGCTGACAATATTTCCGGGGCTCGAGCACGACCTCGCGGATTCGAACGCCCGCGCTCAGATGCTGGCGCGGATCAGCGCCTTCCTGACGGCCAGCCTGGCCCATTGAAAAGGGGTGGCTGCGCGCAGCCACCCCTCATTCAGTCCCTCGCCGGCGCCTCAGCGCGAATAGAATTCGACGACCAGATTGGGCTCCATCCGCACCGGATAGGGCACTTCGTCGAGCGTCGGCACCCGGTTGAAAACAATCTTCGCCGTGCCGTCCTGCACGATATATTCGGGGATGTCGCGCTCGGCGAGACCCTGCGCTTCGATCACCAGCGCCATCTCCTGCGCCTTCGGGCCCAATTCGACGACGTCGCCGACGTCGACCTTGGCCGAGGCGATGTTGAGCTTCTTGCCGTTGACCCGGATATGGCCGTGATTGACGATCTGGCGCGCGGCCCAGATGGTCGGCGCGAACTTGGCGCGGTAGACGACCGCGTCGAGCCGGCGCTCGAGCAGGCCGATCAGATTCTGACCGGTATCGCCCTTCATCTTGGCGGCTTCGGTATAGGCGCGCTTGAACTGCTTCTCGGTGACGTCGCCGTAATAGCCCTTGAGCTTCTGCTTGGCGCGCAGCTGGATGCCGAAATCGGACACCTTGCCCTTGCGGCGCTGGCCGTGCTGGCCGGGACCATATTCGCGGCGGTTGACCGGGCTCTTGGGGCGTCCGAAGACGTTCTCGCCCATGCGGCGGTCGAGCTTATACTTGGCGCTGGTGCGCTTCGACATTGCGATACTCCAATTTGCTTCGTTCGTTCCCTGGGCCGCACCGCCGGACCGCCTGTCCCGAGCGAATCGAGGGGCGTCCGGCGCGGCCGCCGCTTCACCAGGGGTGCGGGGCCAATTGCGAAGGCGGGCACATGGCGGCAATGCCCGCCCAAGTCAATGGAGCTGGGCCGCCGCCCTGGTCAGTCGCCCGTGGAGCGCCGGCTGGACTGGGCGTGCTCGAGCGTGTCGCGCGTCTCGCGGCGGCGCTCGTCCCACTGCGCGCGGGTCATGCAGACGCGGGTCCGCGATACGCGCGATCCGGTATTGGGCATGCTCCGGCAAATCGTCTGATTGGGGTTGGAGGTCGTCTCCGACCCGCTCGACGAAGGGGCTTCCGCAAAGGCGGCCGCGGAGATCATGATTCCGCCCACAAACAACAGCTTTTTCATTTGGATACACCCGCTCACTGATCTGAGATTGAGGGCGCATGTCGCAGTCGACGGGCGAAAAGTCAAGCCAAGACATGCAGTTGCGGGTGCCGCCGGCTGCTCAGACCGGGCCGCGGCGCCCTTCCGCCAGGGCGCGGACGATGCCGCGCAGCGCCTGGATCTCGCGGGTCGACCAGCCGGCCTTGGTCAGGATGGTGCGGATCGTGTTGCGGGTCGTAGGGGTGCGGTCGGGCGGGTGGAAATAATCGGCCTCCTCCAGCGCGGCGTAGAGCTGCGCGATCAGCCCCTCGAGATGGGCCTGCGGCGCGCGCGGCTCGGCCGGCCCGCATTCGGTCGGGACGGCGAGAGCGCGATGCTTCGACCATTCATAGGCGATCAGGATCACCGCTTGGGCGAGGTTCAGCGAGCGGAAATCCGAATTGACCGGCACGGTGACGATCTTGCCGGCGAGCGCGACCTCCCCGGTCTCGAGTCCGGACCGCTCGGCGCCGAACAGGAAGGCCGAGGGCCCGCCATTGGCCTGGACCTCGCGCGCCGCCTGCTCGGGCGAGACGATCGGCACGACCAGCCCGCGCTTCCTCACCGTCGTCGCATAGACATGGGTGCAGTCCGCCACCGCCTCGGCGACGCTGTCGAACACCTGCGCCCGCTCGAGCACGACGTCGGCGCCCGAGGCGGCCGGCCCCGCCGACGGATTGGGCCAGCCATCACGCGGGGCCACCAGGCGCAAGTCAGTCAGCCCGAAATTGAGCATCGCCCGCGCCGCCTTGCCGATATTCTCGCCGAGCTGCGGGCGGACGAGGACGATCGCGGGGGGTGGTCTTTGAGTGCCCTCTCCTTTTTCAACCCGTTCGTCCCGAGTAGCCGTCGAGCCTGTCGAGACGGCGTATCGAGGGAGCTTTGACGGCTTGCGAGCGGCCTCGCTGAGCCTCTCCCAATCGCCGGCGACCAGTGCCTCCTTCTTCGCGCGAGACCAGTTTTTGACCTGTAGCTCAGCGGCAAGGGCCTCGTCCCGCGTTGGGAAGGTCTCGGTCCAGATAAGGGTCACAGGACGCCGCCTTTGAGTGTAGCCCTTGATATCACCGCGCTGATGTTGCGCGACCCGCACATCCAGATCCTCCGTATGGCCAACATAATAATGGCCATCGGCGCAGCGGAGCATGTAGGTGTAGAAGCTCACGGCGGTCCTTCGATACGCGCCCTCGACAAGCTCGGTCGCTACTCAGGACGAACGGGTGGGGCAAGGGCCGGTGATGCGGCCTATTCCCCCACACTCCCCGCGAAATCCTCGAAATCCTTGGCTTCGCGGAAATCCTTATAGACGCTGGCGAAGCGGATATAGGCGACCGGGTCGAGCGCCTTCAGCCCCTCCATCACCAGCTCGCCGATCCGCGCCGAGGGGGTCTCGCTCTCGCCGCTGGTCTCGATCTGGCGCTGGATCGAGGAGGCGAGCCGCTCGATCCGCTCGGCGGGCACCGGGCGCTTGCGGCAGGCGATCGCGATCGAGCGTTCGAGCTTGGCGCGGTCGAACGGCTGGCGCCTGTCTTCGGCTTTGACCACCGTCAGCTCGCGCAGCTGGACCCGCTCGAAGGTGGTGAAGCGCGCGCCGCAATCCTCGCACTGGCGGCGGCGGCGGATGGCGGAGCCGTCCTCGGTGGGACGGCTGTCCTTCACCTGGCTGTTCTCATGGGCGCAAAACGGGCAGCGCACTATCCCTCTCCCCGATGGGGAGAGGGAAGAGCCGCAAAGCGGCGAAGGGAGAGGGGGAGTCTAGGCGAGCCGCTCAAGACTCCCCCTCTCCCCGGCCCTCTCCCCGGAGGGGAGAGGGAGGTCAGGGTAGATCGGAAAACGCGCACAGAGCGCGCGGACGCGGCCCTTCACTTCGGCCTCGACCGCTTCATTGCCGTCCTCGCCATTGGCCCTGAGGCCGTCGAGCACGTCGGCGACCATGTCGGCGATGTCGCGGAACTCGGCGACGCCGAAGCCGCGGGTCGTGCCGGCCGGCGAGCCGACCCGGATGCCGCTGGTCTTGACCGGCGGCAGCGGATCGAACGGCACCCCGTTCTTGTTGCAGGTGATGGCGGCGCGCTCGAGCGCCTCGTCGGCCTCCTTGCCGGTCAGCCCGAGCGGGCGCAGGTCGACGAGCGCGAGATGGGTGTCGGTGCCGCCGGCGACGAGGTCGGCGCCGCGTTCCCTGAGCCGGCTGGCGAGCGCCTTGGCGTTGGCGATCACCGCCTTGGCATAGGTCTTGAAATCGGGCTGCAGCGCCTCGCCGAACGCGACCGCCTTGGCGGCGATGACGTGCACCAGCGGGCCGCCCTGGAGGCCCGGGAAGACCGCCGAGTTGATCTTCTTGGCGATCGCCTCGTCGTCGGTCAGCACCATGCCGCCCCGCGGCCCGCGCAACGTCTTGTGGGTGGTGGTGGTGACGACATCGGCGTGGCCGAACGGGGAGGGGTGCTCGCCCGCCGCAACGAGGCCGGCGAAATGGGCCATGTCGACCAGGAACAGGGCGCCGACCTCGTCGGCGATGCCGCGGAAGCGGGCGAAATCGATATGGCGCGGATAGGCCGAGCCGCCGGCGATGATCAGCTTCGGCCGATGCGCCCTGGCGAGTCTCTCGACCTCCTCGAAATCGATCAGATCGTCGTCGCGGCGGACGCCATATTGGATGGCGTTGAACCATTTGCCCGACATCGCCGGCTTGGCGCCGTGGGTGAGGTGCCCGCCGGCGTCGAGCGACATGCCGAGGATCGTGTCGCCGGGCCTGGTCAGCGCCAGCATGACCGCGCCATTGGCCTGGGCGCCCGAATGCGGCTGGACGTTGGCGAAGCCGCAGCCGAACAGCTCCTTGGCCCGCTCGATCGCCAGCGTCTCGACCGAATCGGAAGGGCCGCAGCCCTGATAGTAACGCCGCCCGGGATAGCCTTCGGCATATTTGTTGGTCAGCACCGAGCCCTGCGCCTCGAGCACGGCGCGCGAGACGATGTTCTCGGACGCGATCAGCTCGATCTGGTTCTGTTGGCGGTCGAGCTCGGCGGCGATGGCGGCCGCGACGCTCGGGTCCGCCCGGCGCAGCGCGTCGGTGAAGAAGCCGTCGGGCTGGACGTCGCTGAGGGGGCGGCTGCTCATGCGGGCTCCTTGGCGAAATGGGGGTGGCTCAGCTTGTCGACGCGGCGCTGGTGGCGGCCGCCGCCGAACGGCGTGGCCAGGAAGGTCTCGATGCACGCTTTGGCCATTTCGATCCCGATCAGGCGCGCGCCCATCGCGATCACATTGGCGTCGTTATGCTCGCGCGCCAGCCGGGCCGAAAGCGGCTCCGACACGATCGCAGCGCGGCAGGCGGGATGGCGGTTGGCGGCGATCGAGATGCCGATCCCCGAGCCGCACAAGGCGATTCCGAAGTCGGCGCGCCCCGCCGCGACCTCTTCGGCGAGCTTGTAGCCGTAATCCGGATAATCGACCGAATCGACGCCCCCGGGACCGAGGTCGGTCACCTCGTGGCCGACCTCGGCGAGCCAGGCGATCAGATCGGCCTTGAGCGCGACGGCGGCGTGATCGGAAGCGATGGCGATCCGCATGACCGCATCCCCTAGGGACAAAGCGCGGGATTCGCCACCGGATATTGCGCCCTCAAGCTGCCCAGCGCATCTCCAGCCGGTCCCAGATCTCGACCAAAGCCTTGGCGAGGTCGCGCATCATCTCCTCGCTGTGGGCGGGACCGGGGGTGAAGCGCAGCCGCTCGGTGCCGCGCGGCACGGTCGGATAGTTTATCGGCTGCACGTAGATGCCGTACTCGGCGAGCAATATGTCGCTGATCTTCTTGGCCGTGACCGGGTCGCCGACCAAAAGCGGCACGATATGGGTGGTCGAGGGCATGACCGGCAGCCGCGCGTCCGCGAAGGCCGCCTTCAATTGCGCGGCGCGAAGCTGCTGCGCCTCGCGCTCGGCGGTCGAGCGCTTCAGGTGGCGCACGCTGGCGAGCGCGCCGGCGACCAGGACGGGCGACAGGGAGGTGGTGAAGATGAAGCCCGGCGCGTAGCTGCGCACGACATCGACGATGTCGCGGCTGGCGGCGATATAGCCGCCCATCACGCCGAACGCCTTGCCCAATGTCCCTTCGATGATCGTCACCCGATCGGCGACGCCGTCGCGCTCCGAAATGCCGCCGCCGCGCGGGCCGTACATGCCGACCGCGTGGACCTCGTCGAGATAGGTGAGGGCGTTGTAGGTGTCGGCGAGGTCGCAGATCGCGGCGATCGGCGAGACATCGCCGTCCATCGAATAGACGCTCTCGAACGCGATCAGCTTGGGCGCCTCGGGGTCGGCGGCGGCGAGCAGCTCCTCGAGATGGGCGAGGTCGTTGTGGCGGAAGACCTGCTTCTCGCAGCCCGAATTGCGGATGCCGGCGACCATCGAGGCGTGGTTGAGCGCGTCGGAGAAGATGATGCAGCCGGGGAGCAATTTGCCGATCGTCGCCAGCGTCGCCTCGTTCGAGATGTAGCCGGAGGTGAACAGCAGCGCCGAATCCTTGCCGTGCAGATCGGCGAGTTCGGCCTCCAGCTCGATATGGTAATGGCTGTTGCCGGAGATGTTGCGGGTGCCGCCCGAGCCGGCGCCGACGTCGTGCAGCGCCTCCTCCATCGCCGCGATCACGTCGGCGTGCTGACCCATGGCGAGATAGTCGTTCGAGCACCAGACGGTGATCGGCTTCGGGCCGTTATGGCCGGCGAAGCAGCGCGCGTTGGGAAAGCTCCCCTTGTTGCGCAATATCTCGATGAACACGCGGTAACGCCCCTCGGCGTGCAGCCGCTCGATCGCGTCGGCAAAGATACGCTGATAGTCCAAGAGCCTCTTCCCCGGCCTTCCGACGCTAGCATAGCGGATTTCGGGCCCTTAAGGCCAGTGCGAAAACCTCGCAAGAATGGAGTTCAGAGTTTCTCGATCCGGGTCAGGCCATAGGGTGCGAGGCCGGCGCGATAGGCTTCGCCGCCGCCGCCGGTGAAGACCGCGATCCCCTCGCCCGGCCCGGCCGGCCAGGCGAGATCGCGCGCCAGGAAGGCGGTGCGCCGCGCGATTCCCTGATTGCCGTCGACAAAGGCGAGCGGGCGCGGCGCGGCGGCGGCGAGCTCGGTCTGGAGCAGCGGGAAATGGGTGCAGGCGAGCACGATCGTGTCGATTCGCTCGCCGCCCGGCCGGCCGAGCAGCCCAGCCAGGATGCGCGCGCAAGCGGCGGGATCGGTCGCTTCCCCGCGCAATTTCGCCTCGGCCAGCGCAACCAGCTCGGCCGAGCCGTGGCGGATGATCGTGCAATCGGCGGCGAACGCGGCGGCGAGCCGGTCGACATAGGGCTGGACGATCGTCGCTTCGGTGCCGAGCACGCCGATCGCGCGGGTCTTCGAAAGCGCCGCGGCGGGCTTGATCGCCGGCACGGTGCCGACGACCGGCAGATCGAGCGCGGCGCGCACCGCGTCGAGCGCGATCGTCGAGGCGGTGTTGCAGGCGATGACGATCAGCGCCGGGTGGTAGCGTTCGGCGAGCCGGCCGAGCAATGCCGGCAGGCGCGCCGCGATCTCGGCGGCGCTCCTGGTGCCGTAGGGAAAGCCGGCGCTGTCCGCCGCGTAGACGATCGGCGCCGCCGGCAGGACCTTTCGGATCTCGGCGAGGACCGAGAGCCCGCCGACCCCGGAATCGAAGATGAGAAGGGGCCCCGCCTGCGTCATGCGGGTGCTGTAACGGCTGGCGCGGCGGTTTCAAATCGAGTCGCGTCCTCCGATGCGGGCCTTCGCCTTCGCTCAGTCGCTGCTCAGGATGAGGGGGATGCCCTCCACCGCTTAGCCGGTGAGCTTGTCGAACCGGCGTATCGAAGGAAGGACCAAATCATCGCTTTCGATGCAATTCGTTGCAGGTGTCAGCGGGATTGGGCTAATCCCGCATCGAGGGGGAAGCTGTGCCCGCGGAAATCCTGGTCCCGCCATTGCTGTGCCTGCTGCTCGGCTATCTGCTCGGGTCGATCCCGTTCGGATTGCTGCTGACCAGAGCGGCGGGGCTGGGCGACGTCCGCCTGATCGGATCGGGCAATATCGGCGCGACCAACGTCCTCAGGACCGGCCGCAAGGGGCTGGCGGCGGCGACCGTGCTGCTCGACGCCGGCAAGGGCGCGGCGGCGGTGCTGCTCGCCGCCTGGCTCTGGCCGGACCAGCCGCAATTCCCCGGCATCGCCGCGATCGGCGCCTTTCTCGGCCATCTCTACCCGCTCTGGCTCCGCTTCGCGGGCGGCAAGGGCCTCGCCACCGGCCTCGGCATCGTCGCGGCCCTGCACTGGCCAAGCGCGCTCGCCCTCGGCTCGGTCTGGCTGCTCACGCTCATCGTCACCCGTTATTCTTCGGTGAGCGGGATGACGGCCGCGGTCGCGGCGCCCGTCACGGCGGCGATCTTCGGCCGCTTCGATCTGGCCCTGCTCTTCCTCGGCTTCGCCTTGCTCGTCCTGTGGAAGCACCGCGCCAATATCGGCCGGCTGGTATCGGGGACCGAACCCAAGGTCGGCAAGGCGGCGGCCTGATGCCCGGCCCCGACGACCGGATCGCCCGCCTGCGCCTGATCCGCTCGGACAATATCGGCCCGGTCACCTACTTCCAGCTGCTCGCCCGCTTCGGCTCGGCCCAGGCGGCGATCGACGCGATTCCCGATCTTGCCGCGCGCGGCGGCGGCCGCGCGCCGAAGCTCGCCACCAAGGCCGAGGTCGAGCGCGAGATCGAGCGGGTGGCCGCGCTCGGCGCGCATTATCTGTTCCTCGGCCAGGGGCTCTATCCGGCGCTGCTCGCCGAGCTCGAAACCGCGCCGCCGGCGCTGATCGTCAAGGGCGATCCGACCCTGCTCGACAAGATGTCGGTGGCGATCGTCGGCGCGCGCAACGCTTCGGCGGCGGCCTGCCGCTTCGCCCGCATCCTCGCGCAGAATCTGGGCGCCGCGGGCATCGTAATCGTGTCGGGACTGGCGCGCGGGATCGATTCGGCGGCGCATGACGGCGCGCTCGACACCGGCACGGTGGCGGTGATCGCCGGCGGCATCGACATCGTCTACCCGCCCGAGAACGAAGCGCGCCAGGCGGCGATCGCCGAGCGCGGCGTGCTGGTCGCCGAGCAGCCGCCGGGGGTCGAGCCGCGCGCCCGCCATTTCCCCTATCGCAACCGGATCATCGCCGGCCTGACCCACGGCACGATCGTGGTCGAGGCGGCGCCCAGATCGGGCTCGCTGATCACCGCCCGCCACGCCGCCGAATATGGCCGCGAGGTGATGGCCGTGCCCGGCTCGCCGCTCGACCCGCGCGCCCAGGGCTGCAACCAGCTGATCCGCGAGGGCGCGACCCTGATCCAGGTCGCCGAGGACGTGCTCGAGGCGATCAGCCCGCTGCGCAGCCGGCCATTCCGCCAGCGCGAGCTGGATTATGCCGCGCCGGGCCCGCCCGCCGACGCCGACGAAGCCGCGCGCCGCATTGTCCAGGGCCTGCTCGGCCCGACGCCGGTTCAGGTCGACGAGCTGATCCGCCAGTCGGGCCTCGCGCCGGCGATCGTGCACACCGTGCTGCTCGAGCTCGAGCTCGCCGGCCGGTTGGAGCGCCATGCCGGCGGCAAGGTCAGCCTCGCATGACGGAATCGGAGGAAGATCGTGGCTGAGCGCATCTTCACGACCGGCGATCTGCTGCGGCGCACGGCCCGCCTGGCGCGCGGCAATCCCGGCAAGCTGCTGTTCGCAATCGGCCTGTTGACGGCGCTGGCAAGCGCGATCGACCTGCAGGAGGCGAACGGCCTGAGCTTGAACCTCGTGCTCCTCGGCGCGTCCTTATGGTTCCAATATGATGTCAGCCTCGCTTTGCTCAATGCTGCGGGATGGATGCCGGAGGGGTATCGGCCGACGCGGCTCGGGGCGCTGCTCGGCCTGCTGCTGCTCAGCGAGGCGGCGATCTTCCTCGGCCTGCTGCTGCTGGTCGTGCCGGGCCTGCTGCTGGCGGTGCGCTGGATCATGAGCGTGCCGATCATGATCGCCGAGGAGACCGGCATCGTCGAAGCGCTGCGGCGCAGCTGGGAGGAAACGGCGGGGCTGTTCTGGCCGATCCTGGTATTTGTGCTGATCCTCTATCCGGCGATGTTCGCCGCGGCCGCCGGCTTCGAATGGCTGCGGCAGACGGGTGCGGATCCGGGTTGGTCCATCGTCGCGCAGAATCTGATCATCTACTTATGCCTCGCCGTCGGCTGGTGCGCCGCGGTCGCCGCCTACGCCCTGCGCGGCGGCTCGCGCGAGCGCCTCGACGACGTCTTCGCCTGAAAAGAGTGACAGTCACTATTTACCAAATAGGAAAAGAGTGACTGTCACTCTTTTTTAGTGGTCGAAGGGTTCGGGGCCGGCGCGGCAGAGCGGGCTGGCGATCCGGCGGGTGCACAAGGTGACGGTGGCGAGGTGGCGGCGCGCCCAGGCGACCTCCTCGGCGGACGGCACATGGCGGAACGCGACCTGGGCGACGTGGAGGTCGGCGCGGCCGGCGATCGCGCGCAGCAGGAAGGTCTCCGGGCCCCCGGTCGCGGGATTGCGCGGGCAATCGACCCGGAACTCGATCGCCGGCCGGCCGACGATGTCGATCCGGCCGGGGTCGCTCACCCGGGCGCCGGGACAGCCGGTCCGCAGCCCTTCGAGGAAATGGCCGCGCCATTCGGACAGCGTGCCGCCGCGCGCGATCACCCCGGCGAAGCGCTGGTTGAGGACCATCCGGGTCCAACGGTCGGTAGTTTCGCCGCGCGGGATCCGCTCGACGATCATCGAGCCGCCCTCGGCGAGCCGGTGGCCGATCACGAGGCCCGGGACCGGCGCCTGGCCGACCCATTCGGCCGGCGGCGCGGCCTGCGCCGCGCTCGCAATACCGGCAACGAGTCCCAGCCCGATCCAGCGAAAACGCATGCTCATCCTCCTCGCACCGCCCGTCACCCTATACGCCTATACGCCTGGCGGATCACGGCGCGCGGCTAGACTGTGTAGCACCGCGCGTGAATCCAGCGGCTGGCGAGATATTTGACCCCGGTTTCGACCGCCAGCCCGGCATGTTCGGAGAGCGGATCCAGCCCTCCGTCCGGGCCGATGCTGGTGAAGACCAGGACGTCGCCCGTGCGGCCCTTCACCTTGAGGCCGGTCTTCACGAACAGGGTCTCGCCGCCTTCATAATCCTCGTTGAGATAGACGAGTGCGGTCTTGATCCGGCCGTTGTCGCCGCGGTCCCAGTCGACATGCGGGCGATATTGCTGGCCGGGGCGGTAGCGCAGCAGCTGCAGCGTCTCCCCCTGCTCCGGTGTCGTGCCGCTGAGCGCGGCGAGGCGGCGGTTGAGCGCGTGGACGGCGGGGTCCTCGATCAGCCAGTGCGTCGTCGAGCCCTCGGCGGTGCGGATCGGATCCTGGACGAAGCCGCCCAGGCCGTCGGTCACGAGGCACGGCTGCCAGGCCGGATCGGCGATGCCGAGCAGGAAGGCGCATTCCTCGGCCGTGAACGCGCCGGCAAAGAGCGCGACCGCGGGCGCCTCGCTCAGCCTGTCCGGCGGCGGCAGGGCGGCGGGATCGCCGCGCTCGTCGAGGTCCATCGCCTCGATGCGCGCCAGCACCAGCGCGCGTCCCTTATCCTCCCGCGCCTCGTCGCGCAGCCGGGCGAGCGCCGCCGGCCAGTCCCGCTTCCCCGCAATGCCGCTGGCGAGCAGGTTGGTATAGGCGATGTGCGCCCGCCTGTTCCCGGCCTCCGACCCCCGCCGGAACAGAGCCCGCCCGCGCGCGCGATCCTGCTTTACCGGGCCGCCCACCCAGGTCGCCTCGGCGAGAAGGAACAAGGCTTCGGGCTCGCTTTCTTCCGCGAGCCGTTCGAGCAGAACTATCCCCTCCGCCACCCGGCCGGACCGGGCGAGCGCGACGGCCCGGGCCAGCATCGGATGGCGCTGCTGCTGCTGCATCGATGCCTCATGCCAGCCCCGGCGCTTCGATTCCAGAGCGCCCCGACTGCAGGTCATTTTGTTGGATAAATGTTGGATTCGGCCTGTCACGCTGCCGAAATCGGACGGGCGCCGAGTCGCGGCGCGGTCGGTGAAAGGAAAGGTCGATGATCCGCGGATTTCAAATCGCGTACTTCATGACGCGCTTTTGGGCCGGTATTTGGGTGAAAAGGGCGCTTTTCCGCCATTGCATCGGGGCGGGCGCCGCGAAAATTTCGCCGATTCCGCTGTTGATGCGACATTTGTGCCGCTTATCGGTGCGCTTTGACCCGGCGCGGGGATGGCAAACGTGCCGCTTGACGCGCCGCGGCCCGGCTCACCACCCTATGCGCGTACGCGTAAGGATATTTGAATGAAGCTCGTCGTCGTCGAATCGCCCGCCAAGGCCAAGACCATCGAAAAATATCTCGGCCCCGGCTACCGGGTGCTCGCCTCCTACGGCCATGTCCGCGATCTGCCGCCAAAGGACGGCTCGGTCGATCCCGACGACGGCTTCGCCATGACCTGGGAGACCTATGCCGACAAGGCGCGGCAATTGAAGGCGATCGCCGACGAGGCGAAGGGCGCCGAAGCGCTGATCCTCGCCACCGATCCCGACCGCGAGGGCGAGGCGATCTCGTGGCACGTCCAGGAGGTGCTGGCCAAGAAGAAGGCGCTGCCCGCCCATGTCGAGCGGGTGACGTTCAATGCGATCACCAAATCGGCCGTGCTCGAGGCGATGGCCCGGCCCCGCCAGCTCGACGAGGATCTGATCGACGCCTATCGGGCGCGGCGGGCGCTCGATTATCTGGTCGGCTTCACCTTGTCGCCGGTGCTCTGGCGCAAGCTGCCCGGAGCCAAGTCCGCGGGCCGGGTCCAGTCGGTCGCGCTCCGGCTGGTGGTCGACCGGGAGCGCGAGATCGAGCTGTTCCGCGCCCGGGAATATTGGAGCGTCACCGCCCTGATGGAGGCGGACGGCACCGAATTCCCGGCGCGCCTGGTCCGCTACAATGGCGAGAAGATCGAGCGGCTGACGATCGGCGACGAAGGCACCGCTCTGGCGGCGAAGAAGGCGGTCGCGGAGGGCCGCTTCAGCGTCGTCTCGGTCGAGACCAAGCCGCTGACCCGCAATCCGCCGCCCCCCTTCACCACCTCGACCCTGCAGCAGGAGGCCGCGCGCAAGCTTGGCTTCTCGGCGAGCCAGACGATGCGCGTGGCGCAAAGTCTCTACGAGGACGGGTCGATCACCTACATGCGCACCGACGGCGTCCAGATGGCGCCCGAGGCGGTGTCGGCGGCGCGGCGCGCGGTCGCCGACCGCTACGATGCCGGCTACGTGCCGGACAAGCCGCGCCACTACGAGACCAAGGCGAAGAACGCGCAGGAAGCGCACGAGGCGATCCGGCCGACCGATTTCGGCCGCGACCGCGCCGGATCGGGCGATCATGCGCGTTTGTACGAGCTGATCTGGAAGCGCGCGCTGGCGAGCCAGATGGCCTCGGCGCGGCTCGAGCGGACCATTGCCGAGCTTGCCGACGGCACCGGCCGGCACGGCTTGCGGGCGACCGGCCAAGTGGTGCTCTTCCCCGGCTTCCTCGCGCTCTACGAGGAAGGGCGCGACGACGAGGCCGACGAGGATTCGCGCCGGCTGCCGCGGCTCAGGGAGGGCGACGCGCCCGCAAAGAAAAGCGTCGAGGCCGAGCAGCATTTCACCCAGCCGCCGCCGCGCTACTCCGAGGCGAGCCTGGTCAAACGGATGGAGGAGCTCGGCATCGGCCGCCCTTCGACCTACGCCGCGACGCTGCAGACGCTCAAGGATCGCGACTATGTCCGGCTCGAGAAGAACCGCTTCATCCCCGAGGAGAGCGGGCGGCTGCTGACCGCCTTCCTCGAGCGCTTCTTCGAACGTTACGTCTCGTTCGATTTCACCGCCCACCTCGAGGACGAGCTCGACGACATTTCCGGGGGTCGCGCCGCGTGGCAGGCGGTGCTCGAGGCCTTCTGGCGCGATTTCAAGCCGAAGACCGCCGAAGTGATGGAGCAGAAGCCCTCCGAGATCACGCTCGCGCTCGACGAGTTCCTCGCCCCCTGGCTGTTCCCCGACACGGACGACGGCAGCGATCCGCGGCTCTGTCCGGCCTGCGGCGAGGGCCGGCTCGGCCTGCGCGGCGGCAAGTTCGGCGCGTTCGTCGCCTGCTCCAACTATCCCGACTGCAAGTTCACCCGGCGCTTCGGACAGACCGGGGAGGGGAGCGAGGATGCGGGGCCGCAGCTGCTCGGCCAGGACCCGGAAACCGGCCAGGACGTCTCCTTGCGCTCGGGCCGGTTCGGCCCCTATTTCCAGCTCGGCGAGGGCAAGGAGGCCAAGCGCGCCTCGCTGCCGAAGGACGTCGCGGCGGCCGACGCGGACCTGGAGGTGGCGCTGCGCTTCCTCTCGCTGCCGCGCGCGGTCGGCGATCATCCCGAGACCGGCAAGGCGATCACCGCCAGCATCGGCCGCTACGGCCCCTATCTCGCCCATGACGGCAAATATGCGAAGCTCGCCTCGACCGCCGAGGTGTTCGAAGTCGGCATGAACGCGGCGGTGGCGAAGCTCGCCGACGCCGCCAGCGGCGGCGGGCGAAAAGGGGGCGCGCGCGAGCCGCTGAAGATACTCGGCGCGCATCCGCGGACCGAGCTCGAGATCAGGCTGATGGAAGGGCGGTTCGGCCCCTACGTCACCGACGGCGCCACCAACGCCACCCTGCCCAAGTCGCTCGCGCCCGAACAGCTGACGCTCGAGGAAGCCGCCCAGCTGATCGACGAGCGCGCCGCCAAGGGTCTGCCGGTTCGCAAGGGGCGCGGCCGCAAGGCGCCCGCGAAGAAGAAAGGTTCGAAATGATCGTCGCCGCTCTGCTCGCGCTTGCCGCCCAGGCTCCCGCGCCGCCGCCCGCGGCCAATGCCGATTACCATTTCCGCTACCTCAACGCGCTCGATCCGGCGCAGGGCTGGCACAGGACGGTCAGCGGGCTGCGCTACCGCAAGATCAGCGGCCCGGGGACCGGCGCGCATCCGGCGCCGACCGACACGGTTACCATCCACTATGTCGGTCGCTTCATCGACGGCACCGAGTTCGACAGCTCGGTCGCCCGGGGCGAGCCGGCGACCTTCCCGCTGGGGCGCCTGATCCCCGGCTGGCAGGAAGGGGTGCCGCTGATGGGCGTCGGCGACCGCTTCGAATTCGCCATCCCCTACAACCTCGCTTACGGCTATGCGGGACGCGGGCCGATCCCGGGCGGCGCGACCCTCCTTTTCACCATCGACCTGATCGCGATCGCGCCGCCCGCGCCGTGATGGTTGACGGCGGGTTTACCGTCCCTGCTGCAAGCTTGCTTTACTTGCCGCCGCTAGAAAAAACCGATGCGTACAGGCAGGCTCAGCATCAGCCGCGGCCATCAGCTGCAGGAGACGCCGGATCGGGATCCGGCGCCGCCGCCGCCGCATCTGACGCTCGTCCCGCCGGCGAGCGCCGACTACCAGATCGTCCACGACCGCCTCACCGCGCTCGAGCGGCTGACCCGCCTGTTCGAGCTCGGCACGCTTTCGGCCGAGGAATTCGCCGCGGAGAAGGCGCTGATTCTCGCTTTGCCGGCCGACGAGCTCGTGCTGCGCGACCTGGCGCCGGTCCACTTCGTCCCCGCCGCACCGCGCCGGGCGCCGCAGCGCGGGCCGTCGCTGCTCGGCCGGATGCTGAGCTGGAAGTTCGTCCTGTTCAGCCTCGTCGTCGGCCTGGCCTTCTCCTTCGCCACCCAGCCGAACGAGACCCGGCACCTGTTCGATCAGACCCTGCGCCTGTTCGGCGCCTAGCCGGGGGCGCATCCCTTGCAGGCCGGGTCCTTGACGATCCGGATCGTCCGCATCGCCGGCACCAGCCCTTCGAAGATGTGGAGCCTGCCGGTCTGGTCCTGGCCGAAGCCGAGCAGCCGCCGGACCGCCTCGAGCGCCGCGAAGCTGCCGGCGATTCCCGCCATCGCGCCGAGCACGCCGAGCGCCGAGCAGGTGTCGCAATCCTCGGCGTCGAACGCATCGCCGACGAAGCAGCGGTAGCAGGGCGCGCCCGCCTCCCAGCCGCAAAAGGTGCCGACCTGCGCCTGGAACTGGCCGATCGCCGCCGAGACCAGCGGGATGCGCGCCGCGGTCGCATGGTCGGAGACGATCAGCCGGGTCGCGAAATTGTCGCTGCCGTCGAGCACCAGATCCGCGCCATCAAGCAGGGCGGCGACATTCGCCGGGGCCAGGCGCTCCCGGCGGCCGTCGACGCGGACATCCGGATTGAGACGGCCGACCGCCGCCGCGGCGACCTCGACCTTCGCGCGGCCGACGTCGCCCGTGCCGAACAACACTTGGCGCTGGAGATTGTCGAGCGTGACCTGGTCGTCGTCGATCACCCTGAGCGTGCCGACGCCCGCCGCCGCCAGATACTGGATCGCGGGCGCGCCGATACCGCCCGCGCCGACGATCGCGACGGTCGCGGCGAGCAGCCTGCGCTGACCCTCGCCGCCAATCTCCTTGAGGACGATATGGCGGGCGTAGCGGTCGAGCTGGGCGTCGCTGAGGCTCACCGTCCGGTCGAGCCGAAGCCGCCGATGCCGCGCGGGGTCTCGTCGAGATCCTCGACCTCGGCGAAGCGGGCGCGCTGGACCGGGGCGGGGACGAGCTGGGCGATGCGCTCGCCCCGCACGATCTCGAACGGCGCCTCCCCGTGATTGACCAGCACCACCTTCAATTCGCCGCGATAGTCGCTGTCGATCGTGCCGGTGAGGCAGGTGATGCCGTTGCGGACCGCGGTGCCCGAGCGTGAGCGGACCTGAACCTCGTAGCCGTGCGGGATGGCGAGCGCGATACCGGTCTCCACCGCATGGCGCGCGCCCGGCGCGAGGGTCAGGTTTTCAGCAGCGACCACGTCGAGACCGACCGCATGCGCGGATCCGTAGGCAGGCAAAGGCAGGCCTTGGCCGTTCCGCAGCCGCTTCACCGCGATCCGGATTTCAGGCGAGGGCATCGGCGATCCGCTGCGCCAGCCGGCGGCCGACCTCGGCCTTGCTGGTCATCTCCCAATCCTCGGCGCCCTTTTCGTCGACCAGATGGATGCGGTTGGAATCGCCGCCCATCACCTCGCCCGACACGTCGTTGGCGAGGATCCAGTCGCAGCCCTTGCGGCTGCGCTTGTCGGCCGCTTGCGCTTCGACGTCGTCGGTCTCGGCGGCGAAGCCGATCAGGAGGCGCGGCCGGCGCGGGTCGGCGTCGAGGCCGGCGAGGATGTCGGGATTGGCCTGCCAGTCGAGCCTGGGCGGGCCGTCGGCCTTCTTGAGCTTGGCCGGCGCCGGCTCGACCCGCCAGTCGGCGACGGCGGCGACCAGCACCGCGGCGTCGGCGGGCAGCGCCGCCTTGACCGCATCGTCCATCTGCCGCGCGGTCTCGACGTTGATTCGGCACACGCCGGCGGGCGTGTCGAGGGCGACCGGGCCGGCGACCAGGGTGACCCGCGCGCCCAGCGCCGCCAGCGCCTCGGCGATGGCGAAGCCCTGCTTGCCCGAGGAGCGGTTGGCGAGGACGCGGACCGGGTCGATCGGCTCGTGCGTCGGGCCGGCGGTGACGATCGCATGGCGGCCGGCGAGCGGACCGGGGCCGCCGAGCGCTTCGATGATCGCGGCAAGGATCGCCTCGGGCTCCGGCAACCGTCCCGGGCCATATTCGCCGCAGGCCATCTCGCCCTCATCGGGCTCGACGATCGTGACGCCGTCGGCGCGCAGCCGGGCGACGTTGCGCCTCGTCGCCTCGTGCTGCCACATCCGCACGTTCATCGCCGGGGCGGCGAGCACCTTCTTGTCGGTGGCCAGCAGCAAGGTCGTGGCGAGGTCGTCGGCGATGCCCGCCGCCATCTTCGCCAGCAGGTCGGCGGTTGCCGGGCATATGACGACGAGATCGGCCTCGCGCGACAATTGGATATGGCCCATCTCGACCTCGTCCTTGAGGTCCCACAGGCTGCTATGGACCGGCTGCTCGGACAGGGCCGCCAGCGTCATCGGGGTGACGAACTGGGCTCCGCCCGCCGTCAGCACGCAGCGTACGCTGCCGCCCGCCTTGCGGATCAGCCGAACGAGTTCGCACGCCTTGTAGGCGGCAATTCCGCCGCCGACGATCAGGAGAATCCGCTTGTCCCGCATCGTCCCACCCATTGGCCCGCAGGTGCGAGAATGTCTATGCTCGTCGCGGCGATCGAGGGACCATTGCCGCAGCCAAGCCGCGTGACGAGGGATTTGCGCGCGCGGCCCAGGAACGAATCCTTCGGCTGTGTAATGCATGATTACCGCCGCCCACGCCAAACATCAGCGGACTATTACGCCGCCAGGTTTTATGACGGACAAAGGAATGATCACTTGGAATTAAGTCCCGTCGATAAATGTGCTACAAGAGCGTTTGGGGGAGTCGTGCCATGCGCAAGGGGTATGCTGCACTTCTGATCATCGCGATTAGTGTGGGCGGTTGTGCGCTCAACCGCCGGCCACCGGTGCCGCCGCCGCCGGTCGTTACTATACCGCCTCAGCCGCCTCTTCCCCCGCCACCGCCGCCACCGCCACCGCCGCCGCTGCAGCGCGTGCAAAGCCTGCCGCCCCCTCCGGACGACGGCTACGTGCCCTGCTCCGCAACTCGCCTCGATTACTGCATGCAAGAGAGCCGCCGGGCCCACCATTATTGGCAGGGCGGCAGCCATGGCGGCCGGAGGACCCGGTATGACCCGCCCCGGCACCCCCGGGCTAGAACCGTCCTGCAGCCGGACTTGGCCGCAATCCGCACGCGATGCCTCGAACGCAGCGCCCAGCTCTTCTCGGCCGAGGATTGCGACACCATCGGGGCCGCCCGACAGGCCCTCGTCGAGGGTGCCGCAGACCTCGTCTGGGGCGGCCCCATGTACGAGGGGGAGGCGCGGCGCGTCTCGCTTGAGCTCCGGCCGCGCCGTTCGCTTCCCGATCCGGGCGCGCCTGCCGCGGGCGCCACGACGATTGTCGGGTTCCAGCTCGCGGAAGAGATGGCGATTGCGCTTGAAGGCGGCGCCTTCTCGATCGCCCCGGCCGGCTTCCAGCGGCTTCAGCTGGCAGCCAACAGGCGCGATGTGGCGCATTGGGACGTCACGCCGCGAGACGGGACGGGTGCCCGCGGCCGCGGCAGAGAGCAGGTCTTGTGGGTCACGATCAAAGCTCGGGTTGCACTGGGTCCCGATCGATTCGTCAATCTCGACATAACGCCACACCGATATCCGGTGGTCGTGCTGGTGAGGCCGCTGAGCTGGTGGCAGCACTTCTGGCACGACCTCAAGCTTGTCTTCGAAGCCCCCAGGGAAGCCCTGGACGAGCTGGCATACCTGTTCGGTGCGATTGGCGCAGTCGGCCTCGCGTTTTGGGCGATGCTGGCAAAATGGCGAAGACGACGATCGTCTCAGGAGGAGAGCGCTAACCAAACCAGCGCCGCTCCAGCCGCGCCCGAAAGCAGCGACGCCAGGACGATCGGCCAGTAGCGGTGCGATCGGACCAGCGCGATCTCGCGCAGCGGCGGTGACGGCGGCGCGGCGCCGGGGGCCGGGTAATAGTAATCGATCCGCCGGATCAGCTCGGGCAGGCGCCGCAACGTGCGCACGGTGCGGACGATCTCGTCGGCGATGCGGGCTTCGGGGCCGAGCTCGCTGCGCGCCCATTCGGTGAGGAACGGCTCTGCCGTCTCCCACATGTTGATGTCGGGATCGAGCGCGGTGGCGACGCCCTCCTCCATCACCATCGTTTTTTGCAGCAGCAACAGGTGCGGCTGGGTCTGCATGTCGAAGTCGCGGGTGATCTTGAACAGGCCGTCGAGCATCTGGCCGAGCGACACGTCCTTCGCCGCCATACCGCGCATGGGCTCGCCGACCGCGCGCAGGGCGGTGGCGAACTCCGCCACGCTGTGGTGCGGCGGCACATATTGCGCCTCGAAATGGATTTCCGCGACGCGCCCATAATTGCCGGTGAGGAGGCCGTAGAGGATCTCCGCGAGCCAGATCCGCGCCTGGCGGTCGATCCGGCCCATGATGCCGAAATCGATCGCGGCGAGGCGGCCGTCGGGCAATGCGAACAGATTGCCCTGATGGAGGTCGGCGTGGAAGAAGCCGTCGACCACCGCCTGGCGCAGGAACGCGCGGACCAGGATCGCGGCGAGCGCTTTCAAGTCGTGGCCGGCCTCGATCAGCGCCTTGCGGTCGGTCAGCTTGATGCCGTCGATCCATTCCAGCGTGAGCACCCGCCGGGCGGTCCGGGTCCAATCGATCGCCGGCACGAAGAAGCCGCTTTCGGCCTCGAGATTCTCGCGCAGCTCCGACGCCGAGGCCGCCTCCTGGCGCAGGTCCAATTCGCGGTTGGTCCACTGGCGGAAAGTGGCGACGACCATGCGCGGCCGGAGGCGCGCCGCCTCGCCGCCCATCGCCTCGACCTGGGCTGCGGCCCATTCGTAGGTGTCGATCGCGGCGGCGAAATCCTCCTCGATGTTCGGCCGGAGCACCTTGACCGCGACCAATTGCCCGTCGGTGGTGATCGCGCGGTGGACCTGGGCGATCGAGGCGGCGCCGACCGGCTCCGGATCGACCGAGGCGAAGATCTCGCCGAGCGGCCGGCCGAGCCCCTGCTCGATCGCCGCACGGATCTTGTCGAACGGCGCGGGCGGCAGATTGTCCTGGAGCAAAGCGAGGTCGTGCGCCGCCTCCTCGCCGACCAGATCGGGCCGGGTGGCGAGCGCCTGACCGAACTTGATCGCGGCTGGGCCGATTTCCTGGAAGGCCTCGGCGTAGGTCGGCGCCGTCGGCACCCGCGCGCCGAGCCGGGCGATGCGGCACAGGCGCCGGACCGGGGGCGGCGTGTTCGGATCGCGCTCGATGCCGCGCAAGGCGCCGTGCCGCGCCAGCACCCGGCCCCATTTCAACAGCCGCCAGATATGGACGACGGGGTGGGTCATGCGGATGCGCCCCGGCCGCCTTCCCCGGGGCGCGATGCGCCTTCGCGCATCACGTCTTCCAGCCGCTGTGAATCGCGACCAGGCCGCCGAGGATCGGCTCGGCCTTCACCTGGCCGAAGCCGGCCGCTTCGATCATGCGGCTAAAGGCGGGCATGTCCGGGAACCGCTCGATCGATTCGATCAGATAGCGGTAGCTGTCCTCGTCCCTCGCCACCGCCTTGCCGATCTTCGGCACGACTCGCCGCGAATAGGTCTCATAGAGCGTCGCGAAGCCCGGCCAGCGGGTCTGCGAGAATTCGAGGCAGTAGAAGCGCCCGCCGGTCCTGAGCACGCGGCGGGCTTCGCTGAGCGCGGCGGGAATGTCGGTCACGTTCCTGATGCCGAAGGCGATCGTGTAGGCGTCGAAGCTCCTGTCGGCGAAGCTCAGGCTCTCGGCATTTTCCTCGGCCCAATTCAGGCCCTCGATCCCGCGCTGCTTCGCCCGCTCGACGCCGACGGCGAGCATCTCGGGGTTGATGTCGGCGATCGTGACCGCCGCGCCGGCGCGCGCGAGCCGGAAGCCGATGTCGCCGGTGCCGCCGGCCATGTCGAGGATCGCCTCGCCTTTGCGCGGACGCACGCGGCGGACGAACGCCTGCTTCCACAGCCGATGCTGGCCGCCCGACATCAGGTCGTTCATCAGATCGTAGCGCGCGGCGACGCTCGAGAAGACGGCGCCGACGCGGCGCGTCTTTTCCCGAGGCGCGACATCCTCATGCCCGAAAGAGACCTTGTCCATCGCGCCCGCCTCTAGACCATTTTCGAGTTGCGTGGGAACCGCGCAACGGCTCGGAAAATGGTCAACCATTTGTTGGAGCGCTTCCTTGTCGCAAAACCGGTCTCCACTTTTGCGGGAAGCGCTCTAGGGGAGGGAGATGATGTGCAGGTCCCTAAATGCCTGAGCTGCCCGAAGTCGAGACGATCATCCGCGGCCTCGCCCCCGTGCTCGAGGGAAAGAGAATCGCGTCGATCGAGGCGCGGCGGCCGGATCTGCGCCGGCCCTTCCCGCCCGACCTTCGCCAGCGGATGACCGGAGCGCGGGTCACCAGGCTCGCCCGCCGCGCCAAATACGGCCTGATCGAGACCGAGCGCGGCGACACCTTGGTCTTCCACCTCGGCATGTCGGGATCCTGGCGGCTCGATCCCCCGACGCTCGGCCGCCACGACCATCTCGTCATCGAAACCGAGGAGGGCCGCCGGCTCAGCCTTCACGACCCGCGGCGATTCGGCTCGGTCGACCTGGTTCGCACCGAGACGCTCGAACAGGCCGACCCGTTCGCGCGGATGGGGCCGGAGCCGCTCGGCGATGCCTTCGACGGCAGCTATCTGGCGAAGGCGCTCGCCGGCCGGAGCGCGCCGATCAAGCCGCTGCTGCTCGACCAGCGGATCGTCGCCGGGCTCGGCAACATCTACGTCTGCGACGCGCTCAACCTTGCGGCGATCGCGCCGGGGCGGGCGGGCGGGGGCCTGTCGCGGCCGCGGCTCGAGCGGCTGGCCGACTCGGTCAAGGCGGTGCTGCGCGCGGCGATCGAGGCGGGCGGCTCCAGCCTGCGCGACTATGTCCAGCCCAATGGCGAGCTCGGCTATTTTTCCAGCCAGTGGCGCGTCTATGGGCGCGAGGGCAAGCCGTGCCCGCGCTGCGCCGCGCCGATTCGCCGCCGCGCCGATGGCGGCCGCTCGACCTTCTACTGCGCGAAATGCCAGCGCTAGGGAGGGCCAAGCTTGACCTCTTCGCGCGCCCGGCTTAGAGGGCGCCGCTGAGCGGGTGCGGTTCGAAGCCGCGCCCTTTTCATTTCAGTTTACGAGGCACTCAGATGGCGAATACGCCGCAAGCAAAGAAACGCATCAAGCGCAACGCCAAGCGCGCCGACATCAACCGTGCCCGGGTCAGCCGCATCCGCACGTTCGTGAAGCAGGTCGAGTCGGCGCTCCTGGCCGGCAATAAGGACGAAGCAAAGGCCGCCCTGGCCCGAGTCCAGCCCGAGCTTTCGCGCGGCGTCGCCCGCGGCGTGCTCCATAAGAACACCGCGTCGCGCAAGCTCTCGCGGCTGACACGGCGTCTCGCGACGCTCGGCTAAGGGCTTTGTAAGGATTGGCGATTGCGCCCGCCGGCCCGCGTCGGCGGGCTTTTTGTCGTGCCGCGAACCGGAATTTCAAAACCCTAGGGTTTACCGCGATTCGCGCGATCTTGGGGTGTGGACGCAGCTACAAGCATTTGTAATTGCTAAACATTCCTATCGAAAGCACGTAGTTCCGCCGTTTTTTCTATGTCAACGAATTAATTTATTTGTGACAGATTTTTTCCCTTGATCGGACTCGCCTGCCCTCCCTACAACGACGGTCCGGCGGAACGAATCTTTCGCCGGCAAACAGCAAAAACACATCGAGCAGCGGCATGCCGGGGGTGGTTCGTCGCGCGGGGGAGTTTTGCGCCTTGAAGACGCCGTCGCCTGGAGCGGCGGGAAGAGAAGAGGGGTGCGTGCACGGTGCAGACACCGGCCAAAGGACTGGCGAGCGGAACCGTCGTGGATGCCGGCGAATCGATCTCGGCCGCATGGGAATCGATTCGCGCGAGTCTGCGCCGCGATTGCGGCGCCCGCACCTTCGACGGCTGGCTGCGGCCGATCGCGCTCGGCGGCTTCGATCCCGACACCGGCGCGCTCCGGCTTCAGCTTCCCTCGCAATTCATGGCCGACTGGGTGCAGACCCATTTCGCCGAACGGCTCGCGCTGGCCTGGCGGGCCCGCCTTCCCGAGGTGAAGCAAATCCGGATCGGCGTCGGCCCGGCCGCGCCGCGCACCGCCGCGGTGGTCGAAATCCCGGCGCCGGCCGAAAGCCCGGAGCCCGAGCCCAGGGGCCTCTATTCGGTCGCGCTCGAGCCGCGCTACCGGTTCGAGAATTTCGTCGTCGGCAAGGCCAACGAGGTTGCGTTCAGCGCGGCCCAGACGCTGGCGACCGCCGACAAGGTCGCGTTCAACCCGCTGTTCATCCATGGCGGCACCGGGCGCGGCAAGACCCATTTGCTGCACGCGATCGGCCACGAATTCCATCGCCTGCGGCCGCGCGCGCGGATCATCTACATGTCGGCGGAGAAGTTCACCGTCGAGTTCCTCGCCGCCTTGCGGGCCAACGAGACCTTCAAGTTCAAGCAGCAGCTGCGCTCCGCCGATCTCCTCATGATCGACGACGTCCAGTTCATCGCCGGCAAGGAATCGACCCAGGAAGAATTCTTCCACACGATGAACGAGATCATCTCGGCCGGCCGGCGCTTCGTGATCAGCTCCGACCGGGCGCCGCAGGATCTGGACGGGCTCGAGCCGCGCATCCTCTCGCGCCTCTCCTGGGGCCTGGTCGCCGACATCAACGCCGCCGACCTCGAGCTCAGGCTCAACATCATCACCAAGAAGCTCGAGCAGCTTCCCGACGTGATGGTGCCCGACGACGTCGTCATGTTCCTCGCCAAGAGGATCAGCTCGAACGTGCGCGAGCTCGAGGGCGCGCTCAATCGGATCGCCGCTTATGCCGCGATGCAGAACCGGGCGATCGACCTCGATTTCGTCGGCGAGGTGCTCGCCAACATATTGCGGGCCAACCAGCGCCGCATCTCGATCGACGAGATCCAGACCCGCGTCTCCGACCATTACCGGATCCGCAAGGCGGAGATGACCAGCGCCAGGCGGGCGCGCGAGGTCGCCCGGCCGCGCCAGGTGGCGATGTACCTCTCCAAGCAGCTGACGCCGCGCTCGCTGCCGGAGATCGGGCGGCGGTTCGGCGGGCGCGATCACACCACCGTGATCCACGCGGTCAAGCAGATCGAGAAACTGCGCGCCCAGGATGCCGAGCTCGACGCCGACATCCGCCTGCTGACCCGCCAGCTCGAGAGCTGAGGGGGGACTGGGGACAGTTACGCGTAACTGTCCCCTTTTACCTTGCTTACTGCGCCCGCTCGGGCATCACCGTGATCCGCACCGTCTCGCCCGAATTGCCCGGGAAGCCGGTGAACATCGCCTCGACCAGGTTCGGCACCAGCCGCGGCAGCTCGTTGGTCCGCGAGCGCGCCTGGGCGTGGCCCTCGAATAGCGACTGGCCGTCGCTGGTGCGGCGGATGTCGAGATCGAGGAAGCTGGTATAGAGCGTGTAGCTCGACACGTCATAGCCGCCGCCCCAGAACGGATCGTGCCAGCCCCAGAAGAACGGGCTGCGATAGCGGCCGAAGCCGCCGCCATAGCCGTAGCGGCTGTAGAACGGCCGGTAGCCGAAGCCGCGATAGCCCCATGGGTCGCCGAACGGGTCGGGCGTGGCGACCACCCGCTCGCGGCCCTGGTCGATGCCGTAATCGAGGGTGACGACGAAGCTCGCATCGCTCGCCGCGCCTGCTTCGCGATAGCCCAAAGCGGTCAGGTTGCGCCGGACGAGCTCGGCATATTGCGAGAATTCGAGGCCGCCGCGGTCCTCGGCCTTGGCGGCCTGGACGACGAAGGTCTGGCCCTGCGGCGCCGGCATCGCCTGGAAGCGCGACACCTGGGTCGGGAAGCCGGTCATGCAGGCGCCGAGCGACAGCAGCAAAGCCGGCGCCGCCAGCGTGATCATTTTCTTGATGAAAGACATGGGACTAAGCCTTTTCCGTGCAGGAGCTTTAATCCTGAATATAGAACAACTTGCCTCGTTTCGCAAAGTTCCGTTGAACGAGCGGTTTACGGCCGCGGATTTTGCCATCTTCGCCCATATCGCGCGCGGCGCGAAGCGCCTTAACTTGACAAACTTGACACGAAGGAGGGCCTTTTGCCGGAAGCGGCCGGGCCGGACGAACCGGACGAGCCGGACACGGAAAGGTTTTTTTTCGGGACCTAATTCGATGGGCTGGCAGCGGCAGGCAGAGGCGGGGCAGGCAGGCCCTTCGACTGGGCTCAGGGCAGGCCCTTCGACAGGCTCAGGACAGGGCCTTCGACCGGGCTCAGGGCAGGCCCTTCGACAGGCTCAGGCAGGCCCTTCGACTGGGCTCAGGGCAGGCGAGTCGGGTTCGCATCGCCGCATGCTGACTTGCGAAACCCAATTTGTGTCCAACAATCTTTCCCGCAGACAAACGCCTAAGTGCTGAAGATTGCTGAAAGCAAGACGATAGGGCTTGCAACCGGCGGTGTTTGATGTTTTCTTTCCCTGGAGAGTTATGTGGTTCGTCCAAGGACGAAGGGGGTGGGATCATGTTAAGAAAACGGCAAGTCCTGCTGGCAATAATGTTGTGCTTGGTCGGGGCGGCAGCGTGGGCATCGGAGACAATAAGCTACAAATATGACGCGCGCGGGCGGCTGGTTAAAGTTCAGCGCAGCGGGAGCGTCAACAACAACGTCACCGCCAATTACAGCTACGACAAAGGCGACAACCGCACCAACGTCAACGTCGCCTCGCCCAATCCCGCGCCCTGATGCCGCGCCGCTCGTCTTCCCCGCCAGGCGGACCGGTCGCGCCGTTCGAGGCCGCGATCCGGCGCAAGGCGATGGCGACGAAGACGAGCGGCGCCCGGGCGGCCGCCTTGTCCTGCGCCCTGCTTGCCGCGGCCTGCCTGCCGGCGCCGGCCGGGGCACAGGGGGAGCCCAAGGCCAACGTCTCGCCGCCGGCGGAGGCCTATGCGGTCTCGCCGGGCGGGGTCGACATGCGCTCGGGCCGCTACGCGTACAGCCAGACCGACCTTGCGATCGGCGGCGAGGGCGGCGCGCTGGCGCTGACGCGGACGCTGAGCCAGCCCGTCCTCGAGCATAACAACCCGTTCGCCAATTTCTCGCACAATTGGGACATCCTGATCTCCGAGAAGAGGATCAACGTCCAGCAGGGCATCTTCCGCCACACGATCGGCCAGCCCGATTACCAGTTGGAAGTGAGCTTCGGCGGCCGCTCGCAGACGTTCCGCTCCGAGGGGCCCAATGCGGGCTTCGAGCAGACTGCGCGCAGCGGCTTCGCCTCGCTGACCGTCGCGGGCAGCAAGGCCTCCTCGAGCGCGGTCTACACGTTCCGGACCGGCGACGGCACCGAGGCGGTGTTCCGCCCGATCGGCAGCGGCGACTGCTCGGTGACGTTGCGCTGCGCCTATGTCGCGCAGGTGACCGAAGCCGACGGCACAAGGCTTTTGTTCGACTATGACAATGCCGGCGGCAACGCGACGCGGCTGCGCGCCGTGACCAGCAGCCGGGGCTATGCCTTGCTGCTCGAATATAGCGGCGGCCAGGTGGTCAAGGCGTGCGCGCTCAACCTGGCGCTCGCGCCGAAGCCGGCGAGCAATGTCTGCCCGAGCGGCGTGCCGACGGCCTCCTACACCTACGGCACGGCCGGCGGGCAGAC
>JAXDPI010000028.1:0-191363 GCA_034668465.1 Sphingomonadales bacterium
AGCTGGACGACAAATGCCAACCCGTCACGGCCGCCTCCGGTACCGAGTGCGGACCCTATACGTTTAGGACGATCTCGGAGACTTTGCGGCGGCCCGCGACCCGGCTCAGCTGGACGAAGATGTCGACCGTGCTGCCAATGTAGTGGCGCACGTCGTCGCGGCTCAATTGGGTGCCGGCCTGGAGCGTGAGCAGCACGATCTGCTCGGTCGCGCGCTCGGCGCTGTCGGCGTGGACGGTGGTCATCGAGCCCGGATGGCCGGTATTGACCGCGCGCAGGAAGGCGAACGCCTCCTCGCCGCGCAGTTCCCCCAATATGATCCGGTCGGGCCGCATCCGGAGCGAGGCGGCGAGCAGGTCGTTGGCGCTGACCTGCGCCTCTCCCAGCACGCTGCGCGCCGCGAGCAGGCCGACGGCATTGGCGTGGCGGACGTAGAGCTCGGGCGTGTCCTCGATCAGGATCAGCCGCTCCTCGGCCGGAACCTCGCGCAGCAAGGCGTTGAGGAAGGTCGTCTTGCCGGTCGAGGTGCCGCCCGAAACCAGGATGTTCTTGCGCGCCTTGACCGCGGCGGCGAGCATGCCGGCGATGTCGCCCGCGTCGAGCTGCGCCCGGAGCGCCCGGTTGACCTCTGATCGCTCCAGCGAATCGCGGCCGCGAGTCTCCTCGAACGCCCCCGCCGCGACATAATCTTCAAGCGCCAGATCGGGCGAGACGTGCTTGCGGATCGCCAGCGCCAGCGGCCCGCGCGTCGCCGGCGGCGCCACCACCTGAACCCGCGCGCCGTCGGGCAGGGTCGCGGACAGCAAAGGATGCTCGCGGCTGATCCCCTGATGGGCGATCGCCGCGATCTGGCGGGCGAGCCGCGCCAGCGTCGCTTCGTCGAGCCGGGGCGCGTCGTGGCGCTCGATCTCGCCGCCGATCGTCTCGACCCAGAGCTCGCCGGGCTTGTTGACGTAGATGTCGGTGACGTCGGGCCGGGCCAGCATGCCCGTGAGCGGCGCCAGATAGGAGCGAAGATAGATGCCCGCGCCGTCGTTGGCGGCGGTGCTCACCGCCGGGTCTCGGCGCCGGTGAAATCGAGGTCGCGGGCGACGAAGATCGAGATGCTGGTGCCCTGGCGCACGGTCAGGGTCGGCGTGATCTGGGCCGGCTGGACGATCTGGGTCGCCCCCTGGACCGAGCCGGGCAGGACCACGACGGTGCCGTTGCTGCCGGCGCGGCCGGCGAGGTTGACGCCGATGTCGAGCGCCGATTGCAGGATCGCACCGGCGAAACGCTCGAGGAAATGGCTGTTGACGCGGGCGCGGATGCCGCCGCCGCCGAGCGTGTCGGCGGCCGGCGACCCGATCGCGATGGTGACGCCGTCGGGGCGGATCAGCCGCGTCCAGGTGACCAGGGCGCGGCGCTGGCCGGGCGCGGTCTCGGAGCGATATTCGCCGATCAGCCGGCTGCCGCGCGGGATCAGGACGCGGCTGCCGTCGAAACCGCGCACGTCGCGCGAGACGATCGCGCGGGCGAAGCCGGGCCGGGTCGAATCGAGCGCGGTCTCGAGCACGGCGGGAATCAGCGTGCCCTGCGCCACCGTCGTCGCGCGGTTGGCGAACATGCCCGCGCGGGCGCGTCCGCCGCCCTGGATGATGTTCGGATCCGCAGCAGCGGCGGTTGGCGGGGCGGCGGCGGCCGCGCCGGACGCGGCAACGGCCGGCGGCGCGCCGGTGTCGACGACCAGAGCCGGATCGTTGGTTGCCCGCGGCGGGGCCGGCGGCGGCTCGACCGGGGCCGGGGTCGGTACCGCCTGGGGCACGTAGACGATCCGCGGCGGCGGCGGCGGCGCGGGCGGCGGCGGAGCGGGAACGATCTCGATGACCGGCGCGGCCACCGGCGGAATTTCGGGCGGCAGGTAGAGCGGGGGCGGTGGCGCCGCCGTACCGAGCGAATCCGCCGCCCGGACCCGCACCGACGGCGCGGTCAACGCCCGTCGCCGCGCGTCGAGCACCGAGAAGAGCAGCACGCCCGCGAGCACCGCGCCGATCCCGAACACCCAGGCCGACGGCCCGCCGCGCGGCCGCGCCACTACCGGCAGCACGCCGGCTTCGGCGCCGCCGAAGATGCGCGGATCGCCGCCGCCGGGATGGGCGGTCGCCATCAGCGGGTCCCCTGGGCCGCGACCCGGTCGGCGCGCGCCACATTCCGGTCGATGCGGAAGATCAGCCGTTGGGCGATGCCGTCGATGACGAACAGGCCGTCGCGCATGCCGCCGTTGACCAGGGTCTCGCGGCCCTGGGTGTCGAGCGCGTAGACCGCCGGCAGCGCGTACTCCTGCGGCCATTCGATATAGGTGTGCGTGCCGTCGTCGGCGATCCGGCTGGGGCGCAGCTCACGCGCGCCGCTCACCCGGTAGCGGCCTTCGACCGGCGCCGTGGCGACGTCGGCGGCCGCTGTCGCGCCGGGGTAACGGAAACGGACCGTGAAGGGCGGCTCGCCGCCCAGAGGCGGCGCCAACTCGAACAGATAGACCCGCGCGCTGGTGACCACGGTCATGTTGGTGGTCACCCCCGCCATGATCGGCTTGACGAACAGATGATCGCCGCGCCGGTTGGGGGTGACCTGCCAGGCGGCGCTGTCGCCGACCGCGACATTCTCGATCTGCTCGTCCGAGGCGAATTCGACGTCGATCTGGAAGCCCGGCACGCCCTGGAGCCGGACGACCTGATCGGCGTCGTAGAGCACGGTCTGGATGCGCGGGTCGCCGGTCCCGGGCTGCGGCTGCACCTGCGCAAGCAGCGGCCCCGGCGCCAGCGCCAGCGCCAGCACAAGGGCCGCCGCGGCCAGCCTCACAGCTGGGGTTCCGGCACGGCCGGCCGCTGGGCAGGCGCCGGCCCGGCCTGCGCCGGCCCCGGCGCGCCCGGCACCTTGACGACGATCGGGGCGGCGGCGGGCGGCGGCGGCGCTTCGGGCTCGGGCGGCAACGCCTCGGCGTCGCGGCGGTAGCGGACCACCTGGAAGCCGAGCGGGTTCACGAACCGGTCCTCGACGCTCATCGGCTCGCCCGAATAACGGTAACGGATGACCGCGACCCAGGCGCGCGGCCGCTCGGCCTGGCCGCCGGCGTCGCGCCGCTGGGTCTCGAAGCGCACCATCGCGACGTCCCGGCCGACCGGGGAGACGCTCTTGACCCGCGTCTCGACCACGGTCGTGCGCGGATAGAGGACGAGCGGGCTTTGCGGGTTCGTCGGCTGGGCGCCGGCGACATAAGCGGCGCGCGCCTGCTCGGCCGACCACAAGGCGATTTTGCGGTAATCGGCCTGGACGGTGTCGATGTCGAAGCTCTCGCGGGCGATCACATATTGGACGAGGAACGACTGGGTGAGCGCGGTGTCGCCCGAAACGCGGGCCGGATCGAGCGGAGTCAGCGCCTGGACGAAGCCGGTGTTGCGGTCGACCAGCAAGGTATAGGGCTCGACCGTCTTCAACGGCATCAGCACGATCAGCGCGATCGCCTCCAGCACCGCCACCGCCGCCGCCGAGGCGGCGACGAGCCAGGCGATCCGCCGCGAGGCGCGCAGCTCCTCCTGCCGGTCCTTCCCCCAGCTTTCCGCTTCGACATAATAAGCGTCGAGCGCCTCGCGGGCCTGCTTGTTCATCGCCGGCCGTCCCTGCGCGCGGCGCTCGCTGAGGCGCGATTGCGGGTGCGCCGGAAGCTCTGGCCGAGCGGCACCGGCGCGGGCGGCGGCTCGTCACGCGCGAAGGCCGGTCTCGGGCCGGGGCGCGGCGCGGAAGCGCCGGGCGCGAGGCGCGCCTCGGCCGGGCCGGCTTCGCGCCGCACGGTGGCGGCGACCGCATCCCCGACCGCTGCGGCGCGCGAGCGCTCGCCGGGGGCGGCGCCCGGCTCGCGGGTCGGCGCGATCCGCGTCCCCTCGGCGCGAGCGGCGCCGCCCGCGAACGCCGGCAGCGCGCGCCATGCCGGCGGCAGGCGGAAGCCGTAGGCGACCCGTGCCGCCGCGATCAGCATCGCCACCAAAGCGAAGGCGAAGACCAGGGTGATGACGAACAGCTCGACCGGCGCGCCAATTATCGCATAGCCCGCGCGGCGCAGGGCGATCAGATAAGCGAGCCGCGGCTCGATCAGCGCCAGCTCGACGCCGAGCGCGATCGCCGTGCCGAGCGCGCCGAGCGCGGTCCCCGCGAGCACCCTCAGCCACCCTTCGAACAGGCCGCGCGTCCCATCGAACAGAAGAAAGGCGAAGAAGAACGGCCCCAAAGCGAGCAGCACGCCGGCGATCAGCCGCAGCGCCGCCAGCGCGCCGGCCGCGCCGACCAGGAACATCACCCGCGCGCCGCCGAGCGCGAGCCCGTCGAAGCCCGGCGCGGCCTGCGCGGCCGGCACCGTGACGCCGGTTGCCGGACCCGGCGTGAGATAGGGCGGCGGCGGGGCGGCCGGCGCGCCGGCTTCGCCCACGCCCAAAGCGGCGAGCGCGACGAACAGCCGGTCGGCATTGTCGAGCCGCCAGACCAGCCCGCCGCCGGCGCCCGGCAGCGCCGCCGGGCGGCCGATGTCGGAGGCGAGCTCGGCCGGGCCCTTGAAGGCGACGTCGTAGACCAGGGTGCGATAGGCGGTCCAGCCGGTCGCCAGCGCGAGCACGATGCCGATCTTGACCAAAGCCAGCACGCCGTCGCGGACGCCCGGCGTCTGGCCGAACAGCAGCCGGTAGCCGAACAAGGCGACGAACAAAGTGAGCAGGCCGGTCAGGACCAGCGACAGGGTCGAGCCCGGCGTGGCGAGCGCCTGATAGCCGCCCGCGCCGATCGCCTGCGCCTGGCAGTCGACGAAGTTGAGGACGCCGCCGACGAAGCCCGCGTCGGGCGCGAGGGCGCCGCAGGTCATGCGACCTCCAGCAGGCGCGGGATCCAGTCGGCGGGGTCGTCGCCGCTGGTCGCCCGGATCTCGTCGAGCAGCCGCACGGTGCGCTCGCGTCCCGAAAGGATCGTCAGGAGCGCCTGCTCCCCGGTCAGGTTGAGCCGCGCGACGACGCTCTCCGCGCCATGCTTGATCAGGAAGCAATGCGCATTGTCGGGCAATGTGCGGACCAGGTCGTATTCGTGCGGGGTCAGCCCGAAGCCTTCGATATAATCGGCCGCGCGCGCCTTGGGGTTGGCCATGAAGATCTGGGTCGCCGCCTGCTCGATGATCGCGCTGGCGATCCGGCTTTCGAGCGCGTCCTGCGCGCTCTGGGTGGCGAAGCCGACGATGCCGTTGCGCTTGCGGATCGTCTTCTCCCAATCCTTGATCCGCCGCACGAACACCTCGTCGTCCAGCGCCTTCCAGCCCTCGTCGACGACGATGATCGCGGCGGTCCCGTCGAGCCGTTCCTCGACCCGGTGGAACAGGTACATCATCGCCGGCGTGCGCATCGAGGGATCGTCGAGGATCGAGGTCATGTCGAAGCCGACCGATTCGGCGGCGAGATCGGTCTTGTCCTGCGGGTTGTCGAACAGCCAGGCGCGCTCGCCCTCGCCCCACCAGGGCTTGAGCCGCGCCCAGAAATCGGCGCCGTGCGGCCGCCCGCCGCCGCGGAACAATTCGGCGAGATGGCAGAGGCGGCGATGCTCGACGGGCTGCTGGAAATTGGCGTCGACCGCATCCTTGATCCGCGCCGTCTCGTCGATGTCCGCCCCGCCCGCAAGCAGCGCCAGCCAATCGATCAGGAACTGGCGGTTGACCGGATTGTCGTCGAGCTGGAGCGGGTTGAGGCCCGAAGGCGTGCCCGGCCGCAGCAGGTCGTAGCGCCCGCCGATCGCGCGGATGAACAATTCGGCGCCGCGGTCCTTGTCGAAGAAGATGATCCTCGGGCGGAACTTGCGCGCCTGCGCGAGGAGGAAGTTCAGCACCACCGTCTTGCCCGAGCCCGACGGGCCGATCACCGTGAAATTGCCGAGGTCGCCCTGGTGGAAGTTGAAATAATAGGGCCCGGCGGCGGTGGTCTCGAGCAGGGTCACCGCTTCGCCCCAATGATTGCCCTGGGCCTGGCCGAGCGGGAAATTGTGGCCGCTGGCAAGGCCCGCGAAATTGCCGGTCGAGACCAGCCCGCGCCGCGCGATATATTTGAAATTGCCCGGGAATTGCGCCCAGAACGCCGGCTCGAGCGCGATCTCCTCGCGGACCGCGATAATGCCGAGATCGGCGAGCGCCGCCTGCGCTTCGGCGACGCCTTCGTCGACCCCGGCCGGCGTGTCCGCGCGGATCGCGATCGTCATGTGATGCTCGCCGAAGCCGGCGCGGCCGGCGGCGACCTCGTCCTTGGCGCTGGCGAGATCGGCGCGCAGGCTGACCGCTTCGTCCTCGGCCGAGCGCATCCGCCTGAGCGCCAGGTTCATCCGCGACAGCGCCGCCTGCCGCTCGACGAAGCCGAAGCTTTGCGAGATGGTCAGCTCGCAAGGCAGGCGCAGCAGCTCGTCGAGCATGCCGGGCGCGGTCTGGCCCGGATAATCCTTGATCGAGACGATGCCGAGGAAGCTGCGCGGGCTCGGCCCGGCCGGCCCGAGCTCGACCGTCTCCTGGCCGAAGCTCACCCGGCGGTAGGGCAGATAGGCGCCGAGGTCCTGCATCGGCAGCAGGACCGGGCGCATCTCGCCATTGTAGAGGGCGGAGAAGAATTCGAGCGGCTCCGAGCACGGGCCCTGCGGCGTCGCATAGACCCCGAGCAGGCGCGGCCCGTAATTGCCGAGCGCGGCGATCAGCGCGTCGCGCGCCGTGTCGAGCTGGCGCAGCTCATAGGCGTCGCCGGCCGCCGCGTCCGCCGCGGAGGAGCGGCCGATCAGCGTGCGCAGCCGCTCGAAGCCGCCGACCCGGCCCTGCAGCGGGCGGCGGATCAGGGTCAGGAACAGCTCGTTGACGTAGAGCCGCTTGGTCGCGAGCCGCGCCCGCCAGGCGCTGTCGAGACGGCGCGAAAAATCGTCCCTGTGGTCGGCGCTCAATTCGACCTCGATGCGGCGCCGGACGATATGGTGGTAGAGCGCGAAGCGCGACGACGCGACCGATTGGAGCATCGCGTCGCGGAGCCGCTTGCGATAATTGATCTCGTCGGTGTCCGCGGTCTCGAACAGCAGGCCGCGCAGGTGGATCACCTGCATCAGCAGGCCGTCGCGGGTCTCGATCGTGTGGTCGTCGACGTGACGCGCATATGGGAGGTGGAATCCCGCCGGCTTCTCGCGGGCGACCACCTTCTCGTCGCGGGTCAGGGCCGGTAGGAGTTGCATCGCCAGATCGGATAATTCTTGACGCGCGGCGTGCGGCTGATCCGGGTCAGCCACAAATCGAAGAAGCGCGGCTCGCGCAGGCACATCAGCACGCCCGCGAAATGGACGACCAGCGCCACCGCCAGCGCCCAGATCGAGCGGAAGATCAGGAACAATTCGGTGGCGATCACCGCATTGGCGATGAAATAGGAATAGGTGACGCCGGCGAACATCTGCGGCCGCGTCAAGGCGACGAACAAAGTATCCCGTTCCAATCCGTTCATAAGGGCCTGCACTTGCCATTGGAGATGGCCGTGATCGGCCTTCCCCGGCCGACCGCGAAGCGGCGGGCTGTCCTTTGCCGCCCGGACGGCGTCGCCGCGTCGGTCACGATGTATTTAACATCGCTCCCTCCTTGCTTCTTGCCGGACAACAAATGCCAGCCCGTCACGGTTATCTCCAATGGCAAGTGCAGGCCCCCTAGCGCCCCAGGCCGGCCGTCTGTTGGATGCCCGCGACGATGCTGGCGGCGCCGAACAGGATGAAGCAGCCCAGGATGACGGTCGCGCCGTAGCGCCAGTTGATCCGGCCGGTCAGCATCAGCAGGCCGACCGAGGCGACCGCGATCACCGCGACCACCGTGGCGATGGTCCCGAGCAACGTGCCCTCGAGCCAGCGCACCGCGGAGACGATCACGCCCGAGCCCGCCGGATCGGCGAGCGAGCCCTGCGCCATGGCCGCCGCTGGCCACAGCGCCGCCGCCAGCCCCGCAGCCGAGCGCCTCAGCTTTTTGTCCTTGCCAGCCACCGTTTATCCCCGTTTCTCAGCGCGATTCGCCTCGTGGCGGATACTGCGCCTTCGCGCGGGCCTTGCCAATAGCCGCGATTTCCGCCGTTTTTTGCCGGTCCAGGGTTGGGACGACGGCAAGCACGTATTCGAACGCGGGCGCGTCGCGTTCAAGTCTTAGCGCGGCGATTTCTTGGGCGTGATAATCGTCACGCCAAATTGGTCCGATAAGGACTAGCCCATCCTTGTGCGCCGTCTCCCATTCTGGCAATCCTTCCCGGTGGGGCGGAAACGGGGTCCGCCCTCGGGACCGGGGGGTGCCGATGGCCGAAGGCGCGCGCGAGGGGGTCCGCTATACGGCCTTCCTCAGCTACAGCCACAAGGACGCGGCCGCCGCCGGCAAGCTCCACCGCCGGCTCGAATCCTACCGCCTGCCCAGGCGCCTCGTCGGCAAGGAGACGCCGCGCGGGACCGTGCCCGAACGGCTGTGGCCGATCTTCCGCGATCGCGACGAGCTGCCGGCGGCGAGCGACCTCAGCGAGACGGTCCGCACCGCGCTCGCCCAATCGGGCGCCCTGATCATCCTGTGCTCGGCCCATGCAGCGGAATCGCTCTGGGTGGCCGAGGAAATCCGGGTGTTCCGGGAGCTCCATCCGGATCGCCCGATCCTGGCGGCGATCCTCGACGGCGACCCGCCCGCCTGCTTCCCCGAGGCGCTGCGCGCCTTCGGCCAGGACGGCACCTGGCATGAACCGCTCGCCACCGATTTGCGGCTCGGGGCCGATGGACCGCATTTGGGCCTGCTGAAGCTCGTAGCCGGGATCACCGGCGTCGGCCTCGACGAGCTCGTCCAGCGCGACGCGGCGCGACGCATTCGCCGTGTGATGGCGGTCACGGGAGCGGCCGTGGTGGCGATGCTGATCATGGCCGCGTTGGCGGTGATTGCGCTTCAGGCCCGCAGGGAGGCCGAACGACAGCGCGCCGAGGCTGAAGGCCTGGTTGAGTTCATGTTGACCGATTTGCGGACGAGACTGAGGGGGGTTGGGCGGCTCGACATCATGTCGGTGGTAAACCAGCGTGCGCTAGCCTTTTATGGGGGTCAGCGGGCGTTGGACGACCGGCCGGCCGACGCCGCGACCGAAGCCAGGGTCAAACATGCAATTGGCGAGGACGATCTCGACGAGGGCAACGAGCGCGCCGCCCTCGCGATCTTCCGCGAGGCGCATCGCACAACCACCGCGCTGATCGAGAGATGGCCGAACGACCCGAATGTCATGTTCGCCCATGCCCAGAGCGACTATTGGCTTGGGCGCGTCTCTGAGTTGCGTCAGGATTGGACCGGGGCCCAACGGCAATATGACCGCTATGCGGCGGCGGCCCAGCGGCTCATCGCGCTCGCACCGCATAATCCTGATTACATGAAGGAGATGGCCTATAGCGCGGCAGCCAAGGGTCGCGCGCAACTCTTCGGCAGCCGCGATTCCGTCGCCGCAGAGGCATTGTTCAGGCAATCGATCGGCTGGTTCGAATCGGCCATCCGCGCGCGCCCGACCGACGACGAGCCCAGGATCGCGTTGGCCAACGCCTATGCCAACCTTGCGGACAGCTTCCATGCTCGCCGACTTTGGCAGCAATCCCTCGGATTTCGCATCCGGCAATATGATATCGCCGCCCAGCTTCAGCGGGCCGATCCCAATGACGTCCGCAAACTCTATCGCCTCGGCCTCGCGGAGCGCGCCGTAGCCGTGATGTCCGGCCTCGCCGGCGATCATGGCAAAGTCGGCCTGTTCTGGTCGAGAGCCTATCAAACCGCACGCAGGCTTACGGCGCTGGACCCCGCCAACGCCGAATGGCTGCTGTTCCGCACTCACGTCGAGTGCGACTTGGTCAGGAATCTTTCGGCGCTGCCCGAAGCCGTCAGCGGCTCCGAGCTCCGATCAAGCATCGCAGCCGCGGCGGCTCAGTTCGTCGCCCAGCATAATCCACGCATTGAGGACGTTTCTCGTTGTCTCGACCGTCTCGGCATTCCGCGACAGGCCACAAGATCGGGAGGCTAAGGCCGAATGACAGGGAGGGCGTCTCCGTGACGGCGGTCACGCAGCTAACCGAGATGGCGATGCTAATCGTCGTGGCAGCGCGAATCGCCGCGTTCCGAGGCACTGCGGCGAACCCCAACGAAGAGGAGACAAGCCATGCCGACCGACCTGCGCGAAAAACCGTCCGCGGCCGAAGAGCCTGTCATCGCGCCGGCCGCCAAGGTGTCGGCCGCGCGACAATCGGAAGGGGAAGCGGCCGTCAACTGGGGCCTCGACTTTCTTATCGACCAGTACAGGACGCGGCAGAACGAATTCGTGCGCAACGCCGGAGCGCCCAACCACGACATCTTCGAACCGCGCCTCGCCGCCGGCACGCCCGGCTTCACGGCAGTCCCGCATTGCATGTTCTTCTATTATATGAGGATCGACCGGGACGGGCGGTTGCGCGTCGCTCATTATCGCTATGTCGACGGCGATCCTGCCGACCCCAAGACCTGGCAGCCGATCGAATATTCCCGGAAAAGGCTCGAGCCGCTGGTCCAATCGCTGGCGAGGAATGCTCGTCCAAGCGGGTTGAAGGACCCCCGACCCGACGCGCAGGAAAACTTCCAGGGCATCGTCTGGAAGCGCAAGAGCTACATCGCAATCTTCCTCGATGAGGCGAACTGGAAATTCCACAAGTCCTCGGCTCAGGATGCCGCGGTCGTCTTCATTACCGAGCCGAAGAACGGCAAGATCGGCACGGAGAACCACTCCTTCTTCGACGCCATGGACTTCGAGATCGACATGCCGATCGCCGGCGGGCCCGCCACGGACAAGCGCTCGGCGATCGTTTTCGTGAACCACATGAAGGGCGACGATCAGGGCACGGACCTCGGCGACGGGGTTGAAGAGCTGTTCCAGTTCAAGATGTTCCTCGATGTCGCCTTCGCCAGCGGGACGGCGGTGCCGATGACCGTCATCTTCGATCCGGACGGCACCAACATGGGGCCGCCGCAGACACCGCCTTGATCCGAACCGTCAGGCACTTTTACCCCACCGCTCACATCGAGCTGTGGTCCTGAGCCGCTCCAGATCCGAGGGGGATAGAGATGCAAAAGGCAACAGCCATTACAATTGACTCGATCATTAAATCTCTGCTTAATAAAGGGAATGGCGACGTATATGACACGAGGCTTAATACTACTGATCGATATCGAATTGTCCCTTACGTAATATATTTCTACTACATCAAGTTTCTTGATGACGGACAGCCTTGGGTACGGCATTATCGATACACAGAAAGCTCTCCCATTTCTGTTGCCCAACTTGGAATAAAAATCAAGGACCTTGCGTTAAAAGTCAGGAATGGCGACGATGCGAGCAGTGAACCTTTTATGGAGATTGGCAAAAACTTTCAGGAGATCAAATGGAGACACAAGTGTTACATAGTAATTTTTATGGACAGTCCTTACTGGAAATTATTGAAGAGAATTTCCGACCCGACTCGTTCGGCAGTTGTTTTTAATACGAATAAAGGGGGTAAACCAAATCATACATTTTTTGATGCGGACGACCTCAAGATAGATATGCCGCCCGCCGTGCCCCCGATCCCCGGTGACTCGAAGGAGAGGTCTGCCGTCTATTTCATTAATCACATGAAGAAAACGGATTTTGGGGATGACTTGGGCTATGATCAGAATGGTAAGAAGGTCGACGAAGAAGAGAAATTTGCCTTCGATGTCTATTTTGATGTCTCGGATGATTCGACCGGCCCCTCCACGGTGTTCATCATAGACCCCGATGGAACAAACATGGGCCCGCCGCAGTCGCCGCCGTGATCGGCAGGGGTTCAGGTCGCGCCGACGTTGATCGCCAGCGCTTGACCGGTTGTCTTCTTGACCATCTCGCGTGCTAGAAGGAGCGGCGTGAGCTATTGAGGGCGGCTTTCTCCCCTCTCGACGATCATCGCCCTCGCTCGCGCGGGATCACTAGTGCCTCGGGTTTCGACGGATAGCAGGATGATCCGGCGGCGCTGACAGCAAAGGGGAACAGGGAGTATTATGCATTGTTCGGGTGAGACGGCAGCCCGTTTTGATGGAGGAACGCATGGGCACCAACCACGACATCTACGACAAGCGGCTGACGGCCGCCTATCCGTGGAAGCTGTTTGACTATGTACCCTACTGCATCTATTTCTATTATGTCGTTCTCGATGAAGACCATAAGCCGCGGGTGGATCATTATTTCTACGTCGACGGGCCGCCGTCCGATCCGAGCCGATGGCAGCCGATCCCAGTCGACGGGGTCGCGGCGATCATTCCGGGCTTGGTGACGAACGCACGCTTGCGCGGAACCAACCCGCCCCCGTCCGGCGCCAACTTCCAGGACATCGTCTGGACCCGCAAGAGCCATATCGTCATCCTGGTCGATGAAGCGGATTGGTCGCTCCACAAGCTGGTCGAGGGCCGCACCGCGCTCTCGTTCAATGTCGCCAAGGGCAGCACCCCCAACCACAGCTTCTTCGACGCGAGGGACATCGAGATTCAATTTCCGCGGGACGGAGGCACCGATACGAGATCCGCGATCGCTCTCGTCAACCACATGAAGCGGAACTCGGACGGCGACGATCTACTGGGCGGCGAGGCGCAACGGTTCGTATTCGACGTCTATCTCGATGTCGGCTATTCGGGCTCCCCCGCATCGCCGCTGACCGTCATCTTCGATCCCGACGGCAACAATCTGGGCCCGCCGCTGCCGCCGCCATAGGAGAGGCTCGTATTCTTGACGCTCCTGCTTCGTGCTAAAGGGACCGGCGTGAGCCCTCCATGCTAACCGCCACCCCCCTCTCCACCATCATCGCCCTTGCGCGCGCGGGGGCGCTTGATCATGCCTGGTATCAATTCTCCGCCGCCGGATACGACGCGCGGGAGGACGATCCGGCGGCGCTGACGGTCAAGGGGCGCCTGCTGAAGGATCGGGCGCTGAGGGCGTCGGGAGAGCAGCGCCGGCTTTTCTATCTGCAGTCGGCCGAAGCCTATCGCCGGGCGGCGACGCTGCAGCCCGGAACCTATCCGTTGATCAACGCGGCGACTTTGTCGCTGCTGTCCGGCGATCGCGCGCAGGCGCAGGAGATCGCCCGCGAGGTGCTGGGGCGGATCGCCGCCGAGCCCGACGAGCCTGAAACCCCCTATTGGCGGGCCGCGACCGAGGCCGAAGCGTTGCTGATCCTCGGCCGGACGGCGGACGCGCGTGCCGCGCTCGAGGCGGCGATTGCGGCGGCGCCGCGCGCGTGGGAGGATCATGCCTCGACGCTGCGCCAGTTCATCGCCATCGACGAGGCGCTCGGCGTCGATCCTGCCTGGCTCGATCTGCTGCGGCCGCCGCGCACCGTCCATTATGCCGGTACCGACATGGCGGGCGAGGGGATCGCGGAGGCGCTCGAACGCGGCCAGGTCGGCTTCGGCTTCGGCGCGCTGGCCGCCGGCGCGGAGATCATCGCCGCCGAGGCTTTGCTCGCGCGCGGCGCCGAGCTCCATGTCGTGCTGCCGGGCGACGCCGCCGCCTTCGCGGCGCTGCGCGTCGACCCGCATGGCCCCGATTGGCGCGCCCGGTTCGATGCCGCGCTCGAAGCGGCCGAGAGCGTCCAGCTGGTCCGCCCGCTCGGCGGCGCGCCCGAGGCGCGGCTGTCGGCGCTGGCCCACAGGATCGCCTTCGGTACCGCTTTGCTCAATGCCGAGCGGCTGATGGGCGAGGCGTTCGAGCTCCGCCTCGGAGGTGCTGAGCAGGCGCCCGACGCGGCCGCCGAGGATATGCGCGTGCCGCTGCTTTCCTTGCTCGCCGTGTCGGTCGGCGGTGCTGCCGAGGAGGGTTTCGAAGGCCGGCTCGGAGAGGCACGCGAGGCGCTCGCGCTGGCCCAAGAGGCGGTGATCGCGCCCCATCTCAGCGGGGATTGCATTCTGATCGGCTATGCCGGGCCGGTGGAGGCGGCGGCTGCGGCGCGGCTGGTCCACGCCCGTCTGCGCGATCGAATGAAGCTGCGCATCGCCGGCCATCACGGCCTGATCGCCTGCGTGCGCGACCCGTTTCTGGGCAGCCAGCGCCCGACCGAAAGCGGTGCCGGGATCGTCGAAGCGATCGCGGCCGCGATTCCCGCCGACACGATCTGCGTCTCGGGCGATTTCGCCGCAATGCTCGCCGCCGCGTCGGGCGCACCGAGCGAGGCGAACTGGATCGGCGAGCTTCAGGCCTTCGACGGCGGCTCGGCGATCGGGCTTTACGCGCTCAGGTCCTGACCGGGGCTAGATCACCAGCTCCTCGAGCCGGTGCGGCGCGACCACCACCAATGTTTCGCCGTCGCGGCGGATGATGCCGCGCCGTTCGAGCGCGTTGACCGCGCGCGACGCCGTCTCGCGGGTCGTCGAGACGCGCAGCGCGAGCTCGGCGAGGACCGGGCTCGGCCGGATCGTCAGGTCGCCCCCCTCCCGCGCCTGCCGCAGCAGCTCGGCATGGACGCGCCCGACCGCCGACAAGGCGGCGTGCTCGTACATGCGCGAGGCGGTCTGCTGGAGCCGCTCGACCATGAAGCGCAGCAAGGCGAGGCCGATGCAGGCATGCTGCTCGGCGAGCAAAGCGAGCACGACGCCGTCGAGCAGGAAGGCGTTGACGTCCTCGATCGCCACCACGTCGGCATCGTGCGTCGCGGAATAAGGCGAGCTCATCACGCCGAACATGTCGCCCGAGCGATATTCGTGGAGCAGGACCGCCTGGCCCTCCATCGAATAGACGAGCGCGTGCGCCCGCCCGTCGATGACGACGTAGAGGGTCGAGATCCTGTCGCCGCGATTGACGATCGTCACCCGCGCGCCATAGCGGCGCAGCCGGCCGCGCAGCAGGATCTGGTCGGCGAGGTCCTCGGCGCAATCGAACACGCGGCAAAGCAGGCCGCAGATATTGGCGTCCGCCCGCATCGCGCTTTGATCGGTCCCGGTCATGCAAACGCATGATATACGAGAATTGATCGCGTGGAATGCGCAGTCGCCGCCGTTTTCGATCGAAGTGGGACCGCATTCGACGGACGTTGCGCCCCGCCGGGCCGATGGTGCCGGGTGTCGGACTCGAACCGACGACCTACCGCTTACAAGGCGGTTGCTCTACCAGCTGAGCTAACCCGGCCGCGTGCCTCTAGCCCAAATGGTCTAACCAATTCCGAACGTCCAGCCCCGGCGCGGTCAGCTGCCGGCTTTGGTTTCGCGTCTGGCGGCCGTCGCGGGAGGCGCGACGTTGAAGATCCGCGCGATCAGCGCCTCCAGCGCCTGGAACACCGATTCCACGCCGAAGCCGGCGACGAAGGAGACTGCCGAGCTGGACAGCGCTACCGGCCCGAGCAGCGAGGTCTCGCCATTGCCGCCGTGCGGGGCGGCGATGAACAAACTGATGCAGGCGCCGACCACGGCGCCGAGCGCGAGCTGCTGGAAGGTCAGCTGCACGTCGCGCGGGCTGAGCAGGCTGGCCTTGATCTTACGGGATAAGGTACGGACTACGGAGGCGATCGCGCCGAGAAAGCCGTAGAGCACGGGCAGCACGGCCGAGCCGAGGAGGTTGGCCAGCCAGCCGGCGGTCTCCGGCCCGGCCCCGATTGCCCAAGTGTCGAGGCCCTGCTTCACCTCGACGAAGCGCCCCGCCTGCTCGCGTCGCGCGAGGCAGGCGTCCCTGAGCTCGGCGACGGGGTAGGATGGGACGTTCCTCGCGCAGGGGTAGAGGAAATAGTTGGTCGCCAGCGGCGGCGGCCCGAGAAGCTCGTTCGGCGCCGGCGCCTGGCTCTGTTTCGGCTGGCCCTCGGAAGATGCCGCGGGCGCCGGCGCCTGGCTCTGCTGCGGCGGCGTCGCCGGCAAGGCGGAGGGTGCCGGCGCCGGGCTCTGTTGCGGCGCTGGTACCGGCACAGCGGCGGGCGCGGGCGCCGGGCGGCGTTGCGGTGACGCCTTGAGCTGGACGGCGGACGCCGGCAGCCGCTGCGCGGAGGGCTGCGTGCTTGCCGCCGGCAGGCCATTCAGCGCCGATTGCGCCGCGCCGACGCGCGTGTCGATTTCGAGGAGCGCGGTGCGGGCGGCGGCGAAATCGGCGAGCGCAGCGTTGCCGACCGCGAGATACCAAGAGAGCAGCAAGGTCAGGAACAGCACGCCGCCGGAGAAGATCAGCGTCCACCACAGCAGGACGCGGAAGTTGCGCGCCTGCTCGACCAGGTCCGGATAGGCCTCGGCGGCCAGCGAGGTGCGCGACGGCGTGTGCGGCGCACCGCTGGCCGGGCGGCGCCGGCGGCGCAACTTGGAATCCGTGTCCTGCGTCACCAGCAGGGTGAAGGCGATGGTCGCACCGCTGGCGGGCTTGGCGATGCCGTTGAGATAATCGCGGGTCCTGATCAGCAGCGCGGCCTGCTTCGCCACCTCGTCCGGATCGGCCTTGGCGGCCTTCGGCGGCCAGGTGATCTCGCAGACCTTCTCGATCCAGTCCTTGGGCAGTCCCCTGGGTTTGGCTTGCGCGGTCAGCGCGGCGATCGTGAGGTCCGGGTTGGCGGAGATATTGTCGAGCAGGAGATGGACCTCGCTGCGCGCCCGGCTGAGGATGAAAGCCGTCGGATCCTCGGAATTTTCCGGGCCGGGAGCGGGAGGGCCGGCCGGGTCGCCATTGGCAGCTTTCGCTCCCGACCGGCCGCCATCAGGTGCCTCGTCTTTCTTCGCCGTCGCCACTGGACTACCTCCCCCGAATCGGTTTCGTCCGCGTTCTCCCGGATTATTTTCCGATGCCGAACTATGTCATCGCAAGACTTGGCGCACAAGTTGCGAGGATTATTCGACCCCGAAGGTCCAGCCTTCGGCGCGGGCCAGGCCGGCCGTGAGCCGGGAAGGGCGCCAATATTCGCGCCGGGCGGCAATCGCGCGCAGGCCGGCGGCGGCGATCAGCACGTCGGTCTCGTGATCCGTGGGCGCCTGCGCCAGCCCGGCCGGGCCGCTACCCAGCGCGGCCAGCGCCCGATCGAGCTGATCGAGGCTGCGCACCTTGCCCCCGCTCAGGCCCGCGAGCCGGATGAAGACCCGCGTGTAGATTTCGACGACGACGCTCCCCTGCCGCGGCAGCGGGTCCATCGGCCAGATCGGGACGCGGCCGTCGAGCCGGTGGAGCAGCCGCATTCCCGCGAAGCTCGCCTTGGCGACCTGGGCCGCGCCGATCGCGTCGTAGAGGGTCGAGGCCTTGCCGCCGCCGGTCGCGTTGAACGCCTGCTCGCAGAGGCGGTGGTGGAGGAAGTCGCGCTTCGCTCCGTCGGCCGCGCCGAAGTAGAAATGGCGGCGGTGGGCGCGTTCGAGGAAGCTTGCCGCGCCCAGATCCTCGTCGTCGCAGCGGCTCTCGACATAAGCCCAGAAGGATTTCGCGTCGGACGGCACGCCGGTCTCCCCGGGCAGATATTCGCCGCGCTGATGGATCGGCGGCGCGAAGCTGAAATCGAAACCGAACAGGGTCGGCGCTTCGTCCGCCGCCGCGACCAGCCAGTCGAGCAGCTCGGTCCGCGACCAGATATGGCCGGGCCGCACCAGCGCCGGCGCGCCGGCGCCCGCGTCGCAGATCGCGACCGCGATCCCCTTGTGGCGCCTGCCCTTGGCGCCCGACCAGTCGATCGCCGCGAAGCGCCGGAAAGGCGGCGTGAGGAGTTCCACTATCGAGTCACCCCGGCGAAAGCCGGGGCCCATGAAGTCAAGCTCTTGGGAACTCGCGCGGCCGCACTCGTCTGAAATTCCATGGTCATGGGTCCCGGCCTTCGCCGGGATGACTCTGAACTAGGGGGTGCCCTCTGAGCCGCGGGATCACTTCCGCTTCCGCGGCCTCGGCGGTGGCTTGGCCGCGGTCCAGTCGCGCGAGCGTTCGATCACCGAACGGACCCGCTCGGGATCGGGGCTGTCGAAGCGGACCAGGACGGCCGGCCAGCCCTCATAATGCGGCGATTGCCAGAAGGTCTCGGGATCGGTCTCCTTCAATATCTCCACCGTGTCGAGATCGATCGCGATGCCGAACGAGCTGTCCTGCTCGTGGCCCGTATAGAGAAATGCCCGGCCGTTCACCTTGACCGCCGGCTTGCCGTAGCTGGTCGACAGCTCGGTACCCGGCAGGGAAAGCGCGAAGGCGACGGCGTCTTCCCACGAGCCGATCATCCTCGCGTCCCCTGATGCGCGCAAGGGCGGCGGCGGGGCGTGGCCTGTAAAGCGACGCGTCTGCCGACATTGAGCTCGTAGAGGCGGCGGCGCCCGTCCGCTCGCCCCGGGGCGCTCAACGCGACGCAGGCGGATCCCCTCCAGGAATCGACCCGCACATCCGTCCCGGCGAGGCTCGCCGAAGCAAACCGCCGCACGATCTCACCTCTGCGAACCTCCCAGAGCGCGACGCCGTCCACGTCGCTGCGTCCGACATTGGCGGCGGCCACGAAGTAACGGCCGTCGGGCGAGAAAACCGGCTCGCCGCCGGTCAGCAAATCGCCCGCGTCCGGCGCATCGCGATCGATGACGACATAGCCGCAAAGCTCGCCGCCGCGCGAAGAGATACCGAGGAAACGTCCGCCGCCGAGCAACCGATAGCCAGTGGGCACGCACCAGCGCCCATCGTAGCGCCGCGTCGTACCATCGCGTGCGACGATGTCGAACCAGAACGCATCGGCGGTGGGCCGGACGATGGGACGGACAGCCGGTGGGATCGGGGCCGGCGCGGTCTCGGCCCGTGCCGTGCCGCAGAGGGCAGCGGCGGCGAGCAGCGGCATCATTCGATTAGCTCTTCCGAGCATTTCTTTGTTCCTCCCACCAGGCCATCCGCTCGGCGACCCGCTTTTCGAAGCCGCGGTCGGTCGGCGTGTAGAAGGTCTGCGGCGCCATCTCCTCGGGCCAGTAATTGTCGCCGGAAAAGCCGCCTTCGGCCTCATGGTCGTATTGATAGTCCTTGCCGTAGCCGATCTGCTTCATCAGCCTGGTCGGCGCGTTGAGGATGTTCTTCGGCGGCATCAGCGAGCCGGTCTCCTTCGCCGCGCGCCAGGCGCCTTTCTGCGCGACATAGGCGGCGTTCGATTTGGGCGCGGTGGCGAGGTAGAGGCAGGCCTGGACGATCGCCAGCTCGCCCTCGGGACTGCCAAGGAAATCGTAGGTGTCCTTGGCGGCGATGCACTGAACGAGGGCATTGGGATCGGCGAGGCCGACATCCTCGACCGCGGCGCGAGTCAGGCGGCGCAGCAGGAAGAGCGGCTCCTCGCCCGCGGTCAGCATCCGCGCCAGATAATAAAGCGCCGCCTGCGGGTCGGAGCCGCGGATCGATTTGTGGAGCGCGGAGATCAGGTTGTAATGGCCCTCGCGGTCCTTGTCGTAGACCGCGACGCGGCGGTGGAGCAAAGCGGCCAGCTCGGCCGGGCCGAGCGGCGCTTCGACCTCGATCGAGAACAGGGTCTCGGCCTGGTTGAGCACGAACCTTCCGTCGCCGTCGGCGGTCGCCACCAAAGCGTCGCGCGCTTCGGGGGTCAGCGGCAGCGGGCGCCCGACCAGCGTCTCGGCGCGGTCGAGCAGCTTGCACAGCGCCGCGGTATCGAGCCGGCCCAGGATCAGCACCTGCGCGCGCGACAGCAAGGCGGCGTTCAATTCGAAACTGGGATTCTCGGTGGTCGCGCCGACCAGCACGACCGTGCCGTCCTCGACATAGGGCAGGAAGCCGTCCTGCTGGGCGCGATTGAAGCGGTGGATCTCGTCGACGAACAGCAAAGTCTGGCGGCCGATCTTGCGATGCTCGCGCGCCTCGGCGAACACCTTCTTCAGGTCCGCGACGCCCGAGAACACTGCCGAGATCGCGACGAAGCGCATGCCCACCGCATCGGCGAGCAGCCGCGCGATCGTCGTCTTGCCGGTGCCGGGCGGCCCCCACAGGATCATCGAGGCGAGCTTGCCCGCCGCGACCTGGCGGGCGATCGCGCCGTCCGGCCCGGTCAGATGATCCTGGCCGACGACCTCGTCGAGACGCCGCGGGCGCAGCCGGTCGGCAAGCGGCGCTCGTTCGTCCGGCGCGGGCGTGCCCGGCTGCGGAGGATCGGTCTGGAACAGGTCGGCCATCGCTGGGCCAAGTAGCTCATTTCGCGGGCTTTGGCACCCAGGGCCCGCACTCGGCACCGGAGGCGGCCGTGACGGGTTGGCATTTGTTGTCCAGCTAGGAGCGAGGAGGGAGCGATGTTGATGCATCGTGACCGACGAGGGACGACGCTGGGCGGCAAAGGACAGCCCGCCGCTTTGCGGTCGGCCTGAGAGGGCGGCTGGGCGCGTCGAGTGCCTCGACCGGGCTGCCCGGCCCGGCCTTCGTCCCTCTCCTACCCAGCCGCCCTCTCAGGCCGATCACGACCACCTCCGGTGCCGAGTGCGGGCCCTAGAGGCGGATTCGGCCGACGGTAATCGTAGCGTCCGGCCCATATTGCGCCCTCGCCGTGGCCGGTCGCGCCCGAACCAGCGGTGCCGCCACCGCGGGCAGGCCGCTGCGCGTGCCGATCAATGTAAACTCGACTGGCGCGACGCCGCCGACGACCAGGTCGATCTCCGCGCCGTCGCAGGCGCGGCCGATGCAGCGGAGGTAATATTTGTCGGTCGCCGCGCCCTGACCGAAGCGCCGCATGAACGACGCCGCGCCGGCCGCGCGAAGGCCCGCTTCGGGCGGGGCGATCAGGCCGATGGTTTCCGCCCCGTTGGCGGCGAGCCGCAGCCTGAGTCGCCGCCCGCCCTCGACCGGCTGCTGCGCCACCAAAGTCACTATCGGTGCCGCGACCGGAATCGCCGGCGCCGGCGCGGCCCAGCGGCGCCGCGTCGCATAGGGCATTTCGGTGCGCTGCCAGGCAGCGTCGAGCGGTATCGGCGCGCCGTCATTGTTGACCGCGAACCGCGCCCCTTCCGCGTCGCGCACATATTCGATGGTGAAGAGCTGGCGGCGGTCGTCGCTATAGGCGGGCATCAGCCCGGCCACGATCCAGCCCGCGATCGCGACGTCGATCGCCAGCGCCGCCGCGAGCAGCGGCCGGGCCCTGGCAAGCAGCGGCCCGAGCTCGATCAGAGCGGGCAGCATGATCGCGGCGCCCAATGGCGCGAACGCCCAGAGCGGACCGCCGTTCATCAGATCCTCGAACAGGCCGAGCGCGGGCCCCAAGGTGAGGTAGAGCAAGACGGCCGCGATGATCGCGCCGGCCTGCTCGGACGAGGCGAACCAGCGCCTGCCCGACATGCCGAGGCCCGCGGCGAGCGGCGGCAGCAGGAAATAGATCGCCGCGCCGGGCGCGACGAAGCACAAGGCCGCGCCGAGCAGGCAGAAGAGCAGCCAATAGGCCGGCCGCAGCCGGGTCCGTTCCCGCGTCCGCGCCACGTAGAGGAGGGCGATGACGCAAGCGGCGATCGCCGAGGCATAGACCGCGCTCGTCGTCGCGAGCGGAAAAGCGCGCCAATAATCTCCCGGCCGGAGCAGCTGAACGAGGAAATGACCGGCAAAGGCCAAAGCGGCCGATCCGGCGAGCGCCGCCGCCATGGCGAGCAACGGCATGCCGAGCGCCCGGCGCCGCCATCCCTCGACCAGGAAGAAGACGGTCAGCACGCCGAGCAGCACCAGGCCGAACGTCAGCGGCAGCACGATCATGCCGCGTCCCAGCACGTCGGTGTAGAGCCGCTCGCCTTCCGCCGCCGGCGCCGCGCCCGAGGCGGCGAGCCGGGTGACCGCCAGCGCCTGCTCGCCCATATGCTGCAGGCTGCGCAGGTCGAGCGCGGCGAGGTCATCGCCGGCACTGTGGTAGCGCGTCTCGTTGCCGATCACCGCGAAGTTGAGGATCGTCCACGGCCGCGCGTCGAAGACAGCGACATCGGTCGAATTGGGGATCAAGGCATAGAGCCCCGTCGAAAGCGAATTGGCCATCGGCCGCGCCGCCGCGGCGCGGTAGAGCGCGACCGCCGCCGCGTTCGGCCGGCTGGTCTCGAACATGATCGCCGGCCCGCTGACGCCGCGCGCCTCGAGGTTGACGACCGTGTCGACCCGCGCGGCGAGCGGGTCGCGCTCGAGGAAGGCGCGGGCGCCGATCAGGCCCAGCTCCTCGCCTTCGTTGAACAGGAAGGAGACCGGCCGCGCCAGCCGCCGGCCGCGCAGCCGCTCGGCGATCTCCAGCATCGTTGCGACGCCGATCCCGTCGTCGGACGCGCCCGGGCCGGCGAAGGTCGAATCGTAGTGCGAGACGAGCAGCGCATGCCGCCCCTCGGCCGGGCCCAATGTGGCGATCAGGTTGCGCACCCGCGCGCAATTGACGACGCGGCCGCGCCGGTTCTCGTTGCAGGCGAAATCGTCGGTGATGCGCGGCTCGAGGCCGACCGCGCGCATCTCGGCGATCAGCCGCTCGCGCACCGCGTCTCCCGCCGCGCTGTCGGCCGGATGCGGCCTTTGGTCGCCGAGGATCCGCGCCAGCCGCGCCGCGGCCCGGTTGGCGTCGAACCCGTGGCTGCCGGGCGCGGCGGGGGGCGAGGGCAGGGGAACCAGCGCACCCTTCAGCGCCATCGCCGCGAGCAGCAGGATGAAGACCGCCAGCAAGGCTCCCGCGCGCTTCATCCGCCCCTCCCTTGTTCCCCTTCGCGCGCACGCCATATCGATTCCGGCGCGATCATGCGATAGGGGCGGCGCGGGCGCTTAGCGGAGACGGGAATATGGGTTACCGGGTGGTCGTGGTCGGCGCGACCGGCAATGTCGGGCGCGAGATGCTCAACATCCTCGCCGAGCGCCAATTCCCGATCGACGAGATCGCCGCGGTGGCGAGCCCGCGCTCGACCGGCACGATCATCGATTTCGGCGATTCCGGGACCGAGCTCAAGGTCCGCAACATCGAGCATTTCGATTTCGCCGGCTGGGACATCGCCCTGTTCGCCGCGGGCGGGGCGGTTTCCAAGCGATATGCGCCGATCGCCGCCGCGGCGGGCTGCACGGTGATCGACAACAGCTCCTATTTCCGGATGGACCCGGACGTGCCGCTGATCGTCCCCGAGGTGAACCCGCAGGCGATCGACGGTTACAGAAAGCGCAACATCATCGCCAACCCGAACTGCTCGACCGCGCAGATGGTGGTCGCATTGAAGCCGCTGCACGACGCCGCGACGATCAGGCGCGTCGTCGTCGCCACCTACCAGTCGGTCTCCGGCGCGGGCAAAGCCGGGATGGACGAACTGTTCGAGCAGAGCCGCAACATCTTCGTCGGCGACGGCGCCGAGGCGCGCACCTTCACCAAGCAGATCGCGTTCAACGTCATCCCGCACGCCGGCGACTTCCTCGACGACGGCTCGACCAGCGAGGAATGGAAGCTGGTGGTCGAGACCAAGAAGATCCTCGATCCGAAGATCAAGGTCCACGCGACCTGCGTCCGCGTGCCCGTCTTCGTCGGCCATTCGGAAGCGATCAACATCGAGTTCGAGAAGGAGATTTCGGCGGCCGACGCGCAGGCGATATTGCGCGAGGCGCCGGGGATCATGCTGGTCGACAAGCGCGAGGACGGCGGCTACGTCACCCCGATCGAATGCGTCGGCGAATATGCCACCTATGTCAGCCGCGTCCGCGAGGACCCGACCGTCGACAACGGCCTGTCGCTCTGGTGCGTCTCCGACAACCTCCGCAAGGGCGCGGCGCTGAACGCGGTCCAGATCGCCGAATTGCTCGGGCGGCGCCACCTCAAGAAGGCCGCCTAACACCCTCATTCCCCCTAACGAGGAATTAGTAGCGGCCCGTCTTCGCCTCGAGCTCCGCCTTCGCCTCCGCATATTCCGCGATCAGCCGGGCGACATAGTCCCCCGCCGGCAGCACTTCGTTGATCGCGCCGATGCCCTGGCCCGAGCCCCAGATGTCGCGCCAGGCTTTGGCCTTGGAGCCGTCGCCGGTGCCGAAATCCATCGTGCTGATGTCGCCTTCGGGGAGGTTGGCGGGATCGAGGCCGGCGAGCTCGATCGATTTCTTGAGATAATTGCCGTGAACGCCGGTGAACAGGCTCGAATAGACGATGTCGTCGGCGCGGCCCTCGCAAATCCCCTGCTTGTAGGCTTGGTCGGCATTGGCCTCCGCCGTGGCGATGAACGGCGAGCCGATATAGCCCAGGTCCGCGCCCATCGCCTGCGCGGCGAGGATCGCCCGGCCGGTGGCGATCGCGCCCGAGAGGATCAAGGGCCCGTCGAACCAGTCGCGTATCTCCTGGACCAAAGCGAAGGGCGACAGCCGCCCGGCATGGCCGCCGGCGCCGGCGGCGACCGCGATGATCCCGTCGGCGCCCTTCTCCACCGCCTTGCGCGCGAAGCGGTCGTTGATGATGTCGTGCAGCGTGATCCCGCCCCAGCTATGGACCCCCTGGTTGACCTCGACGAGGGCGCCCAGCGAGGTGATCACGATCGGCACCTTATATTTGGCGCAGCTCGCCATGTCCTCCTGCAGCCGCAAGTTGGAGCGGTGAACGATCTGGTTGACCGCGAACGGCGCCGAGGGCGCCTCGGGATGGTCGCGGTCCCAGGCGGCGAGCTCCTGCGTGATCCGGTGCAGCCATTCGTCGAGCAGGCTTTGCGGCCGCGCGTTCAGCGCCGGGAAGGAACCGACGATCCCGGCCTTGCATTGGGCGATGACGAGGTCCGGGTTGGAAACGATGAACAGGGGCGCGCCGATCGCGGGCAGAAGCAGGCGGTCGAAAAGCGGGGGCAGGCTCATGCCGCCTGCGTAATGGACATACCCACCCAAGTCATCCCGGCGAAGGCCGGGACCCATGAACGCGGAGCCCGAACTAATCCGCAGGCGTCGACGTTCATGGGTTCCGGCCTTCGCCGGAATGACTCCGGGCGGTAATCGGCGTAGGGCGAGCGCCAGCGAAGGAGAGCGAGATGAAATACCGGAAACTGGGCGCGAGCGATCTCGAAGTCTCGGAAATCTCGCTGGGCTCGTGGCTGACCTACGGGGTCGGCGTCGAGGCGGACGCCGCGCGCGCCTGCCTCGACCGCGCGTTCGAGGTCGGCATCAACTTCATCGACACGGCCAACATTTACGGCCGTGGCGCCGCCGAGAGGTTCCTGGGAGAGGCGCTCGCCGGGCGGCCGCGCGATTCCTACATCCTCGCCACCAAATTGTTCTTCCCGATGACCGACAGTGATTACGGCCTTTCCGCCGCCCAGATCGAGAAGCAGCTCGACGCGTCGCTGGGGCGCCTCAAGACCGACCATGTCGATCTCTATCAATGCCACCGCTACGACGACAACACGCCCCTTGAGGAGACGATGCGGGCGCTGACCCGCGCGGTCGAGAGCGGCAAGGCGCGCTATGTCGGCTTCTCCGAATGGCCCGCGGACAAGATCAGGGAAGCGATCGACATGACGGGGGTCGTCCGCTTCGTCTCGAGCCAGCCGCAATATTCGCTGCTCTGGCGCGCGCCGGAGAAGGAGGTGATCCCGCTCTGCGCCGCCAACGGCATTTCGCAGATCGTCTGGTCGCCGCTCGCGCAAGGCGTGCTGACCGGCAAGTACAAGCCCGGCGCGCCGCCGCCGCCGGGCTCGCGCGCGACCAGCGAGGAGATGGGCGGCTGGATGGACCGGCTGCTCGCCCGCCCGGTGCTCGAAGCGGTCGAGCGGCTGAAGCCGATCGCCGCGCAGGCCGGCCTCAGCCTCGCCCAATTCTCGCTCGCCTGGGTGCTGCGCGAGCCCAACGTCGCCTCGGCGATAATCGGCGCCTCGCGCCCGAGCCAGGTCGACGAGAACGCCGCCGCCTCGGACGCGGAGGTCGACCCGGCTTTGTTCGCCGAGGCCGAGCGGATCGTCGCCGAAGCGAGGTGATGCACGAAGGTCATGATTGCAGCGTTTTCGGCGAAATTTCCGCACCCCGGCGGCGGGAAGAAACGGGAGAAAAGCGCCGTTTCCGCCACGGGAAATGTCCGAAAAAGGGGTCATGAAGTACACGATTTCGCGGCTCCGCCTTCCGTCCAGCGGCCAGCCTCGTTTTCACCGACGAGAATCAAGCCGCGACTCGCGACCATCGCAGGTCAAATCCAACATTGATCCAACAAAATGCGCGTCGCCCGATTCCCGCCATTCCAGCGAAAGCTGGAAGCTGGTGGAGTCTCACTTTGCATCTTCCCGGCCCAGCCGAGCGGAGCTGATCGCGTCGATTGGTTGGTCCATCAGTTCGATTGTGGCGGGCCGGCGTCGGGCACGCTGAACTTCCTGGCGACGTAGACCGGGCCGGTAACCGTCATCATGCGGTCAATTCTTACTTCTTCATCCGCCGCGACGATGCCGAGGTCCTTCTCGCCATCCGGCAAGATGATGATGCAGCGCTTCCCGATCCACACGTCGACTCCCGGCCACGATGAGGACTGGTTTTCAGCGCGCTCTCGTGCCCACCGCCACAGGGTCTGATAATAAGGCGGTCGCCTCCATGCTGACGGGAAGCCCGGATCGATGCACGCCGCGAGATGGCCCGTGGCGGTCACCATCAGCGCAAACCTGGCCCGGTCCGGCTTCCACTCAGGCCCAAGCTTCTCCGAGAACATCCACTCGCAATAGAAATCGCGGCAACCGGCGGGACGCGAATCGTAAATCGCGCATCCTTTGGAGCGCAGGCAATGCGGGCACCATGCACCGGGGGGTTTGGCCAGTTCCGTGACGGCAATCGTCTTGCAGCAAAGCGTGCAGCTTCCGCACGTGCGGCCAGGCACCAGCGGGCGAGAGGATGTCGAGGCCGACGCACTGGAATGCGATGCGGGATGGGCCGATGAGGAGATCGCCATCCTGCCAAGCCTAGCACCGGGCCCGGGCGACATCAAACCGACCCATAGGGTTGGCGACAGGGGCCAAATTCAAACTGAGACGCTGGCTGGAATCTCGCTGGCGCTTTCCGACGCGGGGCGGGTCGAGCACTGCCCGCGCGCGGCCCGCCTGGGACGGCGTTAGGGGCCTGGTTCGATTCACCTTTTGGAGTCACCCCGGCGAAGGCCGGGGCCCATGAACCGAAGCTCCGGCGAATTGGGCGCGTAAGTCCTTGAGAACCTTCCAACCGCGGCGTTAATGGGTCCCGGCCTTCGCCGGGATGACTCTTTTGTTTAGCGGTCGAACTTGTCCTCGCGCCGTTTCCCGAACAGCAGCCCGCGCTCCATCCGGGCGCGGATCGCGTCGTAATAAGCGAGCAGGAAATTGTAATCGTCGCCATATTGGCCGGGCGGGATGCCGATCTTGTTGCGGATCGTGTAGGCGACGGTGGCGATCGGCTCCGCCTGGCTCTCGCGCAGCACCCGCTCGAGCGTCTGCAATTCGTAGACGCCGTAGACGTCGAGCTGCGCCTCGGTGAAGCGGTAGGCGTCCCGCGGCCCCTCGGCGTTGAGCAGATCGAAGGTCAATTGCTTGCGCGGCGCGCTGATCACCCAGGTGCCGGCGAGCAGGTCGCCGACCCGCATCTTGTCCTTGTTGAACATCGGGAAGAACAGGAAGATGCCGGTCCAGGCGAGGCCGGCGAGCGACATCAGCGCGCTCGCCGCCCCTTCGGCGGCATTGTAGGAGAGGAAGGAGAGCGGCAGATAGAATTCGATCTCGCGCATCAGATTGCGGGCGATGACGCGGTCGGCGGTCAGCCGCTCGCCCGACCGCGCGACGACGCGCAGGCCGGCGCCGCGCTTGCCGAAGGTCGCCGCGCGCGGCCCCATCTCCATCAGGATGAAATAGCCGTTCCTGAGGACGAAGAAGCCGAGCAGCCAGACGATGCCGGCGACCTCGGCGCTCGACATGCCGAGGCTGATCGCGGCGACGATGCACGCGAACGTCAGGGCGATCAGCGCGCCGGCCATGATCAACAGATCGATCAGGAAGGCGGAGACGCGCTGGCCGATATCGGCCAGCCTCAAGCTGAGGTCGACCCCTTCGGGCGTGACCAGGCTGCGCCTTTTGGCGGCCTCGAGGCCCCGCTCGGCGGCGAGATCATGCATCGGCGCGCCGCCGCGGCAGATAGAAATAAGCGAGCCACAAAAGGAGCAGGCCGAGACCGATCGCGTAGCGGGTATAATCGTTGAGGATCACCTGCCGGCCGACCCCTTCGAGCAGGCCGGCGCAGGCGAGCATCACCACCACCCCGGCCATCGCCAGCGCCGACGTCCGCCCGGCCCTGGTCGCCGCGTCGAGCCGCGTCTCCTCGCCGGGGAAGACCACGCTCCAGCCGATCCGGAAGCCGGCCGCGCCGGCGAGGATGATCGCGTACATCTCAGTCGAGCCGTGGATGATCAGCCAGCCGCCCATCTCGCCGCCGAGCCCGCGCGAGGCGTAAAGCGCGAGGATCGCGCCGAGCATCGCGCCGTTCTGGATCAGCAGCATCAGTGTCGGCACGCCGAACGCGAAACCCAGTGCGAAAGCGAGCATCGCCACCTGGCTGTTGTGGGTGAACAGGAAGGTGGCGAAGAAGCTCAAGCCGCTCGCGCCCGGACTGTCGTAGAGTGAGTCCTCGAGAAATTGGGTGGTCGCGCCGAAATCGCGGCCGTTGGCGAGGTCCGGGGAGACGAAGCTCGCATACCAATCGGGGTCGTGCATCACCAGCAGATAGCCGGCGATGGCGCCGATCAGGGTCAGCGCGACCGAGACCAGGGTCTCGCGCCACAGGCTCTGGATCGCCAGCGGCCAATCGCGCGCGAAGAAGGAGGCGAGCCGGCTCCCGGCCGAAGTGCGCACCCCGTAGACGAAGAAATAGGCGCGCGCGCACAGCCCTTCGAGATAGTTGATCAATTCGAGATCGAGCGAGGTCTCGCGCGCCACCGACAAGGAGGAGAGCGCGCCGCGATAGAGGATCGGCAGCGCCAGCAAATCCTCGTCGTCGAGCGCCTTGATCGAGCGTTTCTCGGCCGTGGTCAGGATGTCCTCGAGCCGGCGCCATTCGGGCTCGCGCGCGGCGCGGAAGCGGCGGGAATCGCCGGGGAGCAGATTGCTCACAGCAACGCCCGCCGCTTGAAGCCGAGATAGGCGTTGACCAGGGCCGGCCCGGCCTCGGCTGCCGCCGCCTCGATCACGTGGACGCCCTGGTGGCGGAGGCGGGTGATCACCAGCCGCCGCTCCCACAGCAGCGAGGCGGCGGTCACCGCCCGGCTGACGTCCTCGGGCGCGGCCGGCTCGGCGCCGGCGAAGGCCTCGAGCTCCTCGTCCTTGAGCACGACGAACAATACGAGGTGGCGTTTCAAGAGGGTGCCGACCGCGCCGAGCATCAGCTCGGCGCTGATCGTGTCGGCGAATTCGGTGAAGATGACGATCAGCGAGCGGCGGCTCAATTCGCTCGCCAAAGTGGCGATGCCGAGCGTGTAATTGGTCTCGTTGGCGGAATAGTCGATCCCCGCCGCGACCCGCTGCAGCATCGCGAAGGCGCGCGCGCCGGAGATCGGCTGGCTCGACGCGCGCGGCTTCGAATCGAACGCGAAGAAGCCGACCCGGTCGCCGTCCTTGAGGGCGACGAAGGCGGTCAGCAGCGCCGCCGAGACGGCGCGGTCGATGCGCGGGACGCCGCCCAGCGGCTCGCACATCGCCCGCCCGGCATCGAGCGCCATGATGATGTTGTTGTTGCGCTCGGTGCGGTATTCCTTGGCGATCAGCATCGTGTGCCGGGCCGAGGTCTTCCAGTCGATCGCGCGCCGGTCCATCCCCTGGCGATAATCGGCCAGCGCCTCGAACTCGGCGCCCTCGCCGACCTGGAGCTGGGCCTTGATGCCGAACATCGCCTCGTGGTTGAGCATCTGCACGCCCTTGTCGCTGACCGCGCGGATGTCGGGGGTGATCAGGATCGGCTGATCGAGCGCCAGTTGGCGCTGCTTCCAGATCAGCCCGAGCGGCCCGGAAAAGCGGATCCAGACGCAGTCGAGCCGCGCCGTGCCGCGCCGCTCCGCCTTGAGCGCGAACGCCGCGGCGGGAATGTTCTGCTCCTCCTCAGCCCTGGCGCGAAGGCCGAACGGCGCGGCGACCGGGCCGGAGATGCCGAGCGCGAATTCGACCCCGGCCGGCGCGCGGCGGGCGAAGCGGGCGCGCGCGGTCACCGCGAAGGTCTCGCCGACGCCGGCGGTGCGCGGCCCTTCGCAGGCGACCTCGGCGCTGCGCGTGCCGGTGCCGGCGAGCAGGTCGACCGCGCAGAGCGCCAGCAGCAGCGCCAGCAAGGCGAGCCCGCCGGTCCAGTAAGCCGGCGCCAGCAGCCCGACCAGCAGAGCGAGCGGGCCGATCGCGGCGGCGATCAGGATCGTGCGGCGGGTCGGGTAGATCAACGCGGCGCCTCGATCTCTTCGATCAGCCGCTGGATCACGCTTTCGACCGGGCGGCCCTCGATCTCGGCGGCGGCGGAGAGCAGGACGCGGTGCCTGAGCACGGCCGGCGCCAGCGCCTTGACGTCGTCGGGGATGACATAGTCGCGCCCGTCCAATGCGGCGCGGGCGCGCGCGGCGCCGGCGAGCATCGCCGCGGCGCGCGGGGAGGCGCCGCCTTCGAGGTCGGGGGCCTCGCGGGTGGCGCGGATCAGGGCGACGACATAGTCGGTTACCTCGTCGACCATCGGGATCGCCTCGACCGTCACGATCGCTTCGGCGAGCCGGCCATGGTCGACGCTCGGCTCGATCCCCCAGGCCTCGGGCCGCGGCGCGCCGAAGCGGGCGCCGTGGCCGGTGACGATCTTCTTCTCCTCCTCGGCGGTCGGATAGCCCATCAGATGCTTGAACAGGAAGCGGTCGAGCTGCGCCTCGGGCAGGGGATAGACGCCCTGCTGCTCGATCGGGTTCTGGGTCGCGATCACCATGAACCGGTCGGGCAGACGGTAGGTCTCGCCGTCGATCGTCACCGCGCGCTCCTGCATCGCCTCGAGCAGGGCCGCCTGGGTCTTGGGCGGGGTCCGGTTGATCTCGTCGGACAGCAGCAGCTCGCAGAAAATGGGTCCGCGGGTCAGGGTGAACTGGCTGGTCTGGAAGTTGAACAGGTTCGAGCCGAGGATGTCGCCCGGCATCAGATCGGGGGTGAACTGGATCCGCCCGAAATCAAGCCCGAGCGCGCGCGCGAAGCACTGGGCGAGGAAGGTCTTGGCGGTGCCGGGCGGCCCTTCGAGCAGGACGTGGCCCGAGGAGAAGAGCGCGATCAGCAGCAGCTGGATCGCTTCGTCCTGGCCGACAATGGCTTTCGCCACGTCCTGCCTGATCCCGTCCGCGAGGGCTTTGACGTCGGTCACGTTCACCGGATGATGTCCTTCTTCCATGAAAAGAGAGCGCGCGCGGCGGCGACCAGCTCGTGGCGGTCGCGCGCCCCAGCCAGCCGCGCGGCGAGCGCGCTGAACGGGGGAGAATCCCCTTTTGTGAGGCGGTCGAGATAGGCGTCGAGCGCCTCGCCCTGCAGCGCCGGCGGCGCCGCGGCGAGCCGGGCGGCGTCTTGGCGGATCACCTCGGCATAGGCGCCGCCCAAGCGCGCCTCGCGCTTGGCGAGCCGGATCAGGCCGGCGCTGTTCTCGACCAGGGCCGCCTTGCCGAAGGCGATCGCGCGCTCCTCGCGCCGCGCCTGGCCGAAGCGGAAGGCGCCGTGCAGGCCGGCGAGCAAGGCGGCGAAGACCAAAGCCAGGGTCATCGCCAGGAAGGGCGGCTCGAGCGCGGTGCGCAGCAGGCTGCGCGCATTGTCGTTCGTCAGGCCGTTGACGGTGAGATCGAAGGCGACGCCGCCCTGCTCGCTCGAATTGAGGGCGTCGATCAGCGCCAGCGCGGCGCGCGCCTGGGCCGGGCTGCGCAAGCCGTAATTGTCGAACAGATCGGGGTCGGCGGCGACATAATGGGGCTGCACGCCCAGCCGCGCGACCAGCGCGCCGCCGCCCGGGAGCGTGACCAGCGGCGTCAGGTCGCGTCCCTCGATCACCTGCGGCGCGCGCGGCACGGGGACGCTCAGCCCGTCGAGGAAGTCCCGGCCGCGGGCCGGGGCGCGCTGATCGTTGAGGATGCGGACCCGGACGTCGCCGCCGATCAGATCGTTCGCGGCCGAACCGGCGCCGGGCCCCAGGGTGCGCACCCAGCCGCGCCGCTGGTCATGCGGGATGGTCACCCATTTCGGCAGGATCAGCAAGGTCGCCCGCTCGCTGCGCAGCGCGAGCAGCCGGGCGACGTCCTGCGCGCGGTTGTTGAGGTCGAGCGCGACGACCAGCAGATCGTCGGTCGAAAGATCGGCGGGGCTGTCGATCGTGCTGGTCTCGCGGAAGCGGCCGACCAGCGATATCAGCCCCTTGAAGCCGGTCGCGCCGACCGACAAAGCCGGCGCGCGCGCGCCGCCGACCGGCCCGATCCGGTCGCCATAGGCGATCAAGAGCAGCAGCGCCGCGAACGCGGCGAGGCCGGCCGCGATCAGCCCGGCGACCAGCTTGCCGCTGAACGGCTGCGGTCGCGCGTTCATCCGCGCCATCCTTCGGCGAAGGCGAATTCCTCATAAGCGGACCGGCACCGCCCCCAATCGTCCGCGGCCAGCGGCCGTTCGGCGAACAGGCTGCGCTCGACCATCATCGCGATCGCCAGGAAGGCCGAGCGCGGCCGGCCCGGAATTTGCTCGAGCGCGGCGATGTCGCGGCTGGTCAGCGCCGGGCGGACGAGATCGGGCCGCTTGGCGTCGATATCCTCGATGCTGCGGAACAAGAGCAGGCGCGCGGCCTCCGAATAGAGGCCGCGCCCGGCGAGCGCGTCGGCGTCGCCGAGCAGCTCGCGGGCCTCGCCGGCCTCGGGCCGCCAGCTTGCCGGCGCGTCCGCCTCGGCCTTCGCCTTGCGCGACCAGTCGGCGCCCGAGAGGCGCTTGGCGATCAGATAGAGGATGAACAGGACGATCGCCGCGACCGCGATCCAGAAAATCGTCTGGAAGACCGGAATCGCGCCGCTGAGATCGGGCACCTCGGGCGGCGGCTCGACGCCGGGCAGATCGAACTGGATCGTGCCGTCGGCGAGCAGCTGCCGGTGCGCGTCGGCGAACGCATGCGCCTCGCCGAACGCATCGGCGTCGAGCTGCACCGTTTCGACGGGCGGCTTGATGGTCATCCGGCTGTTCCCCCCGCGCGCCACGATCCGCGCCGCGCGCCTTAGTCTAGGCGGGGCCGCGCCGCCCGCGCAAGCCGCAAGCGCTTCAGGCGGCTCCGGTTTTTGCCGCCGGGCAGGGCCTTGGGCAATCGCGGTCCCACCTGCGGCGGACTCTCAGTAAAAAACGCAATGATTTCGTTTGCGGTCAATGTTTTTCGTTGAAAGACAAGGTCGTTCGGCCTCTTTTCATCACGCCACGTCGATGTTATTGGCCGCGCCCTCGGATCGATTCGCGCGATGCGCAGTTACTTCGAGAAAGCCACCACCGTAACAACTTGTGTCGTCGGCCGAAGGGCCGGGGGCAATTGCGCCGGGCGCGCAGAAGGACAATTGGCAAGTGGAAGCCGTCGAGCCCGATTCTGCGCGTCAGCTTGATCCGGCGCTCGCCTGCTTCGTTTTGCTGGCGCGGTTTCTCGGCACGCCCGCCGATGCGCGTCAGATCGCGCACGATCGCGGCAAGGGCGATTCGCCTTATTCTCTCGAAGACCTGCTGCGGATCACCAACAAGCTCGGCCTGGTCGGCAGGATCCGGCGCTGCGAGGCCACCGAGATCGGCAAGATGCCGCTGCCGGCGATCGCCGGCCTGATCGGCGGCGACGCCGCCGTCCTGCTCAAGGTCGAGGAGGACAGCGAAAATCCGCGGGTGCTGGTCCAGCACGGCGACCGCGAGCGGCCCGACATCTGGACGATCGAGGAGCTCGCCGAGCGCTTCACCGGCCGGCTGCTGCTGATGACCTCGCGCGAGCGGATGGCGGGCGCCTCGCGCCCGTTCGACATCAGCTGGTTCATCCCCGCTCTCGTCAAGTACCGCCGCTCGCTGCGCGACGTCCTGCTCGCCTCCTTCTTCATCCAGCTGATGGGCCTGGTGACGCCGGTCTTCTTCCAGCTGGTGATCGACAAGGTGCTCGTCCACCAGACGCTCGGCACGCTCGACGTGATCGCGATCGGCCTGGCGGTGGTGATGATCTGGGAGACCGCTCTGTCGGGGCTGCGCACCTGGCTGTTCGCGCACACCACCAACCGGGTCGACGCCGAATTGAGCGCGGGCATGTTCCGCCATTTGATCAACCTGCCGCTCTCCTATTTCGAGAGCCGCCGGGTCGGCGACAGCGTCGCCCGCGTGCGCGAACTCGAACGCATCCGCGAGTTCCTGACGTCGAACGCGGTTACCGTGGTGATCGACCTCTTCTTCACCATCGTCTTCTTCGCGTTGATGTTCACCTACAGCAAATTGCTGACCTTCGTCGTGCTCGGCTCGATCCCGCTCTACGTGCTGATCTCGGTGCTGATCACGCCGCCGCTCAGGGCGCGGCTCGACGAGAAGTTCCGCCGCGGCGCCGAGAACCAGTCCTTCCTGGTCGAGACCGTGACCGGGATCGGCACGTTGAAGGCGATGGCGGTCGAGCCGCAGATGCGCGAGAAATGGGAGAAGCAGTTCGCCGGCTACATCCAGACCGGCTTCGCCGTCACCAAGCTCGCCAATTGGGGCAACAACCTCATCCAGATCATCTCCAAGCTGACGACGGTGGCGATCCTCTATTTCGGCGCCAAGGCGGTGATCGCCGGCGATCTTTCGGTCGGCTCGCTGGTCGCGTTCAACATGCTCGCCGGGCGGGTGGCGGCGCCGATCCTGCGGCTGTCGCAGCTCTGGCAGGATTTCCAGCAAGTGCGGATCTCGGTCGACCGGCTCGGCGACGTGCTCAACGCCCCGGCCGAGCCCGAGCATAACCCGACCCGCGCCAGCCTGCCCGCGATCCGGGGCGACATCGAGTTCGACAAGGTCCGCTTCCGCTACCGGCCCGACGCGCCCGAGGCGCTGCGCGGCGTCTCGCTCACGGTCGCCGCCGGCGAGATGCTCGGCATCGTCGGTCCCTCGGGTTCGGGCAAGTCGACGCTGACCAAGCTGGTCCAGCGCCTCTACATTCCCGAGCAGGGCCGGGTAGCGGTCGACGGCGTCGACCTCGCTCTGGTCGACCCGGCCTGGCTCAGGCGGCAGATCGGGGTGGTGCTCCAGGAGAACATTCTCTTCAACCGGACGGTACGCGAGAATATCGCGCTGTCCGATCCGACCCGGCCGATGGAGGCGGTGCTGGCGGCGGCCGAGCTGGCCGGCGCGCACGAGTTCATCGTCAAGCTCTCCCACGGCTACGACACCCTCATCGAGGAGCGCGGCGGCAATCTGTCGGGCGGCCAGCGTCAGCGGATCGCGATCGCCCGGGCGATGATCGGCGACCCCAGGATCCTGATCCTCGACGAGGCGACCTCGGCGCTCGACGCCGAGAGCGAGGAGATCATCCAGAAGAATCTCAGGATGATCGCGCACGGCCGCACTGTGATCATCATCGCCCACCGCCTCTCGGCCGTCCGCCAGTGCCACCGCATCGTCACGGTCGAGGAGGGCGAGATCACCGAGGAAGGCGATCATGAGGCGCTGCTGAAGACCGGCGGGCGCTATTCGGATCTCTACCGCCGGCAAATGGGGATCAGCGCGTGAGCTCCTGGGCCGCCACGCGCTTCCCGACGCTTGCCCGCCACCTCGCCGTGCTGCGCGAATCATGGCGGCGGCAGAACGTCGCCGACCACGAGCGCAAGACGATCAAGGAGCACGAATTCCTGCCCGCGGGGCTGGAGATCGTCGAAAGGCCGGCGAGCCCGGGCCTGCGCATCCTGATGCTGCTGCTCTGCGCTTTGTTCGCGATCGCCCTGCTCTGGTCGGTGTTCGGCCGGGTCGACGTCGTCGCGGTGGCGAGCGGGCGGACGCTGCCCGCGGCCAACGTCAAGCTCATCCAGTCGATGGAGATCGCGGTGGTGCGCGCGATCCACGTCCGCGACGGCCAGCACGTCCGCCGCGGCCAGCTGCTGATCGAGCTCGATCCGACCGCCGCCACCGCCGACGAGGCGCAGGCGACGCAGGGACTGCTCTCCTCGCGCATCACCGAAGCGCGCAACGACGCGCTGCTGGCCCACCTCCAGGGCCGCCCCGCGGTGTTTCACGCGCCGCCCGGCACGCCGCCCGAGATCGCCGCCACCCAGAACGAGCTGATCCGCAGCAAGGTCGCCGAATATCAGGCGCAGCGCACGTCGCTGACGCAGCAGCGCGCGCAGCGCGTCGCCGATTTGCACGGCGCGCAGGCGCAGATCGCGTCGCTGCGCCAGGTGCTGCCGCTGCTCGATCAGCAGCTCGCCGCGCGCCGCGAGCTTGCCGAGCGCGGCAATTTCTCGCGGCTGAGGCTGCTCGAATATGAGCAGGCCCGGATCGAGCATGCCCACAATATCGACGTCCAGGAGAGCGTCGCCGAGCGCGCCCGCGCGGCGATCGCCAATATCGAGGCCGACATGGCCTCGCTGCGCGAGCATTTCGCCTCGGAATCCTCGACCGACCTCTCCACCGCCGAAAGCGAATCGAGCCTGCGCACCGAGGAATTGCGCAAATCCGAGCGGCGGCGCCAGCTCCAGCAGCTGCGCGCGCCGGTCGACGGCACCGTCCAGCAGCTCGCGATCCACACCGTCGGCGGCGTCGCCCAGCCGGCGCAGCCGCTGATGGTGATCGTGCCCGACGCGACCGAAATCGAGGTCGAGGCGCAGGTGCTCAACAAGGATATCGGCTTCGTCCACGAGGGCCAGGAGGTCCGGGTCAAGCTCGAGGCCTTCCCGTTCACCGATTACGGCTGGATCGACGGCATTGTCCAGACGATCAGCCGCGACGCGATCCAGGACGAGCATCTCGGCCTTGTCTACACCACCCGGATCCGCCTTTCGCGCAACTACATCATGGTCGGCACGCGCCAGCAGCCGGTCGGGGCGGGCATGGCGGTCTCGGCGGAAATCCGCACCGGCCGGCGGCGGATCATCCAATATCTGCTCTCGCCGATCTCGCAGACAGTCAGCGAAGCCGGTCGCGAGCGCTAGCATTGGCGCGCCGGCAATGGCCGCCAAGAATCAAAGCCGAATCGGTCCAATCTCTATTTAATTCCATTCCCGGAAAACGCATAGCGCGGCGAGTTTATTGGACGGAAAGCGAAGTAATATTTACTTCCTGCTCCGTAACAATAACCGTTCTGTCTTCGCAACAACCCGTGAAAAATAGTGTTTTGAACTTAAAAGAGATTTTTAGCTTGCAGAGGTAAAACTGCGAAAAAGTCAAAAACATTAGATACTTGCTCTTGACGCATTGCCAAGTCCTCGTCCAGGGATCGCCCCAATTCCATATTTCGTCCCGAATTGGGGCGACCAGCGAAAGACCGGGGTGGGGATTTCTGTAAGCTTTGGGCGGCGCCTGCGCGCCGCCGCGTTGGCGTTTACGCTCGCTTGTGCACCGCTTCTCGCGGCCTGCGCGGCGAACAGCCATGCCGGCATTTCCCCGGCGCCCGGCGGCGCCGGGCCGGACCTGCAGGCGCTGACGCGGCAGGCGCAGGCGGGCGACAAGCAGGCGCAGCTCGAGCTTGGCATTCGCTACGAGGAAGGGCGGGGCGTCGAACGCGATCCGGCCCGCGCCGAGCGCCTCTATCTGACCAGCCTCGCGGGTCCCCGGTTCCAGACGCAATATGTGCCGGCCAATGGCGCCGTCGTCGCGGAAAACACGGCGATCGGCAGCGGGCAGCGGATCTGGCCGGCCAGTTTTGCCGAGATACGCAGCTATCACCCGTCGCGCATTGCGGCCCTGTTGCGTTTGTGCGGCCTGGCATCGCGCTCGCACGACGCGCAGGGCTGCTCTCCGCCCAAACCGGCTTTGCTGCGTCAGCTGGCGCAGCTCGAAACCAGCTTCCGGGCCTGCCGCGTCCGTTCGAATTACGGCAATGCCGGACCGGGCCCCTATTCGTACATCTTCAACGCGGTCGATGAAGGGCGCCTTCGCGAAACGCGGCGCTGCATGTTCGACGAGACCCCGCCGAACGCGATCCCGCGCGATCAATCGCAGCTGATCTGGACGATGTGGCTTGCGCTCGATCGTTTCGACCGGTGCGCTCGCATCAGCGCGTGTGACGTCCGCGAAATCAGAAGCCAATTCACCGCCGCGATCGCGACCTACCGGGAGGATTCCCTGATGTGGTTCGCGATGCGCGACGCGCTGCGCCAGCAACCCGTGCGGGAGATCCAGGTGGGGGGGTCGTGGTGGTGGAGCTTGTGCGGGCTCGCGTCGCCCGGCGAGCCCCTGATTGCCGCCACCGAGGCGGAAACGAAGATCTGCGCGCTGACCCGCGCACTGACCGACAACGGAATGAGGTGATTTATGCAATTTGGTCCTCCGATCAGCACCCACCCCAGGGGCCGGCTCGAGCCGACAAGAAGGGTCAGAGTCAGCACGACAACGTCAGACTATAGTCGGGGCGCGTTCGAGGGCACGCCGACGGGCAGGACGAGCCCGAACGGAGTCTTCGTCTACAATGTTGACCGGCAGGGCTGGGAAATCCCTCCCGAGGTACGCGCCCTGCGCCACCTGCCGAACCTCATCGTGGTCCATGCGGACGAGGCGGGGATCGCACTTATCGACCAAATGATCTCGGGCGGTTCGGCCACGCCGCCCGCTACCGTGCCGCCCGGCACGTTCCTCGCCTTCCTCAACGCGCAGGCGCTTTCGCAGATAATAAATCCCAATTACAACGCGAGCGATCCGGCATCGCACCAATTCCTCCGGACGACCGATACCGGCGGCACGACGATGATGCTGGATCTGCGGCTTGCCGCGATCACGAAAGGCGGGTGGGTCAACAGCGAGCAGCCTCGCCCGGCCAGCCAGGTCCCCGGCGCCTCGATATTCGGATTTCCCGAGCTCTTGCGCGACAGAAATGACCCCATGCCGCCCGACGGCACCTATTTCGACAATAGGAGCTTTGCCGATGCCTACATGGTCCTGAATCTTCTTGTACCTGTCAGGCGCTCGGACATCGAAAGCGATACTTTCTCGGAGACCTATGCCGCTGATGGCGTCAACGTCCCCGATGCGCTTCAAGTCGGCCCCAATTATTTCATCAACGCGTCCCAGTTGAACACGCAGTATTTCAGGGACAGGTTCGGGATCAAAAGCGGCAACGACTATCTGCAGATCAATGCGGTGCACGAATTGGCCCTGCATCCCGGCATGAACGAAAACTCGCAGCCGGGCCGAACCTACAATTTCGGCGGGCATTCGGACATGCTCGCGCGGCTGTTGACCAGGGGCGGGAGGGACCTCGAATTCACTCGAGACGACGTCCGGCATGACGTCGTCGAGCTTGCCTCGTTCAACCTGGCGGTTGGCGCCAGCCGGCTGAGCAACCAAGACCGCTACCTGGACTGGCGCAAAGACTCGTTCAACGAGCTTCTCCGCCAGATTGTCGCGAAGATGGTATCGCTGGATGAGCACCATGTTCCCATCGAAACCGTCGCCCAGCTCCAAAGTGCGATCAACGACGGCCGGTTCAGGACAGCTGAAAACGTGCTCGCCCGCAATCACACCGTCGTCACCGTCGCCGGGGTGGAAACGAACAAGATCGAAGTCGCCATCCAGCAATTTTACGACGGCGCGGTCAGCTCGCTCCTGCTGTTCGACGGCGCCCAGCTCGGCATCGCGCTCGGCTCGGTCCTCGGCCAGCGCATCACCGACAATCCGTTCGGCCAGATCGCCGCCTCCGCCGCTCTCAAGACCTTGCTCGGCGCGTTCGGCGAGGCGCTGGATAAAGGGCAGCATTCGACCCACATCCTCGGCAACGGGGTCGAAGGACTGTTCAAGAATTTCAAGGACAATCTGATCAGTGGCTCGATCGGCGCCGTCTCGTCCTACCTGACCGCGGAGCTGGTCAACGCTCTCGGCGCCGAGGGCACTTTGGGCGACGTGCTGAACACCGTTGGCAACACGGTCATCAACACGATCATCACGAACATCGTCGTCGACGGGGCCAACGTCCTGAATGCCGCGGAGCTGTTCGACGGGCTCACCAACCCGATGACCTACGCGAATGCCATCGGCTCGCTGATCGGCTCGAAATTGGCCGCCGAAGTCAAGACGTTCGACACGGTCGGCGGTCAGATCGGCGCCGCCGTCGGCGCCGCTTATGGCAGTTGGGCCGCCGGTCAGATGATCGCCATTCTCGGGGTCACCAATCCCCTGGTGGCGATCGCCATCGTGGCGGTCGTCGTCTTCATCGACACCTTGATCGGCGGATTCATCGGATCGCTGTTCGGCGGCACGCCGCGCAGCGGCGCGGACGTGGTCTGGAGCGACTCTTCGCACAGCTTCGTCGTGGCCAACGTCTACGCCCGCAAGGGCGGATCGAAGGATAGCGCCAAGAACCTGGCCACCGCCGCCGCCGAAATGTTCAACTCGGTGCTCGCCGAATCGGGCGCCACGCTGCTGGACCCGTCATCGATCCAATCGGGCAATTACGGGATGCGGAAGCAGGATTTCGTCTACCGTCCCACCCATACGGTCGACAAGAACGCAATCACCGCGCGCTTCAAGGGCGAGACCGGCTCGCAGGATATCGTCACCCACGGCGTCTATCTCGGCCTTTCGAGCATGATCGGGCAAATGGCGGGAGGCGACATCTATGTGAAGCGCGCGATCGCCTCGACGCTTGCCAATGCCGGCGGAAATCCCAATTCCGATGCCGCCGGAGCGGCGGGCGACTTCGAGGCCGCGATCCTGCTCGGCGACATCAAGGTGGCGCAAGACTATGCCAGCTATGTCGACGATCCGGAGCTGATCAACGCATTGATCGCGGCGGCGCCGGAAACCGGTTTTGCGGCGGGTTGGCTGATCACGCTCAGCCGCGCCGTCGAGCTGGGCCTGAACAGGCGCTCTTCGACCGATTGGATCGGCGGCTATTCCGTGTTTCTCGACGAAGTGGTCGACGGGTTGATCGACAATGTCTCGATCAGCGCCGCACGCGTGGAAGCGCAGCTCGACGAGACCATCGGCGGGCGCAACTGGCTGATCTACGACAGCGACAAGGCCCTGCTCGGCTTCAGCCAGGACACGATCAGCGCTGAATCGCAGACCTGGATCGGCGGCACCGCCGGCGCGGACATCATCCAGCTCTCCGCCGACCAGCTGATCGCGGCGTCGGGCAATGTGAATGCCGGGCTCATCGTCGATGGCAAGACACATGACGGCACCGCGGTGGACATCGACGTCGCGGCCATGATCGGAGCCGGCGCCGGCGACGACATCGTTCACGCGTCGGATCGGGGCGACAATGTCTTCGGCCAGGGCGGCAACGACACGCTCTACGGCGGCCAGCTCGACGATTGGCTCTTCGGCGGCGAAGGCAATGACACGCTCGACGCCGGCTCGGCCGATCCCAATGGGCACGGCGGCAACGGCAATTACCTGAATGGCGGCGCGGGCGACGACATTTTGCGCGGGCGCGAGGGCTCCGACTGGCTCGAAGGCGGCGACGGCGTCGACAGCCTCGAGGGCGGCGGCGGCGGCGACGTCCTGACCGGCGGCAAGGGCACCGGCGACACGCTTCACGGCGGCCAGGGCGACGACATCTACCTGCTGCGCGTCGGCGATGGCGACGACATTGCCGAGGACGAAGCCGAGAGCGGGGGCGCCGTTTCGGGGGCCGCCGATCCGCTGCGCGATCGCCTCGCGATGCTCGGGGGTGCCAACTACCATCTTTCCCTCGCCGACTGGATCGGCGAGGGCGATTGGGCGCCCGGCGGCGCGTCGGCGACGCCGGCGCCCGGCACGCCCGCGGTGCTGGTCAACGGCGGCGAGGACCGGCTCGCGCTCGGCCTCGGCATCGGCCTCGACAATATCCGGCTGGTGCGCGGCGGCGCCGCCGGATCGAACACCACCGACAAGGACCTGATCATCGAGCTGCTGACCAAGGTCGGCGGCGTCAGCGTGCCGTCGGGCGACCGGCTGCTGATGAAGGACTGGTTCAACACCTACAAAAGGATCGAGTGGCTCGATCTCGCCGACGGCCAGTCGATCCGCATCGGCGACTTCGAGACGTTCATCGTCGGCACGGCCGGCAACGACGCGATCATCGGCACCGCGGGCAACGACTTCGTCGTCGGCGGCGACGGCGACGACGCCATCAGCCTGCTGACCGGCAACGATGTCGGCGTCGGCGGCGGCGGCTTCGACTGGATCTCGGGCGACGAGGATAACGATCTGCTCGTCGGCGGCGACCAGGACGACCACGTTTTGGGCGGCCAGGGCAACGACATCCTGTCCGGCGATTCCGGGGCGGACGAGGTCGACGGCGGCGAGGGGAACGACGTTCTCAGCGGCGGCCGCGGCGACAACGACCTGCTCAGCGGCGGCGCCGGCAACGACACCTACCGCTACAGCCGCGGCGACGGCCGCGACACCTATGTCGACGCTTATGCCGACCAAAGCGACAGCTGGGAGGTCATCGCGACCCGCGCCGGCAACGCCTGGGTGGGCAATGCGGACCTCGGCTTCTCGTGGGACACCGACGGCGGGCTGCAATATTACGGCGACACCTATTTCGGCGACGGCAGCTCGACCAACGGTTTCGTCCGCGTCGATTGGGGCCTCGGCCTCGTCCTGCGCTCGGTTTCCGGCACGGGCGGCGGCGGCGGCGGGCTCGGCACCGACCTCACAGGGGCCAACGAGAGCGGCGACCGGATCGAATTCGGCCTCGACATCAGGATCCAGGATCTGATGCTGGCCCGCGACGATTCCAACAACCTCTACGTCGGCATTTCGCAGGAGAATGCCGAGGTTTCGAGCTTCGCCAGCCTGACCGACTGGATCAAGCTCGACGGCTGGTACGCCGAGGCGAACGACAGCCCGATCGAGAAGTTCGTGTTCGCCGCAACCGGCGTGCTCGATACCGAGGCCACCGACCTGATCGGCGGCGGCGACGGCGACGACGAGATCACCGGCACGCTCGCCGACGAATGGATCACCGGCAATAGCGGCGACGACGTGATCGACGGCGACGGCGGCAACGACATCCTCGTCGGCAATTCCGGCAGCGACACGCTGATCGGCGGCGCCGGCGACGACGTGATGTACGGCGGCGCGGGCGACGATATTTTCCGCGGCGCCGAAGACGCCGACATGATGATCGGCGGCACCGGCGACGACACCGTCTCGTTCGTGGATGCCGGTGCGGGCGTCGCCTTCTATCTCAGCGCCCCGACCGTCAATATGGGGACCTCGACGACGGTCCAGTTCGACAGCGTCGAGAATATCACCGGATCGACCTGGAGCGACATGGCGCTCGCCGGCGACGATGGCGACAATGTCATCACCGGCGGCGCCGGCGACGACAATCTGTTCGGCGGCAAGGGCGACGACACCTATGTCTGGAACATCGGCGACTTCGCCGACACGATCGACGATCGCGCCTTCGACGCCGAGATTCTGTTCAAGCCCAACGGCGAATTGGTCGACGAATACGAGCTCAAGTGGTTCGATCCCACCGGGGAGGGCCTCTATTTCGACAATCTCGGCTACCGGATGAAGCTCACCATCACCAACAGGGCGACCGGCGACCCAGTCTATTCCAAGCTTTACTGGGAGGACATGTCCGAGGGGCCGATGCCGGACCGCGCGCATTGGAATCCGAGCGGCTGGAACATGGCCTATTTCAGCCAGCTCAACGGCGTCGACTATGAGAACGGCCTGGTCCGCCAGACCTTCGACGATACGGTCAATGCGGGCCTCGACGACGTGATCGAGCTCGGCGAGGGCATTTCGCTGACCGACCTGACCTTCGAGCGCGATGCCGCCAAGCCGCTCGACCTCATCATCCGCTATCGGGGCTGCCCGTATGAATTCCTGCGGGTCAGGAACCAGGACAGCGCCAACAGCCACATCGAATGGCTGCAGCTCAACGACGGCTTCGCCGTCTCGCTCGCGAACCTGCAGGTCGTCGACGCCGGCGGCACGCTCAACGGCGGCGCCGAGGGCGACTTCCTGATCGGCCGCAACGCCGCGGCCGATATCATCTCCGGCGGCGACGGCAACGATGTGATCTCCGGCCTCAGCGGCAACGACATCCTGTCCGGCGGCGCCGGCGACGACATTTTCGAGGGCGGCGCCGGCGCCGACCAGATCGACGGCGGCGCGAACAGCAGCGGCACGAAGATTTCGGGCGACACGGTCCGCTACGTCCTGTCGGACGGGGTCACCATCGACCTGGGCAATACCACCACCGGCCAGGCCGGCGGCGACGCGCAGGATGACGTGCTCACCGGCATCGAGAATGTGGTCGGCAGCCGCACCGGCGCCGATACGATCACCGGCACCGACGCCGACAATAGGCTGACCGGCCTCGGCGGCAACGACACGCTCTACGGTCTCGGCGGGATGGACGTGCTCGACGGCGGCGACGGCGTCGACACGCTCTACGGCGGCGCGGGCGAGGACACGCTCGCCGGCGGCGACGGCAACGACACGCTCTATGGCGGCGACGACAAGGATGTCCTCGACGGCGGCGCCGGCGCGGACATGCTCGACGGCGGCGCCGGCGACGACAAGCTGATCGGCGGCGCGGACAACGACCAGCTGATCGCCGGCGCGGGCGACGACACGCTCAACGGCGGCGACGGCGCGGACGTCCTCGACGGCGGCGACGGCAAGGACGTGCTGACCGGCGGCGCGGGCAACGACCAGCTCAATGCCGGAGCGGGCGACGACGTGCTCGACGGCGGCGACGGCGTCGACAGCCTTACCGGCGGCGACGGCAACGACACGCTCACCGGCGGCGCGGGCAACGACCAGCTCGAGGGCGGTGCCGGCGACGATTCATATATGTTCAAGGCGGGCCTCGGCGAGGACCGGATCGTCGATGCGGCCGGCAAGAACAAGATCCGGTTCGACGCTTCGGTCGATCTCAGCCGGATCTGGCTCGCGCGGGTCGGCAGCGACCTCGTCGTCACCCTGCTCGGCAGCACCGACAAGATCGTCGTCCAGGGCTATTTCAACGCCCAGAATCCGACTCGGATCCACTCGATCACCACGGCGACCCACTTCCTTTCGCTCGCCGGCGCCGGTCCGCTGATCGCCGCGATGACCGCCTACAATCCGGCCGCCGACGACATCGCAACGATCACCGATATGGCGGCCGGCTACTGGCACGCGGGCGAGACCGCGGTGCCGACCGCCGCGCCGATCGCGCTCGTCACCGCCGAGGATGCCGCCAGCGTGCTCACCGGTGCCGGCGTCGTCGACGCCGACGACAATATCACCGGTTACGCGCTCGGCACCGCCGCGGCGCACGGCACCGTCAACCTCAACGCCCAGACCGGCGAGTTCACCTACACGCCCGCCGCCAATTACCATGGCGCGGACGCCTTCTCGATCGTCGCGACCGATGCCGACGGCAATGCAGTGGACGTCGCGGTCAGCGTGACGGTCAATTCGGTCAACGACGACCCCACCGGACTCGGCATCGCGGGCGGCGGGTCGCTGTCGGTCTCCGAGGCGGCCGCGGCCGGCACCGTCGTCGGCCAGCTTGCCGCGACCGATCTCGACGGCGATACGCTCACCTACACCTTGCTCAACGACGCGGGCGGGCGCTTCGCGATCACGCAGGCCGGACAGCTAAGCTACGACGGCTTGCCGTCGCTCGACTACGAAGCCAATGGCGCGCACCTCATCCGGGTCCAGGTGGATGATAACAATGGCGGCATCGTCGTTCAGGAATTCTCGGTCGCGGTAACCGACGCGAACGAAGCCCCGGATCTGCCGGGGACCTACAGCTTCCAGGTCGCCGAAGGCAGCGCCGCCGGCACCGCCGTCGGCGCCGCGGTCCACGCCGCCGATCCGGACGCGGGCGCGAACGGGCAGCTCGTCTATTCCTTCCTCGACAACGGCGCTTTCGCCCAGGTCTCGGCCGACAGCCGCTATGCGATCGATGCCACCACCGGGGTGATCACCGTCCACGCCGCGCTCGATTTCGAGGCCCCAACGCCGAGCCAGACCTACACCGTCGCCGTGCGCGACAATCAGGGCCAGGCCGGCGCGCTGCAGGACACGAGCGCGGTCACCATCGCCATCACCGACGTCAACGAGGCGCCCGATCTGCCGGCAAGTTACAGCTTCCAGATCGCCGAAAACAGCGCCGTCGGCACCGCCGTCGGCGCCGCGGTCCACGCCACCGATCCGGACGCGGGCGCGAACGGCCAGCTGGTCTATTCCTTCCTCGACAACGGCGCTTTCGCCCAGGTCTCGACCGACGGCCGCTACGCGATCGACGCCGCCACCGGGGTGATCACCGTCCACGCCGCGCTCGATTTCGAGGCCGGCACGCCCAGCGGGACCTACACGATCGCCGCGCGCGACAACCAGGGCCAGGCCGGCGCGCTCCAGGACACGAGCGCGGTCACCATCGCCGTCACCGACGTCAACGAGGCCCCGGACCTGCCGGCGACCTACAGCTTCCAGATCGCCGAAAACAGCGCGGTCGGCGAGGTCGTCGCCGCGGTCAACGCCACGGATCCGGACGCCGGCGCCAACGGCCAGCTGGTCTATTCCTTCCTCGACAACGGCGCCTTCGCCCAGGTCTCGGCCGACAGCCGCTACGCGATCGACGCCGCCACCGGCGTGATCACCGTCCATGGCGCGCTCGATTTCGAAGCCGCCGCGCCGACGCAGACCTACACCGTCGCGGTGCGCGACAATCAGGGCCAGGCCGGCGCGCTGCAGGATACGAGCTCGGTGACGATCGCGATCACCGACGCCAACGATCCCAACGATTTCGCCACGACCTACGCCTTCCCGGTCAGCGAGAATGTCGCCATCGGCACCAGCGTCGGCACCGTTCACGTCGACGATCCGGATGCCCCCGGCACGATCTACGCCGAGCAGCATTATTTCTTCATCAACGGCGGCGCCACCAGCGCCACCTCGTGGGACAATCGCTACCTGATCGACGAGATGACCGGCGAGATCCGGACCAACGGCGAGATCAATTTCGAAGGCGGCCCGGCCACCACCACCTACCAGGTCGCGGCGCGCGACAACGGCGCCGAGGGCGTCTACTTCCAGGACGTCACCGACGTCACCGTCACCGTCCAGAACGTCAACGAGGCCAATCACTTCGTCCAGGCGAGCTACGATTTCTCGCTGGCCGAAAATAACGGGCTCGGCGCGGTCGTCGGAACGGTCCACGCGACCGACGAGGACGGCTCCGTCCATCAGTTCGGCAAGCAGCGTTATTATTTCGACAACGGCCAGGGTTCGTACGGCATCGTGTCGGGCGACGGCCGCTATCTGATCAACTCGTTCACCGGCGTGATCACCGCCAACACCGTCGGCAATTACGAAGCGGGCCAGACGACCAACAGCTACGGCGTGGTGGCGCGCGACAATAACGGCCAGGCCGGATACAAGGTGGATCACACGACGGTCACCATCTCGGTCACCAACGTCAACGAAGCGCCGGTCTTCGGCGCGTCGAGCTATGCCGAGTCGCACGACGAGAACGCCGCCGAGGGCACGATCGTCGCGTCGGTCGCGGCCAGCGATCCGGACGAGGCCGGGACCCCCTGGGCGGAGCTGCGCTACAGCTTCCGCACCGGCAATCCGACCAGCGGCTACAGTTACAGCGATACCTCGTTCGACAACCGCTACCGGATCGACGCCGTGACCGGAATCGTCTCGGTCAACGGCCCGACCGATTATGAAACCGTACCGAGCCAGAGCTACATTGTCGCCGCGCGCGACAATCTGGGTCAATCGGGCGCCCTGACGGCGACGACGACCCTCACCATCGCCCTCAACAACGTCAACGAAGCGAACGCGATCGATCCGGCCTACAGCTTCAACATCGACGAGAATCTCGCGGCCGGCGCGACCGTCGGCGCGGTCACCGCCACCGACTTCGACAGCCCCGGCCATGTCTTCGGCCTGCAATGCTATTATTTCTGGAACGGCAGCGAAGCGACCGCGGTCTCGGCCGACGGCCGCTATGCGATCGACACGCTCACCGGGGTGATCACCACCGCCGTCGCGTCCGATTACGAGGCCGGGAATCCGACCGCCGATTATGCGGTCATCGCCCGCGACAATGCCGGCGAGGGCGCGTTCTACCAGGCCCAGACGATCGTCACGATCGGCGTCGGCAACCTCAACGAGGCCGGCCAGTTCACCTCCGACGGCCATTATACGCTGGCGGTCACCGAAAATTCCGCGCTCGGCACTTTGGTCGGCGCGGTCGCGGTCGACGATCCGGACGCGGCGGGCACCGATTTCGCCGAGCAGCGTTACTATTTCACCTGGGGGAACCTGCAGAGCTCGACGATCAGCGCGACCTCGCAGGACGGCCGCTACGTCATCGACGAGCTGACCGGCGAGATCAGGATCAACGGCGCGATCGACTTCGAAAACGGGCCGATCAACGCGACCTACAAGGTGCTGGCCCGCGACAATCGCGGCGAGTCGCCGTTCAACGCGCGGACCGGCTTCGTCGAGATCGACGTCTACAACGCCGACGACGCACCGGCCCCCATTCAATGGACGCCGAATCCCGCGCTGCCCATCATCGACGATTTGCCGGTGATCGACGAGCGCGACCATATCGCGACCAGCGTGGCCCGGCTTGCGGTCGACATCGGCACCCTGCTGGTGCCGGACCAGGACGCGGTCGGATCGGACTGGAACAATTACGACTTCACCTTCAGCGACGACCGCTTCCAGGTGTCGAACGGGACCCTCGAGCTGAAGGCGGGCGCGTCGCTCGATTATGAGACCGAGACCGAACTCACGCTGGTCGTGACCGCGACCCTCCATGCCAATCCCGCGGTCACGCTCAGCCGCGAGGTGACGCTCAAGGTCGGCGACGTTATCGACGTCCAGCAGGGCGACGGCAGCGACGAGACCCTGGTCGGCCAGCAGAATCGCGACGAGATTTCCGGCTTCGGGGGCGCGGATGCGCTTTATGGGCTGGGCGGCGTGGACGTGCTCGACGGCGGCACCGGCAACGACCGGCTGTTCGGCGGCGACGGCGACGACACGCTGTTCGGCCGCGACGGCGACGACGCGCTCAGCGGCGGCGAAGGCGCCGACCAGCTGTTCGGCGGCGCCGGCAGCGACTCCGCCGATTATTCCGACGCCGCCGCGGGCGTCACGGCCGACCTCGGCGATTCAAACCTGAATCTCGGCGCCGCCCTCGGCGACGCCTATGACGGCATCGAGAATCTGACCGGCTCGGCGTTCGACGACGATTTGCGCGGGGACGAGCTCGTCAACGTGATCGACGGCGGCGCCGGCGACGACACGCTGATCGGCCGCGGCGACGACGATACGCTGATCGGCGGCGACGGCAACGACCATCTCTATGGCGGCGACGGCGTCGACACGCTCCTCGGCGGGGCCGGCAACGATTATCTCTACGGCGACGGCAGCGGCGACCAGCTCGAAGGCGGCACCGGCAACGACACCATCTACGGCGGCGCCGGCAATGACAGACTGGTGGGCGGCGACGGCGACGACCAGCTGTTCGCCGAGGGCGAGAACGACCGCCTGGAGGGCGGCCTCGGCAACGACGAGATGACCGGCGGCGAGGGTAACGACACCTATATCGTCGATCGCTTCTCCGGTTCGGACACGATCTTCAATTTCGACCATGGCGGCTTCGACACGCTCGGCATGGGCGAGGACGTCGATCCGCGCGACGTCTGGTTCGAGCGCGATACCGGCACCGACGACCTGCTGATCAGGGTGATCGGCACCGACACGGTGGTTCGCGTTTCCCGCTGGTTCGAGCCCGACTGGCTGTCCGAGGAGCAGCGCGCCTCGTTCAAGATCGACCTGGTCGGAGCGGGCCCGGAGAATGCTCCGGAAATCAACGTGGCCATGCTCGTCACCTGGATGTCCACCCGGACCATGCCCGCGACGGCCGACGATCACGACATCATGCTGGCCGGCGACGACGGCTATAGGATCGCCTGGGAGCTCGCCTGGGTCGAGAATCACGCGCCGGAGCTCGGCGAGATCGGCGATGTGGTGATCGACGAGGCCAGCGGCGACGTCACCGTCACGGTCGTCGCGACTGATCCGGGCGAGACCGACAGCGCCGGGCTCGAATATCGCTACGAGTTCGTCGAGGGCGAGTCGCTGGTCGAGACGATCGGCTATGGCGAGATGCGCCTCGACGGCACCCGCGACCTGATCATCACGCCGTTCGCGCACGCTTCCGGCACGGTCACCCTCCGCGTCATCGTCAAGGACGGCAACGGCGCTCCGGCAGAGCAGACCTTCAATATCGACATCCTGCCGACGGTCGAGACTCCGATCATCAGCCAGTTCGTCGGCGGGCCGGGGCCCTCGGGCGAGACGCCGGGCATCCCGATCACCCTGGATATCGATTTCGCGGACACCGACGAGTCCGAGATTCACACCGTCCGGATCGGCAATTTGCCGCTGGACGTGAGCCTCAGCGCCGGAACGCGCGACATCGACGGCACCTGGCTGCTTTCCGCCGACCAGCTCGTCGGCCTCAGGCTGCTGACGCCGCAAAACTGGTTCGAGGATCTCGAGCTGACCGCGACCGCTTACACCGAAGAGGCCGGCCTGTCCGCGACGAGCGTCGTCGCGACCGCGACGATCGTGGTCAACGCCGCACCGACCTGGTTCTCGGGGAGCTACAGCTCGTGGATCAACGAGAATGTGGCGACGGGCACCGTGCTCGGCACGATCCAGGGCGTGGATCCGGACGGCGATCCGACGACCGTCACGCTGATCGACAATGGCGGCGGCCGCTTCGCGCTCGACGCGAACGGCGTGCTCACGATCGCCAACGGCGCTTTGTTCGATTACGAAGTCGCGACCTGGGTCCAGACGACGATTCGCGTCACCGACACGAGCGGCCGCTTCGCCGACTTCGATCCGGTCTTCTGGTTCAACGACGTCAACGAGGCGAACGCGCTGCCGGCGACGCTGACGTTCAGCGTCGACGAGAATGTCGCGTCGAACACCTATGTCGGCACCGCCACCGCCACCGACCTCGATGCGCCGACCGCCAATTACAGCGCGCAGCGTTATTACATCCTCAACCCCGCGACCGGCCAGCTGTCCCAGATGACCCCGGACGGCCGGTTCGGGATCGGCCAGCTGAACGGCGTGATCGCCACTTATGCCGGCACCCTCAATTACGAGCTGAGCCCGAGCTACACCTTCACCGTGGTGGCGGTCGACAACCCGAACGGGTCGCCGCAGAACCAGGCGTCGACGACGGTCACGATCAACGTCAACAATATCAACGAAGCGCCGACCAATGTGACGCTGTCGGGATCGGTCGCCGAAAACGCTCTCAACGGAACCGTGGTCGGGACGCTGTCCACGACCGATCCGGAGGGTGGGGCGATGACCTACATGCTGCTCGGCGACGGCGCCGGCGGCCGCTTCGCGCTCAGCACCGCGGGACAGCTGACCGTCGCCAACGGCACGTTGCTCAACTACGAGAGCGCGGCCAGCCACACGATCAGCGTCCGCGTCACCGATTCCGGCGGGCTGTCGCTCGACAAGAGCATCACCGTCCCAGTGCTCGACGTCAACGAGCCGAATTCGCTCACCTCCTTCAGCTTCAACGTCAACGAGAATGTCGCCGGCGGCACGGCGGTGGGGACGGTGACCGCGACCGACATCGACACGGCCAGCCCGTTCAATGTGCAGCGTTATTACTTCCTGAACAGCGGCGTCACGAGCGGGACCTCGTCCGACGGCCGGTACGCGATCAATGTGATCACCGGCGCCATTACCGTCGCGGGCGCGCTCAATTTCGAGGCCGCTTCTCCGACCGCGGTCTACACCGTCATCGCGCGCGACAATGCAGGGGGCCCCGGCTACTTCCAGGCCTCCTCGGCCGTCACCATCGCGATCAACAACGTCAACGAAGCGCCGACCGGCTACAGCTGGGCCGGCCCGGGCCAGATCAACGAAAATCTCGCCAACGGCACGGTAGTAGGAACCGTGAACGGCACCGACCTGGAGGGCGGGGCGCTCACCTATTCGCTGACCAACAATGTCGGCGGCCGCTTCGCCATAAGCTCGGCCGGCGTGGTCAGCGTCGCCGACGGGTCGCTGCTCAATTACGAGGTAGCGAACCAGCACACGATGACGGTCCGCATCACCGACTCCGGCGGGCTGTGGCTCGATACGCCGCTGGTCCTCGGCATCGCGAACGTCAACGAGCCGACGACCTTCAACAACCAGTCGTTCAGCCACAATGAGAATGTCGCGATCGGCACCGCCGTCGGCACGCTGACGGCGACCGATCCGGACGTCTCGCCGAGCTGGTACGGCGTGCTGCGTTATTATTTCAACAACAGCGGCACCGCGAGCGCGACATCGGCCGACGGCCGCTACACGGTCGACGCCGTCACCGGCGCGGTCACGACCGCCGGCGCGATCAGCTACGAAACCGGAGCGAGCCAGAACTACGCGATGGTCGTCCGCGACAACGGCGGCACCGGGGGATACAACCAGTTCTTCGCCACGCTCACCATCGGCGTCGGCGACCTCAACGAGCCCAATGCGATCCCGGCGACGCAGAGCATGAACGTCAACGAGAATGTCGCGATCGGCTCGACCGTCGGCACGGTCGTCGCGACCGACCAGGATCTCCCCGGCGTCGCCTTCGGCCAGCAGCGTTATTATTTCTCGAACGGCGGCACCGCGAGCGCGACCTCGTCCGACGGCCGCTACACGATCAACGCCACCACCGGCGTCGTCACCACCGCGCAGGCGCTCAATTATGAAGCATTCACCGGCGCCAGCTACACCGTGATCGCGCGCGATAATGCGGGCAGCGGGAGCTACAACCAGGTCTCCTCGACGCTGACGATCGGGGTCAACAACGTCAACGAGGCCAATGCCATCCCGGCGACCTACGGCTTCGGCGTCAACGAGAATGTCGCGATCGGAACGGCCGTCGGCACCGTCGCCGCCACCGATGTCGACAGCGCGGGTGTGGCGTTCGGCCAGCAGCGCTATTACTTCCTGAACAGCGGCGTCGCGAGCTCGACCTCGTCCGACGGGCGCTATGCGATCAATCTTACCACCGGCGCGATCACCACAGCCGCCGCGCTCAACTTCGAAGCGGGCTCTTCCAGCGTCGCCTATACCGTGGTCGCGCGGGACAATGCCGGCGCCGCGGGCTACAATCAGGTATCGTCGACGGTGACGATCGGGATCGGCGACCTTAACGAGGCCAACAGCATCCCCGCCAGCTACAGCTTCGGCGTCAACGAGAATGTCGCGATCGGCACCGGCGTCGGCACGGTCGCGGCGACCGACCCCGACAGCGGCGGCATCGCCTACGGCCAGCAGCGTTATTATTTCTCGAACAGCGGCACCGCCAGCGCGACCTCGGCAGACGGCCGCTTCACGATCAACGCCACCACCGGCGTCATCACCACCGCGGCGGCGCTCGATTATGAGGCGTTCACCGGGACCAGCTACACCGTGCTCGCGCGCGACAATGCCGGGGCGGCGGGCTACAACCAGGCCTCCTCGACGGTCACGATCGGCGTCAACAACCTCAACGAAGCCAATTCGATCCCGGCTTATTACAGCTTCGGCGGCTATGAGAATGTCGCAATCGGCACCGGCGTCGGCACGGTCGCGGCGAGCGACATCGACAGCGCGGCCGGAGCGTTCGGCCAGCAGCGCTACTATTTCTGGAACGGTTCGAGCGCGGTCGCGACCTCGTCCGACGGGCGTTATGCAATCAACGCGGTCAGCGGCCTGATCACGGTGGCCGGCGCGCTCAACTACGAAGCGGGCTCGGCGACCGCCTATACCGTGGTCGCGCGCGACAATGCGGGCGCCGCCGGCTACAACCAGGTGGCCTCGACCGTGACGCTCGTCATCTACGACGTCAACGAGCAGAACAGCATGCCCGGGAGCTACAGCTTCGGGGTGAACGAGAATGTCGGCATCGGGACCGGCGTCGGCACGGTGGCCGCGACCGATCCGGACACGTCGAGCCCGTACAATTCGCAGCGTTATTATTTCTGGAACGGCTCGGCCTTCACCTCGACCTCGTCGGACGGCCGCTACGCGATCAATGTCACCACCGGCGCGATCACCACCGCGAGCGCGCTCGATTTCGAGGCCGGGACGACCAGCGTTTCCTATTCGGTCTACGCGCTCGATAATGCGGCGGGCGGCGGCTACACCCAGTCGGGCTCCACCGTCACGATCGGCATCAACAACGTCAACGAGCAGAACAGCATGCCGGGGAGCTACAGCTTCGGCGTCAACGAGAATGTCGGCATCGGCACCGCCGTCGGCGCGGTGGCCGCGACCGATCCGGACACATCGAGCCCGTTCAATACGCAGCGTTATTATTTCTGGAACGGCTCGGCCTTCACCTCGACCTCATATGACGGCCGCTACGCGATCGACGTCTATACCGGCGCGATCACCACCGCGAGCGCGCTCAACTACGAGGCCGGATCGACCAGCGTCGCTTATTCGGTCTACGCGCTCGATAATGCGGCGGGCGGCGGCTACACCCAATCGGGCACCACCGTCACGATCGGCATCAACAATCTCAACGAGCAGAACAGCCTGCCCGGCAGCTACAGCTTCGGGGTCAACGAAAATGTCGCGCTCGGCACCGTCGTCGGGGCGGTGACCGCGAGCGATCCGGACACGTCGAGCCCGTTCAATACGCAGGTTTACTATTTCTGGAACGGCTCGGCCTTCACCTCGACCTCGTCCGACGGCCGCTACGCGATCGACGTCTATTCCGGCGCGATCACCACCGCCGCGGCGCTCGACTACGAGGCCGGCAACACCAGCGTCGCCTACGCCGTCTACGCGCTCGATAATGCGGCGTCGGGCGGCTACACGCAGGCGGCCACCACCGTCACGATCGCCATCGCCAACGTCAACGAGGCGCCGACCGCCGCATCGGCGGGCACCACCTATCAGAACTACGCCTCCGCCAATACCGCGGTTGGCAACATCACCGCCAGCGATCCGGAGGGCAGCGCGCTGACCTACGTGATCGTCAGCGTGACCAACCTCAACGAGGGCAGCGGCGTCGTCGCCGACTATCGGGTGAGCGGCTATGCCGGCGGCGCTACCGTCTACACCAATCACCTACAGGGCAACGGCGTCTGGAAGAACAAGGACGTCATCACGGTGCGCGCCACCGATTCCGGCGGGCTCTCGTACGACACGACCTTCACCGTGACCTACAACAACGCCATCCAGCATCAGCCGATCGTGCTCGATCTCGACGGCGACGGCGTCGAGCTCGTTTCGAGCCTGACCAGCAACGTCTATGTCGACATGAACGGCGACGGGGTGAAGGACCGCACCGGCTGGGCCGCCGCCGACGACGCCTTCCTGGCGCTCGACCGCAACGGCGACGGCATCGTCACCGACATGGGCGAGATCAGCTTCGCCGGCGACCTGCCGGGCGCGGTCTCCGATCTCGAGGGGCTTGCCGCGCACGACACCAACCATAACGGCTCGATCGACGCCGGCGACGCCGCTTATGGCAGCTTCATGGTCTGGCAGGATGCCAACCAGGACGGCGTCAGCCAGGCCTCCGAGCTGCGCACGCTCGCGCAAGCCGGCATCACCACGATCGGCCTGACCCTGAATCGCACCGGCGAGGATCCGGCAACCGCAGAGGACAATGTGATCTATTCGACCAGCAGCTATGGCCTCAGCGACGGCACCCGCCGCCTGCTCGGCGACGTCATGCTGAGCTACGAGCCGGGCGAGGCGCAGCTCGCGCCGCCGGTCATCCTCGATCTCGACGGCGACGGCGTGACGATGACCGATCTCGCTTTGTCGGCGGTCCGCTTCGACATGGACGGCGACGGCATTGCCGACCGGACCGGCTGGGTCGGCGCCGCCGACGGCCTGCTCGCGCTCGACCGCAACGCCGACGGCGTGATCAACGGCATTTCGGAAATCTCGTTCGTCGGCGATCTCGACGGCGCCCGCACCGACCTCGAGGGGCTCAGGGCGTTCGACAGCAACCATGACGGGTCGCTGTCGCCGGCCGACGCCAAATATCGCGACTTCCGGGTCTGGATCGACGCCAACCAGAACGGCGTCAGCGACGCCGGCGAGCTCCGGCGCCTGCCCGAAGTGGGCGTGCTGTCGATCGGCCTCGAAGGGACCGCGACCGGCAATCCGACCGTCAACGGCGGCAACGTCGTCTACAATCTGTCCAGCTTCCACCGCGGCGACGGCACCGAGGGCGCGGTCGGCGACGTCGGCCTGGCCTTCGTCGGCTCGGCCAGCGGCGCGCTGGAGAATAGCGGCTTCAACCAGGCATTGCCCGAGCACTACCAGTTCGACCGCAGCGCCAAGCGCTACGCGATCGAGACCAAAGGCGGGCAGATCTTCGTCCAGCCGCGGACGACGAGCGGGACGATGGACGCGACCGCGGGCGGCATCGACAGCGCCGCCTCGCTGATGTTCCGCGACGGCGCGATGGGCCTCGGCGCCGCAGTCGTGCTCGATCTCGACGGCGACGGCGTCGAGCTGAAGAAGCGCAAGAAGACGCAGGCCCGGTTCGACATGAACGCCGACGGGGTCGCCGACGACACCGGCTGGGTGGGCAAGAGCGACGGGATCCTGGTGCTCGACCGCAACGGCAACGGCATTGTCGACGGCGCCGGCGAGACCTCGTTCATCGGCGACCTGCCGGGCGCGAAATCGGCGCTCGAGGGGCTGCAGGCCTTCGACAGCAACCGCGACGGCCTGCTCGACGCCAAGGACGAGAAGTTCGGCGAGTTCCGCGTCTGGCAGGATCTCAACGGCAACGGCCTGACCGACGGCGGCGAGCTCAGGACGCTGGCGGAGTCGGGGATCGCCTCGATCGGCCTCGATCGCCGCGCCAACGACCGCAAATGGAAGCGCGACGAGAACATCATCGCCAGCACCGCGACCTTCACCCGCGCCGACGGCAGCACCGGCACGGTCGGCGACGTCGCCTTGTCGTACAAGCCGTCGGCGGGCGCGGCGGCGCCGGGCGGCGAGGGGCCGTCCGATCTCGGCGACCGGCTGCGGGCGTTGCGCTCCGGCCTCGAGGGCTGGGCGCCGGCGCGCTGGCCGCGCTTCACCGAGGTCGGCTTCGACGAGGCTCTGCGCGATCCCGGCACGGCCGACGCGCCGCCGCTCGCCTCCGATCCGGCCGCTTCGCCCAAGCTCGGCGACGGCGGCGAGCTGGCGCAGCCCGACGCCGGCCTCGAGCCGCCGGCGGACGGGCGGATCCTGACCACCGACGGGGTGACGGCGAACTTTGCCTATCACGGCCGATTGGCCTATCTCGTCCAGCAGATGGCGGGCTTCGGCGCCCGGTCCGGCGAGACGATGACGCCGATTCGCGCCCCCGAGCCGCAGCATCACGATTATTTCGCCGCTTGAGCCGACACGGAGTAAGACCATTGACGACTGAAACCGAGCAGGGCGAAGCCGCCGCCACGCGGCCGCCGACGGTCAGCCACCTTCTGGGCGAAATGACCTGGCTGTTGACCCAGTCGCTGCTGCACCGCGCGCTGCTGATCCGCGACCTCGAATGGCTGGTGATGCCGGCTTTGGTCTACGGCCAGTTCTACATCTTCCGCGACGGCGACAAGCCGGTCGGGCTCGCCTTGTGGGCGAAATGCAACCCGGCGGCCGAGGCCAAGCTCGAGCGCGGCATGATCGAGCCCGAGAACCGGCTGACCCCCGAGGAGTGGCAGTCGGGCAAGGCGATCTGGCTGGTCGACCTGGTCGCGCCGTTCGCCGACGCGGCCAACAAGCATCGCGAGATCATGATCGCCGATCTGATTTCGGGCCCGCTGGCGGGGCAGGAATTCAAGTTCCACGTGACCGACCCGGCGACCGGCAAGCGCGTCGTCAGGACGGTCGAAGCCGACGCCGGCGAGAAGCTCAAGGAAGCGATCGAAAAGGCGATGGCGGAGACTTAGGAATCGGCGCTACTAGCCGCAGCGTGGCGCCCGGCCCCCCCCAGGGCGCCGGATCACGCCGGCGAAATCGGCGCCTTTTCCAGCATGAGTCGGAACCGGCGGTCGATGCCAAGCCGAGCCACCGCCGCGGCAAGCCTGTTCACATCGTCGTCGACCGGACCGCCCCTGGCCCGCACCTTGCTCATCGCAGCTCGAACAGGTGGAGGTGCACCGGGTCGATGCCCCGGCGCTGGACCGCCGGGTCCGAATAGCGCGGTTCGCGCACCGCGGCGCGATAGCCGAACCGCGCGAACACCGCCTCCATATCGATGCCGCCGTTGATCTGGCAGCGGGCCCCGCTTGTGGTCCCTCCATTCGGAACCACCATCAGGTGGCGGACGGCATGGCGCGCCAGAAGCCCGGTCCACCACGCGATCGCGTCGAGCGTGCACTCGGAGAAGCTGTGAACGTTGATCGCGACGTCGATGGCCGTGCCCGCGAGCAGCGCCTCGACCTCGTCGAGCGCAACGACCGAGGCACGCTCGGCGCCGCGGAATCTAAGATAATAGTCGGCGATGAACGACGACCGCGCGAAGGCATCCGTCGCATAGACCCGCGCTCGCGGAAACGCTTGTTCGAGCCGCCAGGCGAGCCGCCCGTAGCCGGCGCCGATGTCGAGGACGTTCAGCGGCCGCGTGCCGGGACCCAGATGGCGCTTGAGGAAGCCGATCTCGCCGACCGAATCGAGCAGATCGCGCGAAACGGACTGCCCATCCACTTCGAACAGCGAGATTCCGAAGCGATCGTCCTCGCCGAGGCGGTCGAGCAGCCCGTCCTGATCCAGCGCTCTGAGGTGGCGATAGACCAGGGCATAGGCTCGCGCATTGTGGTCCGGCGCGCGTCGCTGCCAAATGAAATTGTTGTCGCTCCTGAAGTAGATCATGTCCTCGTCCGAGATCCGGCCGCTATGCCAGACCGAAGGTGTCGTGACTTGCGGGTCCATCGCGGCATAGCGCGCCTCGAGCGCGACCAGCCTGGGATTGTCCGGTTTCAGCCATTCGGCCGCGCCCATCGGCAGCGTCATCGGATCCCGGACGGGCGCCGGCACGCGTCCGCCCGTCAACCGCCCGGCGGCGCGGTTCAGCGTGGCGAGGGAGAACGGCATTTCCCGACCTCGCTACGGCAAGGACGTCGCCTGCGTAAGGCGGCCTCCGTCGACCAGGCGGCCGTCGTCGAGCCGCATGATCCGGTCGCATCGCGCGAGGACCGGATCGCGATGGGTGACGATCAGGATCGTCATCTCCCGGCCGATCGCCGTGATCGCGTCGATGACGGCTTCCTCGGTCTCGAGATCCAGCTGGCCGGTCGCCTCGTCCAGCACGAGAATGCTGGCGTCCTTGTAAAGAGCGCGCGCGATCGCGATGCGCTGGCGCTGGCCGCCCGAAAGGCGGATGCCGCGCTCCCCGGCCCTTGTGTCGTAGCCCTCCGGCAAATCGGCGATGAAGCCGTTGGCCTGGGCCAGCCGTGCTGCGGTCCGCACCCGTTCCATGTCGATCTTCGCCTCGGCCTGGCCGAAGGCGATGTTGGCGGCGATCGACGCGTCGGCCAGATAGATGCTCTGCGGGACGTGCGCGATCTGGGCCTGCCAGCCGGCGCGATTGGTCGCGTCGAGCCGGCGTCCGTCGATCCGGATTTCGCCTTGCGTCGGATCCAGCAGGCCAAGGAACATGTCGACGAGGCTGCTCTTTCCGCTTCCCGTCCTGCCGACGAGGCCGATCAGGGCCCCCTTTGGAATAGCGAAGCTGATGTCCCACACCGCGTGGTTGCGGCCGTGATACTGGTAGCTCACCCGGTCAAAGACGATGTCCCTGGCAAAGGGTTGGGCGGGCGCCGCCGGCCGCCCGGCCGCGACCACCGGCGTCTCCATCAGCGCATGCAGATCGCGCAGGATCTGGGCGTTGCCGCTGAGCTGGCTCCAGCCGACCCACGCGGCCTGGAGCAGCGGAAGCAGCCGTTGCGCCCCGAGCGCCATCGCGCCGAGAATCGGCAGCGCGGCAAGCATCCCGCCGGCGCCCTCGCTCAGATAGAGGGCGAGCAGGCCGATCAGCGCGATGCCGGCCCCTTCGACCGCGTAGCGCGGTGCGGCGGCAAGGAAGTTGTTGCTCGAAAGCACCTTGCCGAACGCATGATCGAGGCGCCGAAACTCGTCTTCGAACACCGGCTGCGAACCGTCGAGCAGGATATCGCGAAGCCCGCCAATCCCTTCCTGGAACGCTTTCGCCCGGTCTGTCGCCAGCTTCGCGATTCGTCTCGAATTGGCCCGCAGCCGATTGTGGGTCGCAAGGCTCAGGCCGACATAGAGCAGGATCGCCACGGCGATAGCCAAAGCGGCGGCGAGCGGAACGATGGCGAGCAGCAAGGCGGCAATGCTGAGCGCGACCATTGCGGCGATCGCGCCGTTCATCGCCGGCAAAAGGACGTTGACGAACATCCTGATCTTCTCGAGCGCGGCGACGAACTCGCTCGGATTGCGGCGGACGTACAGGGCATAGGGTTGGCGAAGCATGCGGCCGAAGATCGTGGTTGCGAATTCGTGGCCGACTGCAAAAGCGAAATTCTGAATGGTGCGCAGCGTCAGCAGCCGGATCGCCGCCGAGGCGGAGGCGGCGGCGACCAGCAGGATCGTGGCCGGAACGATCGGATTGCCCCCATCGGCCCCTCCAAAGAGGGAGCGAAACAGGCCCAAGCCCGGAAATTCCGTGGCCTGCCCGGGATTGGCGAGGATCGCCAGGAACGGCAGCACGGCGCCGATCGTGACCAGCTCCGCAACCGCGCTGAGCAGCATCAGCGGCAACAGCAGCAGCAAATGGGTACGCCGCCGCCGCGACAGCGAACGATAGAGCGCGTCGAGGGTCGCCGCGAGCGAAAGCGGGCGGTTCAGGTCGTTCCTGGGCATCTGGCGGGCTCGAACCATTCTCCGGAATGTGGGCCTGATGACACCGTCGTCATCGATGTGATAGGCGGATTCGAAGATGACGAAAATCCTGCTGAGCGCGCTGGCCGCCCGCGGTGGCGGTGGCCTGACCTATGTCCGCAACCTCGCCGCGACCTTTCCGCGGGATACGGACGATCGGCTTTCCATCCTCTCGCACGAACGCGTCGAAGGGTTGGACGATCGATCGAACGTCGAATGGATCCGCGCGCCGGGCTGGACCAGGAACCCGATCACGCGGTTCCTGCTGGGCTGGTTCTATTTCCGGTTCGTCTGGTCCCGCCGCCACGATTTCGACGTCGCCTGCTATGCCGGGGGCACCTTCGATGCGCCGCTGCCCGGGCGGGTCGCGACCGTCGTCGTTTTTCATAACATGCTGCCGTTCGATCAGGCGGCGCGACGCCGTTACGCGCTCGGCTGGATGCGTCTGCGCCACCTGGTGCTCTGGTTCGTCCAGGGCCTGGCGATGCAACGCGCGGACCTTGTCGTCTTCATTTCGGATCATGGACGCCGGACGATCGATCGCGCGCTCAGGAACCGCCGGGGCGCTTCGGTGGTCATTCCTCACACTTTGACTCCCGCGGCCGCCCCGCTCGGCCGGAAAACCGCCCGTCCGCTGCCGGAGCGGTTCGTGCTCTACGTGTCCTCGATCCACCCCTACAAGGCACAGGTCGAGCTGGTCGAGGCGTGGGCGCGGCTTCGGCACAGCGGGTCGGTGAAGCAGAAGCTGGTCCTGGTGGGACCGGAATATCCGCCTTACGCGGGGCGCGTCCGCGAAGCTGCGAGGCGTTGCGGGATCGAAGGCGAGGTGCTCCTGCTCGGCCCCGTCCGTCATGACGAGGTTTTCGGCCTGGCCGAGCAAGCGGAGCTCAATCTCTTCCTGTCGTCGTGCGAAAACTGTCCCTACACCTTGCTCGAGCTGATGGGAGCCGGGCGGCCGCTGCTCGTCTCTTCGCTGGGGCCGATGCCGGAGCTGGGCGGACCCGACCTCCTCTATGTCGATCCCTATGACGTGCCGGCCGTCGCCGGCGCGCTGCGACATATGCTCGACGATGCGGACCTGCGTCATCGCGTCGCCATCGCCGCCGAGCAGCGCTCCTGGCTGTTCCGCTCGGACAAGGCCGGGGTGGCGACCTGGCAGGCGATCCAGGACGCGGTGGAGCGGCGGTGCCGCGCTCAGCGCAATGAGGGGAGCGGGCCTGCGCTGACGGCCAGCCGATAGACCTCGGCGTAATTGTCGGCTGCCTGTTCGACCGAAAGCCCCAGCACCGCCTCGCGCGCGGCCGACGCGACCGCACGGGCGAGCTTCGCATTGCGCACCAGCGAAACGACCGCCGAGGCCAGCGCATCCTGATCGTCCGGGTCGACGAAGATGGCGCCGCCGTCGCCGACGGCGTGGCGATGCATGCCGATATCGGACAGGACCTGCGGCGTTCCCGCCGCTGCCGCCTCCAGGACCGCATTGGGCTGGCCTTCGAACCGGCTCGTGGAGAGGAAGACGGAGCCGGACTTGATCCACGACCAGGCATCCGGCTGGTAGCCGGCGAACCGGACGTGATCGGCGACGCCCAATTCGTCCGCGAGCGCCTTCAGCGCCCGCTCCTCGGGCCCCTCGCCGACGAGCACCAGCAGCACGTCGGCGATGTCCGTCCGGATCCGCGCGAGCGCGTGCAGCATCCGGTCGATTCGCTTTTGTCCGGCCAGCCGCGCGACCGAGACGATGATCGTGCGGCCCGAACTAACCGTGCCTGCGTCCCATGGCGCGAGCGACGCGGTCCGAATCGCTTCGTGGTCAACTCCATTCTGAATCACGATGCGGCCGGGATGGCGGGGCCACACGTCCAGGCCTGAAATGCTGTTGGCCACCACGACATCGGCAAATTGCCCGAGCCAGGCGCGCAGCCTGTCCTTGGCCCGGCCGCCATAAGCGCCCGCCGAGCTTCGTTCCGAGAGGATCCAGCGCCGGCGCGTCGCCAGGGCGATCGCGCCGCCAATTATGTCCATCTGGGTCAGCCAGGTGTGAATGATCTGCGCTTCGGCCGCTTTGGCGGCGCGGGCCAGTTCCACCGCCAGCAACGGATTGTGATTGCCGCGCGACCTGATCGGGAAGCAGGCGATGCCGGCAGCGGTCAACGCCGCCACGTCGGCGCCGGCAAGGCGGCTGAACAGCGAAAGGCGGATGCCGCGATCGACGAGCAGCGGGGCGAGCAGGCGAACCTGCCGTTCCGCGCCGCCGCTGCCGAGGTTGGGGATGCACAGCAGGACGCGCGTGGTCATGGCATGCGCGATGCTCGCTTGAGGGAGCGGAGCAGGGCCTTCGCCTTGAAGCCGAGGCCGTAGAGGCCCCGCGCCAGCGGCCGCGGCAGCCGCGCCAGCGCGAGAATCAGGCGCTCCGGGAGGGGCGGCGAGCGCAAATAGACCCGCGGCAAGCCGCGCAGGGTCAGGAAGTCGCCGATGCGGGCCGCATTGCGCGTAGCGAGGCGGAATCGGAAGTCGAGATAGCGGTCCACGGCTTCGCGCATGTCGGCAGAGCGGATGGCCGGATAACGGTCCAGCAGAAAGGCAATGACCGCCCCGAGGTCGCGCGCATGCCGCAATTCCGCGCCGCGCACGACGGCGGCCGCCTTCACGCTCAGGCCGTCGCTGCCGTGGCGGTAGACCGCGGTCACCTTGCTCGAGACGGCTACCGGCCGATCGAGCGCGATCCGCGCCCAGTAGACGCTGTCCTGGCCAGCCGGCGAGTCGTCGAATCCGCCGAGCTCGTCATAGGTGCGCCTGGGAATGGCCGCCGAGCTTGCGCAAAACACCCGGTCCCCCCGCGCGGCCCGCGTGAAATAGTCGACGATTTCGATTCGGCCTTCGTTCTTGCGGGGCAAATCGTGGGCCTCGGCGGGGTTCCGAACGACGTAGGACGTGCCGATCAGGCCGGCGTGCGGATGTGCGAGCCGGACGCGGCCCAATTCGGCGAGATGGTCCGGCGACCAGATGTCGTCCGCGTCGAGGAAGGCGATCCAGTCGTGGCGCGCCTCCTCGATGCCCCGGTTGCGCGCGGCGCCGGGCCCGGCATTGGCCTGGGCGATCCTGCGCAGGCGCGGATCCTCCACATGCCGCAACGCGTCCATGCTGCCGTCGGTCGAGCCATCGTCGACGACGATGAGCTCGAAGTCGCGCCAGGTCTGGCCAAGCACGCTCGCGACGGTCGACGCAATCGCCTGCCGTTTATTCCAGAGCGGGATCACGACGCTGAACATGACCTGCGTCAAATCTCCTTCAGCGCCAGCGCGGCATCGCCGAGCATGGCCTTGTCGGGCGCCGCGCCCTCCAGCACCAGCCTGCGCCCCTGGACATAGTCCCTGACCGCGTTGACGCAGTCGAGGGCGACAACCCGGCCCCGCTTCAGATAGACGACCGAGAAGCTGTGCGCCGCCGGGTCGCCGCGGACGACCAGATCGTCATGGCCGAGCGAGAGGCCGATCGTCTGCAGCTTCAGATCATATTGGTTCGACCAGAACCAGGGAATCGCGGCATAGGCTTGCGGCGCGCCAAGGATCGCCTTGGCGGCGGTCACCGCCTGGTCGTGCGCGTTCTGCACCGATTCGAGGCGGATGCGGGCGCCGCCGGCGAAGCGGTTTTCGTGCGCCGCGCAGTCGCCGATCGCGTAGATTTCGGGCAGCGTCGTGCGGCAATATTGGTCGACATGGACGCCGTTGCCGCCCTGCGCCCCGGCGGCGAGCAAGGGTTGGACGGCCGCTTCGATGCCGATGCCGACCACCACCATCTGGGCGGGAATGATCTCGCCCCCGGCGAGGCGCACCCCGGCCGCGGCGCCGCCCGCGCCGATGATCGCCTCGACGGCGGCGCCGGTGCGCAGGTCGACGCCCTGCGCCCGGTGCTCGGTCTCGTAGAACAGCGAGATCGGCGCGCCGGCGACCCGCGCGAGCACCCGGTCGAGGGCCTCGAGCAAAACCACCCGATGGCCGAGCCCGGTCAGCACGGCGGCGGCTTCGAGGCCGATATAGCCGCCGCCGATCACGACGATTCGCCCGGCCCCGGGCAATTCGGCGCGGATGCGGTCGACGTCGGCGCGGTCGCGGACATGATGCACGCCGGCAAGGTCGTCGCCCGCGCAGCCCAGCCGTCGCGGCACGCCGCCTGCCGCCCAGATCATCGCGCCATAGCCGATCGATTCGCCCGTCGAGAGCGTGGCGGTCTTCGTGGCCGGATCGACCGCCGTCACGCGCCGGCCAAGGCGCAGGGCGACGCCCCGCTCGTCCCAGAAAGAAGCCGGCCGGATCAGCATCCGCGCGAACTCCTTTTCGCCCGCGAGATAATCCTTGGAGAGCGGCGGGCGTTCGTAGGGCAGATCCGGCTCGGCGCCGACGATGGCGAGGCTGCCCGCGAAACCATGCTGGCGGAGCGCGATCGCCGCCTGCGCCCCGCCATGGCCGCCGCCGACGATCAGGACGTCATAGGTTGGAATCATTGCGCTCCTGCCGGCCCGGGCGCGGGCGGTGGTGGACGCACCAGGGCTCGAACCTGGGACCCGCTGATTAAGAGTCAGCTGCTCTACCAACTGAGCTATGCGTCCATATCCGTGCGGCGGAAGGATGGCCATCTAGGGGCGCGGCCTGCGGATTGCAACCGCTCAGGCCCGCCCCGCGTCGCGCCGGTTCTGCCGCTCGATCGCCATCAGCAGCCCGAGGCAGATCATCACCGTCATCATCGCCGATCCGCCGTAGGAGAAGAGCGGCAACGGGATGCCGACGACCGGGGCAAGGCCCATCACCATCATCAGGTTGATCGCGACGTAGAAGAAGATCGTCGTCGTCAGCCCCGCCGCGGCGAGCCGCGAGAAGCGGTCGCGGCTGCCCGCGGCGACCTTCATCCCCCAGCGCAGGATCAGCGAGAAGGCGATGATCAGAAAGAGGCCGCCCATCAGCCCCCATTCCTCGGCCATGGTGGCGAAGATGAAATCGGTGTGCGGCTCGGGCAGGAAGGCGAAATGGCTCTGCGTGCCCTGCAGGTAGCCGTTGCCGGTGAGCCCGCCCGAGCCGATCGCGATCTTCGACTGGGTGATGTGGTAGCCGGCGCCGAGCGGGTCGTTCTCCGGGTTCATGAAGATCAGGATCCGGTTGCGCTGGTAATCGTGGAGGAAGCTGAACGCGATCGGTCCCGCCACCGCCAGCGCCGCCGCGCCGCCGACGAACAGCCGCAGCGGCACGCCGGCGAGGAAGATGATCGTCACCCCGCCGAGCACGACCATCATCGCGGTGCCGAGATCGGGCTGGACCAGGATCAAGGCGGCCGGCACGCCGATCAGCAAAGCGGCGGGCCAAAGCGCGCTCCAGCCGCGAATCTCGCGCGCGGGCAGCAGCGAATAGAAATGGGCGCAGGCGAGCACGATCACCGGCTTCATCAGCTCGGAGGGCTGCAGGTTGATGAAGCCGAGATTGAGCCAGCGCTGCGCGCCGCCGCTGACGAAGCCCAAAGCCTCGACGAAGATCAGCAGCAGCAAGGTCAGCACGTAGGCGGGGAAAGCCGCCTGCTTGATCCATTCGGGCCGGAGCCGCGACATCGTGATCGCCATGAGGAGGAAGACGAGGAAGCGCACCGCCTGCGGCAGCGCCCAGGTCGCCCTGCCGCCCGCCGCCGAATAAAGGACGAGCGTGCTGAACGCGGCGATGCCGATCACCAAGGCGAGCATCAGCCAGGGCAGCTCGCGGACCGGCTTGGGCATGAAGGCGAGCGCCATCAGGTCGGCTCCACTCGCGGTGCGCCGCCGGCTCCGCGCGCCGCCCATTCCTGGGCGTGGCGCTCCATCCGCTGGGCGATGTTGCCACCCCATTGCGCTTCAAGCGGCAGCAGGCTCGCCATCGCCCGATCCTTGTCGAACAAATAGGTCATGACGTCGCGCACCAGCGGCGCGGCGGCGCTGGCGCCCCAGCCGCCATGTTCGACGATCGCCGCGCAGGCGTAACGCGGCGCCCCGACCGGCGCGAAAGCGACGAACCAGCTATGATCCCTGAGCCGCCAGGCGAGGCTCTCGTTCGAGCGCACCCCGCTCGCCCGCTCGCCCCTGGTGATGTTGCGGACCTGGGCGGTGCCGGTCTTGCCGCCCATCTTGATATTCTCGACCGGCAGCCGCGCGACCGAGGCGGTGCCGCGCCCAGAATTGATCACGCCGTCCATGCCGTCGAGCACGAAGGCGCGATGTTCGGCGCTGACCGGCAGCGGCGCGCCGAGATCGACCGGCCGGTCGGCGAGCAGCCGCGGCTGCAGCATGCGCCCGCTCGCGATCCGCGCCATCATCACCGCCTGCTGGAGCGGATTGACCAGCAGATAGCCCTGGCCGATCGACATGTTGACCGTGTCATATTCGGCCCAGGCGCGGTGCTCGCGGCGCATCAGCCAGGCGGCGTCGGGAACCGTGCCGAAGCGCTGGCTCGGGAAGGGAAGGTCGTAGCGCTCGCCCAGGCTCATGTGCCGCGCCATCGCCGCGAGCGGGGCGATGCCGACGCGGCGGCCCATCGCGTAATAATAGATGTCGCAGCTCCTGATGATCGCCTCGTGCAGCGCGATCGGGCCGTGGCCGCCGCGCGCTGCGCAATGGAAGACGGCGTTGCCGACCCGATAGGCGCCGGTGCAGGTCACTCTTTCCTCGGGATCGACCCCGGCGCCGAGCAGCGCCAGCGAGGTCATCGGCTTGGAGGTCGATCCCGGCGGGTAGAGCCCCTGCAGCACCTTGTTGATCAGGGGATGGCGCTCGTCCTGCGCCATCATGTCCCATTCGGTGTGGCTGATCCCGTCGGAGAAGCTGTTCGGGTCGTAGCAGGGCATCGAGACGAGCGCGAGGATGTCGCCGGTCCGGCAGTCGATCACGCTCAGTGCCGCCGATTGCTCGCCGGCGCGGCGCGCGGCGTAGCTTTGCAGGCCGGCGTCGATCGTCGTGCGCAGCGGCGAGCCGCGCGTGTCGGGCAGGGTCTGCAGCTCACGGATCAGCCGGCCGCGCGCGGTCACCTCGACCCGCGCCGCGCCGGGCCGGCCGCGCAGCCGCTGCTCCATCATCTTTTCGAGCCCTTCCTTGCCGACCTTGAAGCCCGGCGTGATCAGCAGCGGGTTGCGCTGCTCGGCCTCGAACTCCTCGCGATTGGGGATGCCGACATAACCGACCAGATGGCCGATCGCGGCGCCTTCGGGATAGTAACGGGTGAAGGCGCGCAGCGGCGCCACGCCGGGGAGCTCGGGCTGGCGCACCGAGACCGCGAAATATTTGTCGGGCGGGACGTGCTCGGCGACCGCGACCGGCTGGTAGCCGGAGGCTGAGGCGAGCTCGTCGCGAATCCGCTGGACCTCTTCCGCGGGCAGGCCGAGCAGCTGCGTCAGCTCGCTTATGACCCGCTCCTTGTCCTGGAGGAGGTCGGGAATGATGTCGATCCGGACGTCGCCGCGGTTGATCGCGATCGGGTTGCCGTAGCGGTCGACGATCCAGCCACGCCGCGGCGGGATCAGCCGCATATGGACCCGGTTCGATTCGGCGAGGTCCGAATAGCGCTGGTTCTCGGCGATCGCGATATAGCCCATCCGCCCCGCGAGCAGGGCCGCGACCCCGATCTGGCCGGAGCCGAGCACGAACGCGCGGCGGGTGAACAGCGTCGCCTGGCTGCTCTCGGTGACCGGCGGGCCGCCGCCGAACAGCTTGCGCCTCATCGCGCCAGCCGCCATCGGTCGAGCGCCAGCACGATCCGCGCCGCGACCGGATAAAAGAGCACGGAGAAGATGATCTGCGGGACCATGATCCAGAATCTTGTGTCGCTGCCCATCAGCAGGGCAATGTACCACACGCCGACGCTGTGGAAGAGGATCGCCGCCGCCGCCGCGGCCCAGTCGAGCCAATAATCGCGCACCCCCAGCCACGCATCGAGCGAATCGAAGCCGAGGAAGACCAAAGTCCAGAGCAGCATCGACTGGCCGAGCGGCGCGCCGCTGACGATGTCGGCGGCCAGGCCGAAGCCCAAAGCGGCCTGCGCCCGCCAGATTTCGGGCCGCACCAGCCGCCAGGTGACCAGCATCAGGAAGCCCAGATTCGGCAGCCAGGCCGAGCCCGGCACCAAAGGCAGCATTGCGCCGAGCAGGATCGCCGCGGCGGTCGAGAGCGACGGGACGTAGCGCCGCCTGAGCTCGTCGATCGCGACCTCGGCGCTGGATCCGGCGATCCGGCTCATCGCGCCGGCGTCGCGGCGGCGCGCGGCGGGGCGACCATGCCGGGCTGGGGCTGCTGGAGCGCCGGCTGGTAGCGCGGATTGTTCTGCTGGCCGGGACGGATCATTGGTGCCGGCGGGCCGGTCACCGGCGGCGCCGGCGGCTGCGGCCGCGCCAGCTCGAGCGGCCCGGCCGCGGCCGGCTGGAAGACGCGCTGGACGATCGCATAGTCCATCCGCGCCGGATCGGCGATCGGCCGGGCGATCGCGGTGTCGCCTTCGGAGGCGGTCACCAGCGCCACCGGGATGTTGGGTGGAAACAGGCCGCCGATGCCCGAGGTGACGAGCACGTCGCCGCGCCGGAAAGGGTTCTGGCCGACCTCGAGCGTGCGCAATTCGATCGTGCCGTCGCCGCGCCCGACCGCGAGCGCCGGCGTGCCGTCGCGCACCAGCCGGACCGGCACGTTGCTCGCCCCGTCGGTGACGAGCATCACCCGCGAGGCCCAGCGCCCGGTCTCGAGCACGCGGCCGATCAGGCCGTCGGCCGAGCGCACCGGCTGGCCCGGCAGCACGCCGGCCGCGCTGCCCGCCGAGAGGGTGGCGAGCCGGCGCGGCGAATCCCAGGTCGAGCCGACGATCCGCGCGACCGTCACCTCGTCGCCGGTCGCCTGGGCGAGGCCGAGCGCCGCGAGCAGGCGCCGATTCTCATGCTCGAGCGCCTGGCGCCGGATCAGCTCGCGCCGCGCCGCCTCGAGCTCCTCACGCAGCTCGCCGTTTTGCGACCCGGCGCGAAACCAGTTGGAGATGCCGTCGCCGATGCCGCTGAAGAAGCCGACCACCGAGCGGCCGGCGCTCGCCACCGGCGTCGTCACGTCGAGCGCGACGCCGCGCAGCCCGGAAAAGCCGCGCGGATCGACGACCGAGACGACCAGCAGCAAAGCGGCGATCACCGCGCCGCCGACGGCGATGACATAGCCGAGGAACAGGCCGAATTGCGCCCGCCTGGAGAAGCCGGGGCGCCGGTTCTTTGGCGGCGCCATGCGCGTTCCCTTCGCTTACGCCGTCTGGAGGACGCCGCGGAAGATTTCCTCTTCCATCGCCCGGCCGGTGCCGATCGCGACGCAGGTCAAGGGGTCGTCGGCGACGGTGACGGGCAGGCCGGTTTCGTCGCGCAGCACTTCGTCGAGGCCCTTCAGGAGCGCGCCGCCGCCGGTCAGGACGATGCCTTGGTCGACGATGTCGGCGGCGAGTTCCGGGGCGGTGTTCTCGAGCGCGATGCGGACGCCCTCGACGATCGTGCCGACCGGCTCGCTGAGCGCCTCGGCGATCTGGCGCTGGTTGATCGTGATCTCCTTGGGGACGCCGTTGACGAGGTCGCGGCCCTTGATGTGGACGATCTCGCCGTCGGTGCCGTTGGGCGGCGCCTTGGCGACGCCGACCTGCTTCTTGATCCGCTCGGCGGTCGCCTCGCCGATCAGGAGATTGTGGTTGCGGCGGACGTAGCTCGAAATCGCCTCGTCCATCTTGTCGCCGCCGACCCGGACCGACGTGGTGTAGGCGAGGCCGCGCAAGCTCAGCACCGCGACTTCGGTGGTGCCGCCGCCGATGTCGACGACCATCGAGCCGATCGGCTCGGTGACCGGCATGTCGGCGCCGATCGCGGCCGCCATCGGCTCCTCGATCAGCCAGACCTGGCGGGCGCCGGCGTTGGACGCGGCGTCGCGGATCGCGCGCCGCTCGACCGAGGTGGAGCCGGACGGCACGCAGATCACGATCTCGGGCCAGCGCGGGAAGCGCCTCTTGCCGTGCACCTTGTGGATGAAATGCTTGATCATCTGCTCGGCGACGTCGATGTCTGCAATGACTCCGTCCCTGAGCGGCCGAATCGCCTCGATCTGATCGGGGGTCTTGCCCATCATCAATTTGGCGTCGTCGCCGACCGCCTTGACCCGTTTGATGCCGTTGATGGTCTCGATCGCGACCACCGACGGTTCGTTGAGGACGACGCCGCGGCCGCGGACGTAGACGACGGTGTTGGCGGTGCCGAGGTCGATCGCCATGTCGTGCGAGGGGAATCTGAGGAAGTTGAGGAGGCCCATGATGGTTTAAGCTCACTTGGCAAAGCGGGCGGCCGGGATACGGCCGTGCCCGAGACACACTATAGGATCACCCCGCGCCCCCGGTCCACCAAAGAGTGAGAATAGCTCGCGGGATGCTCCGGCATCGTATAGAGATCGGGGACATGTCAATACGCCGCCTGCCCGAGCATCTGGTGAATCGTATCGCCGCGGGTGAAGTGGTGGAAAGACCGGCCAGTGCGTTGAAAGAGCTGGTCGAAAACGCGATCGACGCCGGCGCGTCGCGGATCTCGATCGCGCTTGCGCAGGGCGGCACCGGCCGGATCGAGGTCGTCGACGACGGCAGCGGCATGGCCAAAGACGAGATCGCGCTCGCGCTCGAGCGCCACGCCACCTCCAAATTGCCGGGCGAAGCGATCGAGGAGGTGACCACTTTGGGCTTCCGCGGCGAGGCCTTGCCGTCGATCGCCAGCGTCGCGCGCGTCACCATCGAGAGCCGGATGCGCGGACAAGACGGCTGGTCGCGCGTCGTCGACAACGGCAGGGCGGCGGGGGAGGGGCCGGCGGCGCTGCCGCCGGGCACGCGCGTCACCGTCGAGCAATTGTTCGCCCGCGTCCCCGCCCGCCGCAAGTTCCTGCGTTCGGAGCGCAGCGAATATGCCGCCTGCCTCGACGTCGTGAAGCGGCTCGCCATGGCCCGGCCCGACATCGGCTTCACGCTCGAGCATGACGGCCGCCGGACCTTGTCGGTCCAGCCGGGCCAGGACCGCCCGGCGCGGGTCGCGGCGCTGACCGACCGCGACCTCGCCGAGAACAGCCTGGCGATCGATTATGCCCGCGGGCCCGCGCGCCTCGGCGGCGTCGCCGGCCTGCCGACCTTCAACCGCGGCATCGCCGACCATCAATATCTGTTCGTCAACGGCCGCCCGGTGAAGGACCGGGTGCTGATCGGCGCCGTCCGCGCCGCCTATCAGGATTTGCTCGCGCGCGACCGCCACCCGGTGCTCGCCTTGTTCATCGATCTCCCGGCCGAGGAGGTCGACGTCAACGTCCACCCGGCCAAGACCGAGGTCCGCTTCCGCGACCCCGGCAACATCCGCGGGCTGATCGTCGGCGGCCTCAGGCACGCGCTCGACGAGGCCGGCCACCGCTCGGCCCAGCGCCCGTCGATGGCGGCGCTCGGCAATTGGCAGCCCGAGCCAATGCGGAGCCCGAGCTTCCCGCTGCCGGCGCCCGGCCAATCGGCCGTCTGGGACCGCCACGATTCCTACGCGCCGCAGGCGCGGGCCGAGGTCGCGGTGGAGATGGTGCCGCGCGCGCAAAGCTTCCCGTTGGGCGTCGCCCGCGGCCAGGTCGCGGCGACCTATATCGTCGCCGAAGCCGAGGACGGCCTGGTGCTGGTCGACCAGCATGCCGCGCACGAGCGGCTGGTGCTCGAACGGATGCGCCGGGCGATGGCCAATGGCGGCGTCGCCCGCCAGGCGTTGCTGCTGCCCGAGGTGGTCGAGCTGGACGAGCCGGCCTGCGACCGGATCGAGGCGCGCATCGCCGAGCTCGACGAAATGGGCCTCGAGCTCGAGCGGTTCGGCCCGCGCGCCATCCTCGTGCGCGCCACCCCGGCGATGCTCGGCGCCGGCGACGCAAAAGGGCTGGTCATCGACCTCGCCGACGAGCTCGCGGCGTTCGATTCGGCGCTTAGCCTCAAGGAGAAAATGGACCTCGTCGCCGCGACCATGGCCTGCCACGGCTCGGTCCGCGCCGGCCGGCTGCTCTCGGTCGCGGAAATGAACGCGTTGCTGCGCGAGATGGAGGTCACCCCGCACAGCGGGCAGTGCAATCACGGCCGCCCGACCTGGGTCAAGCTGGCGCATGGCGACATCGAGAAGCTGTTCGGTAGAAAATGAACAATTACATATAGCTACTTGGCATATTTCAGGGACCGCAATCGCTCCCCAACGGCTTCGATCGGATGGGCCGCCGCTTCGGCGCGCGACGCCTTGAGGCGGGGATAGCCGGCCTCGGCGTCGGCGATCAGCTCTTTGGCGAAACTGCCCGAGCGGACCTCGCGCAGGATGCGCCGCATCTCGGTGCGGGTGTCGGCGGTGACGATCCGCGTGCCGCCCTTGAGGGCGCCGAACTCGGCGGTGTTGGAGATCGCCTCGCGCATCCCGGCTATGCCGCGCTCGTAGATGAGGTCGGCTATGAGCTTCACCTCGGTAAGGCATTCGAAATAAGCGATTTCCGACGAGAAGCCCGCTTCCACCAAAGTCTCGTAGCCGGCGTGGATCAATTCGGGGATCGCGCCCCAGAGCACCGCCTGCTCGTTGAACAGATCGGCTTCGCATTCCTCAGCGAAGCTGGTGGGCAAGATGCCGACCCGGCCCGAGCCGATCGCCGCTGCGTAGGAGAGGGCCAGCGCCTCGGTGCCGCCGCTCGCATCCTGGGCCACCGCGAACAGCGAGATCAGGCCCGAGCCGCGCTCGTAATCGGCGCGCAGCGCCGTCCCCGGGCCCTTGGGCGCGACCAGGAAGACGTCGAGGTCGGCGCGCGGCGCGACCAGGCCGAAGCGGATGCTGAGCCCGTGCGCGAAGCTCAGGGCCGCGCCCTCGCGCAAATTCGGCGCGACCTCCTCGGCATAGATCCGGCCGTGATCCTCGTCGGCCGCCAGCATCACGACCAGGTCCGCCTCGGCGGACGCCTGGGCCGACGTCATGACGTCAAAGCCGTCGCCGACCGCCTGCTCCCGCCGCCTGGCATCGGCGGGCAGGGCGACCGTGACGGGGACCCCGCTGTCCCTGAGGTTGAGCGCCTGGGCCCGCCCCTGATTGCCGTAGCCCAGGATCGCCACCCGCTTGGCGCGAACGAGGGCGAGGTCGGCATCGGCATCGAAATAGACGCGCATGAGACGGGAGTAAGGGATTCACGCGGGAGCGGCAACTTGAGCCCTCCCCCTTGATGGGATTGCGGCCGCTCTTTGGCTTGTCCGGGGGACAAGCCTGCGGCCGCAATGGTTGGGTGGGGTGACCGTCAATGAGGCGCGGTGCGTTCTCGGAGACGCCGCCCCACCCCAACCCCTCCCCATCAAGGGGAGGGGCTCAGGAGCATCAGGAGAGCTTCGTCGATCGCCTCGCCCTCCAGCGCCTTCTCGAACCGCGGCCAGTGCGCCGGCGGCTGGCGGCGGAACCAGGTATATTGGCGCTTGGCATATTGGCGGGTCGCAATCCTGCCCGCTACCAGCGCCTGCGCGCGCGTCGTCTCGCCGCGCAGATAGGCGGCGATCTCCGCCACGCCGATCGCCCGCATCACCGGGGCGAGCGCCGGCAAGCTTCGCGTCAGCAGTAAACGAACCTCCTCAATCCCCTCATCGGAAAAGATTTTATCGAAGCGCTGGTCGCAACGCGCGTGGAGCCAATCGCGCGGCGGCAACAGGATCAGCGGCGCCAGCGTCACCTCGTCTCCAATCCCGCCGACTTTCTCCTTCTGCCAGGCCTTGAGCGGCCGCCCGGTCGCGCGCGCCACTTCGAGCGCGCGGGCGATCCGCGTCGTGTCGCCCGGCCGGATCCGCGCCGCCGCCTCGGGGTCCTCGCGCGCCAGCGCCGCATGGGCCTCGACGACCGGCAGCGCCCTGACCGCCGCGCGAACCGCCGCATCGATCGGCGGCACCGGCGCGATCCCCTCGATCAGGGTGCGCAGGTAAAGCCCGGTGCCGCCGACCAGGATCGGCAGTCGGTCCGCCGCCTGCGCCTCGGCGATCGCCTTCTTGGCCTCTGCCGCCCATTCGGCCGCCGAGCAGGCGTCGGCGCCGTCGCGCGTGCCGTAGAGCCGGTGGGCGATGCGCGCCTCGTCGGCCGCGTCCGGCCGCGCGGTGACGCGCCTGAGGTCGCGATAGACCTGCGCGCTGTCGGCGTTGATGATGATTCCGTTGGCCCGTTCCGCGAGCGTGAGCGCGAGCGACGACTTGCCGCTGGCGGTCGGCCCCGCGATAAGCGCGAGGGACGGCTTAAGAGGGGCCTTCATGTTCATTGCGACCCTGATAGCAAAGGAGCGGCTCGCGCGCGGCGATATTTCGGCCGCCGCGGACGCGCTCGGCGGGTCGCATGGCCATCAATGGGTCGAGGAGGGGATCGCCTGCGACCTCTCCTTCTCCGGCGCGCCCGATGCCGCGCGCGCGGCGCTGGAAGGCCTGATCCCGGGCGTCGATGTCGTCGTCCAGCCCGCGGCGGGCCGGCGCAAGCGCCTGCTGGTGGCCGACATGGATTCGACGATGATCAGCGTCGAGTGCATCGACGAGCTCGCCGATTATGCCGGCCTCAGGGGTGAGGTCGCTGCGGTGACCGAGCGGGCAATGCGCGGCGAGCTCGATTTCGAGGCGGCGCTCGACGCCCGCGTCGCGCTGCTGAAGGGGCTCGACGCGCGGGTCATCGACCATTGCTACGAGCAGCGCGTCCGCGCTACGCCCGGCGCGGCGGCCCTGGTCCAGACGATGGCCGCGGCCGGCGCCTATTGCCTGCTCGTCTCGGGCGGATTCAGCCGCTTCGCCGACCGGGTCGCGAACGATCTCGGCTTCGACGCCGCGGTTTCGAACCGGCTCCACGTCGCCGACGGGCGGCTCGGCGGCACCGTCGGCAAGCCGATCGTCGGCGCGGAGGGCAAGCGCCAGGCCCTGGTCGACGCCGCCGCTGCTCGCCAGATCCCCCTCGGCGAGACGCTGAGCGTCGGCGACGGCGCCAACGACATTCCGATGCTGAAAGCGGCCGGCCTCGGCATCGCCTATCACGCCAAGCCGGCCGTGATCGCCGCCGCCGACGCCCGCATCGAGGCCAACGACCTCACCGCTTTGCTCTACGCGCAGGGATACGGGATGAAGGACTGGGCCGAATAGCCCCGCGCCCGCGGAAAATAGGGACAGTCCCTATTTATTGCCGAACCTCTCCACCCGCGGAAAATAGGGACTGTCCCTATTTATTGAGCGGGACGGGGGGCTGGGCCGCGGGCCGGCTCATGTCGGCGGCGATCGCGGCCAGCGCGAAGCCGACCGAGCGCTCGCCGCATTCGAAGGCGATGCCGACGCCGTCGTCGGCCAGCAGGCGCACTTCGCCGAAGATCGTGCCCGCGTCGGGATGCCTGAGCTCGACGGTCGCGCCGAGCGGCGGGCGGGCGTTGGTCTCGAGAAACGCGCCGGCGGCCGAAACCTCGCGCAAGGCGGCCGGCGCGGGATGGTCGGCGATCAGCACGCACATCCGCCGTCGGCGCCAGCGCGTGGCCATCAAATTGCGGTTTTCGAGGCGTTGCGGCGCGGCCATTGCTTGCTCCCTGTCGGGACCGCTTCTAGGCCGCGCCGGCAAAAATTAGGTTAAGGACCGACCGGGAAACAGCCGCTGCCGACCGCGGCGCACGCCCGCGATGCGGCGGCGCGGTCGCGCAGCGGCCCGGCCTGGACGCGGACGAAATTGCCGGCGCGGACATAGCTGGGCTGGAGCCCCGGCAGCCGCCCGGCGGCGGCGCCCCAGGCGCGGCGCGCATTGGCCTCGCTGCTGAACGCGCCGAGCTGGATCCGCCAGCGGCCGCCGGCCGCAACGGGGGCCGGGGAGGCGCTTTGCGTTGGCCGTGGCTCGGGGCGTGCGCGTGGCGGCGCCGGCTCGCTCTGTGGCCTGGCGCGCGGCGATTGCGGCGCGGCCGGCCGTGCTTGGCTCGCGGCCGGGCCGCGCGGCGGCGTGGCCATCGCCATCCTTGTCGGCGCCGCCGGCTCGGGCAAGGCGCGCGCCAGCACGGCGCCGCGCGCCCGGTCCTCGGGCGAAAGGCTCGGCTCCATCGCCGCCAGCTGGCTGATTGCGGGCGGCAGGCCGGCCGCCGCGGCGCGGCTCATCAGCGCATAAGCGCGCGGCAGATCCCGGCCGACCAGATCGCCGTTGAACAAAGCCGTGCCCAGGACATATTGGGCGCGCGGATCGCCGCGATTGGCGGCGCGCTCGATCCACGGCATCGCCTCGCGGCGCCGCCCGTTCTGGAACAGCAGCAGCCCGTAATTGGCCTGCGCCTCCTCATGGCCCTGACGCGCGGCGCGCTCATACCATTGCTCGGCGAGGTTCGAATTCTGCGGCACGCCGCGGCCGAGGAAATAGGCCTGGGCGATATTATATTGCGCGTCGGCGTCGCCGCGGTCGGCGAGCGGCCGCCAATTGCCGATCGCGAGCGGGTAATTGCCGGCCTGCCACGCCTCGATCCCGGCGCGCACGTTCGGCGCGGCAACCACCGGCGCGGCGCCGCCGGCAGCGGGGGCGGGCGGGGCGTCCTGGGCGGCGGCGGCGGCGGCAAGGCTGCATGCGGCGGCGAGCAGCCAGCCGCGCGTCTTCATCTTCATCGCAAAACCCTCCCACCGGATGGCACTCGAGCCCTTGCCTAACGGCCATTGTTTAACGCCGCCTTAGCATAGAAATCGGCGCCCTTGCCATGTGCCGGCCGCTGCGCGCCGGGCCGGATAACCGGGGTCAACGTTAACCAGATTTTTAGAAGCTTGGGGCCAAACCGCATTTCCAGGCGTGGGAATTGGGGAAACTTGATGCGGGTATTGGCATTGTCCTCTCAGAAGGGCGGGTCGGGAAAGACGACCCTTTCCGGCCATCTCGCCGTCCAGGCGCAGCGGGTCGGCTATGGCCCTGTTTGCCTGATCGACATCGATCCCCAGGGCTCGCTCGCCGATTGGTGGAACGAGCGCGAGGCCGAAATGCCCGCTTTCGCCCAGACCACGGTCGCGCGCCTCGGCGCCGACCTCGAAGTGCTGCGCCAGCAGGGCTTCCGCCTCGCCGTCGTCGACACGCCCCCCGCGATCACGATGGCGATCCAGTCGGTCATCCAGGTCGCCGAGCTGATCGTCATCCCCACACGCCCGAGCCCGCACGATCTGCGCGCGGTCGGCGCCACCGTCGACCTGTGCGAGCGCGCCGGCAAGCCCTTGATCTTCGTCGTCAACGGCGCCACCCCCAAGGCCAAGATCACCTATGAGGCCGCGGTCGCGCTCTCGCAGCACGGCACGGTCGCCCCGGTCACCGTCCACCACCGCACCGATTTCGCCGCCTCGATGATCGACGGCCGCACGGTGATGGAGGTCGATCCCAATTCGCGGTCGGCCAAGGAGGTCGCCGAGCTTTGGGACTATATCGCCGACCGGCTCGAAAAGAATTTCCGCCGCACGATCTTCTCCGCTCCGGGGCAGGTCCCGCATTCGCTCTCCCAGCGCCCCGCGCCCGGCTTCGGCCGGCGCCTGGTCGGCCAGTGAGGGGGGCGGCGATGAACGAAGCACGGCCTTTCGCCTCGCTCTCCTCGGGCCTCTTGGCGCGCAAGGGCGCCGCCCGCCCGGCGATGCGCCCGCAAGGGTATAATGGCGGCTCCTTCGAGGATCTCGGCTGGAACGACATGGGCGGCCAGGAGCCCGAGGAGGATGTGCCCGAGCATGTCCCGAGCTCGATCGCCGCGCTGACGCCCGCGCCGCGCCATCCGCAGGCGGACGACGCCCCCGAGCCCGAGGTCGTCGCCCAGCAGCGCCAGATCGCCGAGGCGTTCGAGGCCGAGGAACTTTCCGAGCCGGCGCCGGTCGAGGAAGCGCCCGCGCCCGCCCCGGTGCCCGCGTCCGAGACGGTCGCGCTGCCCAGGCCCGCCGCCGCCGCCGGCTACGGCCGGAAGGCCGCCTTCACCTTGCGGGTCGACGCCGAGCGCCATTTGCGCCTCCGCCTCGCCACCGCCGTCACCGGCCGCTCTGCCCAGCAGATCGTGACCGAGGCGCTCGACCATTTGCTTGCGTCCCTTCCCGAAATCGAAGCGCTGGCCGAGCGGGTTCCCGCCTCGGGCGGCAAGAGAAAATGATCAGAAAAGGCCGAAAGCGATGACCAGGACCGCCTTCAAAGCCGCCGCTTCCACCCTGATCGTCTCGATGACGATGACGGGCTTCAGCGGCCAGTCGGACGCGATGCGGCGGATCGGCGACCCGGCCCGCGCCACCAGCCGCGCCGATCGCGAGGCCGCGCAATTCCATGAAACGGCGGCGCGCGCGCTGCAGGCGGGGCAGAACGCCCAGGCGCAGGCGGCGATGGAGCAGGCGGTCGCGCTCAGCCCGCGCGACGCCGGCTACCGCCAGCTGCTCGCCGATATCTACCTGAAGTCCGGCCGCTTCGATTCGGCGCGCACCACTTATGGCAACGTGCTCGAGCTCGATCCGGCCAATGTCCGCGCCGCCCTCAGCGTCGCCCTGATCCAGATCGCGCAAGGCAATGGGCGCGCCGCCGTGGCGCGGCTCGACGACATTGCCGGCCGCGCGCCGGCCGCCGATGTCGGCCTTGCTTTCGCGCTCGCCGGCGAGACCGGTCGCGCCGTCCGCATCCTCGAGGAAGCCGCCCGCGCCCCCGGCGCGACCGCGCGCACCCGCCAGAATCTCGCCCTTGCTTATGCGATGGCCGGCGATTGGCGCCGCGCCCGCGCCGCCGCGGCGCAGGATCTGTCGCCGGCCGATGTGCCGGCGCGGATGCAGCAATGGGCGGCGCTCGCCCGCCCGGGCGGCGCTCCCGCCCAGGTCGCGGCCCTGCTCGGCGTCAGCCCGAGCGAGGATCCGGGCCAGCCGGTCCGGCTCGCGCTGGCGCCCGCCGCGTCCGATCAGGCGTTCGCCGAAGCGGCGCCCGCGCCCGCCCCCGCGCCGGTCGAGCCCGGTCCGGCCTACGCCGCGCCGGCCGCGCCGGCGCCCGTGCGCGAAGCTCCCGTCCAAATCGCCGAAGCGCCGCCCGCCGAGGCGCCCGCTTTCTGGGTGCCGACCGCGCAATCCTATCAGGCCCCGGTCGAGGCGCCGGTCGAGCGCGGCGACGTGCCGTCCGAGCCCGCCGCGCCGCCGCCCGAGGTCCGCGTCCAATATGCGTCGGCTGCCCGCAGCTTGGTCGCGCCCGAGCCGGCGCTGATCCGCGCCGCCGCGATCACCCGTGTGCCGGCGCCCATTTTCCAGCGCGCCCGGCCGCGGATCGAGATCGCCCACGGCTCGGCGCCGATCGTCGTCCAGCTCGGCGCCTTCTCGAACGAGGGCAATGCCGAGCGCGCCTGGCAGCAGGCCTCGGCCCGCTACCGGCTCGGCGACCGCAGCCCGCTGACCACCACCATCGCCATCAATGGCCGCACTTTGCATCGCGTCTCGGTTTCGGGCTTCGCCGCGGCCGGCGACGCACAGCGCCTTTGCGGCCAGATCCGCCTTCAGGGCGGCGCCTGCTTCGTCCGCGGCCAGGCCGGCGACGCCTCGATCCGCTGGGCCGCCCGCTACGCCAATCCGCGCCAGCGCAACGTCTGAGCTTCGGGACCTCGCGTCCCCTCCGAGAGGGCGGCGGGCCGGCCAGGGCGCGCCGCCCTTCTTCGCTCAATAAATAGGGACAGTCCCTATTTAATAGGAAAAGAGGGACTGTCCCTATTTAATCGCGGCCTGCGTCCGCCGCTTTCGCGTCAGCAGGTCGAGGCAGGCCATGCGGACGGCGACGCCGAGCTCGACCTGCTCGAGGATCGCCGAGCGGCGCGAATCGTCGGCCAGCCCGCTGTCGATCTCGACGCCGCGGTTCATCGGCCCGGGGTGCATCACGATCGCGCCCGGCGCGTGGGCGTCGAGCCGAGCGCGGGTGAGGCCGTAGCGGGCGTGATAATCTTCGAGCGTGTCGGGGAAGGCCTCCTCCATCCGCTCGCGCTGGATCCGCAGCATCATCACCACGTCCACGCCGGCGATGCCCTCGTCCAGATCGGTGAAGAGCGGCAAGCCCGTCGAAATGGGCAACAGGCCCTCCGGCCCCACCAGCCGCAGCTCGGCGCCGAGCAGGGGCAGCGCGCGAATGTTCGATCCCGCCACCCGGCTGTGGACGATGTCGCCGCAGATCGCGACCCTGAGCCCTTCGATCCGGCCGCACCGCCGCCGCATGGTCAGCGCGTCGAGCAGCGCCTGGGTCGGATGCTCACCGGCGCCGTCGCCGGCGTTGATCACCGGGCAGTCCATCAGCCGCGCGACCTCGGCCGCCGCCCCGTCCGCCTCGTGGCGGATGACGAGGATGTCGGGCCGCATCGCGTTCAGCGTCAGCGCGGTGTCGTTGAGGCTCTCGCCCTTGCGCACGCTCGAGGCCGCCGGATGGAAGCTGGAGACCTGCGCGCCGAGCCGCTTGCCGGCGATCTCGAACGAAAAGAGCGTCCGCGTCGAATTCTCGAAGAAAGCGTTGATCTGGGTCAGGCCCGCGAGCCGCTGATCGGCCTTGCGCGGGCCGCGGTTGAACGCGATCCACGGCTCCGCGGCATCCAGGATCGTCAGGATATCGGAAGCGGCAAGCCCCTCGATCCCGAGCAGGTCGCGGTGCGGGAAGGGGGCGTCCATCAAGCCCGCGCTCTAACGGGGCCCGCCGCCCGGCTCAAGGCGCGCTTCCATCGCAATTGATCATCCACCGGATTCCGAACCGGTCGGTGAGCATGCCGAAACCGGCGGTCCAGAAGGTCTCCTGCATCGGCATCGTCGCCGTGCCGCCCTCGCCCAGCGCGGCGAAGATGCGCTTGCCCTCCTCGACGCCGACCTCGGCGATCGTGACGTCGAACCCGGCGGGCGGCTGGTAGCTGCCCGGCATCGCGTCCGATCCCAGCAGCTCCTGCCCGCCGATCAGCAAAGTGGCGTGCAGGATCTTTTCCGCCCACTCCGGCCCCGCCAGTCCCGCCGGCCCGTCACGATAGGTCAGCATCGTCGCGAGGTCGCCGCCGAGCACCTCCCGATAGAAGGCGAAGGCCTCGCGGCAATCGCCGTCGAAATGGAGATAGGGCTGGAGCTTCATCTTCTGCTCGTCCTTTCCAATGCAAAGGGCCCCGCCACCCTAAGGTGACGGGGCCCTCCACTCGCAAGAGCCGAAGCGGCTATTGGCCGGCGGTCAGGTTGACCGTGGTGAGCTCGCAAAGGTTGACGCCGCGGGCATCGGTGGTGTCGCCGTCGTCATAGGTGGCGCGGATGTCCCACTGGCACTGGGTCTCGCCGCGCGGGAAGGTGATCTGCGCGGATTCGCCGTTGGCGAGCACGTCGCGGCCCAGAATGTCCGGACCCCATTGGTCGTCGCCGGTCGGCGAGACGTTGAGGGTGGTGACGACATGGCCGGTCTGGTTGTTGAGCGTGAAGTTCTGGTTGGTCTGGTCGCCGGCCGGAGCCGCCGCTTCGCCGCCGCCGGCAGTGTTGCCGCCGGCGGGCGCGGCCGGAGCCGCCGTGTTGGCCGGAGCGGCCGTGTTGTTGGTCGTGGTGGCCTTGCTGCAGGCCGCGATGGCGAGCGCCGACGCGAGAATGGCGCCGGTGATGTAAAGCTTCTTCATGATCGAGAATCCCCCAGAGAATGGTGTGGAAGGCACGACATAGCCGCTTTTCGCGCCCGCGCAACGACGCAGTGCCGGCACTTGCGTCCCAGCCTTCCCGGCCGACCAAGAAAGGGCCGGGGCCGAAGCGGCAAGTCTTCGGCTCCGGCCCCGGAAAAGCGCCATCGTTACGGGGTCAGCGTGACCGTCGCGACCTGGCAGAGGTTGACGCCGCGCATGTCGGTCGTGTCGCCGTCCTGATAGGTGGCGCGGATGTCCCAGAGGCACTGGCTCTCGCCGCGCTCGAACGTGATCGCGGCCGATTCGCCGTTGGCGAGCACGTCGCGGCCGAGGATGTCCGGGCCCCAGCTATTGTCGTTCGCCGCCGAAACGTTGAGCGTCATCACGGTATGGCCGGTATTGTTGACCACGGTGAAGTTCTGCCGCGCCTGGCCCTGGACCTCGGCGCCTGGCGCGCCGCCGCCCTCGGCTTCGGCCGGGGCGGCCGGAGCAGGCGCCGGCGCTGCCGGGGCCGGCGTGTTGGCGGTGCTTTCAGCCGGCTTCTCGCCGCTAGTGGCTTGGATGTTGCAGCCCGCCAGGACCAGCGTCGAACCGAGCAGCATGGCCGCGAAACGTGATTTACTCATGCGAATCCCCCTGAATGGTGCCGCAGGCATAATGCGTCCGGCGGGAATCGCAATCGGGCTTGCTACCCCATCGTCAGCGCGTCGATCGCGCCCTGGAGGATGTAGGCGGCGGCCATCTTGTCGACCAGCTCGGCGCGCCGCGCCCGGCTGGCGTCGGCGGCGATCAGGGTGCGGGTCACCGCCTGGGTCGACCAGCGCTCGTCCCAGAGCAGGACCGGCAGGCCGAGCGGCGCGAGATTGCGGGCGAAGGCGCGGACCGACTGGGTGCGCGGGCTGTCGCTGCCGTCGAGGTTGAGCGGCAGGCCGACGACGATCCCGGTCGCACCTTGCGCCGCGGCGAGCGCCTTCAGCCGCTCCAGGTCCCGCGCGAACCTGGTTCGCCGGATCAACGCCGCCGCCGAGGCGATGGTCCAGCCCGCGTCGCACAAGGCGGTGCCGATCGTCTTCGTGCCGACGTCGAGGCCGAGCAGCCGCCCCCCGGCCGGCAGGGCGGCGCGGAAGCCGGCGATGCTCTCAACGATCATCGCCGGCCCTCGAACGCCGCCAGCCGCCGCTCGGCGTCGGCGCGGATATTGGCCCAGAACAGGGCGTAGTCGTAGACGTGGTAATTGTTGCCGGGCAGGACGTAATTGCCCATCCCCGGCAGCGCGTCATTGTCGCCGATCAACAGGAAGCCGCGCAGGTCGCAGCGCGCCGGAACCAGGCCGCGCCCGAGCGCCGCCGCGCTCATGTCGGCATTGGGGACGAGCGTGCCGAGATTGGCGGCCGCCGGAGCGCCGCCGCCGCGCGCGCCGGTCAGCGGGTTGGTGCAGAGCATCGCCGATCCCGCCCGCCGCGCGCCACCGGGGCCGACGCTCATATCGTAGGCGTCGGTCACCTGGCTCGGATCGGCCGGCTCGGCGAAGCTCTGCCAGGACAGGATGCAGGCGGCCTCGTCCGGCCGCGCGCAGGCGGGGAAGGGCAAAGCGGGCAAATCGGCGCTCACCGAGACCGGCCAGCCGATCAGATAGGCGGCGGCCACCCGCTGCGCCTCGGGCGCGCCTCTGATCCGCTCCTGCAGCAGCCGCATCAAATGGGCGCTTCCCTGGCTGTGCGCGGCGAGGATGATCGGCCGGTCGGCCGGCGCCTCGCGGAGGAATTCCTCATAGGCGGCGAGGACGTCGCGATAGGCGAAATCGAGCGCGCGCCGGGCATTGTCCCCGCTGGTGAGGAACGCGCCGAAGGTCGCCTGGCGGTAACGCGGCGCCCAGATCGCGCCGGCCGAATTGAACGCGCTCGCCTGGCTGCGCACGAACAAGGCGGCGCGGTCCCGCGATTCCGGATCGTCGATCGGCGCGTTCCACGCGGACGAATCCATGAAGCTGGTCGGGTGGACGAAGAAGATCGCGGCGCGGGGCTCGGCCGCGGGCCGCAGCCCCTCGGGGGCCCACAGGGCCGGGTTGCCGCCGATGTCGGGCCGGGCGATCCACAGCCGCGCCTGCCGGTAATCGGCGCCGGCGGGCATCGGCACGTCGCGGAATTCGACGCTCGGCACCATCGCCCAGCGCAGCAGCTCCTTCTCGAAATAGCGGTAGAGGCCGGCGCCGATGATGGCGAGGACGGTCAGCCCCGCGATCACCCACAGGAAACGCACCGCCGGATGAGATTTCTTCCTGGCCATAAGCGCCCTCAAGCCCAAGCGCGGGCCGCTTGCAAGCGGCGCGTTGCCAGCGGGCCGGCGTTGCGGCAAGACCTTCGGGGAGGGGAGAGCCATGACCGACCAGCGGACCGAACACGCGCCCTGGCCGATGCGCGCCGCCTTGCTGTTCGGGCTCGGCGCGCTCTGCGGCCTGGCGTTCGATTTGCTGACCCGGGGCGATGCGGGCACTTCCTGGTCGGTGACCGAGTCGATCCCGCGGCTCAGCCTCGCCACCTTGATCGCCACCGGCGGCGTGCTGTTCGCCTTCACCCTGGAGCGGGTACGCTGGACCTGGTCGCTCGCCTTCGCGGCTTGCGCGGGCGCGGTGCTCGCCCTCATATTCTACTGGAACGCCAGCCCGGTGAGCCGCAGCGCCGACGACGTCTGGCGCGCCTTCGCCGCCCTGCTCGCGGTCGCGATCGCCGCGCCCTTGTTCCAGACGATGCGCGACGAAGGCGCGCGGCGCCTCCCCTATGTCCCGGTCCACGCGCACGCCTGGGCCAACGTCGTGATCTGGTGCGCCGCCTGGGCGTTCGTGCTGATCGCCTGGCTGCTCGTGCAATTGCTCGCCGAGCTGTTCCAGCTGATCGGCATCACCGTGCTGCGCGAGCTGCTCGACAAGTCCTGGGCGAACTGGATGCTCGTCGGCGGCACTTTGGGCGCGGCGGTCGGCCTGCTCAGGGACCGCGACCGCGTCGTCGGCCTGCTCCAGCGGGTGGTGACGACGATCCTCTCGGTGCTCGCGCCGGTCCTTGCCGCCGGCCTCGTCCTGTTCGAGCTCGCTCTGCCCTTTACCGGCCTCGACCGGCTCTGGGACCAGACCCGCGCGACCACGCCGATCCTGCTGACCTGCGTGTTCGGCGCGTTCATTCTCGCCAATGCGGTGATCGGCACCGGCCCGGACGAGGAGGCGAAGAACCCGGTGCTGCGCTGGAGCGCGATGGCGCTGGGCGCGGCGATGCTGCCTTTAGTCGTGGTCGCGGCGATCTCGACCGGGCTGCGCGTCGGCCAATACGGCTTCACCCCCGAGCGGCTATGGGCGGTCGTGTTCGTCGCGATCGCCGCCGCCTGCGCCTTGCTCTACCTCTACGCTTTGATCCGCGCCCGGACGGCCTGGGCCGGGCGCATCCGCCCCGCCAACATCCGCCTGGCCATCGGCATCTGCATCGCCGCTCTGCTGCTCGCTACCCCGCTCGCCGATTTCGGCGCGATTTCGGTCCGCTCGCAGCTCGCCCGCCTCGAATCGGGGGCGGTGACCCCGGCCGAGTTCGACTGGCGGGCGTTGCGCTTCGATTTCGGCCCGAGCGGCGTGGGGGCGCTCGAGCGGCTGAAGGCCGAAGGCGCGCCCGAGGTTCGCCGCCTCGCCGCGACCGCCCTCACCGCCCAGCGGCCCTACGATATTGCTTCGGCCGAACAAAGGCGGGCCCCGCTTGCTCAGCATCTGCGCGTCCTCCCCGCCGGCGCCGCCGTCCCCGAGGGGCTGCGCGAGCTGCTGCTCCGCGAGCGCCGCTGCACGGGCCGCAACGAAGCCTGCGTGCTGATCCTCGGCCCCGCGCCGGGCCGAGCCGTGCTTGTCGTGACCACCGACTGCTGCGATTCCGGGACCAGGGCTTATTATCTCGTCGGGGGATCGTGGACCGACGCCCTACCGCAGGACAGCGACGCAGGCCGTCACCGCGGGCTCGACGCGGCGGTCCGTGCCGGCCGGGTCGAACTGCGCGAGGTGCCGCGCCGCCAGGTGTTCGTCGACGGAGTGCCGGTGGGAGACGCCTTCGAATAGGCCTTCTTGCCGCAGTGCAGCAGGAATGCTAGCCGCGCCCGCATGCCCGTAGACGAGAAAACCGTCCGCCATATCGCCAAGCTTGCCCGGATCGCCGTCAGCGATGCGGAGGTCGAGGCGCTGGCGCCCGAATTGTCCAACATCCTGGGCTGGATCGAGCAGCTTCAGGAGGTCGACGTGTCCGGCATCGAGCCGATGACCGCCGTCATCCCCAACCAACTGCGCCTGCGTGACGACATCGTCACCGAGGGCGATATCCGCGACCGGATCCTCGCCAACGCCCCACTCGCCGAGCACGGCTTCTTCGCGGTGCCCAAGGTGATCGAATGACCGTGCTGACCGACCTGGGGGTCGCCGCGATCCGCGACGGCGTCGCCGCCGGCAGCTTTTCCGCGCGCGAGGTCGCCGAGGCCTATGTCGCCGCGGTCGAGGCCGGGCGTCCGCTCAACGCGTTCGTCGTCGAGACGCCCGGCCACGCGCTCGCCGCCGCCGACGCCGCCGACAAGGCGCGCGCGTCGGGCGACCTCAGGCCGCTCTCCGGCGTCCCGCTCGGCATCAAGGACCTGTTCTGCACGCACGGCGTCCAGACCACCGCCGGCAGCCGCATCCTCGAAGGCTATAAGCCGGTCTACGAAAGCAGTGTCTCGGCCAATCTGTTCGCCGCCGGCGCCGGCATGCTCGGCAAGTTGAACATGGACGAATTCGCGATGGGCTCGTCGAACGAGACCAGCGCCTGGGGCCCGGTTCTCTCGCCGTGGCGCCGCAACGACGGCGGCAATGTCGGCCTGACCCCGGGCGGGTCCTCGGGCGGCTCGGCTTCCGCGGTCGCCGCGCGGCTCGCGCCGGGCGTCACCGGCACCGACACCGGCGGCTCGATCCGCCAGCCCGCCGCCTTCGCCGGCATCACCGGGATCAAGCCGACCTACGGCCGCTGCTCGCGCTGGGGGATCGTCGCCTTCGCCTCGAGCCTCGACCAGGCCGGGCCGATGGCCCGCGACGTCCGCGATTGCGCGATCCTGCTGGAGGCGATGGCCGGCTTCGATGCGAAGGATGCGACCTCGCTCCAGCACGACGTGCCCGCCTGGGAAGCCAATCTCGCCGCCGACGTCCGCGGCAAGCGGATCGGCATCCCCAGGGAATATCGCATCGACGGCGTCCCCGCCGAGATCGACGCGGTGTGGGAGCAGGGCATCGCCTGGCTCAGGGACGCGGGCGCCGAGATCGTCGAGGTGTCGCTGCCGCACACCAAATATGCGCTGCCGGCTTATTATATCATCGCCCCGGCCGAGGCCTCGTCCAACCTCGCCCGCTACGACGGCGTCCGTTACGGGCTGCGCGTCCAGCCCGCGCAGGGCGGCTTGCAGGACATGTACGAGGCGACCCGCGCCGCCGGCTTCGGGCCCGAGGTCAAGCGCCGGATCATGATCGGCACCTACGTCCTCTCGGCCGGCTTTTACGACGCCTATTTTAACCAGGCGCAGAAGGTCCGCGCGCTGATCGCCCGCGATTTCGAGAGGGTCTGGGAGGCTTGCGACCTGCTCCTCACCCCGACCGCGCCGAGCGCCGCCTTCGGCTTGGGCGAGAAGAGCGACGATCCGATCGCGATGTACCTCAACGACGTCTTCGCCGTCCCCGCCAGCCTCGCCGGCCTCCCCGCCATCTCGGTCCCCGCCGGCCTCGACGCGCAGGGGCTGCCGCTGGGCTTGCAGATCATCGGCAAGGCGCTCGACGAGCAGAGCGTGCTCAACGCGGCCCTGGCCTTCGAGGAACGCGCCGGCTTCACCGCGCGCGCGGAGCCCTGGTGGTGAGCGGCCCGGCCATTTTTTCGCGCAGAGACGCAGAGACGCAGAGACGCCGGCGCGTTTCACCGCCGAAGGCGAATCGATCGGCAGCACGATCGTCGTTCGGCTCTAGCCGGAGGTGGCCGCGCCGCGGCCTCTCTGCGTCTCTGCGTCTCTGCGCGAACCTTGAATTCGGACTTCGCCATGACTGATTACCGCATCCAGGGCGCCACCGGCGTGTGGGAGGTCGTGATCGGCCTCGAGGTCCATGCCCAGGTCACCACCGAGGCCAAATTGTTCTCGGGCGCCTCGACCGAGTTCGGTGCCGAGCCCAACAGCCACGTCGCCCTGGTCGACGCCGCCTTCCCGGGCATGCTGCCGGTGCCGAACCGGGAATGCATCCGCCAGGCGGTCCGCACCGGCATGGCGCTCGAGGCGCAGATCAACCGATGGTCGCGCTTCGACCGCAAGAATTATTTCTACGCCGATCTGCCGCAGGGCTATCAGATCAGCCAGCTTTATCACCCGCTGGTCGGCGAGGGCGAGATCGTCGTCGACCTCCCAGGAGAGAATGGGGCCGCCGGCGCGACCAAGACGATCGGCGTCGAGCGCATCCATGTCGAGCAGGACGCCGGCAAGCTGATGCACGATCAGCACCCGAGCTATTCCTATGTCGATCTCAACCGCTCGGGCGTCGCTTTGATGGAGATCGTCTCGCGCCCCGACATGCGCTCGCCCGAGGAAGCCGGCGCCTATGTCCGCAAGCTGCGCGCGATCCTGCGCTATGTCGGCTCGTGCGACGGCAATATGGAGCAGGGCTCGATGCGCGCCGACGTCAATGTCAGCGTGCGCAGGCCGGGCGGCGAATTGGGCACCCGCACCGAGACCAAGAACGTGAACTCCGTCCGCTTCATCATGGCGGTGATCGAGCATGAGGCGCGCCGCCAGGTCGATCTGATCGAGGACGGCGGCGTCATCGTCCAGGAGACCCGCCTGTTCGACCCCGACAAGGGCGAGACGCGCTCGCTGCGCTCCAAGGAGGACGCGCACGATTACCGCTATTTCCCCGATCCGGACCTGCTCCCGCTCGAGCTCGACGACGAATTCCTCGCCGAATGCCGCGCCTCGCTCCCCGAGCTCCCCGACGCCAAGCGCGCCCGCTACGAGACCGAGCTCGGCCTCTCCGCCTATAACGCCGCGGTGCTGACCGCCGACGTCACCACCGCCCGCTGGTTCGAGGCGCTGCTGGCGGCGACCGGCAAATCGGGCGCCGAGATCGGCAAGGCCGCCTCCAACTGGGTCATCTCGGACCTGTTCGGCGCGCTGAACCGCCTGGGCAAGGACATCACCGAAAGCCCGGTCAGCCCCGCCCAGGGCGCCGAGCTGCTCGCCCTCGTCGCCGACGGCACCCTTTCCGGCACCCTCGCCAAGCAGGTGTTCGAGATCATGCTCGAAACCGGCGAGGATGCGGGCGCGATCGTCGAGGCGCGCGGCCTCAAGCAGACCTCGGACACCGGCGCGATCGAAGCCGCGATTCAGCAGATCCTTGCGGAAAATGCCGACAAGGTCGCAGAATACCGCGGGGGGAAGGACAAATTGTTCGGCTTTTTTGTTGGGCAAGCAATGAAAGCGATGCAGGGCAAGGCCAATCCGGCGGTCGTCAACGAACTGCTCAAAAAGGCACTGTCCTGAGCCTGCCGAAGGGCCGTCAGCTAACGATGGCGCGTAAGCCTGTCCTGAACCCGCCGAAGGGGCCAATTCGGGTGTGGTCAACGCGCTGCTAAAGAAGGCGCTGGGCTAGCGTCCCTGAGACGGGCGGAAGGCGCCTAAGCGCTGCCCAGCGAGTAGTTTGCCGTCGGCTGCCGCCCCGTCGAGACCGTCCAACTCTGCTGATAGGCTCTTGGCAGCTCGACCCGTGCATTAATCAGCTTCCGGCGGGCGCCTCTAACATCCCTGGTTCGGCCGGCGAGAGCGGCCAGGACCGTGGAAAGCGCGGCCTCGAGCTCCGCGCCAATCTCCTCAAATTGTGCGGCCGACCGAGCCAGAAGCTCGCCTGCCTGCCGCTTGTCATTTCCTTGCAAGGCCACCACACCCTGATCACGCAGGCAATTCGCGGCGCCGAACCGGTCGCCCGCTTTCTCGAAAATCGCTTCAGCCTCCCGCAGATAAGTGGTTGCAGCGGCAAGATTGCCGCTCAACATTTCAATCTGGGCATAGATCTCCTTGCACGCCGCAAGGCCGCTGGTCGTCCCAAGCTTCCTGAATTCCGCCTCTGCGGTCGCGATCTTGTCGCGGGCGGAGTCAAGTTTCCCGGCCTCCAGATCGACCGTGGCGAGTATCCTCAGACAATTGGCTCGGCCCAGATTATTGCCAATAATCTCATAGGTCTGCATTGCGCGGTGGAGATGCTCCGACGCGGCATCCAGAGCTCCCCGCATGGTGAGAAGCTGGCTGAACAATATTCTAGTATGGGCTTCGGCGGTTCGCCCTCCATGCGTCGACATTATTTCGATCGCTTCTTCGTATCTCTCTGTCGCGCGACTCAAGTTGCCTGTGAAGCTGTCGATTTCGGCAAGGCCCTGTAGGCATTGCGCCGCGCTTACGGGAAGGTCGAGTTCGCGGTTCAGTTCCAGCGCGCGCTCATGATATGCCCGCGCCTCATCGTACCGATCGATCTTCGTGGATAGCCTCCCCAATGCACGGCTGACCTGGGCGCAACCCGGCAGATACGCGATTGATTCGAATCGATCCTGGGCGCGGGTCAACGCGGCCTTCGCGCGCTTTATGCGGTTAAGTGCGGTCAGGATGAGGCCGGCGCGAAGATCGACGTGTGCCGCCAGGAACGGGTCATCTTGCCGACGCAGGCCATCGAGAATGGCAAGCTCTTCGCGGGGCTGCTTGCGGTGGGCCGGTCCGAGCAGCTCGACGAACCGGAGATATTCAGCGGCCGGACCTTTAATGCCCCAGCGCATGTCGAACTCTTTCCAGGCATCGATAAGCCGCTTCAATAGGGCGTGGGCGAAATGCGGTTCCGAGGCCCAGGACAGGGCTTGACCGAACATGCGCTGGCTAGTTTCGAACGGCGCCAAGAAGAGCTGGTGATAATAAGCTTCGATGCGGCTTTCGGGATTCCCGTCCTCGAAGACGGAGACAAGTCTGGCGGAAATACTGGAGATCTTGTCGCGGTCGAGCAACTTCGCCAAGAGGAGGTCGCGCAGGTCGGCGGGGACGGTCAGCGCTCCCGAACCGGTCACGCGTACGAGATCAAGGCGAAGCAGCTCTGGCAGTTCGGGCAGCAACTCCTCGCGAAAGTGGGTCAGGATCGCGGTCGCCGGCAGCCAGTGCGGGCAGGCAAGGATCGCGAGGGCCTGCAAAGCGGGCTCATCCATTCCGTGGAAAGGATCCATGATCAGGCGCCGTTGATCGTCGGTCGGAGACGGGGGGGCTGGCATCGCGGCGCTCAGGCTTGGGCTTGAGGGGACAGTCTCTGCAGCCAGCGCATCATCTGTCCGGGCACGCCTTCGGTGACGCTGATCGCGACCTGGAGGGCGGCCGCCCCGTCGTGGCCGGGCAGCGCCCGGCCAAGCTCGTTGGCGACGCGCGCCCATTCGTTGACGTCATCGACGCCGCGCAGCTCGATCGCGGCCAGTGCGCCTGCGACGTTGCAGAGCTTTTGACCCGCCGGCTCCCGGCCGGTGATAATCAACCGGGCGCACGTCGCTCTGGCCACGTCGCCAACGAGGCCCATTTCCAGCCACGCACGCGTCGGCGCCGGCGCGCAGCAATAGCCGTCAAGGCAGATCACGATGGGGGAGCTCTCCTCGGCCGCGGCGGCGAGGCCTTTGACGAAAGCGGCGGTAAGCTCCAGGGCGGTGGTGAGTTGGTCCGCCAGCGTGACGCCAGCGGATGCGATGAAGGTTACATTGTCGCCCTGCGATCTGATATTCTCGATCTTGGCCTGGTTCGCCGGGCGCCGCGCGAGAGCGGCCGAAAAGTCGCCGAAATGGTCCCACCCCAGCTTCCCCACGCACATGCTCATCGCCAGCGCGGGGTTCATTTCAACGTCGGGGTCGGAAAGGTTAATTCGCACGACGCGCGCGACGCCGCCATATTGCTGCTCGAACCAGTCGAGAAGCCAGGTCTTGCCGCAATCGGATCGGCCGCTCAGGAATATGGTGCGCTCGGGTGCGGGCTCGCCGATGATCCTGTCCAGCATAGCCCGCTCGTCGTGATAGTTGGCGATGTGCATCAGGAATCAGCTCTTAGCGATGAATTTCGTGTCGTCCCCAATTGATTCGACATTGGTGACCTCCGCCGCCTGCCCCTCCGCGCGATACTCGGCCCGGGCGCCTTCGTTCTTGATTTCGTCGACCTTGGGGCCCTGCCTTTGGGTCTCTTCTACTTTGCCTTTGAACCCGAGGAACTCGAACGTAGCCGTTCCTAGCCGCTTGCCAAAGACGAGGACGGCCACGACGACGACCGCCAGCGCCCCCAGTATCAGAATCGTATTGTCGCTCATAATTCTCCCCCCGCTAATCAGCGGCCCACAATCATACCGCGATTCGGCGCCGAAGCGAACAGGTTAGTGCCTCTTCTCGAAGCATTGTCGGTCTTGCTTCCTATCGGTCACCCATGGCGGAGCTTCTTTGTCTGACGCTGGCTGAGTTTCAGAAGATGTACGGATTTGATCCGAATCCTAAACCACATCTTTGCCTTATGACGAAATGCGTTTGCGCCAATGCGCCATGCCGGGCAATCCCCGACGCTTCATTTTGTTGGATCAATGTTGGATTCGATCTGTCAGTCTCCCCGAATCGGCCCGCCTGAGCAGCCGAGTCCGGGGCAGTTACATGGACCGATCCTTCACCGAACAACCCGCCTTCGCCCTGCGTCGGGCGCAGTCGCGTCACGCAGCCGACGGCGCGGTCGGGGTAGGGGACCCCCTGCGATTCCGTGCGCAACTTGTGAAGTTTGTAAAGCTGCCCGCGAGCCTTTCCGTCCGACCTCGGCCGGAAGTTTCAGCCCCCGGCTTTTTTCGCCCAGGGAAGCTGAAACTTATGAAACTTCCGGCCTCGCAGCCGCGCCATCGGCCCCAAAAACCCGATCGCCCGTCAGCGCCGCCGCCCCCGCGTACGCTCCGCCCTCCGGTTGCGCTCGTTATGCGCATATTCCTGGAAGTTGCGCTTGAAGACGTCGACCAGCTCCTGGATCGCGACGCCGACATCCTCGCCCTCGCGCGGCGGGAAATGGGACAGGCCGTTGCCGCCCCAGGACTTGTATTCGAAGTCGATCTCCTGATCGTCGCCGAAGTCGCGGATCATGAACAAGGTGCGCAGCGAGCGGCCGTAGATCGTCGAGCGCTGGTAGGCGACGTCGGCGGTGATCAGCTCGTAATAGCAGCGCGCGGTCGAATCCGAGCGGCGGGTCTTGACCCGGTTCATCGTGCGCCGGTCGAGCGGCGCCTCGTGGCGGACGATCGCGGTGCCGGCCGGGAGGCCGAGCTCGGTGATCAGATCGAGCGATTGCAGCGCGTCGAGCTGGCTCGGGCTGTCGAGCGCGCTCGCCATTTGCGAGCGGTTGCTGGCGTCGCGGCCGGCATGGGCCGAAACGTCGGCGATCGCTCCGGCCACGCCGAAGCCGCTCAGCAGGCCGGTGGTCGTCGAGCTCATCCGCTCGGCGGGCCACAGATGGAGCTCGCAGGGCTGCGGCGCGGGGCCGGGTTGCGCCAAAGCGCCCGCGCCCGGCGCGGCGGCGGCGATGGCGAGTGCGATGCGGATCCACGTCTTCATAATTCTGTCTCCCCCATTGATCGGTCAGCGGCGGCGCGGCCGGGCACGCGCCGAAGCGGCGAACCGCGCGATATTGTTGCGAAAGGCGCTCCTGATCTCCCGGATCGCCGCGTCGAGCTGACCGGGCTCGCGGGGCGGAAATCCGCCGAGATCGGTCTCCGCCCAGGTGGTGAAGCTGCGCTCGGGCGCGGCGCCGGCGCCGAAATTGCGATAGCGGAACAGGGTCTTCAGCAGCGCGCCGTTGACGAAATCCTGCTGGAGGACGACGTCGTCGACGATCAGCTCGGCATAGCAGGGTGCGCTCGAATCGCTGAGCCGGCCGGTTGCGGTGCGGATCGTGCGGCTGGGCAATGCGTCCTGGTGCACGACCAGCCGGTATCCGTCCTGGCGGAACAGCTTTTGCGGCTCGGCCGCGGCGAGTATTTCGCTCTGTCGGGCCGTGTCGATCGAATTGGGCGGCACCGCCGGATAGCCCGGGCGCCCCATGATCTGGCCGTTCACGATGCTGCCGTGGAACCAGCCATAATAGGTCGACATCAAACCGTCGCCCGGCCAGACGTGAAACTCACAGGCGGCCGCGTCGGCGGGCGGCGCCGGCGGCTGCGCCGCGGCCGGTCCGGCCAGCGCGAGCGCCACGGCCGCGATGATCAGGAAATGTCGCCCCATCGCTCCCCCACGGGCTCGCTTTTACACGGGCATGGCGCCGCAGGAAAGATCGCCCGCGGCCCTGAAAGCTGCTATCTGCCGCGCACACAAACAGGGGGAGGGCCGCCATGACGCGTGCGATCTATCTGCTGCTCGGCCTCGTCGCTTACCTGATCTTCTTTGCGACCTTCCTCTATCTGATCGCGTTCGTCGGCGATCTGCCGTGGGTGCCGCGCACCGTCGATCGCGGCCATGAGGTGGTCGGCCTCGCCCACGCCGCGGCGGCCGACATCGCCCTGATCGCCCTGTTCGGCCTCCAGCACAGCGTCATGGCCCGCCCGCGCTTCAAGGCCTGGTGGACCCGGATCGTGCCGGTTGCGCTCGAGCGCAGCCTCTACGTGCTGTTCGCCAGCCTCGCCTTGATCGTCATGTTCGTCTTCTGGCACCCGATCCCCGGCGCGATCTGGAGCGTCGAGAACCAATATGCCGTCTATCTGCTCTGGGGCCTGTTCGCCCTCGGCTGGCTGATCGTCCTGGTCAGCACCTTCCTGATCAGCCATTTCGAACTGTTCGGCCTCTCCCAGGTCTGGGGCCACGCCCGCGGCACCGCGCCGCCGCCGCCGGTCTTCCGCACGCCGCTGTTCTACGCGCGGGTGCGCCACCCGCTTTATTCGGGTTTCATCCTCGCTTTCTGGGCGACGCCGCTGATGAGTGCCGGCCATTTGCTGCTCGCCGCCGGCATGACGGTCTACATCCTGATCGCCATCCGCCACGAGGAGCGCGACCTCGTGTGGCTGTTCGGCACCCAATATCAGGACTATCGGCGGCGCGCGGGGATGCTGATCCCGCGCTTCGGGAAAGGAGGCTGAGCACGGGCACCAGCGCTCTTGCCCGCTTCGCCGGCTGGCTCGCGCTGGCTTATGCGCTCGCGCTCGCTCTCCCTTTTCTTTGGGGCGCGTTCGCAGACGGCGACGCGCCCTCCCTTGCCGGCGCTTTCATCGCGGCGACCTGGACGGCGTCGCCGGTGGTCGCGGCGGCCGGCCTGGCCGGCGCCTCGCCGACACGCCGCGGCGCCCTCTCGTTCCTCGCGTTGGAGCTCGTCCTGATCCTCTCCTTCGCATGGGAGTTCGTCCAGGTCAGCTTCGTCCATCCGAGCTCGACCGGCGGCCTGGTGTTCCTCTCCTGGCCGCTGCTGCAATGGGCCGCCGTCGCCGTCGCCTTTCCCGTCGCCCTCGCCTTCGGGTGGCGCATGCGGCCGGATTTCCTGAAAGGCTAGAGCAGCAGCCGCAATTGCGCGCCCTGGGGCGGCTCGAACAGGTCGCGGCGCAGCGGACGCTTGTCGACGTTGAGGCCGTGCTTCTTCACCGCCCGTTCGAAGCGCGTCTTGAGCAGGTCCGCCCAGGGCCCGGACCCGCGCATCCGGCTGAACCAATTGGGGTCGTTGTCTTTTCCCCCACGCATGGACTGGATGATGTGCATCACCTTGCCGGCGCGGTCGGGGAAATGCTCGTCGAGCCAGGCGCGGAACAAGGGCGCGACCTCGAACGGGAGCCGGACCGGCAGATAGAAGCAGCCGAGCGCGCCCGCCGCCGCCGCCGCCTCGACGATATGCTCGAGCTCGTGGTCGGTGATCCCCGGGACCACCGGCGCGATCGCCACCCAGGCCGGCACGCCCGCTTCGGCGAGCCGCCTGACCGCCGCGAGCCGCTTGCGCGCCGCCGGCGCCCTGGGCTCGAGCGTGCGCGCGATCTTGGGGTCGAGCGAGGTCACCGACAAGGCGACGCTGATCAGGTCGCGCTTCGCCATTTCGGCGATGATGTCGAGATCCGCCAGCACCCGGTCCGATTTGGTGGTGATCGTCACCGGATGGCCGGTCTCGGCGAGCACTTCGAGCACCGAGCGGGTGATCCGCCATTTGCTCTCGATCGGCTGATAGGGATCGGTATTCGTCCCCATCGCGATCGGGCGGACGCTGTAACCGGGCTTGGCGAGCTCGGCGCGCAGCAGCTTCGCCGCGTCGGGCTTGGCGAACAATTTGCTCTCGAAATCGAGCCCCGGCGACAGATCGTGAAACGCGTGGGTCGGTCGCGCGAAGCAATAGATGCAGCCATGCTCGCAGCCGCGATAGGGGTTGATCGAACGGTCGAAGCCGATGTCGGGCGATTGGTTGCGGGTGATGATCGTCCTGGGATGCTCGACCGTGACAATGGTGCGGAGCGGCGGCGGCGCGCCGTCCAGATCCTCGCGGGCGTCGAGCCAGTCCCCGTCGGCCTCGCGGCTGGGCAGGTTGAAGCGGGTCGGCGTCGGATTCTCGGGCGCGCCGCGGCCGGCGCGGGCATCGGGTCGCATCGCCGAAGCCTAGGCTTCTTGGCGGAACACAGCAAGAACATTCATAATGGGGACACGTACTTTTTCGCGAAAAAGTACGTGTCCCCTTTTTAGTCAGTCCTGGCCCATCGCGGTCTGGCGCGGCCGCGGCGCGATCCGCACGGCGCTGGGTCCCGGCAGGCCCGGGAAGCGCGGCCACAGCCCCTGCGTCAGCGCCAGCCGGCTCGGCGACTGGTCGGCGCCGCGCGCCTCGTAGATCCAGTAATTCCGAAGGATGATCGGGACGTAGCCGCGCGTCTCCCAATAAGGGATCGACTCGATGTAGAGCAAAGGATCGCTCTGGTCGTAGCGCGTGTTCCATTCGGCGATCGGCGCCGGCCCGGCATTGTAGGAGGCGATCACCTTGGGCAGCAGCCCGCCGGTGCTCGCCAGGTCGCGCAGCTGCTCGAGATAGGATTGGCCATATTCGATGTTGACCGCCGGGGTATTGAGCGAACCGGGGCTGAACGCCTCGCCGCGGGCGCGGGCCATGTCGCCGGCGGTGCCCGGGCGGACCTGCATCAGCCCGCGCGCGCCGACCGGGCTGACCGCGTCGGCGCGGAATTGCGATTCCTGGAGCGCGTGGGCGAAGGCGAGCGACGGATCGACCCGCCAGCCGCGGGTGGGGCGCCAGCTCGGCGTCGGGTAGCGCTCGCTCGGGCCGAAATGGCTGCCGCGTGGGCCGTTGTGCGACAGGTACATCTGGGTCGCGGTCAGGTTGAGCCGGGCGGCGAGATGGATGAGATGCTCGTGCTCGCCGGGGCGCCCGATCTGTGCCTGGCGGCGGATCAGCTCGGCGGCGAGGTCGTTCTCGCCGATCTCGCTGAGCGCGATCGCGGCGCGCGCGTTGCGCAGGCCCGAAAGCGCGCGCCAGTCTGCCTCGGTGAAGGTGGTCATGTCGGCCGGAGGGGTGCGCATGCCCAGCGCGCTTTGCGCGAGCAGGCCGTAGAAGGTCTCATTGAGCCGCGCCGCGCTGCGCAACCGCGCCTGGACCCGCTCGGGATGGCCGCCGGCCGTGTCGGCGCGCGCCGCCCAATAATGACCGGCGGCGGTCAGCTCGATGTCGGTCGAGCGCGCCGCGACGGTCTGGAAATGCTCGCCGGCGGCGGCGTAATCGCCCATCCGCCACGAAGCGAGGCCCGAGACCCATTCGGAGTTGAGCGCATATTCGGTGGGTCCGCGGCGGGCGAGGTCGGCGATGCGCCGGCACTCGGCATCGTAGCCGTTGAGATAATAGACCCAGGCGATGCGCTGCTGGAAGGCGGTGCGCGCTTCGTCGGACAGCTCCGCGACGCGCGTGTTGAGCAAGGCTTCGGCCTCGACCGGCTGGTCGTCGCGGATCAGCGGCTGGATCAGCGGCTCCAGCCGGTCGGCGACCTCGTCGCCCCGGATCGGCCGCGGCCGGGCGCGGCGCGGCTGGCCGGCGAGGCCGTAGAGGCGCTGCGTATCGGGAAGGTCGGGCAGGCTCTCGGCGCCGCGGGTGCGGGCCAGGCGGGCGAGCGCCTCGGCCTGCGGCAGCTCGGGCGCGCGCGCCAGCAATTCGGTCAGCGGCGCGGTCTCGACCCGCGGCGAGCCCGGCATCGTGTAGAGCATCGCGCGGGCGAGATTGTGCAGCGGCCCGTCGCGCATCCCGTCGAGCCGGCCGGCGGCGCCCGCCCAGTCCTGCGCGCGCAAGGCGGCGAAGATCGCCCGGTAATTGTCGCGCTCGCTTGCGCTCAGCTGCGCCGGCGCGGGGACGCCGCGGCCGCCTTCCTGCGCGAGAGCGGGCGCGGCGGCGAGGACCAGGCTTGCGGCCAGCAATGCCGCCTTGAGACTGCGCGTCACGTCAGCGCCTCCATCAGCATTTGCAAATCGGCCCAGGCGAACTTCTTCCAGGCCGGCGTTTCGACCAGCTTTTCGGGCTTTATCGTTACCAAAGCCTTGATGGCGCCCGCGGGGGTCGCGATTTCGTGCCACTTCGCGCGCGCCCCGGCGACCGCCGATCCGACCAGCGCCTTGCCGCAAATGTCGCCGAACAGCAGCAGCACCCTGGGCCCGACGAGCCCGGCATGGTGGCGCGCGATCTCCGCGAGGCGGGCGGCGCTGCGCTCGTCGATCGCCCCGGTCGGGGTGCGGATCGGCGAAAGCGAGGCAAGATAGATCGACTCGCGCGTGCGCCCGATCGCGATCAGCATCTTGTCGAACAAGGCGCCGGCCTCGCCCGACAGCAGGTCGCCGTCGTCCGACGGCATGTCGACCATTACCATCAGATCGGCGCCGGGATCGCCCGACGGCATCGCCCGCGCGACCGAAGGGTCGGCGAACGGCAGCTCCCCGCTTGCCGCGAGCCAGGCCTGGAAGGCGTCGAGCGAGTCGGGAAGCGCGGCGGGCGCCGGCGCAAGCGGGCGCGCCGCCTCCTTCGTCCCCGGGTTGAGCCAGTCGCGCGGCTGCTCGCCGACGATCACGTCGACGCCCGCTTCCTCCCACCAATCGAGGGCGCTCGCCGCCCAGTTCGAGGACATGGCCTCTCCACCCCGCAAAAGCTCGAGCCCTTTGACTCGCCGCGGCGCGGGCTGGTCAATCGTAAAACTGCTGTTTATCTGCCGGGAGGTTGGCATTTTGCGACGACGGGAGTGGCGGAGACGGTGAATGGCTGAGCGGGAGTCGATGCCTTATGACGTCGTCATCGTCGGCGCCGGCCCGGCCGGCCTCGCCGCCGCGATCCGGCTCAAGCAGCTCGCCGGCGCAGCCGGCCGCGAGCTTGGCGTCTGCATCCTCGAAAAGGGCTCGGAGGTCGGCGCCCACATCCTCTCCGGCGCGGTCGTCGATCCCCGGGCGCTCGACGAGCTGCTGCCCGACTGGAAGGATCGCGACAGCCCGCTGACCGTGCCGGTCACCAGGAACGAGCATTGGGTGCTCAGCGCGAAGAAGAAATTTCCCTTCCCGCACATCCTGATGCCGCCCTTCATGTCGAACAGGGGCACCTATACGCTGTCGCTCGGCAATCTGTGCCGCTGGCTCGCCGGCCAGGCCGAGGCGCTCGGCGTCGAGATCTTCCCGGGCTTCGCCGCGGCAGAAGTGCTGTTCAACGACGACGGCTCGGTCAAGGGCATCGCGACCGGCGATATGGGGGTCGCGCGTGATGGCACCCGCAAGCCCGACTACCAGCCCGGCATGGAGCTGCACGGCCGCTACACATTCTTCGCCGAAGGCGCGCGCGGCCATCTCACCAAGGAGCTTAGGCGGATTTTCGAGCTCGATACGGAATCCCAGCCGCAGGTCTACGGTATCGGCCTGAAGGAGCTGTGGGACGTCGACCCCGATCTGCACGAGCCGGGCCGCGTCATCCACACCCAGGGCTGGCCGCTCGACGATGCCTGGGGCGGGGGCTTCCTCTATCACCAAGCGGCGGGCCAGGTGGCCTTGGGCTTCGTCGTCGCGCTCAACTACAAGAATCCGTACCTCTCGCCGTTCGAGGAATTCCAACGCTGGAAGCAGCATCCGGCGATCCGCCAGTTCCTGGAGGGCGGCCGCCGCGTCTCCTACGGCGCGCGGGCGATCAACGAGGGCGGCTGGCAGTCGGTGCCGAAGCTCGCTTTCCCGGGCGGCGCGCTGATCGGCTGCGCCGCGGGCTTCGTCAACGTGCCCCGGATCAAGGGCAGCCACACGGCGATGAAATCGGGCATGCTCGCCGCCGAGGCCGCTTTCGCCGCGATCGCCGCCGACCGCGCGGGCGACACGCTCGCCGATTACGAGCCCGCGCTGCGCGGCTCGTGGGTAGCAAAGGAGCTCAGGCTGGTCCGCAACGTCGAGCCGCTGGTCGCCAAATGGGGCGGCACTCTGGGGACGTTGCTGGCCGGGGCCGACATGTGGATGCGCCAACTGCATATCGGCCTGCCGTTCACGATGAAGCACCATGCCGATCATGAGACGCTCTGGCGCAAGGACCTCGTGAAGCCGATCGCCTATCCGAAGCCGGACGGCGTGATCAGCTTCGACCGCCTCTCCTCGGTGTTCGTTTCCAACACCAACCACGAGGAGGACCAGCCGGTCCATTTGACGCTCAAAGACCCGACTATCCCGGTCGCGGTCAACCTGCCGCAATATGCGGGGCCCGAGCAGCGTTACTGCCCGGCCGGCGTCTACGAATTCGTCGAGGAGGGTGGGGCGACCCGCCTGCAGATCAACGCGCAGAATTGCGTTCACTGCAAAACCTGCGACATCAAGGATCCGACCCAGAACATCAACTGGGTCGTCCCCGAGGGCGGAGGAGGGCCGAACTATCCCAACATGTAAGCTTGCCGGGCGCGCCGGGCTCGCCGCCGCCCTTGTCCTTGGCGCCGCGCCGTCCTCGGCGCGGGTCGAGCCGCGCTCGCCGCTCATCTCCTACGTCGAGGCCCGCGCCGCGGCCTCCGCCGGCGCGCTCGACCGCGCCAGCGCCCGCTACGGCGCCGCGCTCGCCGCCGCTCCGGACAACGAGCTGATCGCCGCGCAGGCGCTCGGCCATGCGGTGACCGCCGGCGATTGGCCGCTGGCGCTCAATGCCGCGCACGTGCTCGAGCGGCGCGGCGCGCTGCTGCCCGACGCGCGCCTGCTGCTGCTCGCCGAGGCGTTCCGCAGCCGCAACTGGCGCGTCGCCGCGACCCAGATCGACGGGGTCGAGCGCGACCAATTGTTCGCCTTCGCCACGCCCGTGCTGCGCGCCTGGCTGGCGGTCGGCTCCGGCCAGGGCGATCCGCTCGCGGCGCTGCCGGCCGAAGGGACCGGCGGCGTCGCCGCCGCTTATGCCGCCGAGCATCGTCCGCTGCTGATGCTGGCGATGGGCCGGACCGGCGCCGCCGAGCAGCTCGTCCGCGCCGCCAATTCGGCGGGGCCGCGCGGCGCGCGCCTCAGGATCGCCGCCGCCGCTTTGCTCGCCCGCCGCGGCGAGAAGGGCGCCGCCCTAGCCCTGCTCGAAGGCAATGGCGCGCCGGTCGCCGCAGCGCGGGCGATGATTCAGTCCGGCCGCCCCGTCCCGGGCGCGATCGCCGGCGCGGACGCGGGCATGGCCGAGTTGCTGGTCCGGCTCGCGCTCGATCTCCATTCGCAGGAGCTGACCCCGCTCGCGTCGATGTTCGCGCGCCTCGCCACCTGGCTCTCGCCCGACAATAGCGAAGCGTGGATGATCGCCGCCGAATTGCTGTCGCAGCAGGACAAGCAGAATATCGCCGTGCCGCTGCTCGCCAATGTCGCCGCGGACGATCCGTTCGCGATCACCGTCCGCGACCAGCGCATCCGCATCCAGCTCGACGGCGGCAATCGCGACGCCGCGCTTGCCTCCGCGCTGGCGGCGACCCAGGTCGCTTCGGCCGGAACCACCGACTGGGTCCGGCTCGGCGAGGTCTACGGCGCGATGGGCCGGCAGGCCGAGGCCGCGATCGCCTACGGCCGCGCGATCGACGTGCGCCGCGACGGCGACGAGGCGCAGCCCGAATGGGCGTTGTGGCTGATGCGCGGCGGCGCGCTCGACGAATCGGGCAATTGGGACGGCGCGCGCGATGCCCTCCAGCGCGCCTATCGGCTCGCCCCCGATCAGCCGTTCGTGCTCAACTATCTCGGCTATGCGCGGCTCGTCCGCCACGAGGACCCGGCCGAGGCCGAGCGGCTGATCCGGGACGCCCACGCCCGCGCCCCGGACAATAATGCGATCACCGATTCGCTCGGCTGGGCGCTCTATCTGCGCGGCCAGCTGCCCGAGGCGATCGCGATGCTCGAGCAGGCGGCGCGGGGCGAGCCGGCCGACGTCGAGATCAACGAGCATCTCGGCGACGCCTATTTCGCCGCCGGCCGCCGGATCGAGGCGCGCTTCGCGTGGAAGGCGGCCGCGGTCTATGCCGAAGGCGCGGCCGCGACCCGAATCGCCGCCAAGATCGAGAGCGGGCTGACGCGGGAGCTGGCCGCCCGCTGATGCGCGAGATCGCCTACGCCAAGGTGAATCTCGCGCTGCATGTGCGCTCGCGCGAGGCGGACGGCTATCATCGGATCGAGACCCTGTTCGCCTTTTGCGAGGATGGCGACCTTCTCACTGCCGCTGCGGCTGACGCCTTGAGCCTCGATGTGACCGGCCCGTTTGCCGGGGCGTTGGGCGAGGACAATCTAATCCTGAAAGCGGCGCGCGCGCTGGGCGTGACCGCCGCGCTGACGCTGGACAAGCGCCTTCCCGTCGCGGGCGGGATCGGCGGCGGATCGGCCGACGCCGCCGCGGCGCTGCGGCTCCTGGGGGGTGCGGGGCGGACCGACATCGCCGCCGGCCTCGGCGCCGATGTCCCCGCGTGCCTGCTCAGCCGGACCGCGAGAGGCGAGGGGCGGGGCGACCGGATCGTGCCGGTCGAGATCGCAGGCCTGGCCGGCACTCCGGTCCTGCTGGCCAATCCCGGCGCGCCGCTCGCCACTGCCGCCGTCTTCGCCGCCTGGGACGGCGTCGACCGCGGCCCGCTCGACGATTGGGAAGAGGGCCGCAACGATTTGCAACCCGCTGCGATCGGCCTCGCCCCGGCCATCCGCGATGTGCTCGAAGCGCTGGCCGACGCCCGCATCGCCCGCATGTCGGGCTCGGGGGCGACCTGCTTCGGGCTCTACCGAAGCGATAGCGAGCGGGACGCCGCCGCGGCCCGCATTCGCGCGGCGCATCCCGGCTGGTGGCTGTGCCAAACCAGGCTTCGCTGACCCACCGATCCCATCCCGGCACAGGGCCTAACCGCCATTAACCATCGAGAAGCGCAGGAATCCGTTCTGGCACGGCTCTTGCTCTCTACATCGTCGACGGGTCGAGGTGCGGTTGTGCTCGCGCCGACATTCGCCCGCAGCCCCCCGCCTCCACCGGACGGGGCGCTGCGGAACATTTCGGCCGGGCTGCCGCGTATCGGGCAGCCCGGTCTTTTTTTTTGCGCGACAAAGGCCCGCCGTCCCGGCATGCCCCGCGCCATGTTCCGCCTCGAACGCAACGACGAATATGCCCGGCTGACGCTCGACCGGCCGGAGGCGCGCAACGCCATTCCGGCGGCCGGCTGGGCCGGGCTTTCGGACAAGATCGCGGTGGTCGAAGCGAGCGACGTGCGGCTGCTGGTCGTGACCGGCGCCGGCGAGACCTTCTGCGCCGGCGCCGACTTGGGCGATTTCGCGGCGATGCGCGACGACGCGGCGGCGATCGCCCGCTTCCGCCAGGAGATGCGTGCCGCGCTCGACCGGATCCGGGCGCTGCCCATGCCGACGCTCGCCCTGATCGAGGGGCATTGCTTCGGCGCCGGGGTCGCGCTCGCCATGGCCTGCGACATCAGGATGGCGCGGCTCGCGTCGCGCTATGCGATCACCCCGGCCAGGCTCGGCATCGCCTTTCCCCAGGAGGATGTGCACCGGCTCGTCGCCCTGGTCGGGCCGGGGCAGGCGGCGCGCCTGCTGTTCACCGGCGAGACGATCGGCGGCGACGAGGCGAAGCATATCGGCCTGGTCGACTATCACTGCCACGCCGAATCCGAAGTGATCGATGCGATTGTCGCCAACAGCGCCGAAAGCCTGGTTGCGCTGAAGCAGGGGATAAAGCGCGCCGGCGAAGGCGTGCGCAGCGACCCCGAGCAGGATGCGCGGTTCGACGCGCTGGTCGGCGGCGGCGAATTGGCGCGCCGGCTCGAAGCGCTCGGACGGAAATGATAGGAAGGCGCATGCGCCGCCTCGCTTTCCTTGTCCCGCTCGCCTCCTGCGGCAGCCCGCCGGCCGTCGCCCCCGATCATTGGATCGACTGCCGCCCGCAGGGCGAGGCGGCCTTCGCGCGCGCCTGCACGGTCGAGGCGTTCGACAGCGACGACGGTCGCCTGCTCACCATCCGCAAGCCCGACGGCGGCTTCCGCCGGCTGCGCGTCACGACGGACGGCAGCGGCGTGGTCGCCGCCGACGGCGCCGAGCGCACCCGGGTCGCGATCCTCCCCGGCAATCTGATCGAGGTCGAGATCGGCGGCGACCGCTTCCGGCTGCCGGCGCAGGTGCGGGCGCGGTGACGGGGCGCGTCATCCTGACCGCCGCCGAGATGCGCGCGGCCGAGGCGGCGGCGATCGCCGCCGGCACCCCGGTCGAGGCGCTGATGGAGCGCGCCGGCACGGCGGCGGCGGAGGCGATCTGGCGCTTTGCCGGGCCGCTGCCCGCCTTGATCCTCTGCGGTCCCGGCAACAATGGCGGCGACGGTTATGTCATTGCCCGCATTCTGGCCCGGCGCGGCATGACGGTCCGCGTCGCCGCTTTGGGCGATCCGCAAAGCCCGGCGGCGCAGGCGGCGCGGGCGCGCTGGGACGGCCCGGTCGAGAGTTTCGCCGACGCGAAGCCGGCGCCGCTACTGATCGACGCCTTGTTCGGCACCGGCCTTCGCCGCCCGCTCGACGTTGCTCAGCGCTTGGGCGAGCTCGCCGCCGGCGCGACGGTCAGGGTCGCGATCGACCTGCCGAGCGGCGCCGCCACCGACGACGGCTGCCTGCTGTCGCCGGTCCCCGATTTCGATCTCACCGTCACCTTCCAGACGCTGAAGCCCTCGCATCTGCTCCAGCCCGCGGCGCGCCAAATGGGCCGGATCGTCGTCGCCGACATCGGCATCCCCGCCGCGAGCGCGCTGACCGAGATCGGCCGGCCGATGACGCGCGAGCCCGGACCGGACGACCACAAATATACCCGTGGCTATGTCCTAGTCGTCGGCGGCGCGATGCCGGGCGCCGCGGCGCTTGCCGCCGGCGCGGCGGCAAGAAGCGGCGCCGGCTATGTTGTGCTGGTGGGAGAGGGGGGGACGGTCCCGAACGCGATCGTTCGCCGGCGCTGGGAGGATTTGGAAGCCTCGCTGGCCGACAAGAGAATAAAGGCGGTGCTGATCGGCCCGGGCCTGGGCCGCGACAGGGACGCGTGGGAGAAATTGGAGTTGGTGATGCTGAGCCCGCATCCCGTCATTCTCGATGGTGATGCCTTGTGGCTGATCGCCGAAATGGGTCATCCCTGGAAGCGGTCCGAGCCGACCATCGCCACGCCGCATGCCGGCGAGTTCCACCATGTCTATGGCGATGAAGGCGATAAAGTCACCGCCGCGCGAACGGCCGCCAAGCGCAACGGGGACGTGATCGTCTTCAAGGGGGCCGACACGGTGGTCGCCGTCTATGATGGCCGCGCGGCGATCGCGCCGCCCGCTCCCGCCTGGCTCGCCACCGCCGGCACCGGGGACGTGCTGGCGGGGATCGTCGCGGCGCAGCGCGCGGCGGGCCTGGAGCCGTTCGAGGCCGCCTGCGCCGGCGTCTGGCTGCACGGCCGCGCCGCCGAGCGCGCCGGGCCGGGCCTGATCGCCGACGACCTGATCGCCCATCTGTGAGCGAGGACTTGATCGTCCGCCTCGCCGCCCGCGGCGACGGCGTAACGCAAGGCGGCCGCTTCGTGGCGATGACCGCGCCCGGCGATCTGGTCGCGCCCGACGGGACGGTGACGCCGGGCCCACACCATCAGGTCCCGCCGTGCCGCCACTTTCCCATCTGCGGCGGCTGCCAGCTCCAGCATGTCGACGACAATGCCTATGCCGACTATCTCAAGGACCGGATCGCCGACGCGCTCGCCGCGCAGGGGGTCGCAGCCGCGGACATCCTCGAACCGCACCTCTCTCCGCCGCGCAGCCGCCGCCGCGCCACGCTCAAGGCCGCGGGCGGGATCGTCGGCTTCAACGAGGCGGCGAGCCACCGCATCGTCGACATGCGCGAATGCCATGTCCTGCGCGGCGAATTGTTCGCTCTGGTCGCGCCGCTGCGCCGGCTGGTGAGCGGCCGGGCAAGCGCGAGCCTGACGCTGGCCGATCAGGGCGTCGACCTGCTGCTCGAAGGCGTCGCCGCCGACAATCTCGAAGCCGCCGAGGCGATGACCGCCTTCGCCCGGGACAATGGCCTCGCCCGGCTCGCGCTCGACGACGGTTTCGGCCCGCAGACCATCTGGGAGCCCGAGCCGGTCACGGTCACGCTGTCCGGCACGCCGGTCGCGCTGCCGCCCGGCGCCTTCCTCCAGGCGACCGCGGAGGGGGAGGCGGCGTTGGTCGCCGCGGTCCGCGAGGCGGTCGGCGAAGCCGGGCCGGTCGCCGATCTCTTCGCCGGCCTGGGCACGTTCGCGCTGGCGCTCCCGGCCAAGGTCTACGCCGCCGAAGGGGCGCGCGACGCGGCGCTGGCGCTCAAGGCGGCGGGGCGCGGCCTGTTCGTCGACCATCGCGACCTGTTCCGCCGCCCGCTCGACGTCGCCGAGCTGAACCGCTTCGAGGCGGTGGTGCTCGATCCGCCGCGCGCGGGGGCCAAGGAGCAGATCCCGCTGCTCGCCGCGTCAGCGGTGGCGCGGATCGCCTATGTCTCGTGCAACCCCGCCACCTTCGCCCGCGACGCCAGGCTGCTGGCCGACGGCGGCTACCGGCTCGGCTGGATCAGGCCGGTCGGCCAGTTCCGCTGGTCGACCCACGTCGAGCTCGCCGCCGCCTTCGAAAAATAGGGACAGTCCCTAATTAATAGGAAAAGAGGGACTGTCCCTAATTAATGGGCGAGATTGTGGTGCAGGATCATCGCCGCGGCATGGACGGTGAGGCCGAGCAGGCATAGCGACGCCGCGAGATGAGCGAGGAAGCGCCAGCGCACCACGTTCACCGTCGCCTGGATCAGGCTGTGGACGATACGCAGCGCGACATAGGCCCAGGCCAGCCAGACGTTGATCCAGATGTCGCCGCCGCCCTCGAGCGCGAGCGCCAGCGCGATCGCGTAGAACAAGGTCGGCTGCTCCATCAGATGGTTGTGGTTGTGCGCCTTCCACTGAACCTGCGGCTCGACCACGCCGTCGAGATCGCCGCCCTTGCTGCCGACCCGGCCCTTCAGCGAGATTCCCTTGCGCGCCAGCGCCGGGAAGCGGACCGCGTACATCCAGATCATCATCACGATCGTCCAGGCGACGAGCGCGACGACCGGCGCGATTATGGCTGCGTGCATCGCTGATCTCCCCCGAATGCGCGGCGATCCTTGCCGCAAGCGAGGGGTTCGCGCAACGCCGCTTGTCTTTCGCGCAGCCGGGTGAGAGCATGGCCGCAGGGGGAGAATGCAGGACATGGCCGCAACGCAAGCCGCCCCGCCCGCGCTCTCCGGCAGGCAGATCGCCGCGGTCGTCGCCGGCAACGGCCTCGAATTCTACGATTTCGTCACTTATTCCTTCTTCGCGGTCCAGATCGGGCGGACCATGTTCCCGGGCGACGCCGCCCATTCGCTGATGCTCTCGCTGGCGACGTTCGGGGTCGGCTTCGTCAGCCGCCCGGCGGGCGCGCTCGTCATCGGCCGCCTCGCCGACCGGCGCGGCCGCAAGCCGGCGATGATCCTGTCCTTCACCCTGATGGGGGTGGCGATCGTCGGCCTGGCATTGACTCCGTCCTACGCGATCGCCGGCATGGCCGCGCCGGTGCTCGCGATCCTGTTCCGCCTGCTCCAGGGCTTCGCGCTCGGCGGCGAGGTCGGGCCCAATGCCGCGTTCCTGCTCGAAGCGGCGCCGCCGCATCGGCGCGGCCTGATCGTCTCGCTCCATTTCGCCACCGCCGACGCCGCCGTATTGCTCGCCGGCCTGGTCGGGCTGACCTTGTCCGCGCTGCTGACGCCGGCCGAGCTCGACGCCTGGGGCTGGCGGGTCGCGTTCCTGCTCGGCGCGCTGATCGTCCCCTTCGGCCTCGCTTTGCGCCGCACGCTGGCGGAGACTTTGCCCGCCGAGGCGGCCGAGCCGGCGCCGCCGGGCAGCGTCCGCCCGTTCCTGATCGCCGCCGCCGGCGGCATGCTGATCCTGGGGGCCGGCACGATCAGCAATTACACGCTCGGTTACCTGACCACCTACGCCCAGGTCACGCTGAACATGGCGGTGACGACCGCGTTCGGCGCGACCGTCATGCTCGGCCTGACCGGCGTGATCGGCGGGCTCGCCGCCGGCTGGCTCGCCGACCGGTTCGGGCGCAAGCGGGTGCTGGTCCTGCCTTGGCTGGCGCTGATCGCTTTGGCCTTGCCGGCCTTCCTCGTCCTCAGCCAGCTGCGCACGCCCGCCGCCTTGCTCGGCGCGACCGCCTTGCTCTCGCTGCTCCACATTTTCGGCTCGACCGCGGCGATGCTGCTGTTCATCGAAGCGCTGCCGGCGCGGATCCGCGCCGGGTCGCTCGGCATCATCTACGCCCTCGCCATCGCCTTGTTCGGCGGCACCACCCAACTGGTCGTCAAGACGCTGATCGAATGGACCGGAAGCCCGCTGGCGCCCGCCTGGTACATGATCGGAGCCGTCATCGCGGGCCTCGCCGGCGCGATGCTGATCCGCGAGCCGCCGCTGCCGAAGCGGCCCTAGTCGAACATCTTCGCGAACGCGCGCTTGGCGCGAGTCTTCCAGTGCCCCCGGTGATAGGCGTCCGAGGCCAGCAGCGGCAGCACCGACGTGGCCTCCGCGAACACCATCTGCTCCATCGCGGTCGAAACCTTGCCCCAGCTCGCCGCCTCCTGCAGCGTCGAGGAGGAGCAGGCGCCGTCGCGAACGTCGGCGACGGTGATCTGCACCGCATATTTGTGGACCTCGACGTCCTCGTGGCCGAGGATCTCGGCGCAGACGACCGTGTCCTGGGCGAAATTCTTGGGGACGCCGCCGCCGATCATGAGCAGGCCCGTCGTCCCCGCCTTGATCTTGATGTCGGTCAGCTCGCGGAAATCGGCGATCGCGTCGAGCAATATGTAAGGCTCGCCGGCCTTCATCCGGTCGACCTGGTGCTTGACCAGCCCGAAGCCGGCCGAGCTGTCGACGAAGGCGGGGCAGAAGATCGGCACGTCATGCTCATAAGCGAGCTTGACCAGGCTGTTCTCCTTCTTGCCGTGCGCGACCAGATATTTGCCCATCTCGCGGATGAACGCGCGCGACGAATAGGCCTTGGGTTCGAGCGAATCGGCGATCGCGCCGATCGTATGGTCGCAATCCTGGAGCTGCTCCTCGTCGATATAGGTGTCGTAGATGCGGTCGATGTAGAGCGAGCGCAAAGTGTCGTCGTCGGGGATTTCAAGCGCTTGATAATGCTTGTGGCCAAGCCCTTCGAAGAAATCCATGTCGACGATCGAAGCCCCGGTGGCGACGATCGCGTCGACCATATTGTGCTTCACCAGATCGGCGTAGAGGTCCATGCAGCCGCCCGCCGAGGTCGAGCCGGCGATCACCAGCCAGACCGAGCATTCGGGGTCGGCGAGCATCCGGTTGTAGATGTCGGCGGCGCGGCCGAGATCGCGCGAGGTGAAGCTCATCTTCTTCATCGCCTCGACGATCGCGCGCGCGTCGAAGCTCTTGATGTCGATATGCTCGACCTCGTTGGCGAGCAGCGCCGCCTTGCGGGTGTCGTTGATCGGCGCGGTGGTCATCTCGGCAACGTCTCCATGTCTCCGTCACCCCGGGCTCGACCCGGGGTCCACCTTCTTTCATAAGAAAGGTGGATGCCGGATCGAGCCCGGCATGACGATCGTTCAAAGGCTTGCGCCGTTACAGCGTCACGACGTTCGACGGCACCGCGCGTTCCGGCTCGCTTTCGCCGTAGAGCGTCGCCATCGGCTCGTCCTGCGCCAGCACGGTGATCAGGCCCGCGCCGAAGCCGTTGAAGCCGGTCCGCATCGCGCAGCCATAGGCGCCGAGCATGCCGATCTCGACATAGTCGCCGGCGCCGATGTCCGCGGGCAGCAGGAACGGCCCCGCCATATGGTCGAGATCGTCGCAGGTCGGCCCGTAAAAGCTGAACGCCACGTCGCGCGCGTCCGAATCCCGCTCGCGGATGAGCTTAACCGGAAAGCGCCAGCCGATATGGGCGGCGTCGAACAGCGCCCCATAAGCGCCGTCGTTGATGTAGAGTTCGCTGCCGCGGCGCTTCTCGACGCGGACCAGCACGCTCGCATATTCGGCGCACAAGGCGCGGCCCGGCTCGCACCACAATTCGGCCGAATAGGAGATCGGCAGATCCTCGAAGGCGCGGTGGATGACCTCGAAATAGGTTTCCAGCGGCGGCGGCTCCATGCCGGGATAGGAGGAGGGAAAGCCGCCGCCGACGTCGACGATGTCGACCGTCACCGCCGCTTCGACGATCGCCGCGCGGACCCGCTCCATCGCTTCGCCGTAGGCGGCGGCGGTCATCGCCTGGCTGCCGACGTGGAAGCAGATGCCGAGCGCGTCGGCCGCCTGGCGGGTGGCCATCAGCAGTGCCTTCATCTCAGCCGGTTCGGCGCCGAACTTGGATGCCAGGCTGAGCTTGGCGTGCTCGGAGGAGACGCGGATCCGGACCAGCAGGTTGAGATCGGCCGCGCCGCCCGTGGCGCGCACGATCTTGTCGAGCTCCTCCTCGGTGTCGAGCGAAAAGGTGCGGACATTGTGGCTGTAATAGGCCTCGGCGATCGCTTCCTCGGCCTTCACCGGATGCATGAAGCAAAGTACCGCCTCGGGCAAAGTCTCGGCGACCAGCCGCACTTCGGCGATCGATGCGACGTCATAGTGCGTCACGCCTTCATCCCACAGGATCTGGAGCAGATCCGGCGAAGGATTGGCCTTGACCGCATAGAGCGACCGGCCCGGAAACCGCTCGGCAAAGAAGCGGGCGGCGCGCCGGGCGGCGTGCGGACGAATGAGCGTGACCGGCTGAACCGGCCTCAGGGCGGTAGCTAGCCCCAGCGCGCTATGATGGATGTGCAACTCAAGGGACCTCCAGCAAGATAGTTGACGACAAGGCAGCCTTGCGGTTTGGAAGTCCCCCATGGGGCTGCGGATGGCGATATATGTGCGTTGGGCCCCGCTGTAAAGAGTTGCGTTTTCCCTCCTCTTTCCAGAGGCTTGCATGGAAGAGAAACGGCCCACGTCGAACGGTGTCCTAGCTGCGGCGGGCCGCATTGCCGGCGCCGTGACCAAAACGCCCTTGCTGCCGCTCGATTGGGCGGGGCGGCGGATCTGGGTCAAGGCGGAATGCCTGCAGCAGGGCGGCAGCTTCAAATTGCGCGGCGCGACCAACCGCCTGCTGCTGCTCAGCGCTGGTCAGCGGCGCGCCGGAGTGGTCGCTTTCTCTTCCGGCAACCATGCCCAGGGCGTGGCCCGCGCGGCGCGCGCGCTCGGCATCGCGGCGACCATCGTCATGCCGCGCGACGCGCCGGCGGTGAAGGTCGAAGGCACGCGCGCCGCCGGCGCGACGATCGTCTTCTTCGACCGCGCCACCGAAAGCCGGGAAGAGATCGGCGCCCGCCTGGCGGCCCAGAGGGGCGCGGTGCTGGTGCCTTCGTTCGACGATGTCGACGTGATCGAAGGGCAGGGCAGCGTCGGCGTGGAGATCGAAGAACAGCTCGGATCGGCGCCGCCGCTGGTGATCGTGCCCTGCGGCGGCGGCGGCCTCTCGGGCGGGATCGCGCTGGCGCTGCCGGGCTCGCGGATCGTCGTCGTCGAGCCGGAGGGCTGGGACGATATGGGCCGCTCGCTTCGCCTGGGGCGGATCGTGCCGGTCGAGGAGCCGGCGCCGCCGACCCGCTGCGACGCGCTCCAGACCAAGCTGGTCTCGCCGCTGACGTTCGGCGCGCTCAGCGATGCCGGCGCGCGCGGGCTGGCGGTGAGCGAGGCCGAGATCGAAGCGGCGATGGTCTTTGCCTTCGCCAGCCTCAGGATCGTCGCCGAGCCGGGCGGCGCGGTCGCGCTCGCGGCGCTGATTTCCGGAAAGGCGGGCGACGTGCCGGAGGGCAGCGTCGTCATCGTCTCGGGCGGGAACGTCGATCCGCCGGCCTATGCGGAGATATTGCGCACCGCACCCACCCTCTAGTCATCCCGGCGAAGGCCGGGACCCATGAACACGGGCGGACTCAGCTAAGCGAAGGCATATTCGCCTCGTTCGTAACGGCCTGCGTTCAGGGGTCCCGGCTTCCGCCGGGATGACTCGGTTGGGTTCAGGCCCGCAACCGCTGATGCGGCGCAACCAGGCCGACGAGCCGGGTCAGTTGATCGACCTGCCGCGCGGTCTTGCGCAGGTCCGCGGCATAATCCTCGGCATCTTTTCCCGGGCGCGCCAGCGCGGCGCTGTCGATCACGCTGTCGAGCAGCTTGGAGAGGCTCGGCAGGATCGCCTTGTCGATCGTGTCGAGCGCGCCCTCGAACTGGCGATGGTCGATATGGCTCATGGCGGCTCGTTCTACGCGCCGGCGCTTAAGGCTTTGTGAAAAGCGCGCCGCATGGCATCAACTTGCGATGACCGGCCCGAGCGCGCTCATCCTCTCGATCCTGATGCTCGCCGCCTTCCTGCTGGCGGCGGGCGGCGCCTGGCTGGTGCTCAAGCGCAAGGAGCGCCACAAGGGCGGGCTGATGCTGCTTGCGGCCCTGGTCGCGCTGGTCAACGTGCTGATCTGGACGCTGTGAGCGTCTTCGGCTTTCGCCACGCGATCGTCCGCACGCCGGCGCCCGGCGTCGTCGGCGGCCTGCGCACGGGGGACGAGATTCCCTGCTACGAGGGCGTGCTCGCCGAGCATCGCGCCTATGTCGCCGCGCTCGAAGCCGCCGGCCTCGCCGTCGAGACGCTGGCGCCGCTCGCCGATTTCCCCGACTCGGTGTTCGTCGAGGATCCCGCCTTCGTCCTCGGCGAAGGCGCGATCCTGCTCAAGCCCGGCGCGCCGACCCGGATGGGCGAAGCCGCGGCGATCGCGCCGACCCTCCGGCAGCGCTTCGAGCGCGTGCTCGAGCTCGACGAAGGCTTCGCCGACGGCGGCGACATATTGATCCTGCCCGGCGAAATCCTGATCGGCCTCTCGGCGCGCACCGACAAGCTCGGCGCCAAGCGCTTTTGCGAGTTGGCCCGCGACCTCGGCCGCGCGGCCCGCATCGTCCAGACGCCGCCGGGCGTGCTCCACCTCAAGACCGCCTGCGCGCTGGTCGACGAGGAAACAATCATCGCCACGCCGGCGCTGGCGGGGCTGTTCGAAGGCTTCGAAGTGATCGCGACGCCGGCCGGAGAGGAGAAGGCGGCCAACCTGCTGCGCGTCAACGACACGATCCTGGTCGGCGCGGATTATCCGCGCACCGCCGAATTGCTGGCGGGCCGCGCCGCACAGATCGTCCCGCTCGCCGTCGCCGAAATCCGCAAGATCGACGCCGGCCTCTCCTGCCTGTCGCTCAGGTGGTGAGGGGACAGTTACTCGTAACTGTCCCCATTCGGTCTCAGCGGATGGGACAAGAGGGGTCGAGGCGGAAGTCGAGATAGTCGTCGACCGCCTTCATCAGCTCGTCCATCTCGTTTACGAAGAAGTGGTTGGCGCCCGCGATCGTCTTGTGCTCGATCGTGATGTGGCGCTGGGTCCTGAGCTTGTCGACCAGCTTCTGGGTGGCGAGCGGGGTCACCACCTCGTCGGCCTCGCCCTGGATGATGATCCCGGACGAAGGGCAGGGGGCGAGGAACGAGAAATCGTACATGTTGGCGGGCGGCGCGATCGAGATGAAGCCGCGCGCTTCCGGGCGGCGCATCAGCAATTGCATGCCGATCCAGGCGCCGAAGCTGAAGCCGGCGATCCAGGTCGTCTCCGCCTCGGGATGGATCGACTGGACCCAGTCGAGCGCGCTCGCCGCGTCGCTCAATTCGCCGATGCCGTTGTCGAACACGCTCTGGCTCTTGCCGACGCCGCGGAAGTTGAAGCGCAAGGTGGCGAAGCCGCGCCGCACGAAGGTTTTGTAGAGCTGCAGCACGATGCCGTTGTTCATCGTCCCGCCGCCCTGCGGGTGCGGGTGGAGGATCAGCGCGACCGGCGCGCGCGGGCGGGGGCCGGGGCTGAAGCGTCCCTCGAGGCGCCCCTCGGGTCCGGGAAAGATGACTTCGGGCATGTAGGATCGATCCGGAATCAGAGTGTCGCCGCTCAGGGTTCTGGCGGCGGGGCGAAGCGCCCTATATAGGGATCGATCTTAAATCGCAACTTTTGCGAATCGTTCGCAATAAGCTGCGGCAAATGGCGGCGCCCGAATGTATTATCTCGACTATCAGGCGACTACGCCGCTCGCGCCGGAAGCGCTGGAGGCGATGCTGCCGTGGCTTTCCGGGCCGGGGAGCGCGGGCTTCGCCAATCCGTCGAGCCAGTATCGCGCCGGCCGCGCTGCCTCGGTCGCGGTGGAGATGGCGCGCGACCAAGTCGGGGCGCTGCTGCCCGCGGGCGGCCGCGTCTATTTCACCTCGGGCGGGACGGAAGCGCTCAACTGGGCGCTGGTCTGCGGCGCCGAGCTCGCCCCCGGCGGCCTGGCGGGAAGCGCGATCGAACATCACGGGGCCCTGCAGCGGCTTGAGATGGAGGGCGCTCAGCTGATTCCGGTCGGCGCGGACGGCCTCGTGCCGGCGCCGGACGCGGCCGCCCTTCCGGAACGGGGCATCGTCGCGCTGATGCTGGTCAACAACGAGGTCGGCACGATCCAGCCGGTCGCCGATTATGCCGAAGCCGCCCACGCCAGGGGCAGCCTGCTCCTCTGCGACGCGGTGCAGGGTTATGGGCGGATGGCGGTTCCGGAAGGGCCGGACCTGATTGCGATCAGCGCCCACAAGATTCACGGGCCCAAGGGGATCGGCGCCCTGTGGGTCCGCGACGGGGTCAAGCTCGCGCCCTGGATTCTTGGCGGCGGGCAGGAACAGAATATGCGCTCGGGCACCGTGTCGCCGGCGCTGGTCGCCGGCTTCGGCGCGGCGGCGCGGCTGGCAGCGGAAAGAATGGAGAGGGATATCGCTCATGTGGAGCGGCTTTGGGACATAGCGGTCGAGACGCTCGCCGACTGGACGATCAACGGCTCGTTCACCCATCGCTATCGCGGCAATCTCAACGTCCGCCGCGACGGGGTGAATGCGATCCGCCTGCTCTCCGACGTCCGCGACGTCGCGTTCAGCCTGGGCAGCGCCTGCGGCAGCGGCTCGGGAAAGACCAGCCATGTGCTGCGGGCCATGGGCCTCGACGAGCGCGCGACGCACGCCAGCATCCGCCTGGGCTTCGGCCGCTATACGACCGAACAAGAACTGCGCACCGCGCTCGGCCTGATCAACCAGGCCGCCGAGCGCCAGCTGAGCTTCACCGCATGACCCCAAAAACGGTCAGCGTCCGCTTCGTCTCCGCCGACGGCAATGAGGTCCAGGAGGTGCGTGCCCCGGCGGGTTCGCGGCTGCTCGACGTCGCCCAGAATGCCGGCCAGCCGCTCGAAGGCACGTGCGAGGGCCAGATGGCCTGCTCGACCTGTCACGTCATCGTCGCGGCCGAGGATTTCGCCAGGCTGCCGCGCGCGGCCGAGGAGGAAGAGGACATGCTCGATCTCGCCGCTCATGTGACCCGCCATTCGCGCCTCGCCTGCCAGATCTGGCTGACCGACGATCTCGAGACGCTGACCGTCCGCATGCCGTCGGGCTTCCACGACATGCAGGGACGGTGACATGGCGATCGACCGCCGCGCCTTCCTCGTGGGCGGCGCCGCGCTCGCCGCGGCCTGCGCCGGCTATCCCAGCGAAGGCCGCCGCGCCCGCGCCGATTTCCGCGGCCTCCAGCAAAGCCTCGGCCCCGGCGGCCGGCTCGGCATCGCCGCGCTCGACACCCGCTCGGGCCGCTGGCTGGTCCACGACGAGAACGGCCGTTATGCGATGGCCTCCACCTTCAAGGTCGCGCTCGCCGGCGCGATCCTCGCGGAGATCGAGCAGGGGCGCCTGACGCTCGACGATGAAGTCCCGTTCAGCCGCGCCGATCTGGTCCCCTATGCGCCGGTGATCGAGGCCAATATGGAGCGCGGCCGGCTGCCGGTCGCGCGGCTGTGCGCGGCGATCGTCGAGGTCAGCGACAATGTTGCCGCCAATCTGCTGCTCGCCCGGATCGGCGGCCCCGAAGGCCTGACCCGCTTCATCCGCCGCTGCGGCGATGCCGTCACGCGCCTCGACCGCACCGAGCCGAGCCTCAACGCCAACCTGCCCGGCGATCCGCGCGACACGACCTCGCCCGCGGCGATGGTCGGACTGCTCAGCGCGCTGCTGTTCGGCGATGCGCTGCACCAGGATTCGCGAACCCGCCTCGCCGGCTGGATGGAGGGCGCGACCACCGGCCGCGCGCGGCTGCGCGCCGGCCTGCCGGCGGGCTGGCGGGTCGGCGACAAGACCGGCAATGGCGCGGGCGGCGCGGCCAACGACATCGCCTTCGCCGTCCCGCCCGGCCGCCGCCCGATCCTGATCGCCTGCTACCAGAGCGGCGGCAATGCCGATCTCGCCGCCCGCGACGCGATCCACGCCGCGGTCGCCCGCGCCGTCGCCGCCGCCTTCCTCTGAGCCTTGCAAATCGCCCGCCTGCGCCGCATATGGCGCTCGGGAGTCGGGCGGACGGCGCTCTCGCCAACCCGGTCAGGTCCGGAAGGAAGCAGCCGCAACGAGTTTACGCCGGGTCGTTCCGGCTCCCACCAGGGGACAGTTGCTCGTAACTGTCCCCGTTTTTGCACCGCCGCTGCAAGGGGACAGTTACTCGTAACTGTCCCCATTCACGTTACCCTCTGTTCTTCTTACGTTCTTTTCCCTTTCCTACAGCCTTTCCGGTCAGCTATCCTGGCGAAATGAACCGTGCCTCGACCTCATTCAAGCTGAAGCCCGAATGGGGTTCGGACCGGGGACCCCCCGCGATTCCGTGCGCAGGTTGTGAAGTTCGTGAAGCTCATATGCGCCCGGCGGGACGCCCCGGACCAGCTTTCGCTGGCATGCGCAAAGGGGGGTGCTTAGGTTGGCAATGATGTCCTCCGATTCCCCCCAGCCCTACCGGGTCCTCGCCCGCAAATACCGGCCGCAGAGCTTCGACGCGCTGATCGGCCAGGAGGCGATGGTCAAAACGCTGGCGAACGCGATCCAGAGCGACCGGCTCGCCCACGCCTTCCTGCTGACCGGGGTGCGCGGGGTCGGCAAGACCTCGACCGCGCGGCTGATCGCCAAGGCGCTCAATTGCATCGGCCCCGACGGCCTGGGCGGGCCGACGATCGCGCCGTGCGGCGCCTGCGAGCCGTGCATCGCGATCGCCGAAGGGCGCCATATCGACGTCGTCGAGATGGACGCGGCCTCGAACACCGGGGTCGACGACGTCCGCGAGATCATCGAGGCGGTGCGCTATTCGGCGGTCTCGGCGCGCTACAAGGTCTACATCGTCGACGAAGTCCACATGCTCTCGAAGAACGCGTTCAACGCCCTCCTCAAGACGCTCGAGGAGCCGCCCGCGCACGTCAAGTTCCTGTTCGCCACGACCGAGGTCAACAAGGTTCCGATCACCGTATTGTCGCGCTGCCAGCGCTTCGACTTGCGGCGCATCCCCGCCGAATCGCTCGCCGCCCATTTCGGCGCGGTCGCCACCGCCGAGGGCGTCGAGGTCGAGCCCGAAGCGCTCGCCCTGATCGCCCGCGCCGCCGAAGGCTCGGCCCGCGACGGCCTGTCGATCCTCGATCAGGCGATCGCCCACGGCGCCGGCACGGTCGGCGCGGGCCAGGTCCGCGCCATGCTCGGCCTTTCCGACCGCGGCGCCAACCGCGCTTTGCTCCGGCTGATCCTCGGCGGCGACGCGCAGGGCGCGCTGGCCGCGCTGAAGGAGCAATATGACCTCGGCGTCGAGCCGTCGGCGGTGCTGCGCGGCCTCTTGGAGGCGGTCCACGGCATCACCCGCGCCAAGGTCGGCGGCGCCCAGGACCCGGCCCAGTCGGCCGAGGAACGCGAAGCCTATGCCGAATGGGCGAGCAGGCTCGGCCATGGCGCGATCCACCGCCTGTGGCAGCTGCTGCTCAAGGGCCTCGCCGAGGTCCACAGCGCGCCGATGCCGCTCGAGGCCGCCGAGATGGCGGTCCTGCGCGTCATCCACGCGTCCGATCTGCCCGACCCCGGCGCCCTGCTCGAGAAGCTGGCGAGCGGCGAAGCGGTGATAGCGCGCCCGGCCGAGCCGGCCAGGGCCGAGGAGCAGGGCGCCCTGCTCAAATTCCCCGCCAGCTTCGCCGCTTTGATCAAGGCGGTCGAGGCCGGCGGCAAGGCCCATCTCGCCCAGCAGCTGCACGATTTCGTCGGCCTCGTCCGCTACGCGCCGCCCGAGCTCGACATTCGTCCCGCCAAGCCGCTCGGCGGCGATTTCATCCGCGATCTCGCAGCCGCGCTCAAGGCGCTCACCGGAACCGCCTGGCAGGTCCGCGCGTCCGACGGGGAAAAGGTGCCGAGCCTGCTCGACCAGGAACGCGACGCGGCCGAAATGCTGCGCCGGGAGGTATTGGAAACCCCGCTGGTCAAGGCGGCGTTCGAGGCCTTTCCCGAGGCCGAGCTCGCCGGCTTCCGGCTCGACGAACAACGGAGCGCATGATGGAGAATTTGGACGAGCTGCTGAAAATGGCCCAGGAGGCCCAGGCCAAGCTGATGCAGGCGCAGGACGATCTCGACAAGGTCGAGGTCGAGGGCGTCTCCGGCGGCGGGCTGGTCAGGGTCCGCGCCTCGGCCAAGGGCCGGATCATCGCGATCGACATCGACGAAAGCCTGCTTAGCCCCGGCGAAAAGCAGATGGTCGAGGACCTTGTCGCGGCCGCGATCAACGACGCCCGCGCCAAGGCCGACGTCGCCGCGACCGAGGCGATGCGCGGCGCCACCGGCGGCCTCCAGCTCCCGCCCGGCTTCAAGATGCCGTTTTGAGGGCCCCAGAGTCATCCCGGCGAAAGCCGGGACCCATGAACACCCGCGGGCGAGGATTTGCGAAGATGCTTTCGCCTTCCATGCATAGACAGAGGTCATGGGTCCCGGCTTTCGCCGGGATGACTCAGACATAGGCGCACCCGTCCAGCCCCTCGCGCGCGACCACGCCCATCCGCGCCAGGATGAGGTTGCCGTAGCGCCGGGTGAAGCCGCCCGGGTCGATCGCGTCGCGCCTCTTGGGCAGCGGCAGGACGGCGGCGATCCGCGCTGCTTCGGCCGGAGCGAGCGTGGCGGCGTCGTGGCCGAAATAGCGCCGCGCGCCGGCGCCGGCGCCATAGGTGCCGATCCCGGTTTCGGCGACGTTGAGATAGACCTCCATGATCCGCCTTTTGCTCCACAGATTCTCGATCAGCAGCGTGAACCAGGCCTCGAGCCCTTTGCGGAAATAGCCGCCGCTTTGCCAGAGGAAGACGTTCTTCGCGGTTTGCTGGCTGATCGTCGATCCGCCGCGGATGACGCGCCCGCCGGCGGCGTTCCTGCGCACCGCCGCCTCGATCGCCTCGCGGTCGAAGCCGCTATGGGTGCAGAACTTGCCGTCCTCGCCGGCGATCACGGCGCGGACCATGTCGCGGTCGATCCGCTCGATCGGCGTCCATTCGCGGTACGCGCCATCGCCCCACATCGCGTCGGCCGCCTGGGTGAAGGTGATGGGCGGATCGACGAAGCGATAGGCGAGCACCCAAAGGACGCTGCCTGCGACGAAGACCAGCAGGCCGCAGAGGAGCCATTTCAGAATGCGGACGGCCATAAGGCCAGGTTAGCGGGAAGGTCCCCCGCGCCGCCAGCCCGAATCGCGGGCCCGGCGCTCCGCATCGGCGTCGAACGCCTCGCCGGCCATCATCTCCTGCGCCGCCTGCGCGACCAGCGGGCTGTCGCTGCCCGCCTGGCGATAGTCGCCACGCGGCCCCTGCGCGCCGGCCGCGGTCGTCATCAATTGCCAGCCCGCCTCGCCGCGGCAGGCGAGCCCCGAAACCGAGGCGGTGTCGAACGTTCGGCACAGCCGCCCGTCCGCCGCGGCGAAGCTGAGCCCGATCCGGGTCGCGGTGTCCGTGCTCTGCGTCGAGGCGAGCTGGGTCTCGAGCGCATCGGCGAGCGGGCCCCGTGCCACCAAAGCCCCGCTCTCGACGCCGACCGGCCCGGGCCCAGGCACCAGCACGGTCCGGCCGATCGCGAGGCCGAGCACCAGGGTCGCGGCCAAAGCGGCGAAATTCTGCCACATCGGCCGCGCCGGCCGCGCCGGACGCGTCGCGGCGAAGGCGACGACGTTGGTTTGCAGCAGCGCTCGCAGCCGCTCGGGAACCTCTTCCTCGATCGCCGGCCCATAATGCGCGGCCAAAGTCGCGCGCAGCCTGCGCTGCTGCTCGAGCCGTGCGCGCAGCTCGGGCGCCTCGGCGAGGGCGCGTTCGACACGGGCCCGATTGAGCTCGTCGAGCTCGCCGTCGGCATAGGCCATCAGCAGGTCGTCGTCGATCATGCCGCCTCCAGCATCTGCGCCAGCGCCTGGCGGCCACGGGTCAGCCGCGAGGTCAGGGTGCCGATCGGGATGTCGAGCAGATCCGCGGCCTCGCGATACGCGAGCCCCTCGACCAGGACGAGCGCGATCACCTCGCGCTGCTCCGTAGAAAGGCTGTTCATCGCCTTGTCGACGGCGTGCATTTCGGCGCGGATCTCGACGTCGCGATGGTCTTCCGAGCCGACGGCCAGACCCTCCTCTTCGGGCACGAAGGTGCGCGCGCGGCGGGCGCGGCTGCGCAGCTCATCGATCCAGCCATTGCGCACGATCTTCATCATCCACGAATCCAGTCTCGTCCCTGCCGCCCACTGGTCCCTCGCTTTGAGGGCCTTTTCGAGGGCCGCCTGCACCAGGTCGTCGGCGTCCGCTGCATCCCTGGCGAGCGCGCGCGCGAACCGGCGCAGCCGGGGCAGCAGCGTCAGCAGCTCACGCTCGAAAGCCTGCAACAGGCGTCTCCAATCACTGAGGAGGAAACGGATGCTCCCAGCCGTTTCCTCCACAAGCAAGCAAATTTATGCCAAGGAGCTTCGATGTTCGTGGGTTTCCATTGGCGGCTGGCGCTGGCCGCGGCTCTGGCGATGGCCGCCTGCGGCGCCGCCGGAGCGCAGCTGCTGCCTTCGGCGCCGGCGATCCCGCCGGTCGGCGGCGCGCTCGGCCAGGTCGGCCGCGCCGGGCAGCAGGCGGTCGACCAGCTTCGGCCGGCGCTCGACATCGCCCGGGCAAGCACGCGCCAGCTCGCCGACGCGCGGGTCGACCGGCTGCGGGCGCTGGTCCGCGCCAATCGCGACGCGCTGGAGATGACCGACCTCGGCCCGGCCGTGCGCGGCGAGGTGATCGCGGTCGATCCCGATCCGGCAAGCCTGGCGGCGGCGGAGGCGGCGGGCTTCACCCGCAGCGCCGAGGAGCGGATCGAAGGGCTCGACCTACGCCAGGTGACGCTCCGCGTGCCGCGCGGCTGGTCGGTCGACCGGGCGCTGTCGCAGCTGCGGCGGCTCGCGCCCGGCGGCGAGTTTGCGGCCAACCATCTGCACGGCCAGAGCAGCACCGGCGAGGCCGGCGCGGCGGGCGCGGCTGTGGCCGCCCAGGGCCGGGTCCCCGGCGGCGCGGCGGTCGGCGTGATCGACGGCGGCGTCGCCACGCATCCGGCGCTGCGCGGCGGCATCCAGCAGCGCGGCTTCGCTGCCGGCGCGCCGCGTCCCAGCGCTCACGCCACCGCCGTCGCATCGCTGATCGCCGGCGACGGGGCGGTACGAGGCGCATCGCCGGGCGCGCCGCTGGTCGTCGCCGACGTCTATGGCAGCGACCCGGCCGGGGGCAATGCGCTGGCGCTGGCACGGGCGCTCGGCTGGATGGTGGTTCAGCGCGTACCGGTGGTGGCGATCAGCCTGGTCGGGCCGGCCAACCCGCTGGTGGCTCGTGCGGTGGCGCAGGCGCAGGCCCGCGGCGTCCGAATCGTCGCCGCGGTCGGCAATGACGGGCCCGCCGCGCCGCCCGCTTATCCCGCTTCCTATCCCGGGGTGATCGCCGTCACCGGCATCGACGGGCGCGGACGGGTGCTGGCCGAGGCGGGGCGGGCGCTTCACCTCGATTATGCCGCGCCCGGCGCCGACATGGCCGCCGCCGCCGCCAACGGCCGCCTCGCCGCGGTGCGCGGTACCTCGTTCGCGGTGCCGTTCGTCGCCGGCCGCCTCGCCGCCCATGCGAGAGCGCCGAACCCGCTCGCCGCGCTCGACGGCGAAGCCACCGAACGGAGCCGCCGCGGGGTCGGCCGCGGTGTCATCTGCGGTGATTGCCGCACGGTCTATCGCCGCTGAGGGATTAAACCCCGGGGCCGCCGCGTTTCTCCCACGAGGCCTGACCTCGTCTTGTATCGATTAATGGAGAAACAGGCATGAAACGCATGACCACATTCGCGGCCGGATGCGCGATGCTGATCACAGCGCCGGCTTCGGCCCAGATTCTGGGCGGCGGCGGCCTCGGCGGCTCGCTCGGCGGCAACCTTGGCGGCAATCTCGGTGGCTCGCTTGGCGGCGTCGACCGTAGCGTCCGCGGCACCGTCGACGGCAATGGTAGCGCGCGCATCGACCGCAATATCGACCGCCGCCGCGGCCGCGCCGACGCCCGCGCCTCGGGCAACGCCGCCGGCAATGGCGCGCTCGGCCCGCTGAACGGCGCGGCCAATGGTTCGGCCGATGTCGGCGCCGGCGCCGAGCTGGTCGGCACCGACCAGGTCCGCGGCACCGTCGCCAACGCCCGCGACCGGGCCGGCACCGCCGTGGCCAACACCCGCAATCGCGTCGGCAACGTGGCGGGCAGCGCCAGTGGCGCGCTCGACGGCGCGGCCGTCTCGGGCAATCTCTCCGCCAGCGGCTCCGGCAAGGCTGAGGCGAGGCGCCGGCGCGGCCAGACCGCGCAGGCGAGCCAGGGCAGCCAGCGGGCGGCGAGCCGTCCCCGCCCGGACAATTCGAACGTCAGCCGGGACTGAGCCTGACGCGAGGGGCGACGGCGGCCTCTCCTCCTCTTCGCCGTCGCCAGAGAGACCCGGGGTTCGCGCCCCGGGCCTTTTCCTTTGCAGGCGGTCCAGGGTTGCGGCAGGAAGCCGCCATGAACCCGCTCTTCGCCGACCTGCCGACCTCGATCTTCGAGGCGATGTCGATGGCGGCGCGGACGCGCAATGCCGTCAACCTGGGCCAGGGTTTCCCCGATTTCGGCTGGCCCGAAGACGTCGTCGCCAAGGCGGCCGAAGCGCTGACCACCCGCTCCAACCAATATCCGCCGATGCGCGGGCTTGCCGAGCTGCGCGAGGCCGTCGCCGCCCATTATGCGCGCCACCAGGGCCTCGCGATCGACCCGGGCCAGGTCATCGTCACCTCGGGCGCCACCGAGGCGCTCGCCGCGAGCCTGCTGGCCCTGATCGCGCCGGGCGACGAGGTAATATTGTTCCAGCCGCTCTACGACGCCTATCTGCCGCTCGTGCTGCGCGCCGGCGGCGTGCCGCGGCTGGTGCGGCTGAGCCCGCCCGGCTGGCGAATCACGCGCGAGGCGCTCGCCGCGGCGTTCAGCAGCCGCACCCGGCTGGTCCTGTTCAACAACCCGCACAACCCGACCGCACGATTGTTCGGCGCCGAGGAGCTCGGCCTGCTGGCCGACGCCGCGGCCCGCGCCGGCGCCTTGATCCTCGCCGACGAGGTCTGGGAGCATCTGGTCTTCGATCCAACCCGCTTCGTCTCGATCGCCGCGCTGCCCGATATGGCCGATCGGGTGATCAAGATCGGCTCGGCCGGCAAGATCTTCTCGATGACCGGCTGGAAGGTCGGCTGGGTGATCGCGCCGGCCGCGCTCGCCGAGCCGATCGCCAAGGCGCACCAGTTCGTCACCTTCTCGACGCCGCCCAATCTGCAGACCGCCGCCGCATACGGGCTCGCTAAGGACGATGCCTATTTCGAGGCGATGCGCGCCGGCTTCGCCGCTCCGCGCGACGCGATGCGCCGCGCGCTCGAGACGTCGGGCTACGCCGTGCTCGATTGTGAGGCGACCTATTTCCTGTGCGTCGACCTCGCAGCGTCGGGGATCCCGCTCGACGACGTCGAATTCTGCAATCGTGCGGTGGCGGAGGCGGGCGTCGCCGCGATCCCGGTCTCGGCCTTCTACGCCGAGAATCCGGTCACCAGCGTCGTCCGCCTCTGCTTCGCCAAGAAACCGGCGACGCTCGAGGCCGGCGTCGCCGCGCTGGCGAGGGCGCGGGACATGTTCGCCGGCTAATCCGCGCCCGCCCTGAAACCCATTGCCGCGACGGTCGTTACGGATGGGTCACGTAATGGAGAACCCCCATGACCCTCGGCACCATCCTGATCATCGTGCTCATCCTCATCCTGATCGGCGCGCTGCCGACCTGGGGCCACAGCCGCGGCTGGGGCTACGGCCCGTCGGGTGGGCTCGGCCTGGTCCTGATCATCCTCATCATCCTGGTGCTAATGGGCCGGATCTGACCGGCAGCCGGCCAAGTCTCCCTATCCCACGCGGAAGGGAGACCTGGCCGGTTTTCGAGCGCCTTAGAATTCGACCGACGCGCGCGCGTAGAGGAAGCGCCCGTTGAAGCCGAACGGCGAGAAGCCCGAATAAGGCAGATAATATTGGTTGATCGGGTAGACCCCGCCGCCGGCGGCGCTCGGGCGCGGCCCGAACGGCGATCGATCGGGATAGACGTCGAAGACATTGTCCGCGCCGATCGCCAGCTCGAGATGGCCGAACGCCCGGTAGCGCAGCTCGAGATCGGTGACCCATTTGCCGCCGAGCATGATGTCGTCGGGGCCGAGCAAAGTCAGGCTGAGCGGATCCGCCAGCGGGGCGGTCGCGCCCGGCGAGATCACCCGGCCGTAGCGCGTGGTCCGCGCGGTAAGCCCGAGATTGCCGAACTCGGCGTCCGCGCTGAAGACGACCTTGTCGCGCGGCTGGCCGTCGGTGAAACGGATGCCCTCGACCCGGCCGAACAGGACGATCCCCGGGATGGTCGCGAGCGGGCCAAGGTTGTTCAGCCGCTCGTCGATCCGGGTCTTGTTGTAATTATAGGCGGCGGTCAGCGTCCAATTGCCGAACCCCGGGCTGAAACGATAGCTCGCGACCGCATCGACGCCCTGGGTGGTGGTGTCGAGGCCATTGACGAAGAAGCGCGCCGCGCCGACGCTCTGGAAGCCATTGGCGTCGAGCAGCGCCTTGACCGCGGCGTTGACCGCGGCCGTGCCCGCGCCGGCGGCGCCCAGATTCTCGGTCAGCACGATGCGATTGTTTATGTCGATCCGGTAAAAGTCGAGCGTGATGGTGAAGCCACGGACCGGATTGGCGGTCGCCCCCAGGCTGAGGTTGACCGATTGCTCCGGTTCCAGATCGCGCGAGCCGAGCGCGCGCGCGACCGGGCTGTCGACCGCGAGCGTGCTGATGTCGACCGGAAGGCCGTTGATGAAGTTGGTCGAGGTGGTGGTGAAGAATTGCTGGTGGAGCGACGGCGCGCGGAAACCGTTGGAGAGCGAGCCGCGAAACGCCAGGCCCGGGGTCGCCTCGAAGCGCAAAGCGAGCTTGCCGTTGAACGTGTCGCCGAAATCGGAGAAATGCTCGTAACGGCCGGCCAGGACGGCGGTAAGCCCATCGAATAAATTGGTGTCGAGCTCGGCATAAGCGGCCCAGCTGTGCCGGCTTTCGTCGGTTGCGCTGGAGGCGGGGATGCCGGGGAAGCCCTGAGCGCCGGCGGGCGCGGCGCGGCCGGGGAAGCTGCAGATGCCGGTGCCGGCATTGTAGACGCCGCTCTGCGCCGCGCAGTTCGCCGCGGTGGTCGCAAAGGAGGCGCGGAACAGCGGGCCGGTGGCGTAGGATTGGAGGTCGCCCGGCCGGATCTGGAAATTCTCGTTGCGATATTCGGCGCCGAGCGCGACCGACAGCGGCGAGGCGAGGCCGATCTCGTATTGGTGCGAGACGTCTAGGTTGGCGACCATCTGGCCGTAGCGCAGCCCGCCGGCATCGAACGTGTTCTGGCTCAACGTTCCGAACGAGGTGTTGAGGCTGTTTCTCACCGTATAATCGAAGCTGTTGTGGCCGTAACCGAGCGACAGATCGGCGCGCCAGCCGGCCACTTCGCCGCGAACGCCGATCGTGCCCGCATAATCGCGCAGGTCGGTATCGATATAGGGCAGGAAGCCGTCGGGCGTCAGCGGCACGAAGTTCGCCGCGTTGGGCGTCTGGTTGGGCGCGAGCGTGCCATAGTCGCGGTTGGCGGCGGCGCTTTGCTGCCGGTAATTGGCGGCGCTGAGGCCGTTGCGGTCGCCCCAGGAGCCGAAGGCGTAGAGCTCCCATTCGCCGCCGACCGGCATGCCGGCGTTGACGAACAGGTTGATGTCCTGGGTCGCGGCGTCGCCATAGCGGAATTCGAGACGATCGAAGCTGAGCTCGCGGGCGTCGAACGCGGCCGTCGGCCGGTTGTAATTGGGCCGCAGGTCGTAGCCGGCCCGGTTGGTCGGGCTGCGGTCGCGATATTCGGCGGTCAGGCTGACGAAGCCCGGGCCGATCGGCAGGCCAATATTCGCGCCCAGGGTCCACAGCTCCCCGTCGTGCGCGTGGCGCTCGCCATTGGCGTTGGCGGCGAAGACGCGGTTGTCGACGGGATCGAGGAACGGCTGGCCGCCGGCATTGGTCTGCAGGCCGGTGATGCGGGCGACGTCGTCGAGGGTGGTCTGGTAGCGGCCGTAGGTGGCGGTCGCCCGGCCGCCATGATCGGCGCTACGGAGCTGGATGTTGATCACGCCGGCGATCGCGTCCGAACCATATTGCGACGAGGCGCCGTCGCGCAGCACCTCGATGCGGCTGATCGCGAGGCCGGGGATCAGGTTGAGGTCGACGGCCGCGCTGCCGCGGCCGACCGTGCCGTTGATGTTCAGCAGCGACGAGACATGCCGGCGCTTGCCGTTGACCAGCACCAGCGTCTGGTCCGGGCTCAGGCCGCGCAGCGAGGCGGGACGCAGGGCGTCGGTGCCGTCGGCGATCGAGGGCTGCGGAAAGTTGAACGAGGGGACGAGCGAATTGAGGATCTTGTTGGTCTCGGTCTGCCCCGAATTGGCGATCGCGTCGGCGCCGATCACGTCGATCGGCACCGGGCTGTCGGCGACGGTGCGGTCGGTGCGCCTTGTGCCGGTGACGATGATCGGCGAATCGTCGGCGGTCGCCGCCGCGGCCGGCTGGTCCTGCGCGAAAGCGGGCGCGGCGAAAGCCAGGGTCGAAAGGGTCGAAAGCAGCAGTGCCGACGTGGTGATGCGAGTCATGGTCTATTCCCCCCAGAGGAACGGCGGCGCGAGCGCCATCGCAGGAGACTAGGGCCATTCCGCCGGTACGCCAGAGCCCAGCACATCCCGGCGCATTTCGTTAACCGCTTGTGGCACTTAAACAACAATCATCATGTCGCTTGACTCATTTCGATAAATAGCTAAATATCGAATCGTGAGCAACGTCTTCCGCGCCCTTGCCGATCCGACGCGCCGCCAGGTGCTGGCGCTGCTGCGCGAGCGGCCGATGAGCGCGGGCGACCTCGCCGACCGGTTCGACGTCTCCAAGCCGACCATGTCGGCCCATTTCTCGGTGCTGCGCGAGGCCGGCCTGATCGACGCCAGCAAGCAGGGCAAGTCGATCCTCTACAGCTTGAGGATGTCGGTGCTCGAAGAGGCCCTGATGGGGCTCGCCCAGACCGTCGGGCTCGATCTCGGCGCGGCGGCGAAAGGAAAGGAAGAAACATCATGACCCGTGGACGATTTTCCCTGGGGATGGCCGTGGTCACGGTCGCCCTGGTCGAGGCGCTCGCCATCGCTTTGTTCCTGCTCGTGCCCGAGAAGCGCGAATTTTGGATCATCGCCGCCTTGACCATGCCGATCCTGTGGACCGGCGCCGAGCTGCTCAAGCGCGGCAATGCGAGGCTGCGCCTTTCGGTTTCCTATGCCGCGGTGACGCTCGCGGCCGCCGAGGCGCTGGCGATCGCGCGGGCGCTCGGGGCGATCGCGCCCGACGACGAATCCTATGCCCTGCGCGGCCTCGGCATCTTCTGCGGCCTCGTCATCGTCTTCTACGGCAATATGGTCCCCAAGAAGGGGGCCTGCGTCGATCCCGCCGCGGCCGACGCCGGACGCAAGCAGGCGTTGCAGCGCTATTCCGGCTGGGTATTCGTGCTCGCCGGCCTGGCCAACACTTTGATCTGGGTGCTCGCGCCGATCAAGCAGGCGGCCTTGTGGTCGATGGTGCCGCTGGCGATCGGGCTGCTGCTGATCGTGCTGCGGCTCGCGTCCTTCAGATCGATTCAGGGGAACAGGGCATGACGCGCCTCCTTTCGATCGCCGTTTTCCTGCTGCTCGCCTTGGCGGCGCAGCCGGCGCGGGCCGAGCAAAGCTGGGCCGGCGACTGGCACGGCACGCTGGCGACGCCGGCGGGCGAGCTGCGGCTGGTGCTCACCATAAGCGAGCAGACAGGCGGCGCGCTCGCCGCCGAGCTGGAGAGCCTCGACCAGGCGCCGGGCCGCAAGATTCCGGTCGCCGCCATCGCCGTCGCCGACGGCCGGCTGACCTTCGCCATCCCGATGATCAGCGCCACCTACGAAGGCCGCTGGCAGGCCGATCGCGGCCGCTTCGCCGGCACGTTCAGCCAGGGTTCGGCCATCCCGCTCGACTTCGAGCGCGGCGCCGCCCAGGCGCGGCCGGTGATCGCCGGGATCGACGGCATCTGGGAGGGCGGCGTCATCCGCAACGACGTCCGTCTGCGGCTGATCCTGAACGTGCGCACCGGCCCGGGCGGAACGATCGCGAGCCTCGATTCGCCCGATCTGCTGGCGATGGGCCTGCCGGTCGCCGCGCTCGCCCGCGACGGCGAGACGATCAGCTTTACAATACCGGCCGGCGGCTCGGCCTATCGCGGGATTCTCGCCGCCGACGGGTCGCGGATGACCGGCAGCTGGAGCCGGCCCGGCTCGCCCGAGGCCGAGGTCGTCTTCGTCCGCCGCCCGCTCGGCGCCGCCGCGTCGCGCGCCCGGCCGCAGCTGCCGCGCGCCCCTTTCCCCTATCGGACCGAGGAGGTGCGCTTCGCCAATCCGGGCGCGGCGGGCGTGACATTGGCCGGGACGCTGACCCTGCCGCAGGGCAGCGGCCCCTTTCCGGCCGCGATCCTGATCACCGGCTCGGGCGGCCAGGACCGCGACGAGACGATCTTCGGCCACAAGCCGTTCGCGGTGCTCGCCGACCATCTCACGCGGGGCGGCATCGCCGTGCTGCGCTACGACGATCGCGGCGTCGGCGCCTCGACCGGCGCCCAGGCCGGAGCGACCAGCGCCGATTTCGCGACCGACGCCAATGCCGCCTTCGCGTACGTGAGCGCCCGGGCGGAGATCGACCGCCGCGCGATCGGCTTCGTCGGCCATAGCGAGGGCGGGATGATCGGCCCGCTGGCGGCGGTCGACAATCCCGAAGTCGCCTGGCTCGTCCTCCTCGCCGGCCCCGGCGTGCCGGCCCGCGCGCTGATGGCGGCGCAGGGCCGCGCGATCGGCGCCGCGCAGGGGATGAGCGAGGCCGAGCTCGACCGGATCGCGCCGGTCCAGGCGGCTTTGTTCGCCGCCGCCGCCAGCGAGGGCGACGCCGCCGCGGTCGCGGCGCGTCTGCGGGCCGCGCTGACCGACGAGATGCTGCAGCAGGCGGGCGTGCCGCTTAGCCAGCGCGACCAGATGGCGCGCGCGGCGAACGACCCCTGGCTGCGCTATTTCGCCCGCTACGATCCGGCGCCGGCGCTGGCGCGGATCCGGGTGCCGCTGCTGGCGGTGAACGGCTCGCTCGACCGCCAGGTCCTGCCCGCCGCCAACCTCGCCGGCATCCGTGCCGCCACCGCCGCCGATCGCGACGTCACCATCCGCGAGCTGCCCGGCCTCAACCACCTGTTCCAGACGGCGCGCACCGGCGCGGTCGGCGAATATGCGGACATCGAGGAGACGTTCGCGCCGGCGGCGATGGCGCTGGTGACGGAGTGGATCCGGACTCGGTTCGTGCGACGCTAACCAGGACCAGCTTTCGGCGCTTTCTGTTCAGCTATCGGCGGGTTTTGCTGACGAACTTCACACCTTGCGCACGGAAACGCGGGGGGTCCTTTCCGGCGAAGCGCCTAAGCCCGGGCGCGCGGGCGGCCGCTGAAATCCTGCTCAACGGCGAATATGCGACAATGCGAAAGAGCCGCCCGGCCGCCGCTGCGGGCGGGCCGAGTCGCAGCGAGCCCTTCGACTCGCTCAGGACAGGGCTGGCAGATGAAATCCAACATGTATCCAACAATCTGCCTCTCCGGCGCGCCGGGCAGAAAATAGGGACTGTCCCTAATTTTTCTCAACAATCGCATTGCAGCGCCTCGGCAGAAAATTAGGGACTGTCCCTAGTTTTCCAGCCCCCTTCGGGCCAATTCGAAAAATAGGGACTGTCCCTATTTTATTGCCCGCCCAGCCCCTGGTCCTCCTTGTAGCGGCTTTCGATGAAGCGGCCCTTGGTCTCGAACGCCTGGAGGTCCTCGTGGGCGAGCTTGCGGCCGAGGTCGTCGAGCGCCGTTTTCGCCGCGTCGAGGCCCTGGACGAGGCGCTCGTCGACGGTCAGGCCTTCGCCGTCGCGCTCGGCGCGATAGGCGGCGGGGACGCGTTCGTAGCGCTCGATCAGCTCGGGCAAATGCTTGCCCATCAGGCGGCGCGCGTCCTGGGCGAGCGGGTCGAGCGTCTCGGTCTCGGCGAGGCGGCTTTCGAGCAGGGGCAGCTGCCGGCTGATCGCGTCGATCGTCCGTGCGGCCGGGGCGGGCAAGGCGGCGCGCTTGCGCACCAGCAAGGTGTCGAGCCGCTGGACGACCGCCTGGTTGGGCATGTCCTCCTTGTAATCGACGAGCGGCTTTTCGCGGCGCGGCATCAGGAAGAAGGCGACGACCGCCGCCATGGCGAGGAGCGAAAGCCCCAGGCCGCCGAGGCCGATGCCGTTGACGACGACGCCGATGACGATCGTCGCGATCATGACGAGGCCGATCGCGATCGCGGCGGCGGCGACCTTCTTCGCCCAGCCGGTGCTGCCCCGCCGCGGCGGCGGGGCAATGGCGCCGTCGGCCGAACGGGAGGCCGCCAGCCGGGTCAGTCGGTCGAGCTCGCTGTCGAAGCGGGCGATCTTCTGATTGAGGCTCATCGCGCGCGCATCACCCTTCGAGCGCGGTCAGCGGCGAATCCCCGCTCGTGCCGCCGCCGGCCAGCCGGTTCTGCTCGACGCCCTCGGCGCGGGCGATGTAGCCGCGGCTCTTCTCGACCTCCTTGCCGAGCGTGTCGACGGTCTGCTTCATGTTGCCGAGCGCCTCGACCTTGAAGCGGTCGATCGTGTCCATCGTGTCGTAGATGTTCTGGAAGGCGCGCTGCAGCGTTTCGAGCGGGATCGTCGAGGAGGCGGCCTGGCGGTGGATCTCGCCGGTCTGGCTCTTCAGCAGCTCGCCGGTCGAATCGATCATCTTGGCGGTGGTGGTGTTGAGCGCGGTGATCTGCTCGAGCACGAGCCGCTGGTTGGTCAGCGCCTGGGCGACGGTGACCGCGGTCCGCAGCGCGGCCACGGTGGTCGTCGAGGCGCGGTCGACGCCCTTGACCAGCTCGACATTGTTCTTCTTGACCAGATCGAGGGCGAGATAGCCCTGCACGGTGACCGCCATTTGCGTGAGCAGATCGGTGGTGCGCTGGCGGGTGTAGAACAAAGCGGTCTCGCGGATCGCCTTGGCCTTGGCGGGATCGGTCGCGTCGAGCTCGTTCGCCTTGTCTTCGAGCGCGGCGTCGAGCGCCTTGGAGATGTGGATCATCTGCTCCAATTTGCCCATCGTCTTCCACAGATTGGCCCGCTCGGTGGCGATCGCGCTATTGTCTTCGAGCAGCTCGTCCTTGCCCGATTGCAGCGCCGCGAGGATCTTCGAAATGTGGGTCTGCGAGCTTTGGTATTTCATGAAATAGCCGCGCAGGCCCCCGCCCCAGGGGATGATCCCGAACAGCTTGCGCGGCTTGACGCCGCGGCCCGGGTCGAGCTCCTCGACGGTGCGCCGCAGCTCGGTCAGATCGGCGCCGATGCCGCTATTCTTGTCGATCGCCCGGACCGGCCGGTCGAGAAAGCGGTTGGAGGCGCCCGCCGCCTCAACGATCTCCTTGCGGCCCATCGTCGTCAGCTGGTCGACCTTCTTGCCGAATTCGGGCGAATTGGCGTCGAGCGCGACCAGCTCGGCGACGAACGAATGGACCTTTTCGTCGAGCGCGCTGCGCTGCTCGTCCTTGAGCGGCACCAGCCCCGCCGCCTGCTCGGTCGAGACGTTCTGGAGCGGCTGCGGCGGCTCGAGCGTCAATACGGTTTCGGTCGCGGTCGCGGTGTCGGTCTGGGTAGCCATCGTCATTCCCTGAATAAGTTCGGGAGAGAGATTGGGACGTCGCGGCCCCGAGCGCAAGGGATAAAGTGTATTATTTGCATAATACAGGAAGCTGAACCCAGGCTGACGAAGCCGGTCAGCCTGGCGTCAGGCGACTCGGCCTAGAAGGGTCTCGTCACGTATTTCCGGGTCCGGCCAGTCGCGTATCGCCGGACCGGGTTGCGAGGAGACGCCCCGGCACCCCCCTGGCCGGGGCGTTCTTCGTTGTCTGCCGCCGCAAACCGGCTGGACGGCTCGCCCGGCTGCGCTATGGAGGCGGGCCGAGTAGCGAGGAGTTGGCGCCTTGAAGCATCTCATCCTGGGCGCGGCCGTCGCCGCGATCGTCACGACCGCCGCCGCGCAGAATCGCGCGCCCGCCGCCGCGGACACGATCCACGCCCGCCAGGCCCGCTACAAGCAGATGGGCGCGGCGATGAAGGGGATCCGAGAAGAGCTGCGCGGCGACGCCCCGTCGCTCGACGCGCTGCGCCGGGACAGCGGCCTGATCGCCGGCTACGCGCTCCAGCTGCTGCGCTGGTTCCCGCCGGGCAGCGGCGCGGAAACCGGCGTGCGCACCCGCGCGCGGCCCGAAATCTGGACCAACAATCACGGTTTCCACCGCGCCGGCGCAGACCTCCTCGTCGCCGCGCGCGCGCTCGAAGCGGCCGCGCGGAGCGGCGACGTCGCCCGGATCCGCGCCGCGGCGCCGCCGGTCGCCCGCGCCTGCTCCGCCTGCCACGACGATTACCGGGCGCCCGAGCAATGAGCGCGAGCGAGGTCCGCGTCTGGGATTGGCCGACCCGGGCGTTTCACTGGGCGATCGTGCTGATCGTCCCGGCGATGTGGGCGACGCACAAGCTCGAGCGGATGGACGTCCATATCCTGCTCGGCCAAATGATGCTGGGGCTGGTCCTGTTCCGGCTGATCTGGGGGCTGATCGGCAGCTCGACCGCGCGCTTCACCCGCTTCGTCCGCGGCCCGCGCGCCGTCCTCGCCTATGTCCGCGGCCGCGCGGGGGCGCCCTTCGGGCACAATCCGCTCGGCGGCTGGAGCGTGCTTGCCATGCTGCTGCTGCTCGCCACGCAGGTGGGGCTCGGCCTGTTCGCCACCGACGAGGACGGGCTGGTCAGCGGCCCGCTGTCGCACCTCGTCAGCTACGACAACGCCCGCATCCTCGCCCACCGCCACGAGACGATGTTCATCGTTCTCGCCTGCCTCATCCTGCTCCATATCGCCGTGGTCCTCTATTACCGGCTGGTCCGGCGCGACGATCTGATCACGCCGATGGTGACCGGCCGCCGGGCCGCGCCGGCGAGCGGCGAGGCGATGGCCGGGGCGCCGCTCTGGCGCCTGCTTCTCGCCGTGACGCTCGCCGCCAGCCTCACCCTGGGGATCGTCAACCTGTTGTAAGCTCAGGTTCATTTTCGCCATGCTCTACCGTGTCACTCAAGTAAGACACGGGGGGCGATTTGGCCTGCGATTTCACCGTCATGGACCGCCAGCTCGAGGCGCCGCGCGGGGCGATCGGCGGCGGCAAGCTGGTGCTGAGCCGGCTTGGCCCCGGCAGCTCGGCGATCGGCGCGCCGTCGCCCTCGCTCAAGCTCGTCCTCGACGGCGACGAGCGCTACGAGATCGACGGCCGCACGATCGCGGTCCGCCCGGGCGAGTTCCTCTATCTCGACGCCGGCAGCGCCTGCATCGGCACCAACCGCACGGCGATGACCGGCATCTGCCTGCTGCTGCCGCACCGCGCCGAAGCGGAGGGCGGCGCCTGCGGGCACGATCCGGTGCTCGGCCGGGCGCTGGTCCTCTCGACCCGGGCGAGCGCGATGGGCCGGACGCTCGAGGATTACGGGCGGCGGATTGCGAACAACCCGACGCTCGGCCCGGTGCTCGCCGACGAGCTCGTCGCGCGCGTCGAATATGCGATCGCCGAGCCGCTGGCGCGCAGCAAAGCGGCGATGGCGGGCCTCAAGGCGGCCAAGCCCTCGACCCGGCGCGAGCTTTACCGGCGGCTCGAGCGGGCGCGCACGTTCCTCCACGAGAATGACGGCCGCAATGTCACCCAAAGCGAGATGGCGGCGATCGCCGGGCTCTCGCAATTCCACCTGGCCCGCTATTTCAAGGACGCGTTCGGCGCGTCGCCGATCTCCTATCACCGCGCGCTCCGCCTCGAGCGGGCCGCGGCTTTGCTGGCCGCGGGCGGCTCGGTCGGGCAGGCGGCCGAAGCGGCCGGCTATTCGGACCGGGTCGCCCTGAGCCACGCCTTCCGCCGCAAATACGGGTCGCCGCCGCAATGCTGGACGCAGGCGCGGCGGGCCTCCTGAAGGTTCAGCCGCGCAAGGCCCGGCTGAGCCGCCCGATATCGCGCCCGGGGACGGGTGCCGGCGCCGGCGCCGGTCCTCCCGAAACAGCCATCGCCGTCAAAGCGGGCGGGGCCGCGCCGAGGAAATTGTAAAGCAGGGCCCGTTCCCCGGCGGTCATGTCGCGGGTGACCGGCATGAACCGGAACGCCTCGAAATCGGCCGGATCGGTCAGCGTCCTGAGCAGCGGCGCATAAGCGCGAACCTGGGCTTCGTTTCCGAGATCCAGCCAATTGTCCATGCACGGCGCCAAGGCGTGCCATTTGGAAAGGACCGCGCGATAGACATTGTCCCAGGTCGGATCGAGCGCGGCGGTGTCGGCGTCGGTCGGCAGCGAGCGGATGTACATGTAGGTCGTGACGAGCGGATCGATCTGCGCGGGCAGCGCCGGATCCTGGCCCGCCAGCAAAGCGAAGGCCTCGCACGCGCCGTTGGAGACGCCGTTATAGGTATAAGAGATCGTCGCCACGCCGTTCCCGTCGGTCGGCGTGGGCGCCGCCGCGGCCGACGAGATGTTGAAGCTCGGCCCGCCGACCATGTTCACCGGCACGCTTTTGCCCGCCGGCACGCCGCGATCGAACACCTGGACCTTCGTTTTGACCGTGTCGCCGGTGTTGCAATAGAGGTTGGGCTCGGTCGGGATCGCGCGCAGCGCCTGTTCCGCGAGATAGATCGTGTCTCCATGGGAGTGGGTCTTGGGATTTTCGTTGCGCATCTGGATGTCGTTCGTCGCGGCGAACTTGGCCGCGTCCGGATCGACGTTCAGCGTGACGATGCCCGAGGTCTCGTCATAAGCGACGCGGTCATAATCCGCCTTGCCGATCTTGCCGAGCTCCTTGACGCACTTGCCGTCGGCGCTGACCGCGACGAAATGGAGCGTGCCGAGATTCCGCTTGGCGAGGTTCGGCTCGGCTTCGGGGATGCTGTTGGAAAGGTCCACGGTGAGGACGTTGCCGGCGAGCCGTGCGTGCGCGGTGGCCACGGTCGGCGGCGGCGGCGCGGGAGGGGCGCCCTCCGGCGGGGCCGGCGGATAGCGGGTGATCAGCGCCCGCCCGACCGGCTCGTGCACGGGCTCGTCCGGGCGCCACAGGCCGATCGCGCCGACCAGCAGGCTGCGCGCCGGATTGGGCTGGAATCCGCCCACGGCGAGCTTGGCCATCAGCAACCGGGCGCGGGCCTGGGCGCGGCCCGGATCGGTATTGGCCAGGGTGGGATCGTCGAAATAGATGGTGCGGTAGGCGTTCCAGCGGACGACGATGCCGGCCACGTCGGACGTCTCGACCGCCGCGGCGAGCGCCTGGAGCGACGGCGAATCGAAGGCGTCGATGCGGAAACTCGGGTCGGTCTTGTCGAACGAGGTCTGCCAGTTGATCGAGGCGCCGCCGGCGATGAACGAGGTGGTGGGATCGGGATAGCGGTGGAAGTTGACGTAGCGCCCGGTCACCCGCGTCAGGCGCGGAAGCTGGATGCGATAGCCCCCGTCGACGCCGAATCTCATCGAGTCGAAGAACAGCTGCGAGCTGATCGATCCATAAGGCTCGCAATCGACGAGCATCCCCATGAACTGGGCCGGCGCGCCGACGAACGGATCGTCGGTCACAAGTCCGCCGCCAATGTCGCCGCCGGAGATGCTGGTGTCGAAGAACGTCGAGCGGTGGGTGCCGTCGGGGTTCCAGTTCCAGCCATTGGGGTTGTCGGCCTGCGCGACCGCCGCTTCGCGATATTGCTGGACGGTTTCGGATTCGCCGAACATCGGCTCGGCGTCGCCCTCGTCATAGCGGTCGGAGGCATTGTTGGTGGTGATCGGATCCCAGGCCATCTGGCCACGGAAATAGATGCGCGGCGTTTCGAGGATGCTCATGCGCGGTCTCCCGCTTCGGTCGGCGTGTAGAGGAAGGAGGGCCCGGCCACCTTGCCCGGATCGAGCAGCGGCGTGGCGAGGGCGACCATGGCGGCCATCCTGAGCTCGAACATCGCCCGCACGGCGACGCCGAGCTGCGCCGCATCGCCGGTCACCGCCAGCTGCAGCGCGTCGATCAGCCGGCTGAAGGCGAGGTTGCACGCCGCCTGGGCCTCCCGCGCGGCCGCCGAATCCTTGGAGAAGTCGTGGCTGGCGGGGTCGTGGATCGCCGGATAGACCGCATCCCAGTCGACCGCGAGCACCTCCGGCCCCCAGCTGTAGCCGAGCGGATTGTCGTCCTTGGTCAGCACCTTCTCGTGCCAGATTTCGCCGAAGCGGTAAAAATGGGCGACTTCGCCCTGGAAGTCGAGCGGGTCGTCGCTGCTGCCCTCGCCCTCGGACTTGATCTGCTCGATCGCGCGATGAGCGTCGTCATAATTGTTGACCGCAAACAGCTGGCCGGCGAAGAATTGCGCATCGGCGATCTGGTTGCGGTCCGCATACCAAGCGGTTTCCGGCAGGGTTTCGAGAAAGCGGTCGAGCTTGGTGTAGAACTGGCCGATGGTTTCCGCGGCCGGCGCCTCTTCCACGGCCATCAGGTTGCGGACCGGGAATTCGGGAATATGCTCGGGCTGCTCGATCGCCATGCCCTGCGCCATCGCCTCCTTCGAGAAGGGAAGGAGGCGGACCCTCAGCGGCTTTCCGCCCGGCGGTCCGATGTCGCCGGGAATCGTGCCCGGATAGACCGGCGGTGTCAGCACCGGGTCGCCGCCGAGCGCGTTCAAGATGTTGCAGGCCAGGCAGAAATGGATCATCTCCTGACCCACGATCGCCGAGAGATTGTCCGCCGCCACCAAATTGCTGCCGGGGAGGATCGAGAACTTTGCGTAGAGATAGGGCGGGAGGGTGCTGAACTCGATGCCGATCGCGGTCTGGAGATGCTTGCAGGCATCATCGACAGAATTGAGCGGCGTCATTTGCAGGCGGATCATCGCGAAGCCCCCTATTTGCCGGATAGTAGGACAAGCACGAATTCGTGGAACAGACAATAGCAGCTACGCCTAAGTTCTTCTCGGTTTTCATCTCGGGATCATCTCAAAGGGGGAGTTGAACATGACAGCCGCCAGACACGCAGCGATCGCGCCGTTCGCCTTGGTCTTCGCGCTTGCCGGCTCGGCCGCCGCCGGGCAGGCCGGCGGCACTCCCCCCGGGCCGGTCTACCAGACCTATGGCGTGCACAATCCGCCGAGCGCCAGCCCGTGCGCGCCGCCGACCTGCGTCTACCGGCGCACCCGCGGCCAGCCGGCCGATCCGCAATATCCGCCTTATTGGCAGTCGCGCTGGACGATGTTCCGCGTCTTCCAGAATTATCAGCGAAACCTGCCGCCTTATGCCGGCCGGCCGCCGGCTCCGCTGGTGCCGGGCCGCGACTATGAAGTCTCCTACGGCGCCACTTATTACGATTCGACGTGGCGCGGCCGAACGGCGGGCGAGGGCGAAGGCGCGATGATGGAGCATTATGAGCGGCGCTGCCTGCCGATCTTCCCGATCCCGAACAATTATACCTGCTCATTCATCTCGCTCGGCAACATCGCCTATTTCGTCACCTACGAGCAGGACCGGCCCGCCGGCATGCCGCCGGTCTGCCTGTTCTCGCCGCTGAACCATCCGCCGCGGCGCGACTTCATCAAGCATCTGCCTTATGCGGCCGGAGACAGCGCCCAGCTCGGCGCGGGCGCGCAGGGCTATTCCTTCTGGGTCGGAGCGGTGGGCGGCCAGCCGATCCAGACCGGCGCCAGCCCCGACCGGACGCAGTTCCCGGCGATCCTGTTCGGCTACGCCTTCGCCCCGGTGAACGGCCGGCTGCAGCCGTCGAGCTTCTATTTCTCGGGCTATCCGCTGCCGCCGGCCAACGCGCCGATCGTCAGCCAGAATTATACCGACTGGGCGCCGACCCGGCCCGATCCGCGGCGGACCTGGGACCAGGTGGCCGGGCTCGATCCGCAGACCCTGCCGGCCTGTCAATTGTTCGATCTGCCGGCCGGTTCACGCATGCTCGGGGCGACGCCGGCGCAGGCGCCGACCTGGGGCCATATCGGCCGCTGGCGGCCGCGCGGCGGCGCGCGGCGGTAAGCAATGGGGACACGTACTCTTCGCGAAAAAGTACGTGTCCCCTTTCCGCTAGAAGCCCGCGCCGAGGGTCGCGCGCACGAGCCGGCCCGGCGCGGGAAAGCCGACCGCGTCCTGATGATTGCTGTCCGTCAAGTTCCTGAGCGCGGCGTCGAGCGTCACCGTGCGGCTGACGCGGTAGCGTAGCCCCAAATCGAGCTCCGCATGGCCGGGCGTGACGACCGGCCCGGTCGGGATCGCGCTGTCGTTGAAACGCGCATTGGCGCGCACGGCGGCGTTGAGCTCGAGCGCGGCGCTTGCCTGCCACGCCGCGCGCAACGATCCCTGCCAGCGCGGCCGCCCCCGTAATGGAGTCGGCGAGTCGAGGTCCAGCCAGGCCAGCGATCCCGCCAGCGCGAAGGCCGGGCGGATCGTCAATCGCCCCTCGATCTCCGCCCCGCGGGCGCTGACCCGGTCGCGGTTGACGGTCGTGAACAGCTGCGGATCGAAATCGATCAGGTCCCGGAAGCGGTTGTCGAACAAGGTCAGGCGGAGCAGGTCGCCGTTCGCGCGCGGCCATTCCACGCCGGCCTCGAGATTGCGGCTCCGCTCCGGGCGGAGCGAGCGATTGCCGATCAGGGGATGGCCGAGCGCGTAGAAGCTCGGCAATTTGTAGCCTTCGCCGATCCGCGCGAACAGGGCCGGACCGGTCGGGCCGATCCGGTAGGAGAAGGCGGCGCGGCCGGTCCAGGCGTGCCGGCCGCCGGCGACGTCGTCGTAGCGGCCGGCAAGGTCGACGACGATTGCCGCGTCCGGACGCCACGCGGCTTCGGCGAACAGGCTGCGGGTCGTGCGCCGCAGGGAGAAGGCGACCGGGAGCGGGAAACCGAAATCGATAATGCCGTCGCTGCGCCCGGATTCGCGCAGCCAGGCGCCGCCGAGGCTGGCGGTCAGCGCGCCGCGGCGGAGGCCGACCTCGCCGATCGCCTCGAACCGCGAGAAGAAGGTCGCGGCGGTCAGCGCCGGGACGCCGGCGAGCGCGCCGGGCGCGATCGCCGGCGTGGCGCTTTCGTCCTCCTGCTCGGAATAGGCCAAGGTGAGGCCGGGGCGCACCGCCGCGTCCGCCGCCCGGCGCAGCGACAGCGCGCCGGCGCGCAATTCATAGTCGCCGCGCTCGCGCTCGCGATTGACCGCGAACAGGGGCCCGCCGCTATCCTCCGGGAAGACGGAGCGGTCGGCGTGCGCATAGAGGCCGAGGATGCGGGCCTCGATTCCGCCGATCCTTTGATCGAGCCGGGCGAGCGCCTGGCGCCGCTCGAGCTCCGAACCGAGATCGAGGCCGCCGCTGTCATACCAGCCGGCCGACACCAGCAGGCCGCCGCTTTGCCAGCCGGTACCGAGCGATGCGCCGAGCGCGGCATCGCCCTCGCTCCCCGCCGTCGCCCGCGCGGCCGCCTGCGTCCCGCCCGGTGCCGGCGCGCGCAGGCGGATGTTGACGATCCCGGAGAGCGCGTCGGAACCGTGGATCGCGGAAACGGCGCCGCGCGCGACTTCGATCCGCTCGACCAGCGAAGGATCGAGCGCGAAGAAATCGAACGCGCCGCCGCGGCTGTTGGTCGGGTTGTTGAGCTTGATCCCGTCGACCAGCACCATCGTGAAATTGGGCTCGCCGCCGCGGATCGACAGGAACGAGCCGCCGCCGGCGCCGCCGGTCGAGAAAGCGCGGACGCCGGCGACCTCGTTCAGGATTTCGAGCAGCGAGCCGGGCTGGCGCCGCGCGATCTCGGCTGCATCGACCGCCGTGACGCCGGTGGCCGCCCCCTCGGCCGTGCGCGAAGCGGTGACGACGATCGGAGCGTCGGCCGGCGGGGCCGCGGCGAGAGCGAGACCGAAGACAAGGCTCGGCAGCATGAGCACCCCCCGACGCATGCGCCGGCAAGAGGATTGGGACGCGAACAGGCCCGCATATTCACCAAAGCCGATCCCGGCGAAAGGCGCGATCGCAACCGCTGGCGGTGGGCGGGACGGCGCCGGGTGCTCCCGCCTTGGGACTCGACTCCCGAAGTACCTAAGCATAGCCTCCCGTAAAACGACTCGCTGTCAGCGCGAAATATTGGGCGTCGACAGAATAGAGACGCGGTTCGATTTAGGCGCGGTGCGCCGGTGATGCGTTCAGAAAAACTCGCGTCGAACCTGGGGGAGAATGTCATGAACCGCCGCCGTCTGCTGCTTCCGTTCGCGTTCGCGCTCGCCATTCTCGCGCCGGTGCTGGCCCAGGACGCGCTGGCCGCTCAGGCGGGCACGTCCAAGGCGGTCCCGCCGGCGCCGCCGGCGCCCGCGCCCTGCACCGCTTTCTATCTTGGCGGACAGGCGCCGACCGGCGGACCGGGCGGGCGCATAATCTGCCACAGCTTCTACGCCATCTCCTATTCGACGACGCTGCGCGATCCGGTCTGGACCTCCTACCGGCTGACGCGGGCGATGGCCCGGGGCGGCGACAGCATCGGCCGCTTTTCGGGCTCGTTCCGCCAGGACCCGGCCCTCACCGCCGCCGAGCAGGGCGCGCACAGCGATTATATGAACCCGCCTTTCGACCGCGGCCATCTGACCCCGGCCAATGACGCGATCGACATGGCGCACCAGAGCGATACGTTCGTCATCACCAACGTCGTGCCGCAGATCAGCCAGCTCAATCAGCGGCTGTGGCGCTTCCTCGAATCGTCGGTGCACCAGCTCGCCGAGTCCGAAGGCGAAGTCTATGTCGTCACCGGCGCGACCTACGCGACGCCGCCGCCGATGATGCACAAGCCCGGACGGCCGGATCGCATCGCCGTGCCCGAGACGACCTTCAAGGCGATCTATGTGCCCTCGCGCGGGATCGCGATCGCCTATATCGCCACCAACGCCAACCCGACGGTCTGCACGATCATGTCGATTGCCGAGCTGGCGCTGCGGACCGGGGTGAACCCGTTCCCGTCGCTGCCGGCCACGGCGACGGCGGCAATGCCGGCCTTCACGCTGCCGGCGGGGCAGGGCACCAATCCGCCGGACTGCCGCCCGGCCGGGGAGGGCGAACAGGGGTGAGCCGCCGCCGCGCGGCCAAAGCGAGGGCTTGAGTAAGCGCCCGCGGCATCTCATCCTGCCGGGCAAAGAATCGGGAATTCGGCTTGGCCTCTCGGCATTCGTCCCTGTTCAGGATCGGCTCCGCAACCTTGCTGTTGCTGGCGGTCATCCTGCTTCCCTTCTTTCTGTTCGGCAGCGCTCTCGAGGCCAAGGCGGCGGCGGTGGCGGCCGGCGGCCGCAGCGGGGTCGCGCTGGCCGGCGCGGCCTTGCTCGCGCTCGACATCGTCCTGCCGGTGCCGTCGAGCCTGGTGGCGACGGCTATCGGGGGCGCGCTCGGCTTCTGGCGCGGCGCGCTGGTCAACGCCGCCGGCCTGACCGCGGGCTGCGCGCTCGGCCTCGCCATCGGCCGCTCCGGCTCGCCGCTGGCGCGGCGGATCCTGGGCAGCGGCCTGTTCGCGACCTTCGCCCGGCGCGCCGCGCGCTACGGCATCGTCGCGGTGCTGCTGTGCCGGCCGGTGCCGGTGCTCGCCGAAGCGTCGATCATCGCAATGGGGGCGAGCCGCGCCCCGCTCGGGCCGACGCTGGCCGCCGCCGCCGCCGCCAATTTGTGCCTCGGCGCCGCTTACGCGTTCGCCGGCGCGGGGACGGCGCCGGCGGTGGCGATCGCGGCGGCGCTCGGCATTCCGGCGGTGGCGAGCCTCGTCGCCTGGCTCTGGCTGCGGCGGCGCTCGGCCTAGACCGAGGGGAGCACCTGGCTGGCTTCGCCCCAGCCCAGGAGCAACCGCGACGCGGCGCGCTCGAGCAGCAGATCGGCGTCGCGGACCGAGAAGCGCGCGCCCGATTTCATCTCGTCCAATTCCTCCCAGTTGATCGGCGCGGCGACCGGGGCGCCTTCGCGGGCGCGGGCCGAATAAGGCATGATCGCGGTCGCGCCGCGCTGGTTGCGCAGATAGTCGATGAAGATCCGGCCGGTCCTTTTGGCCTTGGAGAGCGCGGCGGTGAAGCGCTCGGGCTCGGCCTCGGCCAGCGCCAGCGCGAAGCGCTGGGCGAAATCCTTGACCTGCGGCCATTCGGCTCCGGGCGTCAGCGGGACGATGACGTGGACGCCCTTGCCGCCGGTCAGCATCGGGAAGGTCTGCAGCCCCATGTCGCCCAAATGGGTCTTGATGTCCCTCGCCGCTTTCTTGACCAGGTCGAAGTCGAGGCCGACATCTGGGTCGAGGTCGAACACGATCCGGTCGGGCTTCTCGACGTCGGCGACCTTCGATCCCCAGCCGTGAAACTCGATCGACCCCATCTGGACGCAGGCGATCACGCCCGCTGCGTCCTCGAAATAGAGATAATCCTCTTTGTGCCCGTCCTTCTCGCGGATCGGCACGTGCAGGACATGCGGTCCGAACGTGCCGCTGTCGTGCTTCTGAAAGAAGCATTTCCTGGCGCGGCCCTGGGGGCAGCGGACCAGGCTGATCGGCCGGTTGGCGGTCCACACCGCCATGATGTCGCCGACCGCGCGGTAATAATCGGCGAGCTCGCCCTTGGTGACCTTGGCGTCGGGGAAGATCACCCGGTCGGGGTTGGAGATCCTGACTTCGTCGGCCGGCGGCGCGGGCGTTTGCTGCGGCATTTCGGCGATCACCTCCTTCGCCTTCTTGTCGCCGCGCAGGCCGAGGAAGCTGGCGTGGCGCACGACCTTGTCGGCGGTGAACTCGGCGAAGGCAATCTCGGCGACCAAGTCCGGTTTCACCCAATGCGCGCCGCGCGCCTCGGCGCGGGGGACGGGGGCCGGCGCCGTGTCGGCCGCGAGGGCGTCGAGCTTCGCGCGCAATTCGCTCTGGGTCGCCATCGAAAAGCCGGTGCCGACCTTGCCGGCGTAGCGCAACTTGCCGCCCTCGTTGAGCCCGAGCAGCAGCGCGCGAAAGCCGCGGCCTTTCTTGTCGCTCTCGCTCCAGCCGATGATCACGAACTCCTGGCGGTGCGTGCATTTGACCTTGAGCCAGTTCTTCGTGCGCGCGTGGCGGTAAGGCGCGGCGGCCTGCTTGGAGATGATCCCTTCCTGGCCGGCGGCGCACATCGCCTCGAACAATTTCTCGCCCTTGCCGATGATATGGTCGGCATAGAGGATGAACGGCGGCCGCCCCTCGCCGAGCAGCGAGGCGAGCCGCTGCTTGCGCTCGATATTGGCCCGCTTTTCGAGATTCTCGCCGTCGATCTCGAGCGCGTCGAACAGGAACAGGCTGAGCCCGCGCCCGCCTTCCGAAATCGCCTGCTGGAGCGCGGAAAAGCCGGTATTGCCCTTGTCGTCGAGGGCGACGATCTCGCCGTCGAGCAGCGCGCTGCCGCAAGGGATCGCACCCGCCGCCTCGGCGATCTCCGGGAACTTGCCGGTCCAGTCGAGGCCGGTGCGGGTGTAGATTTTCGCCTCCCCGCCGGCGAGCGCCAGGAGGCAGCGATAGCCGTCATATTTCATCTCGTGCAGCCAGGCCGAGCCGGCGGGCACGGAGTCGACGAGCGTGGCCTTCTGCGGTTCGCGAAATTTGGGGAACCTCGTTCCCCGGCGAAGGCCGGGGCCCAGTCCGGCCTTCGTGCTGGGCCCAGGCCTTCGCCGGGGAGCGATTTCCTTCGCCTTCTTCCCCGCGGCGATCTCGTCCATCGTCCGGCCGGTCTTGACCGAGGTCAGATATTTTTCGGTGAGGCCGGTCGGGCTGCCGGCATGTTCATCGTCGACCTTCTTCAGGATCCAGTTCTCGCCGCGTTCACGCCCGCGCGGCTTCAATCGGAACATCACCCATTCGCCCTGCATCCGCTCGCCGTCGAGGGTGAAGTGGAGGTGGCCCTCCTCGATCGTCTTGCGCGGGTCCTTGCCCGGCTCGGGCGTCCAGCGGCCGCGGTCCCAGAGCATCACCGTGCCGCCGCCATATTGGCCCTTGGGGATCGTCCCTTCGAACGTGGCGTAGGAGAGCGGATGGTCCTCGGTGCGCACCGCGAGCCGCTTGTCCGCGGGGTCGAGGCTCGGGCCGCGCGTCACCGCCCAGCTTTTCAGCACCCCGTCCATCTCGAGCCGCAGGTCGTAATGGAGCCGGCTCGCGTCGTGCTTCTGGACCATGAAGCCGGAGGAATTCCCGTGCGCCACCTCGCCGGCGGGCTCCGCCGTCTTCGCGAAATCGCGCTTCTTGTTGTAGGTGGCGAGCGGATCGGATTTGCGGGTCATGGCTAGAAGCCCTCCCCCTTGATGGGGGAGATGAGCAGGTCGCCATGTCCCCCGGACATGGCTTCGGATCGCGGGGCGATCCGAACCTGCTCATGGGTGGGGGTGGCGTCTCCGGAAACGCACCGCCCTTCATTGACGTTCACCCCGCCCCAACCCCTTCCCATCAAGGGGAGGGGTTTTTCCGCGTCATCTCCGATCACGCCCGTTTCCTCGCCGGCGCGGCTTTCTTCGCCGGCGCCTTCTTCGCCGCCGCCGGCTTGGCCCCGGGCCGCTCGATCGACTTCTTCAGCGCCGCCATCAGATCGACGACGTTGGAGCCGCGCCTGGGCGCTTCCTCCTCCTCGGCCTCGATCCGCGCGCCCTTCGACTTGCGCTTGCGCTCGATCAGGTCGCGGAGCGCGTCGACATAGCGGTCGTGGAACTTGGCGGGGTCGAACTTGGCGGTCTTCTTGTCGATCAGCGTCTCGGCGAGCTCGAGCATCTCCGGGTCCGCTTTCGCATCGGGGATGTCGCGGAAATAGCCCTGCGCCTTCACCACCTCGTCGGCGTAGCGCAACGTCTCGAGCAGGATGCCGCGGCCGCACGGCTTGAGGCTGACGACATATTCGCGGCCGCGCATCGCCAGCTGGCCGAGCGCGACCTTCTTCGTCTCGCGCAGGGCCTCGCGCAGCACGACGAACGCCTCCTCGGCGAGATCGTCGGCGGGGACGACATAATAAGGCCGTTCGTAATAAAGCGGGTCGATCTCGCTCGCGTCGACGAACTGGGTCAGCTCGAGCACCTTCTTGCTCTCGAGCTTGACCGCCTCGAGCTCCTCGTCGTCGAGCAGGACGTAGCTGCCCTTGGCATATTGGAAGCCCTTGACGATGTCGTCCGGGTCGACCGCGCCGATCCCGGGCACGACCTTCTCATATTTGATCCTTTTGCCCGAAGGCTCGTGGATCTGGTTGAACGCGACCGTGGCGCCGGAGCGCGTCGCCGAATAGATTTCCACCGGGATCGAGACCAGAGCGAGCCTGATCTGTCCCTTCCAATAAGGCCGCGCGGCCATGATGCGTCTCCCGATCGTATCGCGGGCGATTCAATCGACGGGAGGGGGGAGGGTTCCAACTATCGACCGTTGCGGACACCATGGCTTCCTGTAATATGTCTGCATGCGCTTGCGGGCTGGATTTATGGCTTGGGTGGCGTTGGCGGCTATCGCCGGCCCGACGGACGCGTCCCAACGCCAGATGGACGTGAGCCGCCCGGCTTCGGTTTTCGCGACAGTGGGCCATTCGGAATGGTGTCCGCCCGGAACAGTCCGGCTGAATCTCGGGACCGGCCGCTACAGGGTGACCGCCCCTCGCACGTGGCGAGTTTGCCGCAGACCGCCTTTTCGCAACCGTATCAGAGCGGGCGTTCTTGCGGCCGATCAGCTGGCGGAGGTTCGAGCCGCCTACCGAAGCGCTGAGTCCGATGGGTTGGAGAATCCAGGCTGCCGGGATGGCGGACGACCCGAGGCGATTGTGATCAGCAACGGTGGCACGCCGATCATGCGATTGGCGAGTCGAGACCGGACGATCTCTGCGCCGAACGACCTCAGCTGTTGGAGCGCCGGCGCTTTACAATTGCATCGAGTCTTGGACGACCTGTTTCGTCCGAGACGCTAATTCAACCCGATGCGGACGTTCGCTAGACCGGTATCTCCGTCGTATACTTGACCTGCCTTAGCGCGAAGTTGCTCGCGGCATTCGCCACGCTTGGATGCGCCAGCACGCCCTGCCTGATGAAGCGGTCGTAATCGGCGACGTCCTTGACCGCGATGCGCAGCAAGTAATCCCATTCGCCGGACATGGCGTAGCATTCGACGATTTCTTCGCGGCCGGCGATGAAGTCTTCGAAATCGGCGCGGGCGTCGACGCTCTGGCGCAGCATGCGGACCTGGCACAATACGTTCACCGCGCGGCCCAGCCGGGCCGGGTCGGCGAGGCGGACCGAGGCGCCGAGCACGCCCTCTTTCTCGAGGTTGCGGACGCGGCGCCAGACCGAGGCGGCCGAGGCGCCGACGCTCTCGGCCAAAGTGGCGTGGCTCTGCGTCGCGTCGCGCTGAAGCGCGCGAACGATTCGGCGGTCGATCGCGTCGAGATGAAATTCATCGCTCATGTTTTGCCAATAACATGAAACGTGTATTTCACAAAACGCCCGGATCGTGCCGAATATGATAAGCCTTTGCGCGCGCTTCGCACTAGGAATAGAGCGCAATCACTCGGAGGCACGGATGGAACAGGGGTTCATGGTGCGCGATACGCCGTTGCTTTTCGACCGGCTCGACGAGCAGCCCGCCGACAGCCTGATCGCCCTGATCGCGCTCGCCGCCGCCGATCCGAGGCCGACCAAGATCGACGTCGGCGTCGGCGTCTATCGCGACGCCGCCGGCGCGACGCCGATCCTCAAATCGGTCAAGGCCGCCGAGCGCATCCTGCTCGAGACGCAGGAGACCAAGGCCTATCTCGGATCGCAGGGCGATGCCCGCTTCACCGCTTTGATCAAGCCGATCGTGTTCGGCGCGGGTGCGGCGGACGACGACCGGATCGTCGGCCTGCAGACGCCGGGCGGCTGCGGCGCGCTGCGGCTCGCGGCCGAGCTGATCGCGCGCGCCAATCCGCTCGCGCGGATCTTCCTCGGCGAGCCGACCTGGCCCAACCATCCGCCACTGATCGGCGCCGCCGGGGTCGAGATGGTCGCTTATCCTTATTATGCGCGCGACAGCCGCACGCTCTGCTTCGACCGGATGATGAGCGCGCTCGGCGAGGCGCAAGCGGGCGATCTCGTCCTGCTGCACGGCTGCTGCCACAACCCGACCGGCGCCGACCTCGATCTCGATCAGTGGCGCGCTCTCGCCGACCTCATTTCCGCGCGCGGCCTGATCCCGTTCGTCGACCTCGCCTATCAGGGCTTCGGCGACGGGCTCGAGGCCGACGCGGCGGGGACGCGGCTGGTGGTCGAGGCGGCCGAGCAGGCGATCGTCGCCCAGAGCTGCGACAAGAATTTCAGCTGCTACCGCGACCGGCTCGGCAATTTGTTCGTCAAGGCGGCGAGCGCGCGCGGCGCCGAGATCGCGTTCGGCAACCTGCTGCTGCTGGCGCGCACCTCCTGGTCGATGCCGCCCGACCATATGGCGGCGGTGGCGCGGATCATCCTCGACGATGGCGAGTTGCGCCCGCTCTGGGAATCGGAGGTCGAGGCGATGGGCGCGCGGATCCGCGAATTGCGCGCAAGGCTCGCCGCCTTCGACCCCAGGCTGGCTTATATCGAGGACCAGAAGGGGATGTTCTCGATGCTGCCGCTGACCCCCGAGCAGGTGCTCGAATTGCGCCGCGACGAGGGCATCTACATGGCCGGCTCGGGCCGCTTCAACGTGGTCGGACTCGCCGACGACAATGTCGACCGCTTCGCCGCCGCGGTGGTCGGGAAGCTGGCATGAGCGACCTGCGCGAGCGCAAGGCGAAAGGCAAAGCCGCGGCCGGCGACGGAGAGCCCGACTTTCGCTGGAAGAAGGTCGCTTACCTCGTTCAGGCCAGCCGCGAGCTCGACCGGGTCGAGGAGGAGGAGCTCGTCCCCGCCGGCAAGGTCCGCTACCAGTTCAGCGCGCGCGGCCACGATTTGGCGCAAGCCCTGCTTGGGCTCCGGCTCGACCACCGCCACGACGCCGCCTGCGGCTATTACCGCTCGCGGCCGCTGCTGCTGGCGCTCGGCGTTCCGCTGGCCGACGCGCTCGGCTCGTCGATGGCGCGCGAGGGCGGCTATTCGGACGGGCGCGACATCGGCGCGGTGTTCAACTATCCCAATCCGGGCGGCACGCCGGCGCTGCCGATGTGCGGCGGGGTCGGCGCGCAATATACCCCGACCGCGGGCTGGGCGCAGGCGATCGCCTATCATCGCGACGTGCTCGGCGACCCGTCTTACGCGGGTGCGATCGCGGTCGTGCTCGGCGGCGACGCCTCGTGCGCGACCAACGGCTTCTGGGCGGCGCTGACCATCGCGACGACGCAGCAGCTGCCGATGCTGTTCTATATCGAGGACAATCAATACGGCATTTCGGTGCCGTCGAGCTTCCAGACGCCGGGCGGCGACATCGCGAAGAACCTGGCGAGCTTCTCCGGCCTCCGCGTCCTTTCCGGCGACGGCACCGAGCCCGGGGAGGCCGCGCGGCTGATCGACGAAGCGGTCGGCCATGTCCGCGCCGGCAATGGGCCGGCCTTGCTCAGGCTGACCGTGCCGCGGCTCCAGGGGCACAGCTTCCAGGACACCCAGACCTACAAAAGCGAGGCTTTCGTCAAGGCCGAATGGGCGCGCGATCCGCTGCCGCGGCTGAAGGCGCTGGTCGGCGGCGAATGGGAGGAGATCGGCGAGGCGGCGCGGGCCGCGGTCGCGGCGGCGCGCGACGAGGCCGAGGCGCGGCCCGTCTCCGATCCCGAGCGGGTCGCGGCGCACGTCTTCTACGACGGCGAGATGCAGCAGCGCGGCGGCCAATGGACCAAAGGCTATAGCGCGCCCCGCTCGACCGAGACGCCGCGCCCCGAGGGCCAGCGGATCAACATGGTCACCGCGATCCGCCGCACGCTCGACCGCGAGCTGGAGATCAATCCGCGCGTGCTGCTGTTCGGCGAGGATATCGGCCCCAAGGGCGGCGTCCACGCGGTCACGTTGGGCCTGCAGGACAAGCACGGCTCGGCGCGCGTGTTCGACACCAGCCTTTCCGAGGAAGGCATCGTCGGCCGCGCGGTCGGCATGGCGCTGGCCGGGCTGATGCCGGTGCCCGAAATCCAGTTCCGCAAATATGCCGAACCGGCGCTCGAGCAGATCAACGATTGCGGGACGATGCGCTGGCGCACCAACAACCGCTTCGCCGCGCCGATGGTGCTCCGCATCCCGGTCGGCTTCTTCAAATGCGGCGATCCCTGGCACAGCCAGACCAACGAGGTCCAGTTCGTCCACAATCCGGGCTGGCTGGTGGCGGCGCCGTCGAACGCCGAGGATGCGGTCGGCCTGCTCCGCTCGGCGCTGCGCGGCAACGATCCCACGGTTTTCTTCGAGCACCGCGCGATGCTCGACGACGCCTGGGCGCGCCGGCCTTATCCGGGCGACGATTACGTTCTCCCCTTCGGCCGGGCGAAGAAGGTCCGCGAGGGGCGCGACCTCACGATCATCAGCTGGGGGGCGATGGTGCCGCGCTGCGAGGCGGCGGCCGAGGGCGTCTCCGCGGACGTGATCGATCTGCGGACGCTGATGCCGTGGGACCAGGAGACGGTGCTCGAATCGGTGCGACGCACCCGGCGCTGCCTGATCGTCCACGAGGATCTGAAGAGCGGCGGCTTCGGCGCCGAGATCGCCGCGACGGTCGCCGACGAGGCGTTCATCGATCTCGACGCCCCGGTCTCGCGCCTGACCATGCCCGACATCCCGAGCCCGCATAATCCGGTGCTGCTCGACTGGGCGGTGCCGTCGGTCGCGCGGATCCGGGCGAAGATCGACGAATTGGTGGGATTCTGATGTGATCGACGTCCTCGTTCCCGACGAGCAGGAGGGGACCAAGGCGGTCGTCCGCGCCTGGCTCAAGCAGATCGGCGACCGGGTCGAGGAGAACGATCCCCTGGTCGAGCTCGAGACCGACAAGGTGGCGATGGAGGTGCCGGCGCCGGCGGCCGGCGTGCTGCGCGAGATCTTGCTCCATTCGGACGACGATGCGGTGCCCGGCGCGGTGCTGGGGCGGATTGGGCCGGTGGCCGAGCTGGAATCGGGTCGTTCCCCGGCGAACGCCGGGGTCCAGTCGAAGGAAAAAAAGCCTGGGCCCCGGCCTTCGGGGTCCCCGCAAAGTAGTACTTTGCGGGGTGCCCCTTCGCCGGGGCACGGTCCGCATCCTGAGACGAGACTTTCCCCCTCGGTCAAACGCGCCATCCTGCAGCACGATATCGACCCCGCCCGGATCGAGGGCAGTGGCCGCGGCGGCCGGATCACCCGCGCCGACGTCGATCGCGCGGTCGCGGCGACGACGCGGGTCGAGGGCGTGCTGCCCGCCGCGAGTGGCGAGGTCCGCTCGCATTTCCTGCCGCACGACCGGATGCGGCGCGCGATCGCCGACAACATGCAGCGCTCGCTCAGCCAGGCGCCGCACGTCACCGCGGTGTTCGAGGCCGATTTCAGCGCGATCCTCGCCCATCGCGAGGCGCACAAAGCGGCGTTCGCCAGGAAGGGCGTCAAGCTGACCTTGACCGCCTATCTCGTCGCCGCCGCGGCCGAGGCGATGAAGGCCGCGCCGGCGATCAACAGCCGCTGGCACGACGACCGGCTCGAGCTCTACGACGACGTCAATATCGGCGTGGGCACGGCTCTCGGCAGCAAGGGCCTGATCGTGCCGGTGCTGCGCAGGGTCCAGCAGCTCTCGCTCAAGGGCATCGCCGCCGGGCTCGACGAACTGATCGAGAAGGCGCGCCAGGAGAGACTGACCGCCGCCGACATCAAGGGCGGGACTTTCACCATCTCCAATCACGGCGTCTCGGGCTCGCTGTTCGCCGCGCCGATCATCATCAACCAGCCGCAATCGGCGATCCTCGGCGTCGGCAAGCTCGAGAAGCGCGTCGTCGTGCGCGAGGTCGACGGCGCCGACGCGATCCAGATCCGGCCGATGGCCTATGTCTCGCTGACCATCGACCACCGGGTCGTCGACGGCCACCAGACCAACGCCTGGCTCAGCCGCTTCGTCGCGCTGCTCGAAGGCTGGCCAAGCGGCGAAAACTGAATTACGCTATCCCCGTGGCGGGGGATTCTTCTTTAGCCGCAAGCGTAAAGCCGTGTTTCGTGGCTGTCTGACAAGCTCGGGGAGAAACTCATGAAAGCGCTTATCGTCCTTGCTTTGGCCGCCACCGCCGGCCCCGCGATCGCCGCCGGTTCGGCCGACCGCGACGAAGCCTCCGCGACGCGCGACCAGCGCTTTTGCACCCGGATCGAGCGGCGCAGCGGATCGCGCATGGCCTATCAGCGGGTCTGCCTCACCCAGGCCGAATGGCGCGAGCGGCTCGGCGCGGACTGGCGGCAGCACCTTACGGGCCGGCCCTCGATCGAGGAACAGCTCGACTCTCTCGAGGCGCGCACCTCTCCGTTCGAACAGTCCATGCCCGATCATGATGCGCGGGTAAGCCCGGGGTCGCGTGCTCCGCACTAGGGAGGGGATCTCCATGAAATCGCTTGTTGCGCTGGCGCTGGCGCTGGTCGCCACGTCCGCGCCTGCCCTCGCCACGCCTTCCACTTCCACCGACGAAGCGAGCCCGGCGCGCGAACGCCGAGTCTGTACCCGGATCCAGCGGCGCGGCGCATCGCGCCTGGCCCGCCAGCGGGTCTGCCTGACGGCCACCGAATGGCGCCAACGGTTCGGCGCGGACTGGCGGCAGAATATGGGCGGCGCCCCCTTGCCCGAGGACGCGATGGACGATCTCGACACGCACACGCGCCGGGTCGAGACCGCGCCGGTCCTGGGGCCCAATCCGTAAGTCGCCCGACGCGCGGTCGGCGATCCGCCGGCTTCGCCGGCTTATTCGCGTCGGCTAAAGCCGGTTCGATCCAAATGGGCGCCCGCATGCCAACTCTTGGGTCAATCGTTTCTCGAAATCGCCGATAATTGCGCTTTCCGATGATTCGCCGATAATTATCACTGGAATTAGACCAGCGAATTTGCCACTATCGCCTCGGGACGTCGCGCCTGGACCGCACGTTCGGAAAAGGGGCAGGGTTATGAAAACTCTTGTGGCCATCGGTTTGATCGTAACTTCGGTTCCTGTGCTCTCCGCGAGCTCGGCAACCGAAAATAGCGCGGCGTCACCGCGCGAACGGCGGATTTGCACCCGGGTCGAGATCAGGGGCGCGTCGCGCATGTCCCTGCGCAGGATCTGCAGGACCGCGGCGGAATGGCGCCAGCAGCTTGGCCCGGACTGGCGGCAGCATCTCGCCGGCACGCGCTCTGTCGAGGAGCAAATGGACGTAGTGGAGACGCGGACGCGCCCTGTCGGGCCCAACTGATTCGCCTGCCGATGGCCCTGATCGGCGATCAGCCGGCTTCGGCCAGCGCCTGGTAGCCGGCGAGCAGCTGGCCCCAGCCGCCTTCCATGCCGGATTCATAGTCGCCGCGGACGGCCTGCGCATTGGCGCCGAACCGCTCGAGGTCGCGATGCTCGAAGTCGACGATCGTCCCGTCTCCGTCCGGCGTGAAGCGGACCTCGACAATCGTCTCGAAATCGGGGTCGTACGCCCATTCGGCGTTGAGCTGCCAGGCGAGCAGCACGCGCTCGGGCGCTTCCCAGGCGAGGACCTTGCCCCAAAGCTGCTCGCTGCCGTCCGCGCCGATTTCGTACCAGCGCCCGCCGGCCCGCGGCTCGATCACCACGTCCGCCTGCGGCGCCTGGAGCAGCGAATGGCTCTTCATCCACCAGCTTCCCATCGCGCCGACGAATGTGGCGAAAGCCTTGTCCCGGCCGGCCCTGACCCGCAGCGACTTGCGGATCGGGGCGGGGACGATGCGCTGCGCGTCGGCATTCATTTTCTGTCCTCCCGTTCGGCGGCGGCGGCATAAGCGGCGAGCGACTGATCCCAGAAGCGGTCGAGCCAGGCGCGGATCGCGCCGAGCCCGGCCGGGTCGATCGCATAGATGCGGCGCGTGCCCTTCGCCTCGTCGCGGACGAGCCGGGCCGCCTTGAGCACCTTCAGATGTTGCGACACCGCGGGACGGCTCACCGGCAGCAAAGCCGCAAGCTCGCCCACCGCCATCGGCCGTTCGGCAAGCCGCTCGACGATCGCGGCCCGCATCGGCTCGGCCAAAGCGGCAAACTGGTTAGTCATGACTTACCGTTAGTAGATGCTTACGGATGAGTCAAGGGACCGCGGTCGCCAGAACCCGTTCGTCCCTCGACTTCGCTCGACACGAACGGTTGGGGAGGAGTGCGAGTCTGATGGCAATGCGGTTAACCGAACAGCGCCTTCAGCTCGTTCTTCAGGATCTTGCCATTCGCGTTGCGCGGCAGCGGCTCGTCGAGGAAGGCGATCTTGACCGGCGTCTTGAAGATGGCGAGGCGGTCGCGGACCCAGGCCTTCAGCTCCTCCTCGCTCGCCACTGTGCCCGGCGCGCGCTGGACCACCGCGGCCGGCTCCTCGCCGAGAATCGGGTGGGGGAGGCCGATCAGGGCGGCGTCGATCACCGCGGGATGGGCGTAGAGGACGTTCTCGACCTCGATCGAATAGATGTTCTCGCCGCCGCGGATGATCATGTCCTTGGCGCGGTCGACGATGTAGAGGAAACCCTCCTCGTCGACGCGGGCGAGGTCGCCGGTGCGCACCCAGCCGTGAATGAAGGTTTCGGCACTCGCTTCGGGCTTGTTCCAATAGCCTTTGACGATCTGCGGGCCCCTGGCCCAAAGCTCGCCGACCTCGCCCACGGGAAGCTCGGTGGCGCCGTCGGCCGACATGATCCGGAGGTCCGCGACCGGCACCGGCGGGCCGGCGCTGTCCGGGCGGCGCAGATAATCCTCGCCGATATGGGCGGTCACCGTCGCCATCGTCTCGGTCATCCCCCAGCCGTTGCCGGGAAGGGCGCCGAATTCCTCCCATATCCGCCGCACCAGCTCGGGCGCCGAGGGCGCGCCGCCATAGCTGATCATCTCGAGGCTGGAGAGATCGAAGCGGGCGCGCTCGGGATGCTCGAGGATTTGCCAGGCGATTGCCGGGACGCCGCCGGTGATCTGGACGCGCTCGCGCTCGATGATCGCCATTGCCTCGAGCGTGTCCCATTTGCGCATGAAGATCGCGGTGTTGCCGGCGACCATCGCGCCCATCAGGCTCGCGCTCAGGGCGGTGACGTGGAACAAAGGGATGACCATGAGGCCGATCTTGGGCGTCGGCTCGGGCGGCGCCTCGCCGCGACGCAGCGCCGCCCGGGCGGTCACATAGGCGCTCGAAAGGATGTTGGTCATCAAGTTGCGGTGGGTGCCGAGCGCGCCCTTGGGCTGGCCGGTGGTGCCGCTGGTGTAGAAGATCCCGGCGTCGTCGTCGGGGTGGATGTCGACCTGTGGCAGGTCCGCTTCGGGCAAAAGATGCCAGGCGGAGGCGGGGCCGATCAGATCCTCGAGGCGCCCGAATCCCTTGGCGCCGGTTTGCGCGCGGCTGACGATGATTTGCGCGAGCGCCGGCAGCTCGCCGAGATGCGGCGCGATCCGCGCGTGGCGGGCGGCGTCGCAGATCAGCGCCTTCGCGCCCGAATCGGCGAGGCCGTAGGCGAGCTCGGGCCCGCTCCACCAGGCGTTGAGCGGCACCGCGATCGCCCCGAGCGCGGTCAGCGCGAAGAAGGCGACCGGCCATTCGGGCAGATTGGCCATGGCGAGCGCGACCCGGTCGCCCTTGCCGACGCCGCGCCGCTGCAGCTTGGCCGCCAGCGCCGCGGACGCGCGGAACGAGGCCTCGAAGCCGATTCGCTCATCCTCGTAGATGGTGAACAGGCGGTCGCCATGAATGCGCGAGAAGCGGGCCAGCGCCGGCAGCGACGGCGGCGCATTCTTCCACACGCGGGTCGCGACCCCGCGGATCGCCGCCTCGTCCATCTCGAAGCGGGCGCCGGGCGCGGTGAGCTGCGCGCGGACCTCGGCGAGGCTCATCCGCGGCCAGGAGGGATCGAGCGCGACGCCTTCGATCATTGCGCCGGCGCGGGCGGCCGCGGGACGAGGTCGATCTCGTATAGATGCGCCCAGTTCTTGCCGGTGACGAACAGCCGGTCGCGGGCGGAATCATAGGCGATGCCGTTGAGGACATCCTCCTCGCCGCCGATATTCTGCGCGACCAGCGGCCGCAGGTCGATCACCCCGGTGACCCGGCCCGACGCGGGATCGATGCGGACGATCAGCGCCGTCTGCCAGACATTGGCGAAGACCTCGCCATTGACCCATTCGAGCTCGTTCAGCCGCTCGACCGGCTGGCCGTCGACGGTGACCGTCACCCGCCGCCGCTCGGCCAGGGTGGCGGGGTCGAGGAAGCGCAGCTCGGCGGTGCCGTCGCTCATGACGATGTCGGTGCCGTTCTGCGTCAGGCCCCAGCCCTCGCCCGGATAGCGCCACTCGCCGAGGCGGGTGAGGGTCGCGCGGTCCCAGCGATAGCCGATCCCGCCGATCCAGTTGATCGAGATGATCTGCGAGCCCCAGTTGACGATCCCCTCGCCGAACTGGCCGGCGGGGATGGCGACCGACTGGAGGATGTTTCCGTCCTCGAAGCGGACCCGGCGGATGGTCGACCGGCCGATTTGGCCGGTGCTCTCGTAAAGCACGCCGTCCAGATAGAAGAGGCCTTGGGTATAAGCGTGCGGGTCGTGCGGATGCTCGCCGACGATCCGCGCGTCGTAGACCGGCGGCCCGGCCAGCGCCGCCCGGCCGAGGCACAGCAGGATGGCGGCAAGGAGCAAACGGATCGTCACGGCAGGTTCATCGTCATCAGCTCGTAGGTCGCCACCATCTCCTCCTTCTGGTTGAACACTTCGACCGCCCAGCGGACCTCGCCCTTTTCGGCATCGCGGATTGACTTGGACTTAACCGTCAGCTCGACCCGCATCGCATCGCCCGGATAGAGCGGGGTGAGGAAGCGCAGCGATTCGAGCCCGGTATTGGCGAGCACCGGCCCCGGATCGGGATCGACGAACAGCCCGGCGGCGAAGGAGAGGATCAGATAGCCGTGAGCGACGCGGCCGCCGAAGATCGGGCTCGCTTTGGCCGCCTCATCGTCCATATGGGCGTAGAAATTGTCGCCGGTGAACGAAGCGAAATGCTCGATATCCGCGAGCGTGACGATGCGGCTTCCCGTCTTCAGCGTGTCGCCGATCTCGAGCTGCGAAATGCGCTTGCGGAACGGGTGGACCTCGCCCGTCACCTTGTCGGCGCCGGGCAGCCATTGCCCGACGATCTTCGACAGCGTCTCGGGCCCGCCCTGGAGCGCGGTGCGCTGCATGTAATGCTTGACGCCGCGGATGCCGCCCATCTCCTCGCCGCCGCCGGCCCGGCCGGGCCCGCCATGGACGAGAACGGGGAGCGGCGAGCCGTGGCCGGTCGATTCCCTGGCCGAAATCCGGTCGAGGATCAGCATCCGGCCGTGATAGGCGCCGGCGCCCAGCACGAACGCCTCGGCGACCCGCCGATCGAAGGTGAACAGCGACAATGCCAGCGAGCCCATGCCGCGATTGGCGAGCGCGATCGCGTCGTCCAGGTCCCGGTACGGCATGATCGTCGAAACCGGCCCGAACGCCTCGACATCGTGCACATCCGCGACGTTCCAGGGATCGTCGGTGCGCAACAGGATCGGCGACATGAACGCGCCGCCCCCTTCGACCGGCGAACGGTCGGGGTCCCCGGTCACGATCCGCGCCACTTTCGACAACATCCGCACCGCCTCGCGCACCGAAACGAGCTGCTCGCGGCTGGCGAGCGCGCCCATCTGCACGCCCTCGGCGCGCGGGTCGCCGATCCTGACTTTGGCGAGCCGCTCGCTCAGGGCGTCCTGGACCGCGTCCAGATGCGCGGCGGGGGCCATCGCGCGGCGGATCGCGGTGCATTTCTGCCCCGCCTTCGAGGTCATCTCGCGCGCGACCTCCTTGACGAACAGGTCGAATTCGGGCGTGCCGGGCGCGGCGTCCGGCCCGAGGATCGAGGCGTTGAGGCTGTCCCGCTCGGCGACGAAGCGGACCGATTCGCGCGCCATCACCGGGTGGCTCTGCAGCTTCATCGCGGTCGCCGCCGAGCCGGTGAAGCTGACTACGTCCTGCAATGTCAGGTGGTCGAGCAGGTCGCCGGTCGACCCCATGATCAGCTGCAGCGCGCCCCTGGGCAGCACGTCCGCCTCGATCATGATCCTGACGCAGGCTTCGGTCAGATAACCGGTCGCCGAGGCGGGCTTGACGACCGCCGGCACGCCGGCGAGCAGGGTCGGCCCGAGCTTCTCGAGCATGCCCCAGACCGGGAAGTTGAATGCGTTGATGTGCACCGCCACGCCCTGCAACGGGGTGAAGACGTGCTGGCCGACGAAGGTCCCGCCCTTCGACAGCGGCTCCATCGCGCCGTCGATCAGCACGCGGCCGTTGGGCAATTCGCGCCGGCCCTTGGAGGAGAAGGAGAAGAGCGTGCCGGCGCCGCCCTCGATGTCGATCCAGCTATCGGCCCGGGTCGCGCCGGTCGCGTAGCTGAGCTCGTACAATTCCTCCTTGCGGGCCATCACCGCATTGGCCAGATCCTTGAGCATCCAGGCGCGCTCGTGGAAGCTGAGCTTGCGCAGCGCCGGCCCGCCGACATTGCGCGCATGATCGAGCATCGCCTTGAAATCGAGCCCGCCGCTGCCGGTCTGCGCGAAGACGTCCCCGGTCACCGCATCGTGGACGTCGGCGAGCGATCCGTCGCCCGCGACCCAGCGGTCGGCCGCATAATTGAGCAGCTTCAGCGTTTTCATGGGGCTCCTCGTCATTCCAGCGACAGCTGGAATCTCCCTGCCTTCAAAAGAAGTGATTGAACAGGTGCGAACTGCCCCGCAGTTCGCAGCCACGCCTGGGAGGCGTGGCGACCTGTTAAATTCCAGCTTTCGCTGGAATGACGGGTCGGCCTAATAGTGGGCCGATGGACCAGCCCGCTCCCACATTGTCGCTCGCCGCGATCCGCGAGACGCGCGACATGATCGCCCCCTACATCGTCAGGACCCCGGTTCACGACTGGCGGGGGCGCGAGATCGAGGCGATGCTGGCGCCGGGCACGAGCGTCAACCTCAAGCTCGAATTGTTCCAGCAGAGCGGCACGTTCAAGGCGCGGGGCGCGCTTTCGAAGATGCTGCGGCTGGCGCCCGACGAACGCGCGCGCGGCGTCACCGCGGTGAGCGCCGGCAATCATGCGATCGCCACCGCTTATGCCGCGTCCTGCCTTGGGCTGTCGGCGAAGGTGGTGATGCTGGGGTCGGCCAATCCCGCTCGGGTGGCCGCCTGCCGCGCTCTGGGTGCCGAGGTGCTGATGGCGCCGGACGGGCGCACCGCGTTCGAGCTGGTCGAGGCGATATCGCGGGACGAGGGTCGCGCGTTCATCCACCCCTTCGAAGGCCCCTATACGGCGCTCGGCACGGCGACGCTCGGCATGGAATGGCTGGAGCAAAGCCCGGACCTCGACGCGGTGATCATCGCGATCGGCGGCGGCGGCCTTTGCGGCGGCGCCTCGGCCGCGATCAAGTTGCTGAAGCCGGAATGCCTCGTGTTCGGCGTGGAGCCGGTCGGGTCCGACACGATGACGCGCAGCTTCGCCGAGGGCAAGCCGGTCGATCATGCCGACGTCAAGACGATCGCCGACAGCCTCGCCCCGCCTTTCGCTCTGCCGTACAGCTACGGCCTCTGCCGGCAGAATGTCGACGATCTCGTGCTGGTCGACGACGATCAGATCCGTTCCGCCATGGCGCTCCTGTTCCGCGAGGTGAAGCTGGCGGTCGAGCCCGCCGCCGCCGCGGCGACGGCGGCTTTGGTCGGGCCGTTGAAGGACAGGCTGGCAGGCAAGAAGGTCGGCGTTCTGGTGTGCGGTTCGAACATCGATTTCGACAGCTTCGAGCGGCACATGCGGCAGGCGGAGTCTAGCTCCCCGTAAACTTCGGCGGCCGCTTCTCCATGAACGCCGCCACGCCTTCGTGATAATCCTGGGTGAAGCCGAGCTCGCGCATCGCGTCGCGCTGGCGGTCCAGCTCGGCGTCGAGCGACTGTCCCCAGCTTTCGCGGAGCATCGCCTTGATCCGGGCGAGGCCCTTGGTCGGCCCGGCGGCGAAACGCGCGGCGAGCGCGTCGACCTCGGCGTCGAGCGCCGCGTCGTCGACCGCTTTCCAGATCAGGCCCCATGATTCGGCCTTTTCCGCGCTCAGCGGCTCGCCGGTCAGCGCCAGGCCGAGCGCGCGGGCCTGGCCCACCAGCCGCGGCAATACCCAGGTGCCGCCGCTGTCCGGTATGAGCCCGATCGCGGCGAACGACTGGATGAAGCGGGCGGATTTCGCGGCGATGACGATATCGCAGGCGAGCGCGATGTTCGCCCCGGCGCCCGCCGCGACGCCGTTGACGCGGGCGATCACCGGCATCGGCAGCGACGTCAAAGTGCGGATCAGCGGATTGTAGCGCAGCTCGACCGACTCGCCGAGGTCGACCGCCTCGCCCGGCGCCACCGCGCGGTCGCCGAGGTCCTGCCCGGCGCAGAAGCCGCGGCCCGCGCCGGTGAGGATCAGGCAGCGCGCGTCGCCGAGCTTCGCCAGCGCGTCGGCCACCTCCTCGTGCATCCGGACCGTGAAGCTGTTGAGCCGGTCGGGCCGGTTGAGGGTCAGCCGGGCGATCCCGCCTTCGACCTTGAACGCGATGGTTTCGTAAGCCATGGCCCGCCTCATGAACGCAGATGAGACGGCGGACAAGGTCGCGCGCGCGATGCTGGCGGCCGAAGGGACCGGCCCCGCCTGGGGGATCGAGATCGAGGAAGCGCGCGAAGGCTATGCCCGGATCCGGATGCGCCTCACGGCAGCGATGCTGAACGGCCACGGCATCGCCCATGGCGGCATGGTCTTCGCGCTCGCCGACACCGCTTTCGCTTATGCCTGCAACAGCCGCAACGTCAGGACGGTGGCGGCTCAGGCGTCGATCGTTTTTCTCGATCAAGCGCGCGAAGGGGAAGTGCTGATCGCCGAGGCCGAGGAGCGGGCGCTTGTCGGCCGCTCGGGCGTTTGCGTCGTATCGGTACGGACCGCGGACGGCCGCGTCATCGCCGAGTTCACGGGCTACTCGCGCAGCCTCGGCGGGCCATTGATCGACCCTCCTTCGTCACCCCGGACTTGATCCGGGGTCCACCTTCCTTATCAGGCTGGAAAGAAGATGGATGCCATTGAGCAGGTCGCGATGTCCCCCGGACATCGCTGCGCAGTGCGGGGCACTGCGCACCTGATCAATCAAGTCCGGCATGACGGAGTAGGGCAATGACCGAAGCCTATATCTGCGACGCGGTGCGCACCCCGATCGGGCGCTACGGCGGGTCGCTCGCCCATGTCCGCGCCGACGATCTCGCCGCGATCCCAATCCGGGCGCTGATCGACCGCAACCCGCAGGTCGACTGGGCCGAGCTGGACGACGTCATCCTCGGCTGCGCCAACCAGGCCGGCGAGGACAATCGCAACCTCGCCCGCATGGCGGGGCTGCTCGCCGGGCTCCCCGACACGTCGGGCGGGGTCACCCTCAACCGCCTGTGCGGCTCGGGGATGGACGCGGTGGCGATGGCGGCGCGGGTGATCCGCGGCTCCGAGGCCGACATGTTACTCGCCGGCGGCTCGGAGAGCATGAGCCGCGCGCCCTTCGTCATGGCCAAGGCTGCAGCCGCGTTCGACCGCAATGCCGAGATGTACGACACCACGATCGGCTGGCGCTTCGTCAACCCGAAGATGCGCGACGCTTATGGCGACGACACGATGCCCTCGACCGCCGAGAACGTGGCGCAGGAATTCCAGATTTCGCGCGCCGATCAGGACGCGTTCGCGGTCCGCAGCCAGGCCAAGGCGGCCGCGGCCCAGGCGAGCGGGCGGTTCGACGCCGAGATCGTCGCGGTTGCGATCCCGCAGCGCAAGGGCGATGCCCTAATCGTCGACCGCGACGAGCATCCGCGCGAGACCAGCGTCGAGGCGCTCGCCAAATTGAAGCCGATCGTCCGCGCGGACGGAACTGTCACCGCCGGCAACGCCTCGGGCGTCAACGACGGCGCCGCCGCCTTGATCGTCGCCACCGAGGCCGCCGCGAAGCGGGGCGGCCTGACGCCGCGCGCCCGCTTCCTCGGCGGCGCGGTAGCGGGCGTGCCGCCGCGGATCATGGGCATCGGCCCGGCGCCGGCGTCCGAAAAGCTGCTCAGGCGGCTCGGCCTCACGATCGCCGACATGGACGTGATCGAATTGAACGAAGCCTTCGCCGCCCAGGGCCTCGCCGTGATGCGCCAATTGGGCCTCGCCGACGACGATTCCCGGGTGAACCCGAACGGCGGCGCGATCGCGCTCGGCCACCCGCTCGGCATGTCCGGCGCCCGCCTGATCCTGACCGCGACCGAACAGCTCCACCGCACCGGCGGCCGCTACGCGCTCTGCACGATGTGCATCGGCGTCGGCCAGGGCATCGCGATGGTGATCGAACGCGTCTGAAAATGGGGACAGTCCCCAAAAAAGAGGGACTGTCCCTATTTTCCGGTCCGCTCCTCCGCGCTCTTCAGCTTGTGGAGGATGATCGCGTTGCCGTCGGGGTCCTTGACGATCGCCATCCGGCAGACCGGGCTTTCGATCCCCTCGGCGGCGAAGGCGACGCCCTTGGCCTTGAGGTCCGTGACCAGGGCCGGCAAATCCTCGACCTCGAACGCGATCGTGCCGCCGGCGCTGGCGCTGGGCTGATTTGGCGTCACCGTCGTGATCGCGAGGCAGCCGCCGCCGGGCAGGTCGAACTCGACCCAAGGGCTCTTCTCGCCGTTGCGGCTCGGCGGCAGGCCGAGCGTCGCTTCATAGAAGGCCCGCGCCCGCGGCATGTCGGTCACGGGATACATGGTGAAAGCCACTCGTTTCAGCATCGGTCCCTCCCTCTCTATGGCCGGATCGTAGCACGGCGAAAATCGCTGTCCTACAGACCCGGCCAGGGATTATGTCGGCGCCATGACTGACGCTCCTGTCATCGCGGGCCGCCTTCTCGACCCCTCCAATTTGGTTCTTGGGAGCGGGCTCTTGGCAACCCTCAACTTCCTCAACTTATTTCGCCGTCCACGGCGAGAATCGACATGGCCACTTCGCTTCGATTCGCGCGTTGAACGAACGACACCGAGCGCAGAATTAATTGACCGATCGGTCGATGAATGGTAGGGCTTCGATATGTACACGACCGAAATGCAGAAGACCGCCCGGATCGTCTCGACCGAGGACCCGGAGAAGCTCGCCGCGTTCGAGGCGCGGGTGGCGGCGGACGAGTTCATCGAGCCCAAGGACTGGATGCCCGAGGCCTATCGCCGGACGCTCACGCGGCAGATCTCGCAGCACGCGCACAGCGAGATCGTCGGCATGCTGCCCGAGGGCAATTGGATCACGCGCGCGCCCTCGCTGCGCAGGAAAGCGATCCTGCTCGCCAAGGTCCAGGACGAAGCGGGCCACGGCCTCTATCTCTATTCGGCCGCCGAGACGCTCGGCACCAGCCGCGAGGAGATGATCGAGGCGCTGCATTCGGGCAAGGCCAAGTACTCGACGATCTTCAACTATCCGACGCTGACCTGGGCCGATATCGGCGCGATCGGCTGGCTGGTCGACGGCGCCGCGATCATGAACCAGGTGCCGCTGCAGCGCACCTCCTACGGCCCCTATGCCCGCGCCATGGTCCGGGTCTGCAAGGAGGAGAGCTTCCACCAGCGCCAGGGCTATGAGATCATGATGCACATGGCCGCCGGCACGGCCGATCAGGTGCGGATGGCGCAGGACGCGCTCAATCGCTGGTGGTGGCCGTCGCTGATGATGTTCGGCCCGACCGACGACAATTCGCCCAACACCGCCCAGTCGATGCGCTGGCGGATCAAGCGCGACACCAATGACGAGCTCCGCCAGAAGTTCGTCGACATCACCGTGCCCCAAGCCGAGGCGATCGGGCTGAGGGTGCCGGACGCGGATCTCACCTGGAACGAGGCCAAAAGCGGCTATGATTTCGGCGCGGTCGACTGGGAGGAATTCTACGCGGTGGTGCGCGGCGAGGGCCCGGTCGCCAAAGAGCGGATCAAGGCCCGCCGCGACGCCTGGGAAGAGGGCGCCTGGGTGCGCGAGGCGGCCGCGGCTTATGCGGACAAGCAGGCGGCGAAGAAGGAAGCGGCCTAGGATGAATTCCGCTCATCCTGAGTAGCCGGTGAGCCTGTCGAACCGGCGTATCGAAGGACCGGTGTGCTTCGATACGGGCCCTCGACAAGCTCGGTCCCTACTCAGCATGAGCGGGTTGGTTGGAGAGATGGTGAAATGACCAACGATTGGCCGCTCTGGGAAGTGTTCGTCCGCGCCAAAGGCGGGATGTCGCACCGCCACGTCGGCTCGGTCCACGCGCCCGATGCCGAGATCGCGCTGCGCCACGCCCGCGACACCTATACGCGGCGGATGGAGGGGGTGAGCCTGTGGGTCGTCCCCTCGGCCTCGATCACCGCCTCCGACCCGGCCGACGACGCGTCGAATTTCGATCCCGCGCAGGACAAGATCTACCGCCACCCGACCTTCTACGACATCCCGGACGACGTGAAGCACATCTGATGGCAGTCTCCTCCGCGCCTGCCCGCCTTGCTGTTCCCCGGCGAAAGCCGGGGTCCAGGTTCGGCCGCCGTTCTGGATCCCGGCTTTCGCCGGGAAACCTCTGATGACGGCCGCGGAAGATCGCGTCCTCTTCGAGACGCTGCTGCGCCTCGGCGACGACAGCCTGATCCTCGGCCAGAGGCTGGGCGAATGGTGCGGCCACGCGCCGTCGGTCGAGGTCGATCTCAGCCTTGCAAACGTGGGCCTCGACCTGATCGGGCAGGCGACCCATTTCCTCAATCAAGCCGGCGCCGCGGAGGGGCGGGGGCGCGACGGCGACGCGCTCGCCTTCCACCGCGACGTGCTCGACTTCCGCAATTGCTGGCTGGTCGAGCAGCCCAATGGCGATTTCGCCCGGACGATGGCCCGCCAATTCCTGTTCTCGACCTGGCAGGAGATGCTGTTCGGCCATCTCGAAGGCTCGACCGACGAGACCATCGCCGCGGTCGCCGCCAAGGCGGTCAAGGAGGTGCGCTACCATGCCGAGCTCAGCGCCGAATGGGTGATCCGCTTGGGCGACGGCACCGAGGAGAGCCGGCGGCGGATGACCGAGGGGCTCGACTGGATGTGGCGCTTCGTCCCCGAATTGTTCGAGATGGACGAGGCCGCGGTCGCGGCGGCCGGGCGCGGCATCGGCGCCGACGTCGGCCTGTTCCGCGCCGATTACGACCGCCGCATCGCCACGGTGCTGGCCGAAGCGACGCTCGAACCGCCCAGGGACCAGCGCCCGATCCTCGGCGGCCGCCGCGGCCACCATGGCGAGCATCTCGGCCACATTCTCGCGGTGATGCAGCATTTGCCGCGCACCTATCCGGACGCGACATGGTAGCAGTGATTTCCACCGACGCGCTCTGGCAGGTGCTGGAGGGCGTGCCCGACCCGGAGATTCCGGCGGTCTCCGTGGTCGATCTCGGCATCGTCCGTGCGGTTTCGCCGGATCGCGTCACGATCACCCCGACCTATACCGGCTGCCCCGCGACCCAGGTCATCGAGCGCGATATCCGCGACGCGCTCGACGCGGCCGGCTTTCGCGAGGTGGCGATCGAAACGGCGCTCTCGCCGCCCTGGACGACCGGCTGGATCAGCGAAAGCGGCAAGGCGAAGCTCAGCGCCTATGGCATCGCCCCGCCCTTGCCCGCGGGCGAGCGCGCCGTCGCCTGCCCGCAATGCGGCTCGACTGAGACCGAGGAGATCAGCCGCTTCGGCTCGACCCCGTGCAAGGCGCAATGGCGCTGCCGCGCGTGCCTCGAGCCGTTCGACCTGTTCAAGTGCCACTGATGAGCGTCGCGCCGCCTTGTTCCCCGGCGAAAGCCGGGGCCCAGTCCTTCGGTCGGTGCCGCTGGGCCCCGGCCTTCGCCGGGGAACGGAGCGGCCGCCAATGTCGGTGAGTTTCCACACCCTCACCATCGCCGAGGTGGTCGACGAGACGGCCGAGGCGCGGTCGATCCGCTTCGCCGTGCCCGAGGAGCTGCGCGAGACGTTTAAATTCAAGCCTGGCCAGCATTTGACGCTCAAGGCTGAGATTATGGGCGAAGAAATCCGGCGCAATTATTCGCTCTGCGTCGCGCCGCAGGACGATCAGGTGATGGTCACCGTCAAGCGGATCGCCGGCGGCGCCTTCTCCAATTGGGCGAACGACAATCTGCAGCCGGGCGACGCGATCGAGGTGATGGCGCCGCACGGCAGCTTCACCTGGGATTTCGTGCCCGGAGCGGCCAATCATTATGTCGGCTTTGCCGGCGGATCCGGCATCACGCCGGTGATGTCCCTCTTGAAGACCGCCTTGCTGACCGAGCCCGCGAGCCGCTTCACCTTGCTCTACGGCAATCGCGACAGCTCCTCGATCATCTTCCTCGAAGCGCTGGCGCAGCTCAAAAACCGTTTCATGGACCGCTTGCAAGTCCATCATTTCCTTGCTGAAGAAGCGGAGGAGTTCGACCTGTTCAACGGCATGCTCGATCGCGCCAAATGCGACGAGATCCTCGCGACCCTGGTCGACCCCGCCGACACTGCGGGCTTCTTCATTTGCGGCCCCGGGCCGATGATGGACGCCGCCGAGGCGGCGCTGAAGGCGCGCGGGATCGCCGCCGACAAGATCCATCTCGAGCGCTTCACCGCCGGTCGCCCGTCGGCCGCGCTCGAGGCGCAGATGCAGGCGCTGACCCGGGAGGCGGCCGGCCTGACCATGCTGGTCACGCTCGACGGCCGCAAGCGCCGCGTCGCGTTCGACGCCGCCGCCGGCAACATCCTCGATTCCGCCCGCGCCTCGGGCCTGCCGGCGCCGTTCGCCTGCAAGGCCGGCGTCTGCGCGACCTGCCGCGCGCGGGTGGTCTCGGGCGAGGTCGAGATGGCGGCGCGCTACGGCCTGACCGACGAGGAAGTGGCGGCGGGCTACGTCCTCACCTGCCAGTCCGTGCCCAAAGGCGACGGCGTCGAATTGGACTACGACGCCTGAGGCGTCACGCCCCGCTGCATGATCTCGACCACGCGCAGCGCCAGCGCTTCCGGCATGAACGGGCCGGCGGGATCGAACCAGGTGTGGGTCCAGTTGATCATGCCGAAGAACAGCATCGTGTTCACCCGCTCGCCGCCGCCCGGGGCGATCTCGGCAATGACCGATTCGGCCGCCGCGATGATCCGCCGCTGCTTGGCGACGACATCCGCCCGGCGTTGCGGCGGCAAATTGTCCAGTTCGTTCAGCAGCACCTTGTGATGGTTCTGCGCGCTCGCGTAGAGCCGCATGAACGCGACCGTCAGCGTCCGCAGCTTGTCATCCGCGCTGCCGCTGGCGCACGCGGTTTCGGCGGCCTCGGTCAGAGCATCGAGATGCTCGGCCATGACCGCGTAGAGAATGTCGTCCTTGGACGGGAAATAATGGTAGATCAGCGACTTGGAGGTGCGGCAGGCCTTGGCGAGCGCGGCGATCGACGCGCCCGGAAAGCCCTTCCTCGCATAAAGCTGTGCCGCCGCCGCGAGGATCGCCTCGCGGCGCTTGTCGTAATCGGGGGATTGCGGACGGGCCATCGCGCCACCTTAGGGTCCGTACCCCATACCCGCAACGGTCGTGACGGAGCCGATTTTGGGTCAGGGCAAGGCGCGAGGAGGGAGCGATGCTGACGCATCGTGACCGACAGCAACGCGGCCCTGGCCCAAAAGCGGCCCGCCGCTGCGCCGAAGGCGCAGTTTACCCAGAGCGGCTGCTGCAAGCAGCCAGCCGAAGGGCGGTCGCCCGGAGAAGGCCGCCGGCTACGTCGGACGGCTTGTCCGGGCAACCAGCCCGGCCCGCACCGCCCTCCTTGCCGGCGGCCTTCTCCAGGCGATCCCGACCATTGCGGGTATCGAGTACGGACCCTAGGCGGGCTGCAGCGCCGCTGCCGGGGCCGCTTCGAAATCCGCTTCGGCGAGGAATTTCTCGGCGTCCAGGGCGGCCATGCAGCCGGTGCCGGCGGCGGTAACCGCCTGGCGGTAGATCTTGTCCATCACGTCGCCGCAGGCGAAGACGCCGGGGACCGAGGTCCTGGTCGTGCCGTTTTCCACCCGGATATAGCCGTCGGGATCGAGGTCGAGATGGCCGCGGAACAATTCGGTCGCGGGCGAATGGCCGATCGCGACGAACGCGCCCTCGGTGTCGAGCCGCTCGAGCGCGCCGGTCTGGGTGTCGCGCAGCTCGACCGCGACCAGGCCCTCGGGCTCGCCGCCGGCGACGAACTGCGCAACCTCGCGGTTCCAGATTATTTTGATGTTGGCGTGGGCGAACAGGCGGTCCTGGAGGATCTTTTCGGCGCGCAGCGAATCCCGCCGGTGGATCAGGGTGACGTCGTGACTGTGGTTGGTCATGTAGAGCGCTTCCTCGACGGCGGTATTGCCGCCGCCGATCACGATCACCTTGCGGCCGCGGTAGAAGAAGCCGTCGCAGGTCGCGCAGGCAGAAACGCCCCTGCCCTTGAGATGCTCTTCGGACGGCAGATGGAGCCAGCGGGCCTGAGCGCCGGTGGCGATCACCAGCGCATCGCCGAGATAGAGTGCGCCGCTGTCGCCCTTCATCCGGAACGGGCGCTCGGAAAGGTCGACCTCGCTGATATGATCCCATTCCATGCGGGCGCCGACATGCTCGGCCTGCTTCTGCATCTGCTCCATCAGCCACGGGCCCTGGATGACGTCGGCGAAGCCGGGATAATTCTCGACGTCGGTGGTGATCGTCAGCTGGCCGCCGGGCTGGATGCCCTGGACGACGATCGGCGCCATGCCGGCGCGAGCGGCGTAGATGGCGGCGCTGAGCCCGGCGGGCCCCGAGCCGAGAATCAGCATGCGGGAGGAGTGGGTCGCTGTCATGCACGGGAATTAGGGGGCCGCTTCCCCCCGCGCAATGGCGCTGATATGAGGCGCCTCCATGATCACCCACGACAATCCGCTCGGTCTCGACGGCTTCGAATTCGTCGAGTTCACCGGTCCCGACCCCGACGCGCTGGCCGACCTGTTCGTCCGGATGGGCTTCACCTACCTCGCCAACCACCGCTCCAAGAACGTGCGGCGCTACACCCAGGGCGACATCAACTTCCTGCTCAACATGGGCGTGGAGGGACAGGTGGCGGATTTCCGCGACACGCACGGGCCGTCGGCCAATGCGATGGCGTTCCGGGTCGAGGACGCGGCCAGGGCGCTCAAGCTCGCGATCGAGCGCGGCGCGGTGCCGGTCGAGGGCAAGGTCGGTCCGATGGAGCTCAACATCCCGGCGATCGAGGGGATCGGCGGCGCCAACCTCTATCTGGTCGACCGGCGCGGCGCGGCGACGATCTACGACATCGACTTCGAGCCGGTGCCGGGCGCCGTGGCGGACGCCAACAGCGTCGGCCTGCACACGCTCGACCATCTCACCCACAATCTGATGCGCGGCCGGATGGACTATTGGTCGGATTATTACGAGCGCATCTTCAATTTCCGCGAGATCCGCTATTTCGACATCGAGGGCCAGTCGACCGGCCTGTTCAGCCGGGCGATGACCGCGCCCGACGACAAGATCCGCATCCCGCTGAACGAAAGCCAGGACGAGCACAGCCAGATCGAGGAGTTCATCCGGGACTATAAGGGCGAGGGCATCCAGCATCTCGCCTTTGCCACCGACGATATCTTCGCCACCGTCGACAAGCTGCGCGCCAACGGCATCCGCTTCCAGGAAAGCCCCGACACCTATTACGACATGATCGACAAGCGCGTCCCGGGCCACGGCCATTCGGTCGCGGAGATGCGCAAGCGCCGGATCCTGATCGACGGCTCGCCCGAGACCGGCGACGGGCTGCTGCTGCAGATCTTCACCGAGAACATGGTCGGGCCGATCTTCTTCGAGATCATCCAGCGCAAGGGCAATGAGGGCTTCGGCGAGGGCAATTTCAAGGCGCTGTTCGAATCGATCGAGCTCGACCAGATCAAGCGCGGCGTGATTCCCGCCCCGTCATAGGAATCCCGGCGGCCGACCTCCCAACAAATGCCGGGTTGCGCACCGTCCAGAGGCGGTTAATCTCCTTTCTGCAATGGGGCCGTCATGGCCCTTTCGTGATTCTTGACTGCCATCGCTTGCCCCAGGAGTGACTATGACGATCCGCAAGTTTCTCGCAATATACGCCGCCGCGATGTTGCTGCCTTTGGCCGCCCCGGCGCTGGCCCAATCGGCACTGCGCGTCGGCGCCACCGTCACCGACCCGCAGGGCGGCACGGTCGGCACGATCAGCGCGATCGACGGCACCACCTTGATGCTCCGCACCGACCGTCACGAGGTGCGGCTGCCGGTCAGCTCGTTCACCGCCACCGACAGCGCGGTGCTGTTTGGCATGACCCAGGCGCAGCTCAACACCGCGGTCGAGCAGGCCGAGGCGCAGGCCGCCCAGGCGTTCGCGCTCGGCACCATCCTGCGCGACAGCGCCGGCACCGTGGTCGGCCCGGTCACCGCGCTCGACGCCGAGACGGTCACGGTGCAGATCGACGCCAATATCGTGCGGGTGCCGCGGACCGCGCTCGCGGCCGGCCAGGGCGGCCTCGTGATCGGCGCCACCAGGGCGCAGCTCCAGGCCGCCTCGGTCCCCGCCCCGCCGGCGCAGCCCGCGCCGACCCAATAGCGACTCAGCGCTCGCGCGGCGCCCGATAGTCGCTGCGCTTGGCGTGGAGCGTCGGCCCCGATGGCCGCGTGAACTGGTCGCGCAACGAGCGCGTGAAGCCTTCGAGCGCCTGCTGCATCTCGGGCGGAAGGGCGAGATAGGAGGACAGCAGATCGCTCGGCCCCTCCCCTAGCCACTCGCCCTCGCTGCGTCGCGCGGTCAGGACGTAGACAATATCCACGCCCGCCACGGCGAGCCGGGCAAGATAATCGGCGCGCAACTCGCGCCGGTCATTTTCGTAGAGGCTCTGCTTGGGGACGTCGGTGCCGACCAGATCGGCAAACTCGGCCTGCTTTAGCCCGAGTCTCTTACGTTCTTCAGCGAGGCGGGTGCCGAAACTCATCTGTTTCGAAAAGTCCTTCTTGACAGTTCACCGGAAAGCGTTGAACGAGGCCTCAACTTTTGCCCGAGATTGCATCGCATATGCCGAGTCGCCTTGTCGCGCAAATTTCGTTCCGCACCCGATGAGTTTCGAGGGCACGAGCCTGGCGGGCTATTCGCCCCGCGAGCTGCTCCTCGCCGCCGCCGCGCGGGCGGTCCTCGCCGCGTTTCGCGACCCGCTCGAACGCCGACGCCTCTCGCCGCCGGCCACGGCGACGCTGCGGCTGCTCGAATCGGCACTCGAGCCCTACGAGCCGCCGAAATAAGCGCTTCCTGAGCCGCGCCGCCGCCGATAAGGTCGCCGCGTCCTCGGGGAGGGAGTTTTATGGCTGGCGTTGCGATCAAGAAGACCGGTTCCAAGGCGGCCGCGGGTCCCTCGCCGAGCTGGGAAGAGGATGCGCTCGGCTTCCTGATCGCGCCGGTGAGGCCGCAGGATTTCCTCGGCCGCTATTACGAGCGCGAGGCGCTGGTCAACGTCCGCAGCGAGCCCGACCGCTATGCCGACCTGCTGACGCTCGAGATCCTCGATCATTTCGTCAACAGCGCCGATCTGCGCGAGGGGATGATCGATCTCACCAGCCAGAAGAACCGCATCTCGCGCGACGATTATATCGACGAGCAGGGCCGCGTCAGCCGGGTCGCGGTCGCCGAGGAATATCTCGACGGGGCGACGATCATCCTGCCCCAGTTCCACGATTCGATCTTCAAGCTGGGCGAATTCTGCCGGGCCCTGGAGGAGGTCTTCTCCTGCCACGTCCAGACCAACATCTACCTGACCCCCTCGGGCAATCAGGGCTTCCCGATCCACTACGACAATCACGACGTGTTCGTGATGCAGGTCTCCGGCGCCAAGGCTTGGCGGCTTTACGGCGTCCCGGTCGAGACGCCGTTCCGCGGCGAGCAATTCCAGCTCGGCCAGCACGAGCCCGGCCCGGTCAGCCAAGAATTCACCCTCAATCCCGGCGATTGCGTCTACGTGCCGCGTGGCATGATGCACGACGCCGAGAATGTCGGCGAGGAGCCTTCGCTGCACATCACCGTCGGGCTGATCACCAAGACCTGGGCCGATCTGCTGCTCGAATCGGTCTCGGAACTGGCGCTGACCTCGCCCGATTTCCGGCGCTCGCTGCCGGCGGGCTTCGCAGGCCGCGATTTCGACCGCGAGGCGGCCCGCGCCTTGTTCGACAAGCTCAAGCGCGAGATCGCCGACCATGCCAGCATGGACAGCGCGTTCGACCTGCTCGCCGACAATTTCGTGCGCGGCCGCCGGCCGAACGTCTCGGGCGTGATCTCGGCGGCGGTGGCCGGGCCGCAGGAGGGCGATCGCTACCGCCGCCGGCGGTTCGTGCCGTGGAACGTCGCCGACGACGAGGGCAAATTGGTGCTGATCGGCCCGGGCGGCGACCTTTCCTTCGAGGCCGCGGAGGGGGACGCGCTCGACGTCGCCTTGTCGGGCGCCCCGTTCACCGCCGCCGACCTCGCCTGCGAGGACCCGGCCGAGCTGATCAAGACCTTGTGGTCGGGCGGCTATCTCGAGCGGCTGAGCTAGGCTGTATCGACATTCGGTTTGAGGACAGCCTTAGCTCCCCTTGATGGGGAGGGCATCCAGCCGAATGTTAATACGGCTTAGGCCTCAGCGGCGCGACATCGCCGGGATCGCGCCGCGGCAATGGCTGCGGACCGCTTCGACCAGCGGAAAATCGCCGGCGGCGCGGGCGACGCGCTCTCCCTCGGCGCAATCGCCCGAGCGGACGATCTCGCCGACCCGCGCGCCGAGCTCGGGGCTGCCGGCGCGCAGCGGTCCGGCGGCGGCGGCGGCCGGCGCCTGGCGCGCGGTTTCGGCCCGCAGCGCCTCGCTATTGGCCCCGCCCCAGCGGGTGAACAGTCCGGAAAAGCCGGGATCGGGCGCGGCCGGCTGCGCCGGCGCGGCCGCAGCGAGCGCGAAGGCGATCAGATATGCATTCGTCACGATCATCTCTCGGCCTTTGGCATCGCCGTCCTGAACGCTTCAGGAACGAGGTGGTAGCGGAGGAGGGACTTGAACCCCCGACACGCGGATTATGATTCCGCTGCTCTAACCAGCTGAGCTACTCCGCCCCAACGGCCCCGGCGCGCCATGGTTGCGGCGCGACGCGGCGCTATAGGAAGCGGCGCCTATCGGGTCAACTGGCGTGGCGGGCGGCCATTTTCAAGGGCCGGAACCGGCTGGCCGCCCTGTCGTTTCGGTTGCGCACCCGGAGACACGCCATGGAATTGCTGACCCCGCTCGACACCCTGTGCCGCCTGATCCTGCGCGCCAAGGAGCTGGAGGCGCAGGTCCCCGCCATGGACCCGGACGAAGATCCGGACGATGTCGACGATCTCGACGACGAGGGCGGCGAGACGCTGTCGGTGCTCGAAGACGAGCTCAACACCAGCGTCGAGGAGGAGGTCGGGGCGTTGCTCGACGACCTCGCCGACGATCAGCTCACCGAGGTGGTCGCTTTGGCCTGGGTCGGACGCGGCACCTACGACGTCAGCGAGTGGGACGAGGCCTATGGGGAGGCGGGCGAGCTCGACGGCGAGGAGCGGATCGACGAGCTGACCGACATGCCCCTGCTCGGCGGCCATCTCGAAGCGGGGCTCGCCGCGTTCGACTATAGCTGCGACGGCGTCGGCCAGGTCGACTGACGATCCCCCCAGATCCTCATCCCGGCGAAGGCCGGGGCCTCAGGGGACGCGCCGTGTCTTCTCGTCGTGAGATCCCGGCCTTCGCCGGGATGACGTCATTTTCGGCCGGGATGACGTTATCTGCGGAATGGCCAGCTGCGGATCGGCGCCCACGCGCCGCCGAGATAGCGCCACGCCGCCAGCGCCCTGATCGCCAGCGGGCGCGGCTCGAAGCCCGCGCGCAGCTGCTGCTGGAGCGTTCGCGCGATGCGCGGCGTCACCTTGTTCTGGATCGTGACGTGCGGGCCCCAGGTCCGGTCCTGCGGCGTCAGCAGGCCGTGGAAGGCGGCGGCCAGCTCGGCGCGGATCGCCTCCAGATCCTCGCTTTCGACGCGCAGCGCCGTCCCCTCCCCCAGGTCCATGATCCCGGCGATCGTCGCGCGCGGCGGCGGCGCCGCGGCGGCCCGCGCCAGCCGCGTCGCAAGCTCGCCCTCGAGGCTGGGCGGCAGCTGGCGGAACAAGGTCAGGTGGGCGGGAACCTGGTTGCGTTCGGGCGGATAATGGGCCCGTCGCAGTTCCTGGAGCCAGCCATTGTCGCCGTCGCCGAACGTGGCGGTGACGATGATGGGAACACTCAAATCTCGACCTGGCTGCCGAGCTCGACGACGCGGTTGGGCGGCAGGTTGAAGAATTCCATCGCGCTCTCCGCGTTCCTCAGCATCCAGGCGAACAATTTCTCGCGCCAGATCGCCATGCCGGGCCTCGGGCTCGCGATCAGGGTCTGGCGGGCGAGGAAGAAGCTCGTGTCCATCATCTTGAACTGCGGGCCGCAGCTGTCGACCCGCGCCAGCGCGCTCGGCACGTTGGTCTCCTGCATGAAGCCGTAGCGGACGATCAGCCGGTAGAAGCCCTGGCCTAGCTCCTGGAGGTGGAAGGTCTTCTCCTCCTCGACATAGGGCACGTCCTCGATCTTGACGGTCAAGAGCAGCACCCGCTCGTGCAGCACCTTGTTGTGCTTCAGATTGTGGAGCAGCGCGTGCGGGACGCCGTCGGCGGCGGTGGTCATGAACACCGCGGTGCCGGGGACGCGGGTGGCGCTCGACGCCGCCGATTTGATGAAGATCGAGGCCGGCATCGCCGCCTCGCTCATCCGCTTGATCATCAGCTGGCGGCCCTTGGCCCAGGTGGTGAGCAGGGTGAAGGCGAACAGGCCGACCAGCAGCGGGAACCAGCCGCCCGCGGGCACCTTGGTCAAATTGGCGGCGAAATAGGCGATGTCGACGACGAAGAAGATCGCCAGCGTCGGCAGCGCCACCCAGGGCTTCCACTTCCACAGCACCAGCAGGACGACGGTGAGCAGGCAGGTATCGATGAACATCGCGCCGGTGACGGCGATGCCGTAGGCGGCGGCGAGGTTCGACGAATTCTGGAAGAACAGGACGAGCAGGATCACCATCACCATCAGCGCCCAATTGACCACCGGGATGTAGATCTGGCCCATCGCCGCTTCGCTGGTGTGCTGGATGCGAAGCCGCGGGATGAAGCCCAGATGCATCGCCTGCTGGGTCACCGAGAAAGCGCCCGAGATCACCGCCTGGCTCGCGATGATGGTGGCGAAGGTGGCGAGGATGACGAGCGGCAGGCGCAAGCTCTCGGGCGCGAGGAAGAAGAACGGATTTTCGAGCGTGGCGTTGGCCGTCGCGGGATCCATCGACAGCACCATCGCGCCCTGCCCCATATAGTTGAGCATCAGCGCCGGCATGACGAAGAACAGCCAGGAGACGCCGATCGGCTTGCGGCCGAAATGCCCCATGTCGGCGTAGAGCGCCTCGGCGCCGGTCACCGCCAGCACGACCGAGCCCAGAGCGAGGAAGGCGGAAAGCCCGTCGGTGAGGAAGAAATTGACCGCGTTCGCCGGGTTGACCGTCTCGACGATGATCCACGGATCGTCCGCGATGTGCATGATGCCGAGGACCGAGATGGTCACGAAATAGAAGAGCATGACCGGGCCGAACAGGGCGCCGACGCGGGCGGTGCCGATCGCCTGGATCGCGAACAGGCCGACCAGGATGGCGAGCGCGATCGGCACGACATAGGGCTCGAAGCCCGACTGGACGGTGGTCAGGCCCTCGACCGCCGAGAGAACCGAGATCGCCGGCGTGATCATCGAATCGCCGTAGAAGAGCGAGCAGGCGAAGACGCCGAGCAGAATGATGCCGGCGCTCCAGCGGCGCTTGCCGGTCTCGGACTTGCGGTTGATCAGGGCGAGAAGGGCGAGGCTGCCGCCCTCCCCCTTATTGTCGGCGCGCATGATCACGGCGACATATTTGATCGTCACCACGATCATCATCGACCAGAAGATCAGGCTGAGCACGCCCAATATCTCGGCCTGGCCGTTGGGCAGCTCGTGGTGGCCCGAGAAGGTCTCGCGGAAGGCGTAGATCGGGCTGGTGCCGATGTCGCCGAAGACGATGCCGACCGCCGAAACGGCGAGTGCGGCAAGGCTCGATTTGTGATGGTGCCCGGCCGTCGGCTCGGCGGGCTGATCCTGGGCTGGGCTATCGCTCATCGGTCAGGAACGAAACGTCCCACTTCCTTCTCTGTCGCCCGGGGCCTGCCAAGGCGGCGCGGGGCTTAGCACCGCGCCTCGGCGTTCGCAACGGCGACAAAGATGCGGCGGCTCGCTATAGACCCGCCGAAAATCGCAATCACGGAGAGGAACATGCGCGTCGGCGTCCCCAAAGAGATCAAGGTTCACGAATATCGCGTCGGCCTGACGCCGGCGTCGGTCAAGGAGCTGGTCGCCGCGGGCCACGAAGTGATCGTCGAGACCAAGGCGGGGCTCGGCATCGATTTCTCGGACCAGGATTATGTCGACGCCGGCGCGACAATCGCGCCCAATGCGGCCGAAGTCTTCGCCCGGGCGGACATGATCGTGAAGGTCAAGGAGCCGCAGGCGCAGGAAATCGCCCTGCTCGAGCCGCGGCACCTGCTGTTCACCTATCTCCACCTCGCGCCCGACCCCGAGCAGACCAGGGGGCTGCTCGCCTCCGGCGCGACCTGCATCGCCTATGAGACGGTCACCGCCAATGACGGCTCGCTGCCGCTGTTGAAGCCGATGAGCGAGGTCGCCGGTCGGATGTCGATCCAGGTCGGCGCCCATTATCTCGAGAAAGAGCAGGGCGGGCGCGGCGTGCTCCTGGGCGGCGTGCCCGGCGTGGCCCCGGCGCGGGTGATGATCCTGGGCGGCGGCATCGCCGGCGTCAACGCGGCGCAGATGGCGGTCGGCATGCGCGCCGACGTCACCATCTACGACATCTCCAACGCCCGGCTGGCTGAGCTCGACATGTTCTTCGGCAGCCAGATCAAGACCGCCTACGCCTCGCGCGCGGCGATCGCCGAGGCGGTCACCAAGGCGGAAGTGGTGATCGGCGCGGTGCTGATCCCCGGCGCGGCCGCGCCCAAGCTGGTGACCCGCGAAATGCTGAAGACGATGAAGCGCGGCTCGGTGCTGGTCGACATCTCGATCGACCAGGGCGGCTGCTTCGAGACCAGCCACGCGACCACGCACAGCGATCCGGTCTACGTGGTCGACGGCGTGATCCATTATTGCGTCGCCAACATGCCGGGCGCGGTGGCGCGCACCTCGGCCTTCGCGCTCAACAATGCCACCTTGCCATTCGTCCTGAAGCTCGCCAACCAAGGCGCTGAAGCTGCTATGAAATCCGATCCGCATCTCGCCAACGGCCTGAACGTTTCCGGCGGCAAGATCCGCCACGCCGCGGTGGCCGAGGCGCTCGGCCTGCCCTACGAAGCGGCCTAGCGCGGAATCTGCCCCGCCGCCCTCGCCTGCTCGAGCGCCTGGAGCCGTTCCTCGACGATGCGGCGATATTCGGCGTCGGGCGGGGCGGCGGCGAGCAATTCGCGCCAGATCCGCTCGGCCTCGGCATAATTGCCGCCCTGGGCAAGCGCGAGGCCGTAGAAGAAGCGCGGGCCGGGATGGTTCGGCGCCAGCCGAGCGGCGCGCTCGAAGGCGAGCTGGGCGGCCGGGCTCATCATGCCGCCGCCATGGAGGACCAGGGCGTTGCCGAGGCCGACCCACAGATCCGGATTGTTCGGCGTCTGCTGGACCGCGCCCTGCAGCAGCCTGGCGGCGCTCTCGGTGTCGCCGCGGCGCTGGAAGCCGTCGGCCATGTTGAGCCAGGCCGAGGCCTGGTCGAACCGGCCGAGCATGTCCTCGCGGGTCTTGGCGAAGTCGGTGTCGGGCAGGTGCTGGCGCCCGGGCGCCGCCTTGGGCGCCCCCTGATAGACGGGATGGCCCTGCCAGGCATAGCCGGCGAGCGCGAGCAGCAGCGCCGCGGCGGTGAACTGGAGCGCGCCCTTGTCGGCGCGGACGAAGAAATAAAGGCCCGCGCCGGCGGCCAGGGTCAGGCCGGCCATGATCAGCCAGCCCATCAGCCCCTCCGCCGCCGGAAGCGGCCGCGCGCGAGCCAAGCGCCGCCGACGATCAGCAGCAGCGGCAGGCCCCAGAGCGGCCAGGTTACCGGCTCGAACGGCGGATCGTAGCTCACCCAATTGCCGTAGCGGGCGATCAGCCAGGCGCGGATCGAGGCGGAGCTTTCGCCGGCCTGGACGCGGCGGCGGATCAGGGCGCGCATGTCGCCCGCCATCTCGGCGTTCGAATCGGCGATCGCCTGACCCTGGCAGACCAGGCAGCGTATCTCGTCCATCAGCGCCCGCGCCTGCCGCTCCTGGCGCGGGTCGGCGAGCGGGGTATCGGCCAGCTCGGCCGGCGGCAGCAGCGAATCGGCCAGCGCCGGGGCGGCCAGCATAAGCAAGGCAGCCATTGCCAGACCCGTTCGTGTCGAGCGAACGGTTCCATTTGGCACACCCTCCCTCATCGCGCGGCCTCCCAGGCGGCGAGGATCGCGGGGAGGTCGGCGTCGGTGATCGCGCCGATATGCTGGTGGCGGATCACGCCGCTGCCGTCGATCACGAACGTCTCGGGGACGCCGGCCGAGCCCAGGTCCATCTGCACCCGGCGGTCGACGTCGGCGCCGATCACACGGAACGGGTCGCCATAGGTGGCGAGGAACAGGGCGAGGTCTTCGGGCCGGTCGCGCACCGCGATGCCGTCGATCGGGACGCCGCGGCTTGCGAGCGCCGCGAGCTGCGGCGCCTCGACACGGCACGGCAGGCACCAGCTGGCGAAGACGTTGACCAGGTGCGGCCGCCCCTGGCGGAGGGCGGCGCTGGACAGGCCCGGCCGTCCCGCGACTGCGGGGCCGAGCTCGAAATCGGGGACCGGCTGGCCGATCAGCGCCGAGGGGATTTCGGATTGCGGCGGCGACAGGAGAGGCTTCAGGGCCAAGGCGCCGAACACCAGGAAAACGGCCAAAGGCACCCACAGGATCAGCCGGCGCTTCACGCGTACGCCTCCTCGGCTTCCGGCCTGGGCCGGCGCGCGCGCCAGAGGCGGCCGATCAGCGAGAGCAGGCCGCCGAACGCGACCATCGCCCCGCCGAGCCAGATCAGGGTGACGAACGGCTTCCACCACAAGCGCAGCTGCCAGCGGCCCTGGCCGTCCTCGTCGCCGATCGCGACATAGAGCTGGCCATCCCAGACGGTCTGGATCGCCGCCTCGCTGGTCGGGGTCGGCGGCGCGCTGAACAGACGGGCCTGCGGGCGCAGCGGCCAGGAGGTGCCGCCGCGGGTGGCGGTGAGCTGGGCCTCGATCGCGGTCCAGTTCGGCCCCGCGACCGGCGCCACGCCGTCGAAGCGGACCTGGAACGGGCCGACGGCAACGGCCTGCCCCGGGCTGGCGGCGACGAGCGTCTCCTTGGTGAAGGCGCTTTCCGAGGCCATGCCGGCGAGGGCGACGGCGATGCCGAGATGGGCGATCACCATGCCGTAGGTGAACAAAGGCGTGCGGCGCAGATTGCGCTTCCACAACGGCGCGACGCTGGCCGCGGCGACGCCGACCGCCAGCGCGAGGCCGAGGAAGGGCAGGACGCGCGTGCCGGGCGCGGCGAGGATGATCGCGAAGGCCGCGGCGGCGCAGATCAGGATCGGCAGGGCGATCCGGCCGACCAGCGCCCGCAAATGGTCGCGGCGCCACCTGAGCAGCGGCCCGGCGGCCATCATCGCCGCAAGCAGCAGCGCGACCGGCCCCGCGGCGCTGTTGAAATAAGGCGGGCCGACCGAGAGCTTCTCCCCCGTGACCGCCTCGACGCCGAGCGGATAAAGCGTCCCGACGAAGACGATGCCGAGCACCGCCGACAAGAGCAGATTGTTGGCGACCAGCGCGCCCTCGCGGCTGACCAAGTCGAACTTCGAACCCTCCTTCACCGTCCCGACGCGCAAGCCGTAGAGCGCGAGCGCCCCGCCGATATAGAGCAGCAGCAAGACAAGGATGAAGGCGCCGCGGCGCGGATCGACCGCGAAGGCGTGAACGCTGGTCAGGATCCCCGAGCGGACCAGGAAGGTGCCGATCATCGACATCGAGAATGCGACCACGGCGAGCATCACCGTCCAGGCGCGCAAGCCATCGCGGGTGGCCAGCACGGTAACGCTGTGCAGCAAGGCGGTCGCGGCGAGCCACGGCATGAGCGAGGCGTTCTCGACCGGGTCCCAGAACCACCAGCCGCCCCAGCCGAGCTCGTAATAGGCCCAATAGGAACCGGCGGTGATGCCGAGCGTCAGGAAGATCCAGGCGCCGAGCACCCAAGGCCGCATCGCCCGGGCGAACGCCGGGCCGACGTCGCGGGTGATCAGCGCGCCGACCGCGAACGAGAAAGCGATCGAGATGCCGACATAGCCGAAATAGAGGGTCGGCGGGTGGAACGCCAAGCCGGGGTCCTGGAGCAAGGGGTTGAGGCCGTTGCCCTCGACCGGCACCGGGCTGAGCCGGGTGAACGGGTTCGAGGCGAACAACAGGAACGCGTAGAAGCCGAGGCCGATCACCGCCTGCGCGGCGAGCGTCGCGGTCAGCGTGTTCTGCGGGAGCCGGCGCTCGAACAAGGCGACGGCGGCGCCGGCGAGGGCGAGCACCGTCACCCAGAGCAGCATCGAGCCTTCGTGATTCCCCCAGGCGCCGGCGAATTTGTAGAGCCAGGGCTTCATCGAATGGCTGTTGGCGGCGACCAGGGCGACCGAAAGATCGGTGCGCAGGAACAGCCAGATCAGCGTCAGGAAGGCGATTCCGGCCAGGACGCCCTGCGCGATGGCGACGGGCCGGACCATCCGCAGCAATTGCTCGCCCCCGGGCCGCAGCCCAGTCACGCCGAAGACGAGCTGCAGCAGCGACAAGGCTGCCGCCAGCCACAAAGCGGCAAGGCCCGTTTCGGCGATCAATCGAGCGACTCGGTCTTGTGCATCCCCTGCGGGCCGAGGCGCGGCGGCTGGTAATTCTCGTCATGCTTGGCGAGGATTTCGGAGGCTACGAAGCGGCCGTCGGGCTGGAAGCGCCCCTCGGCGATGACGCCGCTGCCCTCGCGGAACAGATCGGGCGTGATGCCGGTGTAGCGTACCGCGATGGTGGCGGGGCTCTCGTCGCCGACGAGGAAGTCGATCGTCACCCCGTCGGCATGGCGGCGCAGCGAGCCGCGGCGCACCATGCCGCCGATCCGCACCGAGCGATCGAGCGGCAGCCCCTTCGCCGCGACGTCGCCGGGCGCGTAGAAGAAGCTCGCCTGGGCGCGCATCGCCGACATGGCGAGGAGCACGGCGCCGCCGACCGCGACAAGCGCGGCGATCAGCAGGAAGAGGCGCTGGTTCTTGGGCTTCACGGCCGGTTGCCCAGGCTTTCCGCATCGCGTTCGGCGCGGCGCATTGCGGCCCAGCTCCACAGGGTCACGCCGAGCGTGCCGATGATGGTCAGCGCATAAGCGCCGATCACGAATGGCCAGGGATTCATGAGGCGACCATCCGCTTCAGCCGCGCCTCGACCTTGTTGCGCGCGAGCTCGGCCCGCATCCGCATCAGCACGATCGCGCCGAACAGCAGCGAAAAGCCGAGAGCGGACACAAGCAAGGGCCAGAGCAACGGCGCGGCGATGGTCGAGGTGCCGCGCACGAAGCTGATGCTCTCGCCCTGGTGAAGCGTGTTCCACCATGTCACCGAATAATGGATCACCGGCAGGTTGACCGCGCCGACCAGGCCGAAGATCGCGGTCGCTCGCCCCTCCCCGCCTCTCTCCTTCTCGGCGCCGACGAGCGCGATGTAGCCGAGATAGAGGAAGAGGAGGACGAGCATCGAGGTCATCCGCCCGTCCCATTCCCAATAGGTCCCCCAGGTCGGCCGCCCCCAGAGCGCGCCGGTGGCGAGGCAGATGGCGGCGAACAGCGCGCCGGGGATGGCCGCGGCGCGGCCGGCAATGGCGGCGAGCGGGTGGCGCCAGACCAATTGCATCAGGCTGGCGAGCGCGATCGCGCTCCAGCCCGCCATGCCGAGCCAGGCGGCGGGGACGTGGACGTAGAGGATCCGCACGCTTTCGCCCTGGAGCTGCTCGGCCGGAGCCCGGAACAGGCCCCAGGCGAGCGCACCGGCGATCAGCGCCGCGCCCGCCCAGGCCAGCCAAGCCGTCACGGGTCGCGCGATTTTGAGGAAGCGGGCCGGATTCGCGTAGACGTGCATGTTCGTGCGCCGGTGTAGCCGAGGCTTGGGCGGCGCGAAAGCTTGTGCTTAAGGCAAAGGCCGATGAGCGCCCCGGCTCCCCTTCAGCAGAATCGCCTGCTCGGCATCGCGCTCCGGATCGGCGCGACGACCTGTTTCGCGGCGATGGCGGCGGCGATCAAGCTGGGGCACGAGGCCGGCGTTTCCCTGCCCGAGCTCGGCTTCTACCGCTTCGCCTTCGGCCTGCCGCCGCTGCTGGCCTGGATCGCGCTGACCGGCAATTTCGGCGCCTGGCGGACGCGGCGGCCGCTGGCACACCTGGCGCGCGGGACGATCGGCCTGTCGACGATGGTGACCGCGTTCGCCGCCCTCACGTGGCTGCCGCTCGCCGAAGCGGCGACGATCGGCTTCGTGGCGCCGCTCTTTTCGGTCATCCTTTCGGCTTTGGTCCTCGCCGAGCCGGTCGGCCGGCACCGCTGGAGCGCGGTCGCCTTGGGCCTGATCGGCGTGCTGATCGTCATGCGTCCGGCCGGCAGCCATCTTCCGCCGATCGGCCTCGCGCTCGCCTTGCTCGCCGCGCTGGGCACGGCGGCGGTGACCATCACCCTGCGCCAGATCGGCCGGACCGAGAGCACGCCGACGATCGTGCTCTGGTTCACCTGCTTCTCGATGGCGGTGACGGGCCTTTTCCTGCCCTTTTACGGCCAGTGGCACGACGCGCGGACCTGGGCGATCCTCGCCGCGCTCGGCCTGTTCGGCGGGATGGGGCAGCTGTTCCTCACCTCGGCGCTGCGCTTCGCGCCGGTCTCGGTGGTGGTGCCGTTCGATTACACCCAGCTGCTCTGGGCGGTGCTGCTCGGCTGGCTCTTGTTCGACACCCACCCGCCGGCCAGCACCTGGGCCGGCGCGGCGGTAATCGTCTTGAGCGGCCTCTACACGATCTACCGCGAGCACAGGCTCGGCCGCGAAAAGCCGCGTCCCGAACCGCTCTGAACGAAAAATAGGGACTGTCCCTATTTTCGGCTTAGCCCCTGCCGATCAGCCGCCGGGCCATGTTGCCCGCCACGCGGGCGGGGTTGACGCCGCTGGCCTCGCTCTCGTCCCAGATCTGCTCCAGCCTGCCCGGAATCGCTTCGATCCGTTCGCGCACGGTGTTCTCGTCGCCGTCCTTCAGATATTCGGTCGAGACGTTGATGATGCCGCCGGCATTGATCACATAATCGGGCGCGTAGAGGATCGACCGGCCATGGATGCGGTCGCCGTCGTCGCTGGTGGCCAGCTGGTTGTTGGCGCCCCCGGCGACGATCGGCACGTTCAGCGCGGCGATCGATTGCTCGGTGAGGATCGCGCCGAGCGCGTTGGGGCTCAGCACGTCGGCTTCGAGCGTCATGATCGCGTCGGTCGCGACGACCGTGCCGCCGACCTCGTCGGCGAGCGCCCTGGCCCGCCCCGCATCGACGTCGGCGATGCTCAGCCGCGCGCCCTCGGCGGCCGCGCGCCGCGCGAAGCCGGAAGCGACGCTGCCGGCGCCCTGCAGCGCGATGTGGAGGCCGGCGAGATTGTCCTTGCCGAGCTTGCGCCGGACCGCCGCCTTGACCCCGAGAAAGACGCCGTAGCTGGTATGCGGGCCGGGATCGCCGCCGACCGCGCCCTCAGCGACCGGCAGGCCGGCGACGTAGCTCGTCTCGTTCGAGATCGCGACCATGTCGGCGACGTTCATGCCCACGTCCTCGGCGGTGACGTAACGGCCGCACAGGCCATCGACCGCGCGGCCGAAGGCGGCGAGCATCTCCGGCGTCTTGGTCCGCGCCGCATCGGCGAGGATCACCGCCTTGCCGCCGCCGAGCGGCAGGCCGGCCATCGCATTCTTGTAGCTCATCCCGCGCGACAGGCGCAGCGCGTCGGCGATCGCATCGGCGGGCTGCGCATAATGCCACAGGCGGGTGCCGCCGGCGCCGGGGCCGAGATGGGTGGAATGGACGGCGATGACCGCCTTGAGGCCGGTCTTCGGGTCGGTGATGAAGTGCACGACCTCGTGCGCGTCGAAATCGGGAAAATCCCAGAGCGAGTCCATCGGCGGTTTCGGGTCCTGTTCAGTCCGGCAAGGATGGGGCGACCGACGGGACTTGAACCCGCGACCCTCGGTACCACAAACCGATGCTCTAACCAGCTGAGCTACGATCGCCACGCATATTGAGGTGCGCCGGGCACATAGGGGCGCGCACCGGCCAGCGTCAAGGACTGGCGGTCGAGGGCGGGGGCCCCATATTGCGGCGATGATCCCCTTCTCCATTCTCGATCTCGCGCCGATCGTCGAAGGCGGCACCGCCGCCGACGCGCTCCACAATGCGCGCGACCTCGCCCGCCATGCCGAAGGTCTCGGCTACAAAAGATTTTGGATGGCCGAGCATCACTCGATGCCCGGCATCGCCAGCGCGGCGACCGCGGTCGCGCTCGCCTATGTCGGCAACGGCACGTCGACGATCCGGATCGGCGCGGGCGGAATCATGCTGCCCAACCACGCGCCGCTGCAGATCGCGGAGCAATTCGGCACGCTCGAATCGCTATTTCCGGGGCGGGTCGATCTTGGGGTCGGGCGGGCGCCCGGAACGGATCAGGCCGCCGCCTATGCGCTGCGGCGCAATCTCAATGCCGACATCAACCAGTTCCCGCGCGACGTCGTCGAGCTGATGCACTATCTTGAGCCCGCCGAGCCTGGCCGGCGGGTGCGCGCGATACCCGGCGAAGGGCTCGACATTCCGGTCTGGATCCTCGGCTCGAGCCTGTTCGGCGCCCGGCTCGCGGCCCAGCTCGGCCTGCCCTACGCCTTCGCCTCTCATTTCGCGCCGGGCCAGATGACGGAGGCGATCCAGGTCTATCGCGACGCTTTCCAGCCGTCGGCGCAGCGCGATCGGCCCTATGTGATGCTCGGCTACAACGCGATCGCGGCAGATACGCACGCGCAAGCCGAGTCGCTCGCCACCTCCGTGATGCAAGCCTTCGTTAACCTGCGCAGCGGCGCGCCGACCCCTTTGCCGCCGCCGGTCCCGAGCTATTACGAAGACCTGCCGCCGGCGCAGCGCGCCACGCTCGACCATGTCCTGTCCTGCTCGGCGATCGGCGGCCCGGCCCGGGTCCGCGAGTCGATCGAGGCGTTCGTCGCCCAAACGGGCGCCGACGAACTGATGATCACCGCGCAGATTTTCGATCACCGGGCGCGGCTGCGCTCGTTCGAGCTGGTTGCGGACCTGATCGGCGGCTGAGCAGATCGGCGAGCTCGAGGTGGCGGCGCCGCGTTTCGCCGTCGCCGGCACGCAAAGCGGCGCGCCGTTCCTCGGCTGCGCGCCGCGCATAATAAGCCCGGTCGGTTTCCATAGACCCTCCCCTCGGACCAATACACAAGGCCCGTGACACTTTGGGGAACGGTCGCGGCGGCCGGTTTAATCCGCCGGATCGAGCCAGCGGGCGGCCTCGTCCGGGGTGCGCTTGTCGGCGTCGCGGTCGACCATGAGATTGGCCTGGCGCATCCGCTCGACCGGGATCGCGCCGATCATCGGCGCGAGCGCGGCGGTGAAGCGCGCGTCGCCGGCGCGGGCGGGCGAGACGAGCAGCAGCGCGTCGTAGCTCGGCAAGGCGCGGCGCGGATCGGCCAGGGTGACGAGGTCAAGCGCCGCGATGCGGCCGTCGGACGAGAAAGCGGTGATCACATCGGCGGAGCCGTCGGCGACGGCGCGGTACATGAAGGTCGGGCTGTAGGAAGTCTGGCGGGCGAAGGCGAGGCCGTAGCGCGAGCGGACCGCGCGCCATTCGGGCCGCGACAGGAATTCGAGGTCGGCGCCGAGGCCGAGCCGCGGCGCGGCGCGGGTCAGATCGTCGAGCGTGCGCAGGCCGAGCGATTCGGCGCGGGCCCGGCGCATCGCCAGCGCATAGGCATTCTCGAAGCCGAGCGCGCCCATCACGAGGACGCCGTCGCGGGCGCGCAGCTGCGCGGTCAGCTGGGCACGCATCGCTTCGGGCGGCGGAATGTCGGTCCGCTGGAGGATGTTGGTCCACAATGTGCCGCCGTAATCGACGTAGACGTCGAGATCGCCGGCCGCGAGCGCCTGATAGGCCACCGTCGAGCCGAGATTGTCGCGCCGCTCGGTCCGGTAGCCGGCGGCCTGGAGGCGGCGCTCGATCGCGCTCGCCAATATATATTGCTCGGAGAAATTCTTGGCGCCGATCACCACCGTCTCGCCGCCGTCGCGCGGGACGGAGATCAGGGCCGCGGCGAGCGCCAGCGCGATTCCGGCGAGGCCGAGCCAAATGCGCCGGCGCGAACGGCGGACAAGGCCGGTCTCGACCAGAGCGAGCAGGCCGTCGACGCCGAGCGCCAGCGCCGCCGCCGCCGCGCAGCCGACCAGCACCCGGACCCAGTTTTCGGTCTGCAGGCCGGAGAAGATCAGATTGCCGAGGCTGGGCTGGCCGACCGTCGTCGCAAGCGTCGCCGCGCCGATCGTCCAGACCGCGGCGGTGCGGATGCCGGCGAGGATCACCGGCGCGCCGAGCGGCAGCTCGATCATCGTCAGCCGCTGGCGCGGCGTCATGCCGATCCCGTCGGCCGCCTCGAGCACGGCGGGATCGATCCCCTGGAGCGCGGCGACGCCGTTCCGCAGGATCGGCAGCAGCGCATAGAGGCTGAGCGCGATCAAGGCGGGAAGGAAGCCCAATGCGGGAATGGCGAGCCCGCTCCCCTGCCCCAGGATCAACAGCGCCGGATAGAAGAGCGCGAGCAAGGCCAGCGCCGGCACGGTCTGGATCAGGCCGGCGAGGCCGAGCGCGGGCGTCCGCACATGGGTGTTGCGCGCCGACAGAATCGCCAGCGGCAGGCCCAGGATCACGCCGATCGCGACCGCGCAGCCGCTGAGCAGCAGATGCGCCTGCGCCAGGCCCGGCAGCTCGGCCAGCGCCTCGGACATTGCCGGGCTCACAACGCCGCCAGACGCGCGGCCTGGCGCCGCGGCACGTCGATCATCGCCTTGACGTCCGGATCCTCGCTCTTCGCCAGATCGGCGGGCGCGGCGTCGGCGCGCACCCGCCCGTCAATCAGGACGACCACGCGGTCGGCGAGCAGCAGCGCCTCGGCGACGTCGTGGGTGACCATCAAGGTGGTGAGGCCCAGCCGCTCGTGCAGGCCGCGATAGGCGCCCCCGAGCGCGTCGCGGGTGACCGGATCGAGCGCGCCGAACGGCTCGTCCATCAGCATCAGCTTCGGCCGCGCCGCCAGCGCGCGGGCGACGCCGACCCGCTGCTGCTGACCGCCCGACAATGAGCGCGGGTAGCGGTCCGCCAGTTCGGCGGGCAGCGCGACCAGACCGAGCAATTCGGCGGTCCGATCCTCGTCCGACCCCATCAGCCGCGGGACGATGTTGATGTTCTCCGCGATGCTCATATGCGGGAACAGGCCGATGCTCTGGATCACATAGCCGATGCCGTGGCGCAGCCGGCCGGCCGGCGCGTCGCGAATGTCTCGGCCGCCGATCCTGATCGTGCCGCCATCGGGATCGACGAGCCGGTTGATCGATTTGAGAAGGGTGGTCTTGCCCGAGCCCGACGGGCCGACAAGGGCGACGAACTCCCCTTCCCCCACCGCGAGGCCGACGGCATCGAGGGCGGCGCGACCGCCGTGCCGCTTGGTAAGCCCTTCGATTTCGAGAAAAGCGGTCATCGTCCGGGCGTGGTGGGCGCGGCAAGGATTGAACTTGCGACCCCCGCGGTGTGAACACGGTGCTCTACCACTGAGCTACGCGCCCACGCCCGAGACGAGCGAAGGCGGCCCATAACGGCCGGTGATTTGCGTGTCCACAGGGGACCGTGCAAGGGGACAGTTACTTTCAACCGCCGCGTCCGAGGTTTCGAGCTGGAGTGCCGAAAGTAACTGTCCCCATTCGGCGTCAGAGGTTGACCGAATCCTTCAGCCCCTTGCCGGCCTTGAACTTGGGCTGGGTCGATTCCTTGATCTGCATCGGCTCGCCGGTGCGCGGGTTGCGCCCCGTCGAGGCCTTGCGGCGCGAGCAGGAGAAGGTGCCGAAGCCGACCAGCCGAACCTCGTCGCCGCGCTTCAGCGCGCCGCTGATCGTATCGAACACCGCCTCGACCGCGCGCGACGCCTCGCTCCTGCCGAGGCCCGCTGCATCCGCGACCTGGACGATGAGATCCTGCTTGTTCATCTTTCCCGAACCCCTGCCTGGAAAAAGGACTCGCGGGTGGCGCCCACGAAAGCGCGATTAAATGACAGGAGAGCGACAGGAGTCAAAAGGAAAGGGCGCCCGCCGGGGACACCCGGGGACAGTTACTCGCTAACTGTCCCCATTCCGGCCGCCGGGAAAGGGGACAGTTGACGAGCAACTGTCCCCGCGCCTCAATGGCGGACCGAAACCCCCGCCGCGTCGTCGGGCGCCGGGGCGAGCTCGGACGGCGGCAGCGCCGCGAGGTCGTCGGCGTCGCTCCACTCGATCGGCACGACCGGAGTCGCCAGCGCGTGGACCAGCACCTCGTCGACATGAGCGACGACGACAATCTCCAGGCTTTCCCTGATGACCGCCGGGATTTCGGCGAGGTCCTTTTCGTTCTCGGCCGGGATCAGCACCTTGGTGATGCCGCCGCGCAGCGCCGCCAGCAATTTCTCCTTGAGCCCGCCGATCGGCAGCACCCGGCCCCTGAGCGTGACCTCGCCGGTCATCGCCACGTCGCGGCGGACCGGGATGCCCGACAAGGTCGAGATGATCGCGGTGACCATGCCGATGCCCGCCGACGGCCCGTCCTTGGGCACCGCGCCTTCGGGCAAATGGACGTGGATGTCCTTGCGGCTGAACAGGCTCGGCTTGATGCCGTAGCTCGGCGCGCGGGCCCGGACGAACGAGAAAGCGGCCTGGATCGACTCCTGCATGACGTCGCCCAGCTTGCCGGTGGTCTTGATCTGGCCCTTGCCGGGGACGGTGACCGCCTCGATCGTCAGCAATTCGCCCCCGACCTCGGTCCAGGCGAGGCCGGTGACCGCGCCAATCTGGTCCTCCTCCTCGCTCATCCCGTGGCGGAAGCGGCGGACGCCGAGGAATTCGCCGAGATTGTCGCCGTCGATCGTGATCGTCTCCGCCTTGCCCTCGAGGATCTGGCGGAGCGCCTTGCGCGACAGCTTGGCGACCTCGCGCTCGAGCGTGCGCACGCCGGCCTCGCGGGTATAATGGCGGATCAGCGCGCGCAGCCCCTCCTCGGTCAGCGTCAGCTCGCCCTCCTTGAGGCCGTGCGCCTCGATCTGCTTGGGGATCAGGTGGCGCTTGGCGATCTCCACCTTCTCGTCCTCGGTATAGCCTTCGAGGCGGATGATCTCCATCCGGTCGAGCAAAGGCTGGGGCATGTCCATCGTGTTCGCCGTGGTGACGAACATCACGTCCGAAAGATCGTAGTCGATCTCCAGATAATGGTCCTGGAAGCGGCTGTTCTGCTCGGGGTCGAGCACTTCGAGCAGGGCCGAGGCGGGGTCGCCGCGGAAATCCTGGCCGAGCTTGTCGATCTCGTCGAGCAGGAAGAGCGGGTTGGAGGTGCCCGCCTTCTTGAGGTTGGTGACGATCTTGCCGGGCAGCGAGCCGATATAGGTGCGGCGATGGCCGCGAATCTCGGCCTCGTCGCGGACGCCGCCAAGCGACTGGCGGACGAACTCGCGCCCCGTCGCCCGCGCGATCGAGCGGCCGAGCGAGGTCTTGCCGACGCCGGGCGGGCCGACGAGGCAGAGGATCGGCCCCTTCAGCTTGTTCGCGCGGCTCTGCACGGCGAGGTACTCGACGATCCGCTCCTTGACCTTCTCCAGGCCATAGTGGTCCTCGTTGAGGATCTCCTCGGCCCTGGCGACGTCGATTTTCTTGGTCTTGCCCTTGCCCCATGGGATCGACAGCAGCCAGTCCAGATAGTTGCGCACCACCGTGGATTCGGCCGACATCGGGCTCATGTTGCGCAGCTTCTTGAGCTCGGCGTCCGCCTTGCTGCGCGCTTCCTTGCTGAGCTTGGTCTTCTTGATGC
>JAXDPI010000029.1:0-37255 GCA_034668465.1 Sphingomonadales bacterium
GGCTCAACGACAACAAATTGTGCTTCCTGCGGGCCGAGGGCAATCTGTTCGGCGACGTGCCGATGAACCTCGAGCTCAGGCTGTCGGTCGAGGACAGCCCGAACTCGGCGGCGGTGGTGGTCGACGCGATCCGCTGCTGCAAGGTCGCACTGGACCGCGGCATCGGCGGCGTCCTCACCGGCCCCTCGGCCTTCTTCTGCAAGCACCCCCCGCAGCAGTTCAGCGACGACGTCGCCGCCCAGCTGACCGAGGAGTTCATCGCCGGCGAAGCCCTCGCCGCCGAATAAGCGGGCCAATGAATTGCCTGATCATCGCGGCCGGCCATGGCAGCCGGCTGCGCAAAATCTCCTCGTCCAAGCCGCTGACGCCGGTCGCCGGCGCGCCGCTGATCGCGCACGTCGTGCGCGCCGCCGCGCACGGCGGAGCGAGCGCGTTCACGGTGGTGACCGGGCATGAGGCCGCGCGGGTCGAGGCGTTCCTCGCGACCTTGACCGATTTCCCGATCCGGACGGTGCGGGTGGCGGATTGGGATCTTCCGAACGGCCACTCGGTCCTCGCCGGCGCCGCCGCGATTCAGGGCGACTATCTGCTGACCATGGCCGATCATCTGTTCGACGCCGAGATCGTCCGCCGCCTGATCGGCGCCCGGCCGGCGGCGCTGACCCTGGCGGTCGACCGCGATCTCGCCGGGCCGTTGCTCGACATGGACGACGCGACCAAGGTCGAAACCGATGCGGGCGGCGCGATCGTCCGGATCGGCAAGGCGCTGGAGCGGTTCGACGCGATCGATACCGGCCTGTTCCGGGCGACGCCGGCGCTGGCCGCGGCGATCGAGCGCGGCGGGGGAAGCCTGTCCGAAGGCGTCCAGCGGCTCGCCGACCAAGGCCTGGCCGCGACCGCCGACGTCACCGGGCTAGATTGGCTCGACGTGGACGACGAGGCGGCGCTGGCCAAGGCCGAGGCCTGGTTCGCCCGGCGCTAGACGGTCAGACGTCGGGCGGCGGCGGCGGGGCCGGGACCGCGACAGCGACCGGCGCCGCTCCGCCTTTCATCGCCAGCACGTTGAGCACGACCGCGGCGGCCAGCGCCGCGAGCACCAGCCAGAAGCCGATCTGGACGTGGATCTGGATCATCTGGGCGATTTGCTCGGGGGTGGGGCCGCCCGCGCCGCCGCCGCCGCCGGCGGCAGCCGCCGGGTTGGCGCGCGCCTCGCCGGGGATCCGGACGAGGACGGTATAGGCCAGGCAAATTGCGGCTGCCGCCGAGCCGACCGCGGCGACGAGCCAGCCCTTGCCGCCCTTGAGGACGAAGGTGGCGATCAGCGAAAGGACAATCAGCGCCGCGCCGATCATGACGAACAGGTCGCCGCCATTCATGCCGGGCGGGCTTTCGGTCGCGCCGGTCATCGGGTTGGTCATCGAGATATGGCCGGTGACGAGGTCGACGCCGCTCATCGAGACCAGCGTCTGTTCGGCACAGGAAATGGTGACCCAAGGCAGAACGAACAGCAGCAGCGCGATCACCTTTGCGATCCGCGCGAGATTACCCATCGACAGCATCGTGCATCCCCCTAGTGACGTGTCAGAGAGGGGAGTTCCGCATCAATGCGGTATGGAGTCAACCATTATTGCGCCGAAATGGACCGGGCGGAGCGTGGCTCCGCCCGGTATGCGCTCAATAGCCGTAGGGCCCGCGATAGCTGCGGTCGCGGCCGTAACCGTAGCCGCGCCGGTCGTAGCCGCGCCGGTCATAATCGCCGTAACCCGCTCGGGCGCGGGCGATTTCGCGCCGGCATTCGCGCAGCTCGCGCTGATATTCCCAGCGGTTGCGCGCATGGCGCAGCTCGCGCCGGCACTCGCGCCGCTCCTGGCGCACCTCGCGGTTGTTACCGTAACCGTTGCCGTAGCCGCCGCGATATTGGGCATTGGCCATGCCGGCCGGAAGGGCGACCGCCGCCGTGGCCGCCGCAAGAATGAGAAAACGCATCGTCTTACTCCCATGTCCACGCGTTCGTCCGGAACGCCCGGCAAGAACGAACAAGGCTTATCGGCTGTTGCATGAACCCGGAACTACGTCCGGTTCACCCGGCGTTTAGACAAAAAAGGGGCGCCCCGCGGGGCGCCCCTCGTCGCATTCGGCCCGTCGCTCTATCTGCAGCGCAGGTCGTTGCGGCTGTTGTTGCGGTCGATCGAGGCGCCGATCGCGCCGCCGGCGGCAGCGCCGAGGATCGTGCCGAGCACGCTCGAACGGCCATTGTCGATCGAGTTGCCGATCAGCGCGCCGACGCCGGCGCCGATGATCAGGCCGGTGGTGCCGTCGTTGCGGCGGCAATAATAGCGCCCGTCGCGGCCGCGATAAATGCGGTCGTTGTAGCTCAGGCGCTGCTCGCGGTAGTAGCGGCCGTCGCGATAATAATCGTCGGCGTAATAATAGCCGCCGGCGGCGGGCCGGTTCCAGTCGTAGCGGTTATAGGTGCGCCAATCGCGCGCACGGGCGCGGGCGAGCTCGCGCTCGCACTCGCGGCGCTCGCGGCGATATTCGCGGCGGCTGTCGGCGTTGCGCAGCTCGCGATTGCATTCGCGCGCCTCGCGGATTTCGTTGCGGCCCTGGGCAATTGCCGGGGTCGCGGCGATGGGGATGGCGACCGCGGTCATGGCGGCAGCAAGGATCAGCTTACGCATCTTCACTCTCCTGGGATGGAAACCCGAAAGGCGGGTCACGGGAATGAGAACGAAGCGGCCGAGGCAAGGTTTCGTGAACGGAACATAACCGGCCGTTCAGTTGCGGTTTACCCGACGCATTCGGTGTAATCGTAGGCGTCGCGGATATGGGCGTTGAAATGCCGCCCCTTGCTGAACGCGGCGCGGAAGGCGTCGGCGGCGGCGGGCGGGACGCGATGATAAAGATAGCGCCGGCCGGTGGTGAACAGCACATCGAGCTCCTCGCGTTGCGGGTCGTAATCGAAGCGGCGGATCACGCTTGAGGGCATGGCAGGGGGCAAAACGCGCCGCCGCTATTTGGGTGCCTTCAGCAGATTTCGGTCTGGCCCGCGCCGGCTTCGCGGAGTGGGTCGCCGGCGCACGGGCGGAACGGATAGGCCGGCGACCGCATCTCGGCGCGCTGGAGGATCGCTCCTTCGAACGGGCGGAACAGAGCGGCGAAGGCGGTCCGGCGCAGTGCCTCGCTCTGGTAGAGCGGAAAGCCGGCCGGACCGGTGGCGGCGCCGGACGCGTAGCCGGCGGCGGTTGCCGGCGGGGCGCTCCGATAGGGTGCGCGGCGCGGGAAGGGCATAGCGGTGCCGCGCCATTGATGGCTGCCGTCCAGCGAGCGGACGCTGTCCAGCAGCACCGAATAGCGCGGCTGGGCGCCCATCCTGAGCTCCGCCGGATTGCCCCCGAAGCGCGCCGCGACCTGGCGCACGCCGCCTTGGTCGAGCAAGGCGAGCCGGGCCAGGGTCAGCGCGTTGTCGAGCGCCGCGAAGCGGGCCGGATCGAGCGTCTGGCGCGAGCGCGGCGCACCGTCGCAATCATTGTCGGCGCCGGCGGGGAGCGGGCCGCGCAGGCCGAGATCGGCATCGATCCAGTCGGCCGCGCAGCGGAAGGCGAGCTGGCCGTTGGGCGCGGCGGCGAAAGTCGCGTTGAGCGTCGCGGCGCTGACCGGCGCCGGTGCGAGCCCCTCCTCGAGCAGGTCGGCGAAGCTGCGGTCGCGCAGGCCGACCAGCCCGACGACGAAATCCTCGACCAGGCCGCCGAGATATTCGTCGATCTGGAGCAGCCGGAAATAGGAGCTGCGCGGCTGCGCGCCGACCGAGGAGAGCAAGGCGGCGCGGCGCAAGGCGAGATCGGAGCGCATCGCGCGCATGCGCTCGCAGACGAGGTCGCCGGCCGCCGCCGGCTGCCCTTCGAGCACCGGCGCATAGCAGGCGAGCCAGCGCCGATAGGCGGCGGTGGGGCTGCCGCGCTCCTGGAACGGCGTGTCGCTCTGCAACATGGCCTGGCCGAACTCGAGCGAGGCCTGGATGTAGCGCTGGGCGACGAGCTCGAGGTCGCGCGCCCAGGCGGCGGTGAACACGGTCAATGCGCGCGCCTGCTGCCAGGCTTCGACCTGGGTGGCGTAGAGCCGGTAGGCCGTCTGGACCTCGGTCCGCGCCGCGCCGGTGAGGCCCGCAAAACCCGGGCTGCGCTCGTCGAACACATAATGTTCGGACGGCGGCAGCGACCAGCGCCGCTCGGCCGCGCGCGCGGCCGCGGCCGCGGCCTGAAGCCGGGCAAGCTCGGTCGCCTCCTGGCCCGGCGCCCGCGCCCGCGCGACGCGGGCGAGGTCGAGCATGGCGAGGATGGTGGTCAGCGGGGCGGCCGGGCCGCCGGCGCGCAGCCGCCTGGTGGCGTCGCGGACGAAGGCGGCGGGGTCGGCCGCGGCGGAGGCATAGAAGTCGCCGACCCGGGGACCGCCGCCGGCGCCGTAATCATATTCGATCAGCTGCGCTGCGAGGAAGCCGGCGGGGACGCGCAGGATCGCCGGATCGAACCGGTAATCGAGACGCTGGTCGATATATTTTTCGAGGCGGAAATGGCGGAGCTCGATCGCCTTGGTGCGGTCGCTGCTGATCTCGAACACGCCGCCGGCATAATTGTTGACGTAGCTATGGGCAAAGACGTCGCCGGCGAAATGCATCGCATAGCCCCAGGCGAAGGCGAGCTCCTCATCGCTGCGGGCGTGGCCGAGCAGGTGATTCAGCCAGTCGTTGGCCTGCCAGCCGCCGGCGACGCCGGGATGGACGATCGACTGGCCGACCAGCACGTCGGGGAAGACGTCCGGGCCGAGCGCGCCGGCGAGGAATTCGCCGCGATGGGCGCGGATCGCGCGGCAGGCCTCGGCCGGCACCGCGAACGCCTGGCCGCGGATCGCCACCCGGCAGTCGGCGAGGTCCTGCCAGACCTGGTCGGCGATATAGACATGGGTCTTGAGGCCGAAGCCGTGGGCCGGAGCGGCGATGCAGCAGACGGCAGCCAGCAGGACGCGTTTGAGCACCATCGTTTCTCCCCCGGAACGGGCGAGAAATCGTTCAGGCGGCCCGGAGAGTCAATCGCCGCTCAGGCGAGGCCCATCGCGTCGCCGAACGGGATCGCGCGGACGAAGGCGAGGCTGTCGAACATTTCAAGGAAGCAGATCGCCTTGCCGTTCTCGAACTGCCAGACGTCGACCTTGGGCGTATCGACGATCCGCCCGGTGGCGCGGTTGCGCCACGCGCAGCGGCCGACCATGACGACCTCGTCGCCGCCGTCGACGAAGCGCTCGGCGCGGAATTCGATCATCTCCCAGTCGCGCGCCAGCGTCTGGAAATATTCGAGCGCGCCGGCGCGGCTGCGCCGGGTCGCCGCCAGATCGTCGGGCAGGTCCGCAGTCAGTACCGTGCGCATCTCGATCGTCTCGGCGAGCAGATCGATCCACTGATCCGAGGCGGTGCCGCGGCTGTCGGCCCACAGGGCATAGGCGTCGCGGAGGCGCTCGGCCGGCTTGAGGGCGTGCACGACAGTCATCACCGGTTCCCCGTCCGGAGGGTTACATATGAACGCGCCCGCAGCCTGCGCCGCCGGTCCGGCGGTGTCAACGAGCTTCGATTCACCGCTTCCACAGACGGATGTAATAGTATAACATCTATCGAATGGCAGCAGGAGAGGAAGATGGTCCGCACATCCAAGCCCCGCCCGATCCGCACCCGCTTCATCAGCGAGAAGGGCGATTTCAGCCCGATCGCGACGATCAACACGACGCCGCTGATCGACATGATGCTCGTCATCCTGATCATGGTGATCGTCGCCATCCCGATGGCCAACCACAAGGTGCCGGTCGATCTCCCGATCGAGGGCCCGCAAAGGGCGCCGCCGCCGTTCCACGTCCTGGCGATCGACGCCGGCGGGGCGCTCGCCTGGGACGGGCAGGCGCTGCCCGCGGCGGCGCTCCCCGCGCGGCTCGCCGCTCTCCACGCCGATCCGGCCCGGCCGGTGCTCCACCTCGCCGCCGCCGGCGAGGCGCGCTACGAAGGGGTCGACCAGGTGATGGCCGAGGTCGCCCGCGCCGGCGTGACCCGGCTGGGCTTCATCGGCAATCAGGAATTCGCCGCCTCGTTCGACCGCTAGCGGCGCCCGCAGATTGGGGACAGTCCCCAATTCCCCAAAAAGGGGACTGTCCCTATTTTTCGTAGCGCCGGCGCAGGCTCAACTTGTCGATCTTGCCGGTGCCAAGCTTCGGCAGCGGCGCCGGCTCGATCCAGATCTGAGCCGGCAGCTTGAACTGCGAGATGCGGCCGGCGAGGAAGACCAGCAGCTCGTCCTTGTCGATCCCCCCATCCTCGCTGTAAACGACCGCGGCCGGCACCTCGCCGAGCCGCTCGTCGGGCACGCCGAACACGGCCGCCTCGCTGATTCCGGCATGGGAATAGATCGCGGCCTCGACCTCCTGGGCGCTGATATTCTCGCCGCCGCGGATGATGATGTCCTTCTTGCGGTCGACGATGAACAGATAATCGTCCTCGTCGAGATAGCCGACGTCGCCGGTCTTCACATAATTGTCGCTGGTAAAGGCGGCGCGGGTCGCGGCCTCGTCGCGCCAATAGGCGCGGAAGTTCGCCGCCGAACGGATCGCGATCTCGCCGCGCTCGCCGGGAGGCAGATGGCGGTCGTCCTCGCCCAATATCGCCATCTCGACGATCGGCCGGTGCGGGCGCCCGGTCGAGGCCGGCTTGTCGTGATAATTGGACCAGAAATTGCCGCAGCCGACCGCGTTGGTCTCGGTCAGGCCGTAGCCCAAGGCCGGCTGGGCGCCCTTAAAGCTGGTCTCGAGGCGGGCGACATGCGCGACCGGGCGCGCCGCCCCGCCGGCGGCGATGTCGGTCAGCGAGGAGAGGTCGTAACGGCCGCGGTCGGGATGCTGCATCAGCTCGAGACTCATCGTCGGCACGCCGACGAAATAGGTGATCTTCTCCTTTTCGATCAGCCTCAGCGCTTCGCCCGGATCCCATTTGGGCATCAGCACCATCGTTCGGCCGATGACGAAGCTGTTGAGCAAAACCGGCACCTCGCCGGTAACGTGGAACAAGGGCACGTTGACCAGGGTCTTGGGCGGAGCGGGCGGCGGATCGCCCCTTTTCTCCTTGATTCCCAGCAGGACGATGAGGCCGATCGCATAAGCGTAGACGCCGGTCGTCACCGCGCGGTGGGTCGAGACCGCGCCCTTGGCGAGGCCGGTCGAGCCCGAGGTGAACAATATGGTGGCGTCGTCCCCGGGCGAGACTTCGGGCAGGTCCGCCTCGGCGCCGCGCGCGAGCAAGGGCGCCAGCGCCTCGCCGACCGGCCGGTCGACCGGCAGCGCCACAATCGGGGTCGTGCAGCCGCCGCCCGCCAGCCGCGCGGCGCGGGTCTCGTCGGCGATGATCAGCTCGGGCTGGGCCAGATCGAGCGCGTGGCGCATCTCCCCGGCCTGCCACCAGCCGTTGATCAGGGTGGCGATGCCGCCCGCCTTCAGCACCGCCATGTAGGCGACGATCCAGGCCGGGCAGTTGCGCATCGCGATCGCCACCCGGTCGCCTTTGGCGACGTTCCAGCTGCCGACGAGGACGCGGGCGAGCCTGGTCGACTGCTCGTGCAACTGGGCGAAGGTGAGCCGCTCGTCGCCGGCGACCACGGCCTCGGCCGCGCCGTGGAGCGCGCAGAAGGCGTCGAACAGCAAGGGTAGCACCGGCGGCAGGTTGGTGACGATCGCCCGGCCCTGCTCGTCCCGGCCGAGCTGGATGCGGCCATTGGGGCCCGTTACCTCGGCGAGGATCTCGTCATAGATACGGTCCAGCGCGCTCGCCATTCTCTCCGCTCTCCTCGCTTTGCCTTTTGTTCGCCCCCCTCTATGAAGGCGCGAACCGAGAGGGGGAAGCCTTGATCGACGCCTTACTGACATCCTTGGCAACAGCAACCGACGCAATCAGCTATGACGGTCTCGGCCTCGATCCGGTCGCGCTTCGGATCGGCCCGCTGGCGCTGCGATGGTACAGCCTCGCCTATCTGTTCGGCATCGTCCTGGGCTGGTGGTATCTGCTCAAGCTGCTGAAGCAGCCGGGCGCGCCGATGGCGCGGCGCCACGCCGACGACATGGTGTTCTACGCGACATTGGGCATCATCCTGGGCGGCCGGCTGGGCTATGTCCTGTTCTACAAGCCGCTCGATTATTTCCACGGTCCGATCGAGATCATCCGCCTGTGGGACGGCGGCATGTCGTTCCACGGCGGCGTGATCGGCGTCAGCCTCGGCATCTTCTACACCGCCTGGCGCAACAAGCTCGATTGGCTGCGGATCCACGATTATGTCGCCTGCTGCACCCCGTTCGGCCTGTTTCTCGGGAGGCTCGCCAATTTCGTCAACGGCGAGCTCTGGGGCGCGCCGACCAACGTCCCCTGGGCGGTCCGCTTCCCGGAGGCGATCGGCCAGTATCGCGCGCTCGGCCCGCCGCGCCATCCGACCCAGATTTACGAGGCGCTGCTGGAAGGCGCGCTGCTGTTCCTCGTCTTGTGGTTCATGTTCTGGAAGACGCGCGCACGCTATCAGCCCGGCAAGCTCGTCGGCGCCTTTCTCCTGGTCTACGGCCTGAGCCGCTTCGCGGTCGAGTTCATCCGCGAATCCGACGCCCATCTCGTCGGTTTCGCCGAAGCGACCCACCTCCATATGGGCCAGTGGCTGTCGCTGCCGATGATCCTCGGCGGCCTTTATTTCATCCTCACCGCGGACAAGCGCGAAGCGCGCGTCCAGCCGCTCCCGGCCGATGAGCCAGCCGCCGCTTGAGGCGCGGCTTAGGGCCCGCATCGCCGCCGAGGGCCCGATCCCGGTGGCCGATTACATGGCGGAGGCGAACGCGCATTATTACGCGACCCGCGATCCGTTCGGCGTCGAGGGCGATTTCACCACCGCGCCCGAGATCAGCCAGATGTTCGGCGAATTGATCGGCATCTGGCTCGCCGATCTGTGGCAGCGCGCGGGCGAACCCGAAGCAGCGCGCTATGTAGAGCTCGGCCCCGGCCGCGGAACGCTCGCCGAGGATGCGCTCAGGGCGATGCGCGGCGCCGGCCTCGCCCCGCCGGTCGAGCTCATCGAGACCAGCCCGGTGCTGCGCCTCGCGCAGGCCGAGCGGGTGTCGGCGCGCTGGCACGACACGCTCGCGACGGTGCCGGAGGCGGGGCCGCTGCTCGTCGTCGCCAACGAGTTTTTCGACGCGCTGCCGGTCCGCCAGTTCGACGCGGCCGAGCGGGAATTGCGCGTCGGCCATGACCGCCGCTTCGTGCGCGACGGCAATGTCGAGACCGAGGCCTCGCCCGCGTCGCTGGCGATCGTCGCCGACCTCGCCCGCCGCCTCGCGGCCCAAGGCGGCGCAGCCCTGATCGTCGATTACGGCCACGACCGGCCCGGCACCGGCGACACGCTGCAGGCGGTGTCCGACCACCTTTATGCCGACCCGTTCGAAGCGCCGGGCGAGCGCGACCTTAGCGCCCATGTCGACTTCCACGCGCTCGGCGGCGCGGCGCGCGCGGCGGGCGTCCGCGTGTTCGGGCCCGCGGCGCAGGGCGTCTGGCTGAACGCGATGGGAATCAAGCTGCGCGCCGCGTCGCTCGCCAAGGCTGCTCCCGAGCGCGCCGCCGACATCGCCGCCGCGCGCGTCCGCCTGACCGCGTCCGAGCAGATGGGCCGCTTGTTCAAGGCAATGGCTTTGGTCGCGCCCGGCTGGCCCGAGCCGGCGGGGTTCTGAAATGATCGCCTATCGCAATGCCGTGCCCGCCGATGCGCCGGCGATCGACGCCTTGTTCCGGGAGAGCTTCAACGAGACTTTCGCGCATCTCTACGATCCCGCGGACCTCGCCGCCTTCTTTTCCGCGTTCACCCAGGCGGCGTGGCGCAAGGAGATCGGCGATCCGGATTTCGCCTTCCGCCTTGCTGAGGCCGACGGCGCCCTTGCCGGCTACGCCAAGCTCGCTCCGGTCTCGCTGCCGGTCGAACCGGATGGCGCCGCGGTCGAGCTGCGCCAGCTCTACGTCGCCGGGCCGTGGCACGGCGCCGGCATCGCCCGGGCGCTGATGGATTGGGTGCTCGACCGAGCCCGCGGCCGCGGCGCCCGCACTCTCTACCTCTCGGTCTTCACCGCCAATCACCGGGCCAGGGCCTTCTATGCGCGCTACGGCTTCGAGGCGATCGGCCCCTATGCCTTCATGGTCGGGGCCCAGGCCGACGAGGACATCATCATGCGGGCCAGGCTGTGAGCGTAGAGGTGATCCGCGCCGGCCTGCTGGAGGGCGTTCCGCACGGCTTCCTCGGCCGGCGGGGCGGCGTCTCCACCGGATTTTGCGCCGGGCTCAACGTCGGCCTCGGATCTGACGACACCCAGATCGCGATCCACGAGAACCGCCGCCGCGCGGTCGCCGCCGTTGCTCCGGGGGCCAAGCTGGTCACCGTCCACCAGGTCCATTCGCCCGACGCGCTCTATGCCGCCGCGCCCTGGCCGGACGACGCCCGGCCGCATGCCGACGCTTTGGTCACCGACCGTCCCGGCCTCGCACTCGGCATCCTCAGCGCCGATTGCACGCCAATCCTTTTCGCGGATCGGCAAGCAGGCGTGATCGCCGCCGCCCATGCCGGCTGGAAGGGCGCGTTCGGCGGCGTCATCGAAGCGACGCTGAAGCTGATGGAAACGCGCGGCGCCGACCGTGGCCGCGTCGCCGCCGCGATCGGCCCGGTCATCGCCCGCAAGTCCTACGAGGTGGACGAATCCTTCGCCCGCCGCTTCGCCGAGGCCGACCCGGCGAACGAGCGCTTCTTCACGCCGGGCCGCCCGGGCCACCATCAGTTCGACCTCGAAGCCTATGTCCTCGCCCGCCTCACCTTGGCCGGCGTGACCCGCGCCGAAGCGCTCGGCCTCGACACCTATGCCAATCCGGAGCGCTTCTTCAGCTTCCGCCGCGCCACCCACAAAGGCGAGCCGACCTACGGCCGCCAGCTTTCCTTGATCGCGTTACCGGGCTAGGGAGCCTGCGGGCGACAGACCTCACCCCCGGGCCGCGCGTCCAGCGCGGCCGGTGAGCCCGCCAAGGCAGGCTCGGTCCCCGCGCGGCGCGCGCATCTGGGTGCAAGGAGACTTACCATGGCCGACGAATCCGACCTCACCGGGGCGACCCCTCGCCGCCGTCCCAAGCCCGACGTGCTCGAAATCGGCGGCAGGAAGCTCAAGCCCTCGACCCTGATGATGGGTCATGGCTTCGATCCGGCCCTGTCCGAAGGCTCGCTCAAGCCGCCGATCTTCCTGACCTCGACCTTCGTCTTCGAGAGCGCGGCGGCCGGCAAGCGCCATTTCGAGGGCGTCACCGGCAAGCGCCCGGGCGGCGCCGAGGGGCTCGTCTATTCGCGCTTCAACGGGCCCAATCAGGAAATACTCGAGGACCGGCTCGGCCTGTGGGAAGAGGCCGAGGACGCGCTGAGCTTTTCGTCGGGCATGTCGGCGATCGCAACGCTGTTCCTCGCCTTCGTCCAGCCCGGCGACTGCGTCGTCCATTCGGGGCCGCTCTACGCGGCGACCGAGACCTTGATCGGCCGCATCCTCGGCCGGTTCGGCATCCAGTGGCTCGATTTTCCCGCCGGCGCGACCGAGGCGGAGATCGCCGCGGTGGTCGAGCGCGGCAAGGCGCTCGGGCGGGTGCCGCTCATCTATCTCGAAAGCCCGGCCAATCCGACCAACGCCCTGGTCGACGTCCAGGCGGTCGCCCGCGTCCGCGATGCGATGTTCGCCGAGGACGAGCGCCCGCCGATCGCGATCGACAACACCTTCCTCGGGCCGCTCTGGCAGCAGCCGCTGCGCCACGGCGCCGACCTTTCGGTCTATTCGCTGACCAAATATGCCGGCGGCCATTCAGACCTGGTGGCGGGCGGGATCACCGGCTCGAAGGCGCTGATCAACACGATCCGCATGCTCCGCAACACGATCGGCACGATCACCGACCCGAACACCGCCTGGATGCTGCTGAGAAGCCTCGAGACGCTGGAATTGCGGATGACCCGCGCCGGCGAGAATGCGGCCAAGGTCTGCCTGTTCCTCAAGGACCACGCCAAGGTCGAGAGCGTCGGCTATCTCGGCTTCCTCGAAGATGGCGGCGACGCCCGCCAGGCCGACATCTACCGCCGCCACTGCACGGGCGCCGGCTCGACCTTCTCGCTCTATTTGAAGGGTGGCGAGGCGGAAAGCTTCGCCTTCCTCGATTCGCTCAAGATCGCCCACCTCGCGGTCAGCCTCGGCGGCACCGAGACGCTTGCCAGCCACCCCGCGGGCATGACCCATTTGTCGGTTCCGCCCGAGCGCAAGCAGGCGCTCGGCATCACCGACAATCTCGTCCGGGTCTCGATCGGGGTCGAGGACGCCGACGATCTGATCGCCGATTTCGAGCAGGCGCTGGAGGCGGTTTAGGCCCGCTGCCGATCCCGCCAGTCGAGCACTTCCCAGCCTTCGTCCTCCGCCAGGCGGACCAGCCGGGCGTGTGCGTTGGTGGCGAAGGCTTCGTCGGACCAGCGGTGAACCGGGGCGTCGGAAATGTGGTCGGAGTAGAAGCGGATGTGGACCGCGTCGCGCTCGAGGCCCTGCTGCTGGAGCCATGCCTCGATCATGTCCAGCTTGCCGAGGCCGTAGCAATTGACGCCGTCGATCCGCGCGACCGTGCGGCCGTGGGAATCATATTCGACGTCGGTGGCGATGACGTCGTCGAAGCCGAGCCGCTGGGCGATCGCGGCGGCGTAGAGCCGGTAGGAGGCGGTGGCGAGCACCAGCCGGCGGCCGGCGGCCTTGTCTTCGGCGAGGCGGGCGCGCGCGCCGGCCATGACGTTGGTTCTGACCTGGCGTGCGGCGAAGGCCTGGACGAGGCGTTCGAGCCGCTCGGGGGCGACCCGGCCGATCAGGATGCGGAAGTTCAGTTCCTTGAGCCGGCCGCGGTCGATCAGCCGGGCCAAATAAGCGAGCGTCGTCAGGATCACGAGCGGCGCCAGCGCGATCCGCCACGGCGCGAGCCGCGTCACCGCGTGCCGCATGAAGGCGCCGTAGGTCGGCCGGCGGGTGATCGTCCGGTCCATGTCGTAAATCGCGAGCGTGGTCGTCATGGAACTTCTCGAACCATAGAAACGTAACCCCTGTCCATCCGGCTCCTTGCCGCCCGGCAGGATTTGACGCATTCCCATAATATGAGCGTGACCACCGACCTCAGCCCCAAACTCGAGGACGGCGCTTGCGTGCTGAAGTTTAACGGCTCGCTCACCTTGCTGCGCGTGCGCAGGCTGAGCGAGCAGCTGAACGAGATCGAGGCCGAGAATATCGTCGTCGACCTCGCCGACGTCGAGCGGATGGATACGGTCGGCGCCTGGCTGGTGCACAAGCTCGAGCGCGACCGCGGCGCCAGGATCGTCAACGCGAGCGAGGAGCAGCAGCTCCTGATCGACCATGTCGCGCGCGCCGACATGCCGGTGAAGGTCAAGCGCGACTACGAATCGCCCCTGCTCCGGGTGCTCGCCCAGGCCGGCGCGGCGGCCTTGACCATCGGCCGCACGATGTACGGCATGCTCGGCTTCTTCGGCGCGTTGATGATCTCGACCTGGAACATCATCCGTCACCCGCGCCGCTTCCGCCTCAACGCGGTCACCCAGCAATTCGAGGTGGTCGGCGTCAACGCCCTCTTCATCGTCGGCCTGATGAGCTTCCTGGTCGGCATCGTCATCGCCCAGCAGGGCGCGGTCCAGCTGCGCCAGTTCGGCGCCGAGGTGTTCACCGTCAACCTGATCGGGCGCTCCGCGGTCAAGGAATTGGGCGTGCTGATGACGGCCATCATGGTCGCCGGCCGGTCGGGCTCGGCCTTCGCCGCCCAGCTCGGCTCGATGAAGCTGTCGGAGGAAGTCGACGCGATGCGCACGATCGGCGTCTCGCCGATGGAGGCCCTCGTCTTCCCGCGCGTCCTCGCCACCGTCCTCTTGATGCCGTTGCTCGGCTTCTACGCCGCCATTTGCGCGATCATTGGCGGCGGCATCTTCTGCTGGGTCTCGCTCGGCATCCCGCCGGTCACCTTCGTCGCACGGATCCGCGAGGTCGTGCCCGACACCGACCTGTGGCAGGCAATGATCAAGGCGCCGGTCTTCGGCCTGATCATCGCCATGGCCGGCTGCTTCCAGGGTCTGCAGGTGCAGGGCAACGCCGAGGAGGTCGGCCTGAGGACTACCACCGCCGTCGTCCAGGGCATCTTCCTGGTGATCGTCCTCGACGCCTTCTTCGCGGTCTTCTTCACCGAAGTCGGGTGGCTCTAGATGGCCGAGCGCACCACCGTCATCGAGGTCAAGGGCCTCAGCAACAGCTTTGGCGACCAGGTCGTCCACGAGGATTTGAGCCTCGACGTCAAGCGCGGCGAGATTTTCGGAGTGGTCGGCGGCTCGGGCACCGGAAAATCGGTGCTGATGCGCTCGATCATCGGCCTCCAGAACCCCGACGAGGGCGAGATTACCGTGTTCGGCGAATCGATGATCGGCCGCGACGAGGAGGAGGCGAAGCATGTGCGGCGGCGCTGGGGCGTGCTGTTCCAGGGCGGCGCGCTGTTTTCGACGCTCACCGTCGCCGAGAATATCCAGGTGCCGATCAAGGAATTCTATCCGGGGCTCGATCAGGATCTGCTCGACGAGATCGCCGCCTACAAGACGGCGATGAGCGGCCTGCATGGCGACGACGGCGCCAAATACCCGTCCGAACTGTCGGGCGGCATGCGCAAGCGCGCCGGCATCGCCCGCGCGCTGGCGCTCGATCCTGAGCTTCTGTTCCTCGACGAGCCGACTGCGGGCCTCGACCCGATCGGCGCCGCCGCGTTCGATCAATTGATCCTCGAGCTGCGCGACGCGCTCGGCCTCACCGTCTTTCTGATCACGCACGATCTCGACACGCTCTACGCAATCTGCGACCGCATCGCGGTGCTCGCCGACAAGAAGGTGGTGGCGGTCGGAACGATTCCGGAATTATTGGCTTTGGACCACGAATGGATCCAGGAATATTTCAGGGGACCGCGCGGGCGCGCCGCGGCGGCCCATATCAAGGCTGAAGGGGCGGACGCCTGATGGAGACAAGATCGAACCAGATCCTCGTCGGCAGCATCACGCTTGGCCTGCTCGCGGCGCTCGTCCTGTTCATCGTCTGGCTGAGCCAGATCGGGAGCGGCGGCGAGAAGACCTACGATGTCTTCTTTCAGCAGTCGGTCGAGGGGCTGGCCAAGGGGACGGCGGTGACCTTCTCGGGCGTGCCCGTGGGCCAGATCGAATCGATCAACCTCGAGCCGCAAAGCCCGCAATTCATCCGCGTGCGGATCAAGGTCAGCGAGGACACGCCCGTGCTCGAAGGCTCGACCGCGACGATTCGCGGCGTCGGCTTCACCGGCGTCTCGCAGATCCAGATCGACCCACCCGAAAACGTGCCGGGCCAGCCGCGCCGTTCGCGCCGCGAGCTGCGCTGCCCGGAGCAGAACCCGCAATCCGAATGCCCCTATGGCGTGCCGGTGATCGCGGTCAAACCGGGGGCTTTGGGGCAATTGCTCAACACCGCGCCGGAGCTGCTCGAGCGGGTCTCGACGCTGACCGAACGGCTCACCGAACTGCTCTCCGATCGAAACCAGGAATCGATCGCCGGCATCCTCGACCATCTCGAGGAGGTCAGCCGCTCGCTGGCTGAACGCTCGCCCGAAATCGCCGCGACCCTGGCCGAGGCGCGGGTCGCGATCCGCCAGGCCGGCGACGCCGCCGACCGGATCGGCCAGCTCGCCGGCACCACCGAGCAGCTGCTCGACCGCGACGGACGGCCGCTGATCACCGATCTGCGCCGGACCTTGCGCTCGGCCGACGCGAGCATGACCCAGCTGCAGGCGGCGATCGGCGACGCCCGCCCCGGCATCCAGGCCTTCACCAACCAGACCCTGCCCGAGGTCGGCCAGCTGATCCGCGATCTGCGCGCGAGCTCCGCATCGCTGCGCGAGGTCACCGACCGGCTCAACCAGCGCGGCGTCGGCGGCATCATCGGCGGCCAGCGCTTGCCCGACTACAATGGCGGGAGAAGGAATTGATCATGCGCGTGAAGCTCCTCGCCGCGGCCGCCGCCGCTCTCGCCTTGTCGTCCTGCTTCGGCGGCGGCGCGCCCGACCAGCTGCTGACCCTGACCCCGGCGGCGACCCGCCCGGCCGCGCAGCCGCGCACCGCCGGCCCGAACGAAGCGGTCACCGTCGTCGAGCCGAGCGTGCCGCAGGCGCTGAGGACCACCCGCGTGCCCGTCTATATCAGCGACACCGTCGTCCAATATCTCAAGGACGCGGTCTGGGTGGAGAATCCCGGGCCCTTGTTCGGCCGGCTGCTCGGCGAGACGATCGCGGCGCGGACCGGCCGGGTGGTGCTCGATCCCAGCCAGTACAGCCACGATCCCGGCACCCGCCTGACCGGCCAGCTGCTCCGCTTCGGCCTCGATCCCAATGCGATGGAGGTGGTCGTGGTCTACGAGGCGGTGCGGGCGCGCGGCAATGCGGGCGGCGTCACCAACAACCGTTTCGAGGCCCGCGTTGCGGTCGCCGCCGCCACGCCCCAAGCGGTCGCTCCGGCGCTCAACCAGGCCGCCAACCAGGTCGCCGACCAAGTCGCGGCCTGGCTCGGCAGCTAGGGCCGCGGCGCGAGCCGCCAGAGGGAATTCGAACCGTCGCTGCTGGCGGTCGCGAGCAGGCGGCCGTCCGGGCTGAAGGCGAGCGACGTGACGTCGTCGCTATGTTCCAGCACCGACTGCAGCGCGCCGTCGCGCACCCGCCAGAGGCGGACCGCCGGGCCCTTGGCCCCGCCGCCGGTCAGTTGGTGCCAGAAGGTACCGATCGCGCTGCGGGCGCGGCCGCCGCTTGCCAGCCAGCGTCCGTCGGGGCTGAACGCGACCGCGTAGACATGCTCCGAGCCGCCGGTCAAAGCGGCGATCGCCGCGCCGTCGGCGACCCGCCACAGGCGCACCGTCGAATCGTCGCCGCCGCTGGCGAGGAGCGTGCCGTCCGGCGAGAAGTCGACGCTGACCACCGCCTGATCATGGCCGGGAAGCTGGCGCACGAGGCGGCCGCTCGCCACGTCCCAGAGCCGGATCGAATGGTCGAAGCTGCCGCTCGCCAGCAGCCGCGAATCCGGGCTGAAGCGGACCGACCAGATGTTGAGCTCGTGGCCGGCGAGCGTGTGGAGCAGGGCGCCATCTTCGGCCCGCCAGAGGCGGATCAATTTGTCCTCGCCCGCGGTCGCGATGCGGCTGCCGTCGGGCGACCAGGCGACCGTCCAGATCGTGCCGCCCGAGCCCTGCAGCACCCGCAGCTGGCGCTGGTCGGCGATCCGCCAGATCCGCGCATTGCGATCGTAGCCGCCGCTGACCAGCATCGTCCCGTCCGGGGAGACGTCGAGCGCCGAAGCGGCGTCCGGATGGACGATCGTGCGCCAGACCGTCCCCGGGGCGCCGCGCATCAACTCGATCCGGCCGTCGGTGCCGGTCGCCGCGAGCAACGCGCCGTCCGGGCTGAATACCAGGTCGCGCGCTTCGCCCTGACGGTGGACGAAGCGGGTGACGAGGGCGGCGTCGATCTCGGCCCCCTCGGCGGGAATCGCGCCCGGCGGCGTGCTGCCGCAGGCGGCGAGCGCCAGCAGCAAAGCGGCGAGTGCCGGGCGAAGAATCATGCGAGGCTTTTCGAGACCTGTTCGAACACGTCCTTGGAAAGGCCAGGCGCGGCGAGGACGCGGCTGAGCTCGGCACGCATCAAGGCGGCGCGGTCCTCGGCGAAACGGCGCCAGCGGCCGAGCGGCGGCACCAGCTTGGCCGCGGTCTGCGGGTTGAGCTTGTCGACCGCGAGGATCGAATTGGCGAGGAAGCGATAGCCTTCGCCCGATGCGTCGTGGAGCGCGCGCTGGTTGGCGCCGAACGCGCCGATCAGCGAGCGCAGCCGGTTCGGGTTGACCAGGCTGAAATCGGGATGGCGCAGCAAGAGCTGGACCGCGCGCAGCGTATCGTCGCGGCTGGAGAGCGCCTGGGCGGTGAACCATTTGTCGATCACCAAAGCATCGCCCTGGTAGCGCTCGTAGAAGGCGGCGAGCGCCGTTTCGCGCTCGGGCGCTATGCTGTTGGCGAGGATGCCGAGCGCGCCCTGGCGGTCGGTCATGTTGTCGGCGCCGTCGAACTGTTCGAGCGCCAGCCCCGGCGCGTCCTGGGCGCCCGATGCGATCAGGAAGCCCAGAGCCACCGTCCGTAGCCGGCGCGCGCCCTTGGCCGCCGGCGACAGCTCGAACCGTTCGGCGGCGGTGGCGGCATAAGCGGCGCGCCACAAGGGCTCCAGGTCGCGGCCCAGCCGCGCGCGCAGGCTTTCGCGGGCGACATGGATCGCGTCGGGATCGACCAGGCTCATCTGGTCGCCGATGAAGCTTTCGGTCGGCACCAGCACCGCCTCGGCGACGAAGGCATGGTCGAGCGCCGCGTCGGTCAGCGTGCCTCGCACCGCCTCGACCACCGGCGCGTGGTCCTCGCCGCCGGTGGCGATCGCGGCGAGCAGCGTGTCGAGCATCAATTGCTGCATCGCCTCGTAGCGCGCGAACGGATCGTCGTCGCGCGCGGAGAGGAAGGCGAGGTCGGCCGCGCTGCGATCGGTCTCGACGATGACGGGCGCCGAGAAGCCGCGGTTGATCGACAGGACCGGCCGCTCGCTCAGGCCATCGACGACCACCTCCTGCGCCGCCCGGTCGAGCAGGACGAGCCGGTCGTCACGCTTGGCGCCGGTCTCGGCGCCGAACAAAGCGAGCCGGACCGGGATCGGCACCGGCTGCTTGTCCGGCTGGCCCGGCGTCGGCGGCACGCTCTGCTCGAGCCGGATGCGCGCCTTATCGCCTTCGTGGGCGAGCGACGCCCTCAGGCGCGGCGTCCCTGCCTGGCTGTACCACAAGCGAAAGTGGCTCAAATCCTCGCCGCCCGCGTCCTCCATCGCCTTGACGAAATCCTCGCAGGTCACCGCCTGGCCGTCGTGGCGCTGGAAATAGAGGTCGGCGCCGGCGCGAAACTTCGCCGGGCCAAGCAAGGTGTGCATCATCCGGATCAGCTCGGCGCCCTTCACATAGACGGTCGCGGTGTAGAAATTGGCGATCTCGATATAGGAATCGGGCTGCACCGGATGGGCGAGCGGCCCGGCATCCTCGGGGAATTGGGCAGCGCGCAAAGCCCGCACGTCCTCGATCCTTTTGACCGGCGGCGAGCCCATGTCGGCCGAGAAGCTCTGATCGCGGAACACGGTGAAGCCCTCCTTGAGCGAGAGCTGGAACCAGTCGCGGCAGGTGACGCGATTGCCCGACCAATTGTGGAAATATTCGTGCGCGACGACGCCCGCGACGGCGTCGTAATCGGCGTCGGTCGCGGTCTCGGAATCGACCAGGATGTAGCGCGAGTTGAAGATGTTGAGGCCCTTGTTCTCCATCGCGCCGAAGTTGAAATCGGCGACCGCGACGATGTTGAACGTGTCGAGATCATATTCGCGGCCGTAGACCTCTTCGTCCCACTTCATCGCCGCCTTCAGGCTCGCCATGGCATGGCCGGTGCGCGGCAGATCTCCCTCGCGCACCCAGATGCCGAGCTCGACACTCCGGCCCGAGCGGGTGACGAAGGCGTCGCGATTGGCGGCGAGGTCGCCGGCCACCAAAGCGAACAAATAAGAGGGCTTGGGGAAGGGGTCGCGCCACGCCGCCCAGTGCCGTCCGGCGGGCAGGTCACCGCCGTCCTCGCGATTGCCGTTCGAGAGCAGCACCGGATAAAGCGCCTGGTCCGCGGTCATCCTGACCTCGTAGCGCGACAGCACGTCGGGCCGGTCGGGGAAGAAGGTGATCCGCCGGAAGCCCTCGGACTCGCACTGGGTGCACAGGATGCCGCCGGATTCGTAAAGCCCCATCAGCTTGGTGTTGGCGCGCGGATTCAGCTCGGTGACGATCTCGACCGCCGCCGCGTCGCCGGCCAGGGGAAGGACGAGGTCACCCTCGTCCAGCGTCCATTGCGCCGCCGCGCCGTCGACCGTCACCGAGACCGGCGCCAGGCCGTCGCCGTTGAGCCGCAGCGGCGCCTCATGGCTCCCGTTGCGCGCCACCGCGAGCGTCGCGCGCACGACGGTCCGTTCCGAACCCAGATCGAAATCGAGCGCGATCCGCGGCACCAGCCATTCCGGCGGCCGGTAATCTTCGCGGCGGATGGCGGCCGGCGGGGCCGCGACGGCGTTCTGGGCGTCGAGCATCGGGCGCGTTTAGGCGCGGCGGCCCGCGCGCGCAATCCGCGGGTAACCATTTGGCTTCTCGTTGGTTTGCTCCCTGAAGGAGCCGCGCGATGAACAGGCTGGTGGTGTCGTGCCTGGTGCCCGCGTTAGGCGGCGGGCTGATCGTCGCATCCGTGGCGGGGGAGGAGCCCGCCGCCGCCTCTCAGCGCCCGGCGCGCGAATGCTTCTTCGTGCGGCAGGTGAACGGCTTCACCTCGCGCAACAACGAGGAGGTCGACATCAGGGTGGGAGCCAACCGCCATTACCGGCTAAGCCTGACCGGCTATTGCCCGGACATCGACTTCTCGCACAGCGTCGCCCTGCGCGCGCGGGGCGGCAGCTCGTCGATCTGCGTCGGCGGCGACGCCGAGATTCTGACCCGCGGCCCGACCGGGGCGCAAAGCTGCTTCGTCAACGACATCCGCCGCCTGACGCCGGAGGAAGTGAACGCCCGCAACCGCCGCCATTAGCTCCCCCCAAAAAAATAGGGACTGTCCCTCTTTTTCAGGCGCTGCGCGTCACCGTCACGCTCTGGGCGTTCATCACGCCCACGCCGAAGATCGTCATGAAGGCGATGTCGGTGGCGTCGCGACCGACGGCGATGCGGGCGAGCCCCTCGATCGGGGCGAGGCAGGTCGCGTCGACGAGGCGCCAGCCGCCGTCGAGCCAGACCTCGACCACGGCGTGGAAATCGGGCGGCTTCAGGCCCCAGGCATAAGCCGAAACCAGCCGCGCCGGGACGCCCGCGGCGCGCGCGAAGCTCGCCATCAGATGGGCGAAGTCGCGGCACACGCCGAGCCGCGAGACGAACGCGTCGACGGCGGTGGTGGTCGCGTCGCTGGTGCCCGCCGCATAGTCCATCTCGCGCTTGATCCACTCGGCCATGGCAATGATCTTGGTGCCGCCCTGGAGGCCGCCGAACGTCTTGTCGGCGAACGCCTCGAACCGATCCGATTCGCAATAGCGGCTCGGCCAGAGATAGGGCACGACCTCGGCCGGGAGCTCGCGCAGCGGCGTGATCGCGAGGGCGTCGATCGCCGGCGCCGGCCGGTCGACTTCGACCGTCGCGGTATAGCGCACCCGGGCCGGGCCGTGCGCGCGCAGCCAGGTGCGGCGCCCGATCCCGTCCTCGCCGGCGACGGTGCGCAGCGGATCGGAACCGTTGACGGTCAGCAGGTCCTCGATCAGCCGCTGGTCGGCGAGCTGCGCGACCTCGACCGCGAGCAGCACGTCTGCGGCCTGGGGAAAATAATAATCGAGATCGGCATCGATCTTCAGCCGCACGCCGTCCGCCCTCCTTGTTCGGACGGGCAACGCACGAGGGGGCGGGCGGTGCCGAACGCCCCGCTTACTGGCTGGTCAGCTCGGAAATGTGGAGATCGGCCGGCTGCAGGCTGGCATTGCCGTAGGTGCCGACCCAGATTTCGTAGCGGCCGGACTTGGGCGAATTGAAGCGGACCATCGGGTTGAGCCCGTTCACGCCGGTGTCGTCGTCGCAATACCAGCTTCCGTCGGGCCCGTTGACGACCAGAGTTGTGTCGGCGGAGGCGGCGACGGAGATGATCAAGGGCAGCGAGCCGGCGTCGTAATTGAGCCGCACGTCGGGCGCGTTCGAGATGAAGCCACGGCAGGACGGGCTCAGGCTCTGCGCGTTGAGCGCGCCGCCCGAGCGGACCTCGACGACCTGCGGGTCGGGGGTGAACCCGCTGGCGAGGTTGAGCGTCCCGAAATTGGGATCGGCGTCGAAATCCTGCGCGGCGGCCGGCGCGGCGGCGGCGAAGCAGGTGGCGATGATCAGGCTGCGTACGGTCGACATGGACGATTTTTCCCCGTTTGTGGTGGTTCTCTCAAAAGGCATAGCGGTTTCGTTTTGCCTGTCCAGCGGCTCAATCGGGCATCGTCGCCGGCGCCGCGCGGCGCGAGCCGAGCGCGATCACCAGGCCGACCATGGCGAGCAAGCCCCCGGCGATCGCCAGCGCCGACCAGCGATAGCCCTCCACGAAAGTCGAGATCGCCATCGCGACGATCGGGATCAGCACGCTCGAATAGGCCGCTCTGGCCGGGCCGATCGCGCGGATGATCCGGTAATAAAGCCAGAAAGCGAGCGCCGAGGCGATCACGCTGAGATAGAGAAGCCCGAGCCAGTAGGTGATCCTTGCATCGGCCACCGGCGGCCCGAACGCGGCCCAGGCGAGCGCTGCGTCGGCGAGCCCGCCATAGAGCATCGCCCAGCCGAGCATGGCGGCGATCGACCGCGTCCGGACGCCCTCCATCAGCTGCATGACGTTGGCGGCCGAGGCGGCGAGCACCCCGATCAGGGTGAGGCCGAGCCCGGCCATCACCGCGCCGGGCGCCGCAGCGGCCGCGCGCACCTCCTGGGTGAACAGCAAGGCGACGCCCGCCAGGGCAACCGCCGAGCCGAGCAGGAAGCGCCGTGAAACCCGCGCGCCGAACAGGATCCGGGCGAGCGCGGCATTCGGGACGATCAGCAAAGCGAACACCACCGCCACCAGCCCCGAGGTGACGTAAAGCTCGGCCGCGTAGACGCAATTATAGTTGATCACGAACTGGAGCAGCGCGAGCAAAGCGGCGAGCGCGTGGCCCTTGCGGTCGAGGCCGATCGGCGCGCCGCCGAGCCGGGCGATCGCGAACATCGCCGCGCCCCCGATCAGGAAGCGGTAGCTCACCGACCACATCGGCGGCACCGATCCCAATTGCCCCTTGATCACGATCCAGGTCGAGCTCCAGATCAGGGTGATCAGGAGGAATGGGAGCAGGACCCTCGGATCGCGGAAGCCGCCGGCGCCCTCGCTCACAGGGCGCGGATCGCGGCGGCGAGGGCGTCGACATGGGCCGGATCGCTGTCCCATGCCGTCACCAGCCGTGCCTCGCCCGGCTCCCAGTCGTAAAAATCGAAGCCCTGCGCGCGGAGCGCCGCGGCCTCCTGCGCGCTCACCCTGACGAACATCTCATTGGCCTCGACCGGATGGACCAGCCTCTCGACCCCCGCCGCCGCCGCGAGCCGCGCCGCCGCCGCGTTGGCGGCGCGGGCGTTGCGCAGCCAGACGTCGTTTTCGAGCATCGCCAGCAGTTGGGCGGCGAGGTAGCGGCCCTTGGAGAGGAGGTGGCCGGCGCGCTTGCGGCGAAATCGGGTCGCCCGAGCCAAAGCCGGGTCGAACAGGATCAGCGCCTCGGCCGAAAGGCCGCCATTCTTGGTGAAGCCGAACGAGAGCGCGTCGACGCCCGCCCGCCAAGTGAGGTCGGCGGGCGAGGCGCCGAGACTCGCCACCGCATTGGCGAAGCGGGCACCGTCGAGGTGGAAGCCCAGGCCCCGCTCCTTGCACAGCGCGCCCAGCGCCGCGGTTTCCGCCGGGGTGTAGACGCAGCCATATTCGGTCGCGTTGGTGATCGAGAGCGCGGCCGGCTGGGACCGGTGGGCGTCCTCGGCGCTGACGGTCGCGAGCATGCCGGCGACGGTTTCGGGGATCAGCTTCGCGCCTTCGCCCTTGCCGAGCATCAATTTGGCGCCCCCGGTGTAGAATTCGGGCGCGCCGCATTCGTCGATCTCGATATGGGCGAGCTGGTGGCACAGGATGCGTCCATGCGGCGGGCAAAGCGCTGCAAGCGCAAGGGAATTCGCTGCCGTGCCGGTCGCGACCCAGAGCGCCTCGACCTCATGCTCGAACAGGTCGGAAAAGGCCCGGTTGAGACGCCGGCTCCACGCATCGCCGTCATAAGCGGTGTCGAGCCGGTTGGCCGCGGCGATCGCGGCCAGCGCCTCCGGGCAGGCGGCGGCGGCATTGTCGGAGAAAAAGCGCATTTTTCAGGCATGAAAGGGCGTCCGGGCGCCGTCAACGCCCTTGTGGCAAGCCGTTCAACTCTGACGAATTTTCCTGCGCGGCGTTTACCACAATTTAGCCCCCTTGAGAGTAAGCGATTGGCCAGACCAGCCGGAAAGTGGACATGGGCGTAGAGAATTCCCCGAATACCTCCGCCGGCAGCAAGCGTTCGGCGAAGCGGGCGCGCGTGCTGCTCGCGGCCAGGCTGCAGACGCCGTTCGGCGAGATCGAGGCGCGCCTGCGCGACCTCTCGCGCAAGGGCGCGCTGGTCGAGTGCACGAAGGTGCCGCCGGTGGGCAGCGAGGTCGTCTTCGTCCGCGGCACGACCGTCGTCCCGGCGCGCGTCGCCTGGGCCGGCGTGGGCCGGGCCGGGCTCGAATTTCATTACATGATCGACGAGCAGGAGGTGCTGGTCCACATCACCAAGCGGGCGGCGCCGAGGCCGGAGAGCTTCCGCCGGCCCGGCCTCAAGGAAGCGCTGAGCGAGGATGAGCGCAACGCCGCGCGCGCCTGGGGCGTCGCCGTCGGGCTCAACCTGCCCGAGGGAAAGATCTAAGAGCCGACCATGGACGCCTGGAGCGCCAGCAACAGCTCATCGTCGCAGTTCGCGGGCCCCTCCTTCGCGGGCGAATTGTCGGTCGCATCGGAAGAGGCTCGGCCGCCCAAGGGCCGCGCGGCCGAGCGGGTGCCGGTCGAGCTCGGCGCGGGCCTGCGCCAGCGCGGCGCCTCCGGCGTCTCGATCCAGGTCATGGACCTTTCGACCCACGGCTTTCGCGGCGCGACCCATTTGGAGCTGCAGATCGGCACCGACGTCTGGCTGCGCCTGCCCGGCCTCGAACCCTATCATGCCACCGTCCAGTGGACCAAAGGCCACTTCATCGGATGCGCGTTCGAACGGCCGCTTCACGCCGCCGTTCTGGACATGATCGTGCGCAAATCGAAGGTCGGCTAGTCCCCCGGCGGGACGCCGTCCCAGACCCGTTACATCCGATTCGGATTCTCTTTTTTGCTGTGTTAAGCTTCCCGAGTCTGGGGAGGCGACGGCATGGAATCGGATTTCCGATATTTCTCTCGGCGTGCCGCCGAGGAGCGGCGGAGGGCCAAGTTCGCGATCACCGACGCGGCCAGGGAACGCCACAAGGAGCTCGCCAATCTGTTCGCTTCCAAGGCCGCGCAGCGCATTCGCCTCGACGTCCTGGCCCGCCCTCGCGCCGAATAGGTCCCGCCGCGGCGATGGTGCTGCCGGTGAGGATTGAACTCACGACCTCAGCCTTACCAAGGATGCGCTCTACCACTGAGCTACGGCAGCTTATCGCGTCGCGGGAAGGCGGGCCTATGGCCGCACGCCCCGGATCATGTCAAGGCACGCCATGGCGAAGAGAGACGAAGACCGCGAGAAACGCCTCGCCGCCGCGCTCCGTGAGAATCTGAAGCGGCGCAAGGTGCAGGGGCGCGAAGCCGAGGCGGTGGAGAAACCCGGAAAGAGCTAGTCGAGCCGCGCGCAGGCCGCTTCGAGCCAAGCCTTGTCGGCGCCGCTCAGCTGGGGGCCGACGATGCGCAGCACATCGGCATGATATTCGTCGACCCAGCATCGCTCTTCATCGTTCAACAATGTCGTGTCGATCAGGTTGCGGTCGATCGGCGCAAAGGTCAGAGTCTCGAAGCCGAGCAGCGGTTTCTTGGGGTCTTCGGTTTCGCCGCATTCGACCACCAGCACCAGATTCTCGACCCGGATCCCATATCCGCCGGTCTTGTAATAGCCGGGCTCGTTGGAAAGGATCATACCGGCCTTGAGCGGTTCGTCGCCGCCGGGCTGGGCACTGCCCACCGGCGAGATGCGTTGCGGTCCCTCGTGCACCGCCAGGAACGAGCCGACGCCGTGCCCGGTGCCATGGGCGTAATCGAGCCCGGCCTGCCACAGGAACTGCCGCGCGAAGCTGTCGAGCTGCGAGCCGCGCGTCCCCGCGGGAAAGCGCGCGCGGGCGAGCGCGATATGGCCCTTGAGGACGCGGGTGAAGCGGTCCTTCATCTCGGCCGTGGGCGTGCCGATCACCACGGTGCGGGTGACATCGGTCGTCCCGTCGGGATATTGGCCGCCCGAATCGACCAGGTAGATCATATCCATCTCGAGCGGCCGGTTGGTCGCCTCGCTGACCCGATAATGGACGATCGCGCCGTTCGGGCCGGCGCCCGAAATGGTGTCGAAGCTCAGATCGCGCAGGTCGCCGCCGGCTTGGCGCAGGCTCTGCAGCTTGGCCGCCGCCGAAAGCTCGTCGACGCCGCCCTTCGGCGCCTCGACCGAGAGCCAATGGAGGAAGCGCGACAAGGCCGCGCCGTCGCGTGCCTGGGCGGCGCGGTGACCCGCAATCTCGACTTCGTTCTTGATCGCCTTGGGCAGGATCGAAGGGTCGCGCTTCGAAATCACGTGCGCGCCGGCATTTTCCAGCGCCTCGAAAATCGCGGCGACCGAGCGCTCGGGATCGACCGCGACCGTCTTGCCCGCCAGCGCCCGGAGGGCCGGCTCGAAGTCGCGGCGCTCGTGGACGCGCACGCCGTTGCCGAGATGCTGGCGGACGTCGTCGCCGATCTTCTCCGAGGCGACGAACAGATCCGCCGTGCCGTCGTCGCGGACCAGGGCGAAGGAGAGCGCGACCGGCGTATGATCGACGTCCTTGCCCCGGACGTTGAACGTCCAGGCGATCGAATCGAGCGCAGCCAGCACCGCCGCGTCGGCTTTCTGCTCCTTGAGCCAGTCGGCCATCTCCTGGCGCTTGGCGGCCGAGTTCTTGCCGGCATAAGCGTCGGAATGGACGATCAGCCGCGCGCGCGACGGCTCGGGCTGGTCGTTCCAGACCGCATCGATCGGATTCTTGCGGACGGCGACCAGCTCGGCGCCGTTGTCGGCGAGCGCCTCGCGCGCCTTGGTCACCCAGTCCTTGGTGTGCAGCCAGGGATCGTAGCCGATCCGGCCGCCCTCGGGCGCGTGGGTCTTGAGCCAATCGGCGATGCTGGTCTCGGGGACCGACTGGTAGCTCCAGTGATTGCCGTCGACCTGGTCCCTGACCTGGAGCGTGTAGCGGCCGTCGACGAAGATCGCCGCTTCCTCGGGCAGCACCACCGCCGAGCCCGCCGACCCCTGAAAGCCGGTCAGCCAGGCGAGCCGCTGGGCGTAGCTGCCGACATATTCGCTCATATGCTCGTCGGTCAGCGGCACGACGAAGCCGTCGAGCCGATCGGCCTTCAATTGCTCGCGCAGCGCAGCGAGGCGTGCTTCATAGGTGGACATGATTCTTCTCTAGACCCCGCTCCAGGCGACGCCAAGCCCGCGGCCGCGCGGCGAAAGGTTCGGAAAGTTCAGAAGGTTCAGCTTCCATAGAACAGAAAAACTTCCTTGATTCGCCGGGATACGTGCGGCCATTCGACCGGGCGCGGGACAGAAAAGTTGAGGAAGTTGAGGCTTGCCAAGAGGTGTCGCTTCCTCCTTCAAGATAGACGCCCGCTCGCATGCGAAACGCTTCAACGAGACGGCGAGGGCCGTTGGACGCTCCGCGTGAGCATGGCGATTCGGGTTCATCGCCACATGAAAGCACAGCACATGGGGTGTAGGAAAACGCTTTGCGCTATTTAGTTTAGCGAGAACCACTTTCGTGGCGTAATGCCGCGTTCCGCAGATGGGTGCGCGCTGGACTCGAGCCCGATCAGCCTGAATCGTTCCCCGGCAAAGGCCGGGGTCCAGGAGCCGGAGGCTTTTCGCCAGGTTATGCGCCCGAGCCCGGCGAGCGCCGGCCTGGACCCCGGCCTTCGCCGGAGAACAGCCGTACAATCCACCCCACCTCAACCCCTCCCCATCAAGGGGATGGGCTTTAACGCCGCCCTCGAACCGAATGTCGATACAGCCCAGGCTCGCATCGATTGCCTCTGGACGCCCCGGCGCGTTCCTGCTTTCCCGGCCGAGAGGGGAACCGCTCATGCGCCATATCGCCGCTTGCCTGGGGTTGATCGCCGCGCCGCTCGCCGCGCAAAGCCAAGCGCCAAGGGATAATATGACCAAAGCAACCACCGCCACGCTTCCGCCGCCGCCGGTCGCCGAGCAGCGCCCCCATAGCTACGACCGCCACGGTATCCGCATCGAAGACCCCTGGTTCTGGCTCAAGGACCAGAGCTATCCGGTCGTCGACGATCCCGACGTGCTTGCCTATCTCAACGCCGAAAACGCCTATTACGAGGCGGCGATGGCGCCGCACCGGCCGCTGATCGCGACGCTCGTCCAGGAGATGCGCGGGCGGATTCCCGAGGATGACAGCTCGGTCCCGGTCCGCGACGGCGACTGGCTCTATTGGTGGCAGTTCGCGCCCGGCGCGCAATACCGCACCTGGTACCGCCGCCCGCCGGTGCTCGGCGGCCTTCCGCAGACCGTGTTCGACGAGTCGGCCGAGGCCGAGGGCAAGCAATATTTCCGGCTGGGCGCGATGGCGGTGAGCCCCGACGGCCGTTACGCCGCGACCCTGGTCGACGACAATGGCTCGGAGCGCTTCAAGCTGCGTATCCGCGACCTGGCGACCGGCCGCGATATCGAGACGGTCACCGAGGTCGCCATCGGCGAGCCGGTCTGGACCGCGGACAGTCGCGCCATCGTCTTCACCGAGGTCAACGAGCATTGGCGCTCCTACCGCGCCCGGCTCCATCGGCTGGGCGAACCCGTCGCCAACGACCGCACGCTCTACGAGGAGACCGACAATGTCGCCTTCACGGTCGATGTCGGCCGCACCCAGGACCGCCGCTACATCCTGATCTCGACCGGCGAGAATTCGTCGAACGAGGTCCGCTTCGTCCCGGCCGACAATCCCGAGGCCCCGCTTGTGCTGGTCGCGGGGCGGCGGCCCTTGATCCAATATTCGGTCGATTCGAGCCACGGCCGGCTCTGGATCCTGACCAATGACGGCCATGTCAATTTCCGCCTCGCCGAAGCTTCGCCCGAGCGCCCGGGCGACTGGCGCACTTTGATCGAAGGTTCGGACGCGGTCTATCTGCGCGGGCTGACCGCGTTCCGCGACCATCTCGCGATCACCGAGCGGGTCAATGGCCTCGACCAGATTCGTCTGCGCGCTTATGACGGCAGCGAGCGCCGCATCCCCTTTGCCGAGGCCGCCTATACGGTGTCGCTCGGCAACAATCCCGAATATGCGCCCGAGGCCTATCGGCTGAGCTACAGCTCGATGGTCACGCCACCGACCGTCTACGATTTTCACGCCGCCGAGAACCGGCTCGAGACGCTCAAGGTCCAGCGCATCCCGTCCGGCTACGATCCCGGCCGGTACGTCACCGAGCGGATCATGGTTCCCGCCCGCGATGGCCGTCAGATCCCGGTCTCGATCGTCTATCGCCGCGGCTTCGAAAAGAATGGCCGGGGGCGGCTCTTCCTCTACGCCTACGGCGCCTATGGCTACGCCACGCCGCCTTCCTTCAACACCAACCGCCTGTCGCTGCTCGATCGCGGCTACGCCTTCGCGATCGCCCATATCCGCGGCGGCGACGAGCTCGGCTATGGCTGGTATCTGCAGGGCAAGCTCGACCGGCGCACCAACACGTTCAACGATTTCGTCGACGCCGCGCGCGGCCTGATCGCGCAAAATTACACCCGCGCCGGCAATATTGCGATCCAGGGCCGCTCGGCCGGCGGCGAGCTGATGGGCGCGGTGGTCAATTCCGATCCCGAGCTGTGGGGAGCGGTGGTGGCTGACGTGCCGTTCGTCGACGTGCTAAACACGATGCAGGACGAAAGCCTGCCGCTGACTCCGGGCGAATGGAACGAATGGGGCAATCCGATCACCGACGTGAACGTGTTCAACTACATGCGCAGCTATTCGCCGTACGACAACGTACGGCGCCAGGCCTATCCGCCAATGCTGATCTCGGGGGGCCTAAACGATCCGCGCGTCACCTATTGGGAGCCCGCCAAATGGGCGGCGCGCCTCAGGGCGACGCGCACCGACGACAATCTGCAGCTGCTCAAGATCAACATGGGCGCCGGCCATGGCGGCCGGTCGGGCCGCTGGACCGCGCTCGAGGAGACGGCCGAAGAATATGCTTTTGTCCTGACCCAGATGGGGGCCGACGAGGCGCCCCGGTGAGGCGCTGGCTTGCCGCGTTGCTGCTCATGCTGGCGCCCTGCGCGGCCGGCGCGGCGCCGGAGCGTGCGCCGGTGCCGGCCGAGGTCGAAATCGTCAGGAACGGCACCAGCTGGACCGCCGATTTCACCTTCGACCATGCAGCGCAGGCCTGGGTGTTCGTGCGCTCGCCGCTGACCGAGGTCGGCGGCCGGCCGTGGCGCCCGCAAGGCTGGATCGTCGAGACGCCCGGCGTCCGGCTCGAGCGGCGCGGCTATTACGACGCTCTGGTGGCGGCCGACGGCGGCGCGGTGCCGGCCCATGTCCGGATCCGCTTCGCTCCGTTCGGCGATCGGGTGGCGGGCGATTACGATCCGGCCTTGCTGTTCACCGACGGCGCGGTCGCGCTCTATAGCGAGCAGTTCGATGCCTTCCCGCTCGCCGATGCCTCGGCAGTGGCGCGGATTCCGGCGGCGCTCGCCGCTTCGGACATCCCCTACAGCGCGACCCGGGCGACGTTCCGCGATGCCGCCGGCCAAGTGCTCGCTGGCGGGCGCCGGGTTTCCGCGGCCACGTTCGAGGACGAGGGCGACGGCAGCTACGTCCTGTTCGGCAGCGCCGAGCCGATCGTCACCGACGCGCTTATTCTGGTGGTCGATCCGCAATTGCCGCCATGGCTGCACGATTCGATCGCGACCGCGACGCCGCTCATTCTCGACCGCTACGCCGGGCTGCTGGGGCCGCGGCCCGGACCCAAGCCGACGATCATGGTCAGCTGGCGCGGGGCCACGCCGGGCCTGACCAGCCAGGGCGGCAGCACCCTGCCGGGACTCATCGTCATGCGCATCGAAGGGGTCGGCATGCTGAGCGGCGATGCCCGCGCGCGCCAGTCGAACCTGTGGTTCATCGCTCACGAATCGGCCCATTTCTGGCTCGGGCAGGCGGTTCACTACCAAACCCCGCTCGACAGCTGGATCACCGAGGGCGGCGCCGATCTGCTCGCATTCCGGGCCGTGGCAGCCGTGGACCCGACCTATGATGCGAGGACCGATCTGCAGCGCTCGATCGAGGAATGCGTTGCCTTGAGCGCCGGCCGCGGCGTCGCCAGCGCGCTCGAGCGCAACGAGTTTCGCGCCTATTACGCCTGCGGCGGGGTGTTCGCCCTGGTTGCGGAGAGCGTGTCGCATCGCCCGTTCGACGCCTTCGTCCGCGCCCTGATCGAGGCCAATCGCGACGACCGGACCCTGACGCGCGCGGAGTGGCTCGCCGCCCTCGACCGCGCCTCGGGCGATCCGACGCTGAGCCGCGACATCGGCACCATGCTCGACAGCGGCGTCGCCGACCCGAAGGCGATGATCGCTTCGCTGTTCACGCGGGCGGGGATCGCCTTCACGCCCGGCCCGGACGGCACGCCGAGACTGTCGTGACGCCGTTCGCGAAGCGGATCACGGCGCAATCGGAAGACATTGACGAGCTCGGCCACGTCAACAATGCCGCCTTCGTCCGCTGGATTCAGGACATGGCGACGGCGCACTGGCGCGCGGTCGCGCCTCCCGCCCATGTCGACGCCTATGTCTGGGTCGTGACCCGGCACGAGATCGACTATCTGCGTGCGGTCGGCCCGGGCGAGACGGTGACCGGGCGGACCTGGGTCGGCGAGCCGCCCAGGGGCGCCCGCTTCGACCGCCATGTCGAGTTCGTCGGCGACGACGGAAAGGTCCGGGTGCGCGCCCGCACCACCTGGGCGATCCTCGACAAAGCGAGCGGCCGCCCCCTGCGGGTCCCGCCCGAGGTGGCGGCCCCGTTCCTCGCCTAAAAGGCCTTTATCGCCGCGATGATCTTCGGGTAGGCGCGGCCGCTGACGGCGAAGCCCATGTGGCTGCAATCGAGCTCGACCTGCCTGTCGCTTTCCAGCTTCTGCCCGCGCGCGCAGGCGACCGAGACGATGCCGTCCTTGCGCGACCAGAGCGCCAGCGTCGGCACCGGCGGCTTTTCCGCCGGCACCGATTCGATCGGCGGCTTGTCGACCGGATGGCCGGCGATCCATTCGTAGAGCCGCCAGACATTGTTGCCGCGCGGGTCGCCCGAGAAGGGTGAGCCCATCGTGATCACCTTTTCGACCAGATCGGGGCGGATCTTGGCGACCTCGCGCGCGAAAATCCCGCCCAGGCTCCAGCCGACCAGGATCACCTTCTCGCCCTTGCCGAAGGCTTCGACCCGTTCGGCGAGGCGGGCCAGCGTGTCGGCGCGGGCGCCGCGGTTCAGGCCCATCCCCCAGCCGGTGACGCGATAGCCGGCGGCGGCGAGCGCGCGCTGCAGGCCGAGCGTGGTGCGGTCGTTGGCGACGAAGCCCGGCACGACCATCAGCTTGGGTCCGCCCGCCGGCCCGCGCTCGCCGAGCCTGCCGAACGATTTGTAGAACCGCGCCCAGAGCGCAGGCCCCTCGCGAAGGAACAGGCCGAGCCGCGGCTTGGCAGCGTCAGAGATAGTCGCCACCGATCAGCTCCCCGAGCGGCTTGGGCAGCCTGACGCGGCCGTCCGCCTCCTGGTGGTTCTCGAGCAGCGGCACGAGAATCCGCGGGCTGGCCAAAGCGGTGTTGTTGAGGGTGTGGACGAAGCGCACCTTGCGCTCCTCGTCGCGCCAGCGAAGGTCCGCGCGGCGCGCCTGCCAGTCGTGCAGGGTCGAGCAGCTGTGCGTCTCGCGATACTTGCCGAGGCTCGGCACCCAGGATTCGATGTCGTTCATCCGGTACTTGCCGAGCCCCATGTCGCCGGTCGAGGTCTCGACCACCTGATAAGGGATGTCGAGCGCCTGCAGCATGGCTTCGGCATTGGCGAGCAGGCGCGCGTGCCAGCGCGCGCTCTCCTCCTCGTCGTCGCGGCAGATCACATATTGTTCGAGCTTGTAGAATTGGTGGACGCGCAGCAGCCCGCGCACGTCGCGCCCGGCGCTCCCCGCCTCGCGGCGGAAGCAGGGCGAATAGCCGGCATAGAGGATGGGCAGCGCGTCGGCGTCGAGTATCTCGCCCGAATGCAGGCTCGTCAGCGCGATCTCGCCGGTGCCGGCGAGGTAGAGGTCGTCGGCGGGGATATGATAGGCCTCGTCCTCGTGGCCGGGGAAGTGGCCGGTGGCGACGAACGCCTGCGGCTTGGCCAAGGCCGGCACGGTCATCAGGGTGAAGCCGTCGGCGGCGAGCCGCTGCTGCGCCCAGAACATCAAGGCCTGCTCGAGCAGCGCCAGCCGCCCCTTGAGGCAATATTGCCGCGACCCCGCCACCCTGGTGATCCGCGCGAGGTCGGCCCAGTCGTTCTTCTCGACCAGAGCGACATGGTCGAGCGGCGCGAAATCGAAGTCGGGGATGCTCCCCTCGGTGCGGACGATCGTGTTGAAGCTCTCGTCGGGCCCGACCGGCGCGCCCGCCCACGGGATGTTGGGCATCCGGAGGAGCAGCGCCTCGAGCTCGGCGCCCTTTTCCGTCAGCATCGCCTCGGCCTCGGAAATCTCGGCGCCGATCGCCTTGGCCTTGGCGCCGAGCGCCGGCCGCTCCTCGGGCGCGGCGTTTTTGAAGCCGTCGCTGATCGCATTGCGCTCGCCGCGAAGCGTGTCGGCCCGCGTCTTCAGCGCGCGCACCTCGCCGTCGAGCGCGAGCAGCGCGTCGAGGTCGAGCGCGACGTTCTTGTCGGCGATCGCCCGCTCAACGGCAGCGCGGTTGTCGCGGATGAAGCTGAGGCTGAGCAAGGATCGCAAACCCGTTCGAGGAGGACCAGCGCCGCTTACGGCAAGCGAAGCGGGCAGCGCAAGGTAGCGGGGGACGGCTGCCCCTTCTGCATCGAGAGCCGCGACTGCCCTCGCAGCAGAGCATTCTAGTCGATGCTTACGAAGCCGCTGTCTATCGCTGGCTTTACCTCGATCACGTTCCCGCCCCCGACGATCGCCTGCGCCGCGACCAGCACTTCGTCGGGCGTGTTGTCGTCACAGAACACCATCGGGACCTTGCCGTCCTGCGCCGCTATCGCCTTGAGATTTTGGCAGAGTCGCTTGAAATTGGGCAGGTCGTTCCCTTTGGACCCCCCGCCCACGATCATATATGCGCCATCGTTTTCAACGTCCAAATCCACATAGATGTTGGTGTTGCCTCCATTCTTGTCCTTCAAAAATACCCTTTTGTCTTTTCCGGTCTCCTTGTCCCGGGCCAGCCACCCGTTTATGATTCGCGCTGCGAACTTCTCGCGCTCGTCTCCCGCATCCTTCGATTTTCCTCCCTCCACTCGAGACTTGGAAATGTATTCGAAAAGCTCCTTGTAGGACTTGAAGAATCCGCTGCCGAGGGGATGAGTCACCTTCTTATTCGCGATCATCGTGGCCAGGGTCCCGCCTATTGAACCAAGGTCCTCACAGCCTTCGGCGATCATGCCCTTCATGATTTCGTCGATCATTTCTTTCATCGTCTGCTTCGGCTTTTCGGCGGGAGCGGAGGACGATGACCCTGCGCCGGCTCCCTCGGCCTTTCCGCCCGCCTTGCTTTCATAGGCTTCCACCTGGGAGGGATAGGATTTTCCCGCCATCAGGATGGTTCGCTGAACCGGTTGAGCGCCGCCCAGCTCCCGGCTTTCGTCCGGCGGGCCGGGCGCGGCCTCCTGCGGTCCCCGCGGGAGCTCGGCGGACTTCGCAGCCGCCTGCCCTCCAAGCAGATCAGCCTCGCGCTCGAGCGCTGCATCGTCGTTAATCGTGACGCCCTTCGTCTGGATGGTGGGCCTTACCCGTCCCTGTTTTTGCTGGACGACGTGCCACGCTTCGTGCGGCAGATGCCGCTCCTGGCCCGGGCCGACGTGAATCTCGCTCCCTTGGGTATATGCCAGCGCCTCCAGTTGCGCCGGCTTGGCGGAATCAAAGTGCACCCGTACGTCGTCCATCGCGAGGCCCGACAGGCTCTCCACCCCCGCTTTCAGCCGGTCCGGCAGGCCGGTGCGGTTCGCGCGCCGCTGGACGGGCGCCGGGGCCGGGATCTTCGCCCTGCAGTCGTTCAGGCTTTCGGACGCCGCCTTCATTTGCCGGACCTGGGGCCGCTCGTTCAGCATTTCTGCCCGTGCGTCCAGCAGTTCCTCTCCCGGCGAGCGCGTCTGTTCCGCCTGCTCGGCCTGCGGCGGCGCCTTGGTGGCTTTCCCTCTCGGCGGCGCGTAGATTCGGCGTTTCCTCTCCGCGGCGAGGCTATACCGATTCGCGATCGCCGAACAGAGCGGACTCGGGCGGTGACGGCGCCCTGCGCCGGCGCAGCCAGCCGAGCAGGAGCAGAAGCGCCAGCGCAAGCGCGCTCAGCAATGCTCCTAGCTTCTCCGGCCCGGTCCAGGCGAGCTCTCGCGCGCAGCCGGAGCCGTCATGGGCGAGCAGGCCGGTCGCGGGGTCGGCGAAGGTCGCGGCCTCGCCGCCGGCGCAGGTCACCCGCCAGGCCGGGAAATAGAAGACCGGCTCGACGGTGACGCCGTCCCGGCGCACCGGCGCGCGGTGGCGCTGGGCGAGGTCGAGCGCCCAGCGCGACGGCCAGGAATAGGGCCGCTCGCCCGGCGGCAGATTCTCGGGCACGTCGGGGTGGCGCTGCGCGAGCAGCTCGCGCGTGACCGGCGCGTCGTTTGGCGCAGGCGCGAGCAGGAAGGTCGCGGACAAGGCCAGCGCCGGGGCGACCAGCAAGGCGGCGATCCGCTCGCCTCGGGGCAGCAAGGCGAGCGCCGTCGCCAGGCCGAACTCGGCGAAGGGCAAAGCGCGGAACGGGAATTGGACCGACTGGATCAGCGGCAGGCTCCAGAAGAAGGGGAGAGCGCCGGCCACCACCAGGCAGCAGGCGAGCGCGTAACCGGCCCAGGCGACACGCCAGCGCAGGGCGATGAACATGGCGGGCAGCGCGATCACGGCGACCACCTTGAGGGTGATCAGGCGCATGCCGTCGAGCGGCGCCGACCAGTTGGTGAGCAGCCAGTGATCGGGACGGAGCAGCTCGTGCGACCACAAGACCGTGCCGTCGCGCCAGGGTTCGAGCAGCAAAGCGGGCAGCAGGTAGATCGCCGACAGGCCGATGCCGATCGCCAGCGGCGGCGCGAACGCCAGCAGCGGCCGCGGCCGGCCTTTGGCGAGAACCAGCGCGTAAGGCGCGACCAGGAACAGGCTGGCGAGCAAGGCAAGCGGCAAATGGGTCGCGATCATCGCCGCGTAGGCGATCGCCGCGAGCCCGACGCCCCGTCCTTCGACGACCCGCCTGAGGCCGAGCGCCAGCAGCGGGATCAGCGCGATCGCGCAGCTCTCGGCGAGCGCGCCGCGCCCGTAGAAGTCGGCGAGATGGTAGGGCGCGGCCATGTAGAACAAGCCGGCCGCGAGCGGATGGCTGGTCCAGCTTCGCGCCCAGCCATACATCGCCGCGCCCGCGCCGGCGAAGGCGAGGCCGAAAGTGGCGAGGATCGCGGCATAAGGCGACGCCCCGAGCGCCGCCAGCAGCCCGGCCGGATAGAAGGACAAAGGCGGATAATAATAAAAGACCGGCGCGCCGAGCCCGTCATGCGAGCCGGGCAGCCAGCGCGGGTAGATTATGCCCTGGCGCAGCTGCCCGGCGAACTGGTCGGTCCACACCCAGTCGATCCAGAAGCTGTCGTGCAGCTTGAGCGGGCTCAGCATCGCCGGCAAAATCAGCAGTAACGCAAAGGCGCCGATTGCCAGCCAGGGCGCCCAGCTTCTCACAGAACGCCCGTCCGCCAACCCATCGTCTCCCGCCCGAGGCCGAGCCTCAGGCGTGCATGACCGGCCGCCGCTTGGCAAGAACGCCGCCTCAGATCACCGTGAAGTCGCCGGCGGTCAGAATCGTCCCCGGCTGGACGGTGGCGAACAGGACGGCCAGGCCGGAGCCGTTGCCGTCGGCGTCGAACAGGATCTGGCCGGTCGCGCTGTTGTAGATGAT
>JAXDPI010000030.1:0-17585 GCA_034668465.1 Sphingomonadales bacterium
GGCTCAACGACAACAAATTGTGCTTCCTGCGGGCCGAGGGCAATCTGTTCGGCGACGTGCCGATGAACCTCGAGCTCAGGCTGTCGGTCGAGGACAGCCCGAACTCGGCGGCGGTGGTGGTCGACGCCATCCGCTGCTGCAAGGTCGCACTGGACCGCGGTATCGGCGGCGTCCTTACCGGCCCCTCGGCCTTCTTCTGCAAGCACCCCCCGCAACAGTTCAGCGACGACGTCGCCGCCCAGCTGACCGAGGAGTTCATCGCCGGCGAAGCCCTCGCCGCCGAATAAGCGGCCTGATCATCGCGGACTGACGACCAATATGTGGAAGGTTCCGGGGAGGGCGGGCGGACGGCCGCCATCGGCCGGGACCGGCCCGAATCGGGCCGTGGGCAGGTAAAGGGCGCCCGTGGAAGGATCGAGCGCGAGAGTTCGGGCGCCGATCTCGGTCCGAACCCGTTCCGAAACCACAAGCGGGCCTGCGCCCCGCAGCGGGATCACGTCCAGCTCGCCGTCGCGGCCGCAGGGAATGAGGGCGACGCCGCGCGCCTCGTCGATCGCGACGCCATCCGGTCCGCGGCCGATGTCGATGAGCTGGATCAGGCGGCCGGCGACGCTATCCACCACAGCGGCTTTGCCATTGGCGCAGGCGGCGATCAGGCGGTGGCCGCGGGCATCGTAGCCGAGGCCGGTCGGACCTTCGCAGCCGGGCAGCGCGATCGGGCCCCGGACCGTTCCCGTCGCCGGATCGACGACGTGGATCTGGCTCGTCTCTTCATTGTTGACGAACAGGATCCCGTGCTCGTCGAGCGCGGCGAGCTCCAGCCCCGGCGCAAGCTGGATCGTGCGCGTCACGCGCGCGCTGGCGGGGTCCACCACCGAGACGGTCCCGTCCCGCGCATTCATGACGAGAACCGCCGACAGGCGCCCGTCCCAGATCGCCGCATCGGGATTTTGCCCGACCGCAATATCCGCCGCCAGCGTGCCACCTGGCAGGCCGTAGAGGCGCGCATGCCCGTCCCGGCCGCTGGTGACCAGCAACAGATGGCCGCCCGGGATCGGGACCGCGGCATGGCCGCGATCGACCGTTCCGATCGCGCTGACCCGATTGCCGTCGGCCAGATCGACCATGGTCACCGTCGCGGACCGCGCCACGAAAAGCCGGTGCGCGACTGGATCGACCGTCAGCAGATCCCACCCGCCGTCGGGTCCGTTTATGCTTCCGGTGACCGAATATCGGGGCGGCTGGCCGGCGGCGGCTGGGGCGCCCAAGGCAATTGCGGCCAGGAACGCGATGGTCTTCATGCTCATATCCACTCCTGTTGTCGCTGCGCCGCCGATCGTCCGGCCGGCGCTAGGGATAGCGCAGCCGGATCGTGGTGCCCATGTTGGTGTGCGGCACGTTCATCCGCACGCGGCTGAAGGAGGGCAGGCCGAAGATCGCCGGCGCGTTGTTGGAGAAGCCATAGCCTTCCCTCGGCAGCCCGATCATGTTCCGGCTGAGGCTCCGATTGGCGTCGGCGTCGTGATAGACGGCAAGGGCGTAGGTTCCGGGACCGGGCAGGTGGATGCAAACGCGCGTCGCTCCCGCCCGAGCGGGGACCCGGCCGACATAGAGCGAGCCGCGGCGGGCGAGGAAGCGGCGCGAATCGTCGGCATAAAGCGTCACCGCGATCAGCCCCTGCGACGAACGGACCCCCTCGACGGTCACGTAGAAGCGCAGCGCGCTCGCCGGGCCGGTGCAGCCATCCTGCGCGGCCGCTTTGCCGGCGGCGGCAAGCGCAAGAGCGGCGAGAAGGAATCGGAAGGGCGGTGTCACGGCCCTGAGACGCCGGCACGCGGGACAACCCGCAATGGGATGCGGTTTGAATGCGTCGAGAACGTCTATCGAAAGAGGATTCCTCCTGGACTGGATCGACAACAACGCGCCCGGCTTCGCCGAAGAATTGCCGCTTCCCCTGGGCCTGCCGGCCAAGCCGGTGGTCGCCATCTTCCGGTCGCCGATCTTCAATGCCTCCGAAACCTTCATCCAGACGCATGCGACCTCGCTGAGGCGCTTCCAGCCGCTCATCATCGGCATCGAGCATAAGGGAGAGGTTCAGTCCTCGCTGCGCGACCGCGTGATCGTGCCGGACTCTGCGCGCGAGCGCCTCCGCTTCAGGCTGCTCGGACCGCCGCGCGCGCTGGTCGATCGCATCCGCGCCCACGCGCCCGCCGTGCTGCACGCCCATTTCGGCCCCGACGGCCTCATCGCGCTGCCGCTCGCGCGCCTGCTCGGCATCCCGCTGGTGACGACGCTGCACGGCTATGAGGTCGGCCGCTCGCGCCTTTGCCTGTTGACCTCGGGCCGCCTGTCCTGGACCCGCTACACCCTTCGCGGAAGAAAGCTCATGGCCGGCGGCGACCTGTTCGTGGCCGTCTCCGAGGCGCTGAGGCGCCGGGCCATCGACCGCGGCTATCCGCCCGAGCGAACCATCACTCACTATAACGGCGTCGACCTCCGCCGGTTCGAGCTGCCGAACGCCCGGCCGCGGCCCGGGCTGATTCTGCACGTTTGCCGGCTGGTCGAGAAGAAGGGAACGAGCCTCCTCATTCGTGCCTTCGCGCAGGTGCGGGCGGCGCGGCCTGAAGCGCGGCTGATGATTGTCGGCGACGGCCCGTTGCGCGCAACCCTCGAGCAGCAGGCCGCGGAGATGGGGCAGCGCGATTGCGTGGCGTTTCTCGGCCACCGCGACCAACAGGAGGTCGCGCGCCGGATGGGCCGCGCCTGGCTGCTCGCGGCGCCGAGCATCACCGCAAGCGACGGCGACGCCGAAGGGCTTCCGACGACGGTGGTCGAGGCCGCGGCGGCCTCGCTTCCGGTCGTCGCGTCCGACCACTCCGGCACGCCCGAGGCGGTGGCGGACGGGCGCAGCGGCTTTATAGTACCCGAAGGCGATGCGGATGCGCTGGCCCGCAGGATGCTGGACCTGCTGGGCTCGCCGCGGCTCCGCACGTCCATGGCCGCCGCGTCGCGGGCGCTCGCCGAGGACCGGTTCGACGCGCTGCGCCAGACAAACCTGCTGGAGGGTCATTACGAGCGGCTTTGCCGGGCTGCTGCGCCCGCGGGAGCCTGATGCGCGCAGGAAAGTCCGCCGAGCGATTGATCCTGGGAGGGGCGCGAGCGACGGCCTTCGGCTTCGCGATCCGGTTCGGCGCCCGGATCGCGTTCCTCTATGCCGCCGTGCGCCTGTTCGGCCTTGCCTTGTTCGGCGCCTACAGCCTGGCGGTCGCCGCGGTCGAGCTCGCGGTGACGATCGGCGGTCTCGGCTTCAAGCGGATCCTGTTCAAGCGGCTCGAGGAGGAGGGCGGCGATCGCCCGCGCATCCACATCGTCCTCGACGCGGCGCTGTTGGTCGCCGTGGTCAGCCTGACGCTCGCTGGGCTCTTTATCGTCGCGGTTGCGACCGCGCCGGCCGGCTTCATTTCCCCTAACGTCGCTGTCGCGTTGGCCATCCTGGCGCCGATGATCGTAGGCCAGGCCCTGCTCGATCTGTTTCTTGCCGCAACGCGCTGGACCCACATCATCCGCTACGAGGTGCTGAGCCGCAGCGTGATCGAGCCTTATGGCGGCCTGGCCGCAATTCTTGCCGCCTGGTTCCTCGGCTATCGCGACAGCGGCCTGCTGATCGGCTATTGGGCGGGAACGCTCGCCGCGCTGGCCTATGCCCTGGCCGGCGCTCGGCGCTGTCTCGGCGCCTTCGACCTGGCGGTCTATCGTTTTGCGCCGAGCCGGATCCTGCCGCTGATACGGGACAGTGCGGGGGCAACGCTGAGCGACGTCCTCAACGGCCTGTTCGCGCGCGTCGACCTCTGGCTGGTCGGCATCTTTCTGGGCGAAAGCCCGGCGGGCATTTACGGCATGGCGCGCCAGATCCGCACCCCGGTTCGGCAGGTTCGCCAGAGCTTCGACGGCCTGTTGAACCCGGTCATTGCCCGGACTCTGGCGATCAAAGGCCCAGGCGAGACAGGAGTCGCGGCCGCCTCGGCTGCGCGGCTGATCCTGGCGGTGCAACTGCCGATCCTGATCGCGCTCGCCTTCGGCGGTGTCCCTCTGCTCGCCTGGTTCGGCAAGGAGTTCGTGACCGGCTATTGGGCGCTCCTGCTCCTCGCGGCGGCGGAAATGGTGCAGGGCGCTTTCGGCGTCAGCGACCTCATCATCCTCTACCGCCGGCCGCTGGCCCAGCTCGGGATCACGGCGACCAACATTGCGGTCAACCTCATTGCCGGATGGCTGCTGATCGGGCCGCTGGGCGTAACCGGGGCGGGCCTCTCCGTGCTGGCCGGCGTTGTCGCGGGCGCGCTGCTGCGGCGCGTCGCGCTCCGCGCCTATTTCGGTGTCAGCGTGAAGCTCCACTACAGCGCCGGCCCGATCGGGGCTGCGGCGCTGGCGGTCGCAGCCGCGTTCGGCGTCCAAGCCGTGCTCGACACGTCATCGCCCGCCCTTCTTTATGGGACGGGCCTGGCAGTGGGCCTGATCACCTATGCGACCTTGCTGAAGCTATGGCCCCTTGCCACCGGCGACGCGCTATCGCTGCAGGACTTCGAGATCGAGATTGACGGTCTGGATGCCGAACGACCGCCCAATTCATGAACGGGCTTCCATATGTAGGTTCGAATGAGGGAACACGTGCCGTAGGGCTACACAAAAGGTCTTAAAGTCAATAATATAGCCACGTCGGTTACGCAGCCTCCCGCTCCGCCATTCCGTTGTTCGCCGGCAGCCCCCTTTTTGACATGAGATGAGCACGCGCTAGAGGATGGCGGGGGCCCTGCTTCTCCCACTGGAGTCCGCGGGGGGCGATCGAAAGACCAGGATATGGGATTCACGCGATCCGCCGGGAGAGGCGGTACGATGCTGCTCTTGCCGGCGGTCCTCGCGGCCTGTGGGTCCGGCGAAAAGGCCGCTGCCCCGCCGCCGCCGCCGGTGACCGTTGCCGCGCCGCTGGTCCGCGAGGTCGTCGACTGGGACGATTATGTCGGCCGGTTCGAGGCGATCGAGAGCGTCGCGGTGAAGCCGCGCGTCAGCGGCTATCTCCAGGCCGTGCATTTCCGCGACGGCGATTTTGTCCGCCGGGGGCAGCTCCTTTTCACCATCGATCCGCGGCCGGCGCAGGCGCAGCTCGATCAGGCGCGCGCCCAGCTCGCCCGGGCCGAGGCCACTTTGGTCAACGCCCGGACCGAGCTCGCCCGCTCGCGCGCGCTCGCCGCCGACCGCGCGGCGAGCGTCGAGGAGGTCGAGCAGCGGACCGCGGCGGTGCGCGCCGGCCAGGCCGAGGTGGCGGCGGCCCGCGCCAACGTCCGCGCGCAAAGCCTGACCCTGGGCTTCACCCGCGTGCTCGCCCCGATCTCCGGCCACATTTCCGACCGGCGCGTCGACCCCGGCAACGCGGTCACCGCCGACGAGACCGTGCTGACCAGCATCGTCTCGACCGCGCCGCTCCATTTCGCCTTCGACGGATCGGAGGCTTTGCTGCTGCGCTACGAGCGCCAGAATGGCGGCCAGATCGGCAGCGAGGTCCGCATCCGGCTGCAGGACGAAACCAGCTACGTCCATGCGGGCCGGCTCGATTTCGTCGATGCGGCGATCAATCCGGGCGCCGGCACGATCCGCGCCCGCGCCATCGTCCCCAATCCCGACGGTTTCCTGCGCCCCGGCATGATGGGCCATCTGAGGCTGGCCGGCACCCCGCCTTATCGTGCGCTGCTGGTGCCCGACACCGCCATCGCCACCGACGGCGTGCGCCGCATCGTCTATGTCGTCGACCGTCAGGGCAATGTGGCCAACCGTCCGGTCGCGCTCGGCCCGCTCGTCGGCCAGTTGCGGGTCATTCGAGGCGGCGTAAACCCGCGCGAGCAAATCGTCATCGACGGCCTCCAGCGGATCATGCCCGGCCAGAAGGTGAGCCCCCGCTTGGGCCGGATCCCGCCGCCTACCGGCGCCGAGCCGCCGGCGTCGCCCTCCCAGCCGGCCCCCGCCTCGGTCGCGACGCCAGTGCGGCAATGAATATTTCGGGTTTCTTCATCGAGCGGCCGATCTTCGCGTCGGTGATCGCCTTGTTCATCACCCTGCTCGGCGCTTTCGCCTATCCGGCGCTGCCGCTCGCCCAATATCCCGAGATCGCGCCGCCCTCGGTGGCCGTGGTGGCGGCCTTCCCCGGCGCCTCGGCCGAGACGATGGCCGAGACGATCGCGGCGCCGATCGAGCAGGAGGTCAATGGCGTCGCGGGCATGCTCTACATGCGCTCCAACTCGAGCCAGGGGCTGACCTCGATCACAATCACCTTTCAGCCCGGCACCGACATCGACACCGCGCAGGTGTTGGTCCAGAACCGCGTCGCGCTGGCCGAGCCGCGCCTGCCCGATCAGGTGCGCCAGATCGGCGTTACCGTGACCAAGCAGACGACCGACTTCCTGATGGTCGCGGCGCTGACCACGACCGATCGCAATCTCGACATCGATTATGTCGGCAATTACGCCAATTCCCGCCTGCGAGACCGGCTGTTGCGCCTGCCGGGCGTCGGCGCGGTGCAGGTGTTCGGCGGCGGCAATTATTCGATGCGGATCTGGATCGATCCCGATCGGGCCGCGGCGCGCAACCTCACCGCCGACGAGATCGTGGCCGCGCTGCGCGGACAGAATGTGCAGGTCGCCGGCGGCTCGATCGGCCAGCCGCCTTTCCGCAACGGCGGCCCGGCGTTCGAGCTGCCGCTCCAGGTGCAGGGGCGTCTCACCGAACCCAACCAGTTCGCCGACATCGTCCTCAAGACCGAGGCCCAAACGGGCGCGATCACCCGGCTCAGGGATGTCGCCCGGGTCGAGATCGGCAGCCAGGATTACGGCATCCGCGGCACCTCGAACCGGCGGCAAGCGGTCTTCATGGCGATCCAGCAGCTTCCCGGATCGAACGCGCTGGAGACGGCTGCGGGGGTCCTCGCCGATCTGGAGGCGGCGTCGCGGGATTTCCCGCAGGGGATGGCCTATTCGATCCCCTACAACCCGACCGAATATGTCCAGGCCTCGGTGGAGGAGGTGCAGCAGACCCTGCTCGAGGCGGTCGCCCTCGTCGTCCTGGTGATCGTCATCTTCCTGCAGACCTGGCGCGCCGCGGTCATTCCGATCATCGCCATCCCGGTCTCGCTGATCGGGACCTTCGCGGTGCAGCTGGCGCTCGGATTTTCGATCAACTCGCTGTCGCTGTTCGCGCTCGTGCTGGCGGTCGGCATCGTCGTCGACGACGCGATCGTCGTCGTCGAGGCGGTCGAGAGGCACATCAGGGAGGGCCTCTCGCCGCGCGAAGCCGCGCATCGCACGATGCGGGAGATTTCGGGGGCGCTGATCGCGATCGGCCTGGTGCTCGTCGCCGTGTTCGTCCCGACGGCGTTGATCTCGGGCATCCCGGGCATCTTCTACCGCCAGTTCGCCGTCACCATCGCGGCCGCCGCGGCGATCTCGACAATCGTGTCGCTGACCCTCTCGCCGGCGCTCGCGGCGATCCTGCTGAAGCCGCACAGGACGGCGGAGGCACGAGAAGACAGGCGCTGGACGCGGCCCCTGCGCCTGGCGGGTGACCGGTTCAACCGGGGCTTCGACTGGGTGTCCAGCCGCTACGGCGGGCTCACCTCCAGGCTGGTCCATCGCTCGACCATCATGCTGGTCATCTATGGCGGCCTGCTGGGCCTGACCGTCTGGCGGCTGAACGCGACGCCGACCGGCTTCATTCCGGATCAGGACCAGGGCTTCCTGATCGGCGTCATCCAACTTCCGCCCGGCGCCGGCCTTGATCGGACCGAGGCGGCCGTCGAACGAATCCGGGCGGTCGTCTCGCAAAATCCGATGGTGACCGAAACGGCGGCCTTCGCCGGCCTCGACGGCTCGACCTTCAGCCCGGCCTCGAACAGCGGTATCATGTTCCTGCGCCTCGCGCCGCACGAGGAGCGGCGCGGCGAGGGCCAGGCGGCGGCCGAGCTGGCGGGCCAGATCACCGGCGCCGTCGCCGGTGCCGAGGAAGGCGCGCAGGTCTTCTTCCTCTCCCCGCCGCCGGTGCCGGGCCTCGGCAATGGCAGCGGCTTCGCGATCATGGTCCAGGACCGCCAGGGCGCCGGTTACCAGGCGCTCCAGGGCGCGACCTTCGCGATGATGGGCGCTGCCCAGCACGATCCGAAACTCGGCCAGGTCTTTTCGCTGTTCAACACCGGCAGCCCCCGGATCGAGGCCGAGGTCGACCGCGACCGCGCGCAACTCCTCGGCGTGCAGCCGACCCAGGTCTATCAAGCGCTCGGCACCTATCTCGGCTCAACCTACGTCAACGACTTCAACCTGCTCGGCCGTACGTTCCGCGTGACCGCGCAGGCCGAAGCGTCCGCGCGCGCCGATCTTGCCGATGTCGGCCGCCTGCAGGTGCGCTCCGCCGCCGGGACGATGGTGCCGCTCTCCGCGGTCGCGACCTTCCGCTACGGCAGCGGCCCGGTCCAGGTGACCCGCTACAACAATTATCCGGCCGCCGAGCTGCAGGGTCAGACGCCGCCCGGCGGCGCATCCGGCGATTCGCTGCGCGCGATGGAGCAGCTCGCCGCCCAGACGCTGCCGCCCGGCTTCTCGTACGAATGGACCGGCCTTGCCTACCAGCAGCGCGCGGCGGGGAACACCGCGCCGCTCATCTTCGCCGTCGCGGTCCTCTGCGTTTTCCTGGTGCTGGCGGCGCAGTTCGAATCGCTGACGCTGCCGCTCGCCGTCATCCTGATCGTGCCGATGTGCATTCTCGCGGCGATGACCGGGATCAATCTGCGCGGGCTCGACAACAATATCCTCACCCAGATCGGCCTGATCGTGCTGGTCGCGCTGGCCGCGAAGAACGCCATCCTGATCGTCGAATTCGCGCGCCAGGCCGAGGAGGAAGGCATGGACCCGTTCCACGCGGCCGTCCACGCGGCCCGCTCGCGCCTCCGGCCGATCCTGATGACCAGCTTCGCCTTCATCTTCGGCGTCGTGCCGCTGGTGATCGCGGTCGGGCCGGGGGCCGAGATGCGCCAGGCGATGGGCACGGCGGTCGCCTTCGGCATGGTCGGGGTCACCGCCTTCGGCCTCGTCTTCACGCCGGTATTCTACGTGCTGTGCCGCGCCCTCGCCCGCTTCCTGCCGCAACGCGCGGCCGGCAAAGCCGCGCCGCCCGCACCGGAGCTTGCGGAATGAGGCGCGCGCCCGCTGCCGCCACGCTCGCGCTCGCGCTCGGCGCCTGCGCGGTCGGCCCGAACTTTCGCAGCCCGGCGCCGGGCGCGCCCGCGCAGGGCACGTTCGCCTCCGCCCGCTCGCCCGCCTTCACCGGCGACGAGCCGCCGGGGCGCTGGTGGAGCCTGTTCCGCGATCCGTTGCTCGATCAGCTGATCGGCGAGGCGCTCCGCCGCAATACCGACCTGCGCGTCGCCGCCGCCAATTTGCGGCGCGCCCGGGCGGTGCTGCGCGAGACCCGGGCCGGGCGGCTGCCGACCACCGGGATTTCGGGAAGCGCGACCTACGGTCAGGAGCCGGGCGGGAGCGCGGACGACCGCTACGATGCCGGGCTCGACATCGGCTATCAGATCGACCTGTTCGGCCGCATCCGCCGCGCGATCGAGGCGAGCCGCGCCGACGCCGAAGCGGTGCAGGCGGCTTTCGACCTGGCTCGCATCACCGTCGCCGCCGAGACGACGCGCGCTTATGCCGACGCCTGCAGCGCCGGGCGCCAGCTCGCGGTCGCGCGCGAGAGCGTCCGTATCCAGGAGCAGACCTTCGATCTTACCCGCCGGCTGCAGGAGGGCGGCCGGACCACGGCGCTCGAAACCAGCCAGGCCGGCGCGCTGCTCGACCAGAATCGCGCCGCCGTCCCGACCCTGGAATCGCTGCGCCGGACCGCGCTCTTTCGCCTTTCGGTCCTGACCGGCCGGGCGCCGGCGGACTTCCCGCCCGAGGCGGCCTTGTGTGCAACGCCGCCGGCCTTGTCCGAGCCGATCCCGGTCGGCGACGGCGCGGCGCTGCTGCGCCGCCGGCCGGACATCCGCGCCGCCGAGCGGTCGCTGGCCGCGGCGACGGCGCGGATCGGGGTGGCGACCGCGGACCTCTACCCGACGGTCAGCCTGGGCGGCTCGCTTGGCTCCACCGCGGGCTCGCCCGGCGGGCTGGTGTCTGGCGACGGCTTCCGCTTCAGCCTGGGCGGGCTGATTTCGTGGACCTTCCCCAACATCGCGGTGGCACGAGCGCGCATCGCCCAGGCCGAGGCGTCGGCCGAGGGCGCGCTGGCGAGCTTCGACGGGACCTGGCTGCGCGCGCTCGAAGAGACCGAAAGCGCGCTGACCCTTTATGCGGGCGAGCTCGACCGGCTGGCGATCCTGCGCCGCGCCCGCAGCCAGAGCGCCGAGGCGGCGCGGATCGCGCGGCTGCGCTACCGGGCGGGGCGCGAGTCCTTCCAGATCGTGCTCGACGCCGAGCGCGCCCTTGCCCAGAATGATGCCGCGGTCGCGCAATCGGAGGCATTGCTGTCCGACCAGCTGGTGTCGCTCTTCCTCGCGCTCGGCGGGGGCTGGGAGGCTCCTCCCGCCTAGGGTCCGTACTCGATTAGAAGCGGCTTGGTTGCGTGCGAAACCGAGAGAGTCATCCCGGCGAAGGCCGGGACCCATGAACTCGGACGTTGAAATGCGGTTGAATCGGCATCGCTTTTCCTCCGCCGGCGGTGTCCGTGGGTCCCGGCTTTCGCCGGGATGACTCTCAAATGAAGAGAAATCCGGACAATCTCGAGATCCGCTAATTGAGTACGGACCCTAGCTCTCTGTTAGCGGGGCAATGCCTGGATGGCGGCTCCTATCGCGGCGCCCATCTGATCGAGGGTGAACGGCTTGGTCAGGACCACCACCTCGCTCGGCTTGCGCGAGATGGAATGGCTGTCGGCATAGCCGCTGATGATGATGCCCGGCAGATCGGGACGTATTTTTCTGGCCTGGTTGAGCATGTCGCCGCCGGACATGAGCGGCATCGCATAATCGGTGACGATCAAATCGTAGTCGGCGGGAGCGGATTCGAGCATCTTCAGCACCGCCGGCCCGTCGCCGGCGGAGGCCACCTCGTGGCCCATGTCGCTGAGCATTCCGGCGGTGGTCTCGCGCACCGCTTCATGGTCGTCGACCAGGAGGATGCGCAGCGGCCGCATTTCGGCGCGATCATCCGGGATAGCGGCCGGCGGCGCCTTGGTTTCGCCGCCCGGCGAGGGCGCCCGCGGCAGCCAGAGCGCCACTTTCGTTCCTTTGCCGACCTTGGAGTCGATGTCGATCGCCCCGTTGGACTGGCGGGCGAAGCCGTAGACCATCGACAGGCCGAGGCCGGTGCCCTTGCCGACCTCCTTGGTGGTGAAGAACGGCTCGGTCACCTGCTCCAATATGTCGGCGGCGATGCCGCAGCCGCTGTCGGCGACGGCGATCACGACATAGTCCCCCAGCGGCAATTCGAGCGCGTTGTTCGGCTCCGCTCGCGCGTTGTCGCTGGTAACAATGATCCTCCCGCCGTGCGGCATCGAGTCGCGCGCGTTGATGATCAGGTTCATCAGCGCGAGCTCGAGCTGGGCGCTGTCGGCATAAGCGCACCAGATGTCGTCCCCGGACCGCCAATCGAGCTCGACCAGGCCGCCCAGCGTATGCGCGAGCAGCTCCCGGACGGTGGCCGACAGCTTGTCGATATCGACCGCGGCCGGCTGCAGCTGCTGCCGGCGCGCGAAAGCGAGCAACCGGCCGACCAGCTCCGAACCCTGCTCGGCCGCGCGCCGGGTCATGCCGACGATCCTGCTTTGCTCGTCATCCAGCGGCAGCCGCCGCTCGATCATGCCGAGCCCGCCCAGGACGGCGGCCAGCAGATTGTTGAAATCGTGGGCGATGCCGCCGGTCAGCTTGCCGATCGCGTCCATCTTGCGGGCCTGCAGCAGCTGCTTCTCGGCCAGCCGCAATTCCTGGAGAAGCTGCTGCTCCTGCTGCGCCTTGCGCTGGATCTCGCGGGTCATGGTGTAGAGGTCGACGAACACCGCGACCTTGGACCGGAGCACGACCGGCTCGACCGGCTTGAACACATAATCGACCGCGCCCATCGAATAGCCGCGCAGCAGATGCTCCTTTTCCTTGTTGACCGCGGACAGGAAGACGATCGGGATCCGCTTGGTCTGCTCGCGCCCGCGGATGATCTGGGCGGTCTCGTAGCCGTCCATCCCCGGCATGTAGACGTCGAGCAGGATCACCGCGAACTCGCCCTTGAGAAGGTGCCGCAGCGCCTCGTCGCCGGAAGCGGCGACCTCGACCTCCGCCAGATCCTCGAGCACGGTGCGGATGGCGAGCAGATTGTGCTCGTCATCGTCGACGACCAGCACCCGGGCGCGGCCTTCCGGCGCGGGCAGGGGGTCGGCCCGGGATGGCGATTCCCGCCGCTTCGTCCTCGAGGCGTTCATCGATTCATTCCGCCGCCGTCTCGATCAGCTGGGGCTCGGCAGCCAAGGCCGCGCGGCCGCGGACCTTGCCGATCCACACCCGCAGCAGCGCCAGCAGCAGCTCGATGTCGACCGGCTTGGCGATATAGTCCGACGCGCCGGCGTCGAGGCACTTCTGGCGGTCCCCCTTCATCGCCTTCGCCGTGACCGAGATCAGCGGCAGATCGGCGAGGGCCGGCCGGTCGCGGATCTGGCGCATCGTCTCGTAGCCGTCCATTTCCGGCATCATGATGTCGATCAGAGCGACGTCGATGCCGGGCGTCTGCTCGAGGATCAGGATGCCGTCGCGGCCGCGTTCGGCATGGAGCACCTCGACGTCGAAGCTCTCCAGGACGCTGGTCAGCGAATAGATGTTGCGGATGTCGTCGTCGACGATCAGCACCTTGGCGCCGGCCAGCTCGGGCAGCTGGCGAGGCGCGCGCTCGGCGGCGTCGCGGCGCTTCGCGCGCCCCGGCTGGCGCTTCCGCCGCGCCTTGGCCTGGTCGGCGATCCGGCGGAACAGCTTGGCGAGCTCGTCATGGTCGACCGGCTTGCCGGTGATGCCGAACGCGCCCAGCCCGGACGCGGACGCGGCCTCTTCGGCGCCGGAAATGACGTGGATCGGGATCTGGCCGGTCTCGGCATCGTGCTTGAGCAGATCGAGCAGGACGAAGCCGTTAATGTCGTCGAGGCCGAGATCGAGGGTGATCGCATCGGGCTGGAGCTTGCGGCCGAGAGCGAGCGTGCCGGCGCCGGCGGTCGACACCACCCCCTTCAGCCCCGCCGCGCGGGCCAGATCGAGCAGGATCGAGGCGAAGGTCACGTCGTCCTCGACGATCAGCACGAACGGGCCGCCGCTGAGATTGTCGCGGTCGTCGCTGACTTCGAGCGTCGCCGGAATTGCCGACGGCACCGCCGCGCCGCTATTCTCGTAGCGCGCGGTCGTCGTCCCGGCCGGCGCGGTGATCGCCGCGGCCTCGAGCGGAACGAACAGGGTGAAGGTCGATCCCTCGCTCGGCGTCGAACGCACCTGCAGCTCGCCGCCGAGCAGGCGGGCGATCTCGCGGCTGATCGAAAGCCCCAGGCCGGTGCCGCCGAACTTGCGGCTGGTCGTCGCATCGGCCTGCTGGAACGCCTCGAAGATCAGCTTCTGCTTGTCCTCGGGAATGCCGATGCCGGTATCGGTCACCGCGATCTCGATCGCGTTTTCGACGTTGCGCAGCACCGGGTGGTTGGTGTTCCAGCCGCTGTCCGCGAGCCGCGCCGACAGCGTCACGCTGCCCGCTTCGGTGAACTTGAAGGCGTTGGAGAGCAGGTTGAGCACGACCTGCTGCAGCCTTTTCTCGTCGGTGCGGATCGTGTCCGGCAGCTGGTCGTCGAACGCGACCTCGAACTCGAGCCCCTTGTCGGCCGCGAGCTGGCGGAAGGTGCGCTCCATATGCTGCTTGAGGCTGGCGAGCGGCATGTCGCCGGTCTCGATCGAGATCGTGCCGGATTCGATCTTGGAGAGATCGAGGATGTCGTTGATCAGGCTCAGCAGGTCCGATCCGGCCGAGTTGATCGTGCGCGCGAACTCGGTCTGCTTCTCGTTCAAATTGCCCTGCGGGTTGTCCGCCAGCAGCTTCGAGAGGATCAGCAGCGAGTTCAATGGCGTCCTCAGCTCGTGGCTCATGTTCGCAAGGAACTCGGACTTGTATTTCGAGGTCAAAGCGAGCTGCTCGGCTTTCTCCTCGACCGCGCGCCGCGCCATGTCGATCTCGAGATTCTTCGCCTCGACCTGCTTCTTCTCGTTCTCGAGCAGCTGCGCCTTCTCCTGCAGCTCCTCGTTGGTCGCGTGCAGCTCCTCCTGCTTGGTGGTGAGCTCGGTCTGGCGCGCCTGGAGCTCCTGGGTCAGCAGCTGCGACTGCTTCAAAAGGCCCTCGGTGCGCATCGTGGCGGCGATCGTGTTGAGGACGATGCCGACCGATTCCATCAGCTGGTCGAGAAAGCTCTGGTGGGTCTCGTTGAACTCGCTGAACGAGGCGAGCTCGATCACCGCCTTGACGTCGTCCTCGAACAAAGCCGGCAGGATGTTGATGTTCGCCGGCGCCGCGCGGCCGAGGCCGGAGCCGATGCGGATGAAATCGCCGGGCACGTCCCGGAGCAGGATCGGCCGCTTGTCGGCGGCCGCCTGGCCGACCAGGCCCTCGCGCAACTTGAACTCGCGCCTGAGCTCGTCGTGGCTTTCGGCGCCGTAGCTCGCGACCAGCTCGAGCTTGGTCTCGTCCTCCTCGCGCTTGGTGACGTAGAACACGCCATATTGGGCGTCGACCAAAGGCGCGAGCTCGGACATGATCAGGTTCGACACGGTAGCGAGATCGCGCTCGCCCTGGAGCATGCGCGAGAAGCGGGCGAGGTTGGTCTTCAGCCAGTCCTGCTCCGCATTCTTGAGGGTCTGCTCCTTCAAATTGCGGATCATCTCGTTGATCGTGTCCTTCAGCGCCGCCATCTCGCCCGACGCCTCGACCGCGATCGAGCGGGTGAGGTCGCCCTTGGTCACCGCGGTCGCCACGTCGGCGATCGAGCGCACCTGGTTGGTCAGGTTCGCCGCGAGCTGGTTGACGTTGTCGGTCAGGTCGCGCCACAGGCCGGCGGCGCCGGGCACCCGCGCCTGGCCGCCGAGTCGGCCTTCGATGCCGACCTCGCGGGCCATGTTGGTGACCTGGTCGCCGAAGGTCGAGAGCGTCTCGATCATGAAGTTGATCGTCTCGGCCAGAGCGGCGATCTCTCCCTTGGCGTCGACGGTCAGCTTGCGCTTCAGATTGCCCTGCGCGACCGCGGTCACCACGTCGGCGATGCCGCGCACCTGGTTGGTCAGGTTGGTCGCCATCAGGTTGACGTTGTCGGTCAGGTCCTTCCAGGTCCCGCCGACGCCCGGCACCTTGGCCTGGCCGCCCAATTTGCCCTCGGTGCCGACCTCGCGGGCGACGCGGGTCACCTCCGAGGCGAAGCCGTTCAGCTGATCGACCATGACGTTGATCGTGTCCTTGAGGGCGAGGATCTCGCCCTTGACGTCGACGGTGATCTTCTTGGAAAGGTCGCCGCGCGCGACGGCGGTGGTCACGTCGGCGATGTTGCGGACCTGGCCGGTCAGGTTGGCGGCCATCAGGTTGACGTTGTCGGTCAGATCGGCCCAGGTGCCGGCGACGCCGGCCACCTGCGCCTGGCCGCCCAATTTGCCTTCGGTGCCGACCTCGCGGGCGACGCGGGTCACTTCCGAGGCGAAGCTGTTGAGCTGGTCGACCATCGTGTTGATGGTGTTCTTGAGCTCGAGGATCTCGCCCTTCACGTCGACCGTGATCTTCTTGGAAAGGTCGCCGAGCGCGACAGCGGTCGTCACCTCGGCGATGTTGCGGACCTGCCCGGTCAGGTTCGCCGCCATCGCGTTCACATTGTCGGTCAGATCCTTCCAGGTGCCGCCGACGCCCTCGACCTGGGCCTGGCCGCCGAGCCGGCCCTCGGTGCCGACTTCGCGCGCGACGCGGGTGACCTCCGAGGCGAACGAATTGAGCTGATCGACCATGACGTTGATCGTGTTCTTGAGCTCGAGGATCTCGCCCTTCACGTCGACGGTGATCTTCTTGGAAAGGTCGCCGCGGGCGACGGCCGTGGTCACCTCGGCGATGTTGCGGACCTGGCCGGTCAGATTGCCGGCCATCAGATTGACGTTGTCGGTCAGGTCCTTCCAGGTGCCGGCGACGCCTTCGACCTGCGCCTGGCCGCCCAATTTGCCCTCGGAGCCGACTTCGCGGGCGACGCGGGTCACCTCCGAGGCGAAGCCGTTGAGCTGATCGACCATGACGTTGATCGTGTCTTTCAGCTCGAGGATCTCGCCCTTCACGTCGACCGTGATCTTCTTGGAGAGATCGCCGCGGGCGACGGCGGTGGTCACCTCGGCGATGTTGCGGACCTGGCCGGTCAGGTTCGCCGCCATCAAATTGACGTTGTCGGTGAGGTCCGCCCAGGTGCCGGCGACGCCGGGCACCTGCGCCTGGCCGCCCAATTTGCCTTCGGTGCCGACTTCGCGGGCGACGCGCGTCACCTCGCTGGCGAAGCCGTTCAGCTGGTCGACCATGGTGTTGATCGTGTTCTTGAGCTCGAGGATCTCGCCCTTCACGTCGACGGTGATCTTCTTGGAAAGGTCGCCGAGCGCGACCGCGGTGGTCACCTCGGCGATGTTGCGGACCTGGCCGGTCAGGTTCGCCGCCATCGAATTGACGTTGTCGGTGAGATCGGCCCAGGTCCCGGCGACGCCCGGCACCTGCGCCTGGCCGCCCAGTTTGCCTTCGGTGCCGACCTCTTTGGCGACGCGCGTCACTTCGCTGGCGAAGCCGTTGAGCTGGTCGACCATGGTGTTGATCGTGTTCTTGAGCTCGAGGATTTCGCCCTTCACATCGACCGTAATCTTCTTCGAAAGATCGCCAAGCGCCACCGCGGTCGTCACCTCGGCGATGTTGCGCACCTGGCCGGTGAGATTGTCCGCCATCAGATTGACGTTGTCGGTCAGATCCTTCCAGGTGCCGCCGACGCCCTCGACCCGCGCCTGGCCGCCGAGCTTGCCCTCGGTGCCGACCTCGCGCGCGACGCGGGTCACCTCGGAGGCGAAGCTGTTGAGCTGGTCGACCATCGTGTTGATCGTGTTCTTGAGCTCGAGGATCTCGCCCTTCACCTCGACGGTGATCTTCTTGGAAAGGTCGCCCGAGGCGACCGCGGTGGTCACTTCGGCGATGTTGCGGACCTGGCCGGTCAGGTTGGTCGCCATCGCGTTGACGTTGTCGGTCAGATCCTTCCAGGTCCCGGCGACGCCGCGGACATTGGCCTGGCCGCCCAATTTGCCTTCGGTGCCGACCTCGCGCGCGACGCGGGTCACCTCGGAGGCGAAGGAGGCGAGCTGCTCGACCATCGTGTTGACGACCTTGCCGATGCGCAGGAACTCGCCGCGCAGCGCGCGCCCGTCGATCTCGACCGCCATCGACTGGCTAAGGTCGCCCTTGGCCACCGCGCCGATCACGCGGGCGACCTCGGTGGTCGGCTGG
>JAXDPI010000031.1:0-53686 GCA_034668465.1 Sphingomonadales bacterium
CCAGATCGAGCGGCGTATAGACCACGTCGCGGCTGCCGCCGCCGACGCTCTCGACGACGTTGTCGCCCGGCCCCGCGACGAAATAGGTGTCGTTGCCGCCGAGCCCGACCAGAAAATCGGTGCCGCCCCCGCCCTGGAGGAAATTGGCGCCGGCATTGCCGTAGATGATCTGGCTGAAGCTGTTGCCGACCAGATCCATCGCGGTCGTCGCATCCTGGCTGATGCTCGAAAGGACCTCGATCTCCGCATCCGCGCCCAACGCGTAGCTCGAGCGGCTGTAGACGACGTCGTACCCTTCGCCGATTGCTTCGACGATCACGTCGCTCGGGCTTTCGACGACATAGACGTCGTTGCCGGTGCCGCCGGCCAGCTGGTCGGTGCCGGCGCCGCCCTCGAGGAAATCATTGTCCGCGCCGCCCCGCAGCGTGTCGTTGCCGCTGCCGCCGACGATCTCGTCATTGCCGTCGCCGCCTTCGATCAGGTCGTTGCCGCCGGCGCCGTAGAGCACGTCGTCGCCGCCATGGCCGCGGATCGTGTCGGCGCCGTCGGCCGAGACGAACGTGTCGGGACCCGGCGTCCCTTCGAAGCTTTGCGGCGCGGGCGCGAATACATGGCTGTCGACGCCGCTCAGATTGTAGGGCGAAAGCTCGGTCGCCTGGACATTGAGCAGGGTGATCCGGAAGCCCGGCGCGGTCCCCCCGTTGCGCAGGCGGATCACCGCGTCGGCGCCGACCTGATCGATCAGCAGCGGCCCGCCCGGGCGAAACGGATCGGCGCCCTGGACGCTGATGTCGAGCCGGTCGCCCTCCTCGCCGACCTTGAAGTCCGAGATCGTGATCTGGGCGCGGTTGCCCGCGATCACCAAATCCTTGCCCGCGCCCAGGGTCACGTTGGTCGGAAAGGGCTGGTCGCCGGTCAGGCCCTGCGGCGAGTTCAGCGTCAGGACGTCGTTGCCCGCGCCGGCGTCGATCGTGCCGGGATAGCTGGCGGTGATGACGTCGTCGCCATCGCCGCCCAGAATGGCGAATTGCGAGCTCGTCGCGGTGATGATGTCATTGCCGTCGCCGCCGTTCAGCGTGCCGGTGGGGCTGGTGAGCCGGTCGTTGCCCGCGCCCCCTTCCAGCACCAGAGTCCCATTGGGCAGGCCTACCCGCGTGACCGTCAGGACGTCGTCGCCGTCGCCGCCGCGCAGCGTGTCGCTGCCGCCGAGGCTGTCGACCAAAGTGTCGTTGCCGCCCTCTCCCTCGAGCGTGTCGGATGCCCATTGCCCATCGAGCAGGTCGTCGCCCTCGCCGCCGCGGAGCAGATCGTTGCCGAAGCCGCCGGTCAGCACATCGTTGCCGCCGAAGCCCGAAATCTGGTCGTTGCCGAGGCCGCCGGCAAGCGTGTTCGAGCCGCCGTCGCCGTTCAGGACCAGATTGGGCGGCAGCGTGCCGTCCGGCGCGAAGCCGCCCATATTCTCGGCGCTGAGCTGCGCGATGACGACGTTCTGCAGCACCGCCAGCGTCCAATAGGTGTTGCCGCTGGTCTTGACCTGGACCTGCACGTCCGCGCCGGACTGGACGAGGCGGGCGTAGCCATCCAGGAACGGATTGCCGACATAGCTGAAGAAGAGCGGCTTCTTGATGAAGAAATCGGGAAGGTCGAACACGTCGCCGCCCGCGCCCGGCTGGAAATCGGTGACGATGATCGGCGAGGTCGGATCGCCGGCGCTGACCGGCATCAGCGCGCCGACGCGCACCGTGTCGATGCCCGCGCCCAGCGTGACCGTGGTTCCGCCGGGGCTGCGGATATCGGCGGTGACGATGTCGTTGCCGTCGCCGGCCTGGACCGTCGCGCGGCTGGTCGAGACCTCGATGCGGTCGTTGCCCGAGCCGCCGTCGATCGTGAAATCGTTGTAGTTCGAGCCGAGCAGGCGGCCGATCGCGAGGATATTGTCGTCGTCGCCGCCGCCGTTGATCGTCCGGGTGAACAGGGCCGGCCCGACCAACGGGCCGATCGGCTGCGTGTTGGCGCTGAGGTCGATGGTGATCGTGTCGTTGCCGGTGCCGCCGTTGATCGTCCCGGTGAAGCCGAACGCGTCGGTGATGATGTCATTGCCCGCGCCGCCGGCAATCGTGTCCGAGCCGAGCCCGCCGTCGATAATGTCGTTGTCGTCGCCGCCGTCGATCTGGTCGGCGCCGGCGCCGCCGCGAATGACGTCGTTGCCCGCCGAACCGTTGATCGTGTCGGAGCCGACGCCGCCGTCGAGCGTGTCGTTGCCCGCGGTTCCGGTCAGGTTCTGCGCGGCGGGCGCCGAGCCGTCGAGCGCATAGCCGCCGAGATTGAAGGCGGTGAGCGAGGCGATCGGAAACAGGTTGGTGAGGAACAGGGTCTGGTAGATCGGGTCGCCGGAATCGAGCCGGAATTCGAAGGCGTTGTTGAACGCGCTCGCCTCCCTGACCCTGAGGAACGTGCCGAACGGGTTGCTCGACTGATCCCAGCCCCACAGGCCGGCCAGAGCGGTGCCCCAGTCGATCCGGTCGCCGCCGGCGCCGGGGGCGAAATCCCTGATGTCCCCGCCGCCGGATGCAATGAGCGTCGAACCCGGAAGGAAGATCACGTCCGATCCGCTGCCCAGAAAGTAGGTGCCGCGGCGGTTCCAGACGATGAAATCGTCGCCGGCGCCCGCCTGGATCGTCGCCTGGCCGTTGATGTCGAAATAATCCGCGCCGTTGCCGCCGATCACGGAATGCGGACCGGTGCCGTCGGCGACGCTGAGGAAGAAGCGATCGTCGCCGTCGCCGCCGTCCATGTCGACCGTGCCCGAGGTCGTCAGCCGCTCGGCGGTCAGCGTGTCGTTGCCGTCGCCGCCGCGCAACAGGTCGAAGCCGCCGGCGGTGTCGGTGATAATATCGTTGCCGCCCAGGCCGTCGATGACATCGTCGCCGGCGGTCCCGGTCAGGGTGTCGTCGCCTGGCGTCCCGGTAATGTTGGGCATTTGTAGCTCCTTGCAACCCCCCATATAGTAGAATTGCGGTATTTCCGAAATAGCGCCGCCGAGTGGAATGCGGCTTCGCGGCGGCCGCTAGATCACCGTGAAGTCCGAGGCGGTGAGCACCGTTCCGGGCTGCACCGTAGCGAACAACACCGCCAGCCCGCCGCCGTTCCCGTCGGCGTCGAACAGGATCTGGCCGGTGGCGCTGTTGTAGATGATCCTATCGTCGGCGTCGCCGGCGGCGCTGCCGGCGACGAACGCGCTTGCGGGCAGCGCACCGGGCGTCAGGCCGGCGAACACCGCGTCGTCGAGCGCGATCGTGTCGTCGACCGCGTTGAAATCGGCGAGCGCGTCGACATTGCCGCCGCCCAAAGCGGTGGTGAACTGGAAGGTGTCGGCGCCGCCATAGCCGAGCAGATAATCGGCCCCGGCGCCGCCGTTCAGAATGTTCGCGCCATTATTACCGTAGAGCTCGTTGGCAAGGTTGTTGCCGGTGAGGTCGATCGCGGTCGTGCCCCCTTGCGAGGCGGTGGACAGCACCTCGATTTCCTGGCCTGCGTCGAGCGCATAATTGGCCTGCGCATAGACGACGTCGCGGCCGCCGCCGGCATTCTCGAAGACATGCTCGCTCGACCCCGAGACCAGATAGGTGTCGTTGCCGCCGAACCCGAACAGATAATCGGCGCCGCCGCCGCCCTGAATGAAGTTCGCGCCGGCATTGCCGTAAATCTCCTGGCCGCCGCTGTTGCCGATCAGGGTCAGCGCGCCCGTGCCCGCCTGGTTCGCGGCCGACAGCACCTCGATCTCCTGGCCCGCTTCGAGGGTGAAGCTGGCCTGGGCATAGACCACGTCGCGCGCGCCCCCGCCGGCGCCCTCGAAAACCCGCTCGTTCGCACCCGAGACGAGATAGGTATCGTTGCCGCCAAGGCCGAACAGATAGTCGGTGCCGCCGCCTCCTTGCAGGAAGTTGGCGCCGGCATTGCCGTATATCTCCTGATTGAGCGCGTTGCCGATCAGCTCGAGCGGCGTCGTCGCTGCCTGGCTCGCCGCCGACAGCACTTCGATCTCCTGGCCCGCCTCGAGCGTGTAATTGGCAAGCGCATAAACGACGTCGCGCCCGCCGCCGCCGCTTTCGAAAACATGGTCGCCCGCACCGGCAACGAGATAGACATCGTCGCCGGCATAGCCGAACAGATAATCGGTGCCGCCGCCGCCCTGGAGGAAGTTGGCGCCGGCATTGCCGTAAATCTCCTGGTCGAGCGCATTGCCGACCAGCTCCATCGCCGTCGTCGCCGCCTGGTCGAGCGCCGACAATATTTCGACCGAGACTCCGGCCCCCAGCGTGTAGCTCGACCGCGCGTAGACGACGTCGCGCCCCTCGCCGGGATACTCGACGATCTGGTCGGCGGGATGGTCGACGATGAAGATGTCGTTGCCGGTGCCGCCGTACATCGTGTCGGCGTCGGCGCCGCCGTCGATGAAGTCGTTGCCCGAGCCGCCGTAAAGCTGGTCCTGGCCGGCGCCGCCGTCGATCGAGTCGTTGCCGCCGGCGCCGTAGAGGGTGTCGTTGCCGCCGAGGCCGCTCAGATTGTCGTTGCCGTCCGCCGAGACATATTCGTCGGGCCCCGGCGTGCCGGTGAAGCTGCGCGGCCCCGGATTGTAGGAGCCGGTCGGCACGCCGAGATTGTAGGTGGAAAGGTCGGTCGCGGTCACGTTCTTCAAGAGGAAGACATGGGTGTTGTTCAACGAATGGATGCGCGTGTCGGCGCCGACTTGCTCGATCGTCAACTCCCCGCCGGGGCCGAACGGATTGACGCCGAAGCGGGTCGAGAGGTCGAGCCGGTCGCCCTCCTCGCCCACCTGGAAATCCTGAATGGTCATGTTCGTGCCGCTGCCCTGGATCAGGACGATGTCCTTGCCGCCGCCGAGGGTCAGAGCCTGGCTTCCGCCCTGCGAGCGGATGATGTCGTTGCCGGTTCCGGCGAGGACCACCGACCCATCGACGGTGATGTCATCGTCGCCGCTGCCGCCATCGACGGTCATGCCTGAGCTATCGATCACCAGGATGTCGTTGCCGGCGCCGGCGAGCACGGTGCCGAACGCGTGGTCGAGCGTGATGATGTCATTGCCGTCGCCCGCGTCGACCGTAAAGGTCGCGTTGCTGGTGCGATGGGCGGTGATCGTGTCGTTGCCGTTGCCGCCGTTGAACGTGTCGTTGCCGCTGGCCGAATCGGTAAGAATGTCGTCGCCGTCGCCGCCGTTGAAAATGTCGTTGCCGCCGTTTGTGTCGGTGAGGACGTCGTTGCCGTTGCCGCCGTTGAGCGTGTCGTTGCCCCACTGGCCGTCGAGATGGTCGTCGTCGTCGCCGCCGTTCAGCGTGTCGTTGCCGAAGCCGCCGGTCAGCGTGTCGTCGCCGGCCAGGCCGTTGACGGTGTCGCTGCCCACGCCGCCGGCGAGCGTGTCGTCGCCGGGGGTGCCGTTGATCACCTGCGGCGGCGGCGTCGCGCCGCTGGAATCCCAGCCGCCGAGATTCTCGGCGGTGAAGGCGGCCGGCGTGGTCGACTGGAAGATGGCCAGCGTCACCCAGGTGGCGTTGTTGATCTTCCCCTGGAGCAGGGTGTCCGGGCCCGACGCGACCAGCCGGACGAAGCCGCCGGCGAAGGGATTCCCCTGATAATCCCAGCCGAAGTTGCGCGAAGCGATCACCGCCGGAACGTCGACGACGTCGCCGCCGGGCCCGGTGACGAAATCGGTGACGGTGACCGCCGCGATATTGGTGCCGGAGCTGATGTCGGTCAGCCGCAGCGTATCGACGCCGCTGCCGAGCGTGACGGTGGCCGGGTTGGCATCGATCGCATTGCGGATGATGACGAGGTCGTTGCCGGTGCCGGCGTCGATCACCGCATAGGTGCGCGTGACGTCGATGACGTCGTTGTCGGCGCCGCCGGTGATGGTGGCTTCGGTGACCCGCCGGATGTCGCCGTGGGTATAGCCGATCACGGTGATATGATCGTCGCCGTCGCCGCCGGCGATGGTGCGGGCGAACATGGTCGGCGCGATCGGCTGCGGCACCGACAGGTTCGGATGCTTGCTGATGTCGGCCGTGATCGTGTCGTTGCCGGTGCCGCCGTCGATCGTGCCGCGAAAGCCCCAATCGTCGACGATGATATCGTCGCCGCCGTCGCCGAAAAGGGTGTCGTTGCCGAACCAGCCGTCGATCGTGTCGTTGTCCGCGCCGCCGTGGATCTCGTCATGGCCGGCGCCGCCGTAGAGCACGTCATTGCCCGCGTCGCCGGTGATCGTGTCGTTGCCGTTGGCGCCGCTCAGCGTGTCGGCCGCGGCGGTGCCGGTGAGCGTGAGGTTCGCCGGCGCCGCGCCGTTGGACGCATAGCCGCCGAGGTTGAACGCGGTCAGCGCCGAGGGCGCGAACCCGGAAAGAAAGTAGATGTTGGAGGGGCCGCCCTGGCTCGGGTTCACGTTCACCTGGACGGCGACGATGTCGCCGCTCTGCAGGAGAGAAAGATAGCCGGACGCGAACGGATTGCCGGACTGGTCCCATCCGTCCAGCGAGGCCAGGGTCACGCCCCAATCGATCCGGTCGCCGCCGTCGCCGGGCGTGAAATCGGTGACCACCAGGCTCTGGCCCGAGAATGTGTTGCTGAGCAGGCCGATCGCGTCCTGGCCCGGCCCCAAGGTCACCGTCGGCGAGTTGCCGCCGCCAAGCTTGCTGACATAGACCCGGTCGTCGCCGCTGCCGGCGTCGACCACGAAGTCGAACCCGCTGACCTCGATCAGGTCCGCGCCGGCGCCGCCGGAAATGAAATCGCCCGCGTCGCGCGCGCCCGTGAAGCGCAGGATGTCGTTGCCGTTGCCGCCGAGCAAAGTTTCATTGGTGCCCTGCGTGGGGCGGGTCACGACGATGAGATCGTCGTCGTCGCCGCCGTCGAGCGTGTCGTCGCCGCCGAGCGTGTCGGTCAGAATGTCGTTGCCGCCGAGCCCCTGGATGAGGTCGGTCTGGGCGGTGCCGACAAGGGTGTCGCCACCCGGCGTTCCGGTGATCGTCGGCATTTTGTTTCTCCTTGGCCGAAGAGAAATGGTGGTGGGCGTGCGCGCTAAATGAGCGCTTTTCCGATTCGGATCAACGAGATAGGCGTGCCGAATTGTATCGGGACGAGGGGCGGGGCTCGACCCGGGCGCTCAGTCGGCCGGGAGGTCCGGCACGGCTCCCTTGAGCTGAGCGAGGGCGGCGCGCAGCTCCGCGACCGCCTCGGCCGCCCGCTTCGCCTCCTGCTCCGCTTCGGCCGCGATCGCCGGCAGCTGGTCCTTGAGGTCCGGGCGGGCCGCGGCGATGGCGTCGGCGACCGCCTTGGTCTTGAGCATCTTCGCGCCGTCGACGGCCTCCTTCAACGCCGCGTCGAGCGGGGCGCCGGCCAGATCGGCGGCGGCGGCGGCCCTGACGGCGCTGACCGCCGCGGGCGGCAGCACGGGCGCCCGGTCGGGGCCGGGCGCGAGCGGATCGCGCAGCTGGGGAACGATGATCGGCGTGCCGGGCTTCATCCCGCCCTCTTCGGCGAGGCCGGGATTGGCGTTCAGCAGCGCCTCCTCCCCGACCTTCTGCAGCTCCGGATCGCCCTTCACGTCGAACACCGCCTTGGCGAGGCCGGCGATCGTCTTCTGGCGACCGATATTGCTGAGGCTGAAAGACATGACGGGCTCCTCAATTGGACAGGATGTTGAGCGGGGCGAAGGGGGCCGGAAGGGCGGGGCCGTTCACGGTGATGGTGCTGGTGGTGATGTTGCCCAGCACCGTCACCATCGGTCTCGGCGGGTTCACCCCTAAGCTGTCGCAAAACAGGGCCATCGAACCGCCCGTCCCCGCCCCGGCCACGGATTGGCGCCGCACGATGTTGTTTGCGGCAACGATGCGGCTATCCTGTATCCAGACGCTGGGGATGCTGACCGTCCCTCGCGCCTGCAAGGTGCACTGATTCTCGCTGAAGATACAATTACCGGCTCCTCCGACGACCTTGACCAGGGGCAGGTTCGAGGCCGAATGGGCGGCGCCGATGATATTCTCGTCGATCCGTATCTGGGTGTCCGCCAGCGCCGCGAACGGCCAGACCTGGTTGGTCCCCACCGCGAACACCGTATCCCCGAGGGTGAAGAAGGCCGGCATCGCCGCCGGCGGCCCGACGGCGGCGATCGCGATCTCGGCGCTGGGGGGAATCGTTTGGCTGAAGCTTTGCTGGTTCTGGATGAAGATCGCGCACCAATTGCCGGCGGTTTCGCCACTGCCCTTCGAGTCGAAAATTTGGTTGGCGGTCACGGCGCAGCTCAGCACCGCGCCACGGATGAAAACACCGATGGAGGAGGCGCCCTGCTTGGCGAAACCGATGTCGGTGATCAGATTGTGCGACAGGTCGAGCTTGGCCGCGCCGTTGATGTCGAACCCGACGCAATAGACCGAGCCGGCATTGGCCGCGCCAACGCCTCGGATCGTGTTGCCGACGACGCGCAAGTCGGCGACCCCGCTCAGCGCCACGGCCGCACGCAAGTCCGGCGATTCGCGCGTGGCGGCGCGCTCGATCAAATTGTTGTCGAACGCCAGGCTGCGGATCGACACGTTCGGGCCGACCCTGACCGCCCCCCGCTCGCAGTCGCGCATGACGTTGCGCTTGATCAGCATGCTCGCTTGCGGCGCCTCGATCGAGATTGCGTGGCCGTCGACATTGCCGAGGCGGTTGCCGACGATCTGGGCGTCGGCAGGCGACAGCGGTATCCCGCTCGCGATCAGCCGCACGCAGGCGCCGGCCGCGATGCCGCCCGGTTCCTGTCGCCCGGAGATGTCGTTGTCGAGCACCCTCAGATCGAGGATGCCGCAGGCGATCCCGCTGCCGCCGTCGGCGAAGCTGATCGAGTTGGCGCAAATCCACATTCCGGCAGGCGCGGCGTCGCTCCGGCCGGGCACCCCGAGCCCGATGCCGGAGGCGCTGATCCCGGCATCGCCGCCGAAGATCGTGTTGGCCTCGATTTGGACCGGGCCGAAGTAGAAGGAGTTGTTGAGGGCGACGCCGACTTTCTGCGAAACGATCCGATTGTCGGTGATCCGCAGGTCGTAGAGTGTGGCGCGCCGCGGTGCGCCCGTGGTCGGATCGATTCCGACCCTGGTGCCGATCCCCATCACGGCCTCGATCAGATTGTCGTTGACCGTGACGTCGATCACCCAGCCGCTGAGCAAGACGCCGAAATCATTGCCGTCCGGGCCTGAGGTGACCCTGAGGCGGGTCCGGCTGACCGTGACGTCGATCCCGCTGGCGATGTCCAGAGCCGAGCTGTCGACAAGATCCCGGGTATTGACGAACTGCCCGGTCGAGACGACCGTGACGGCGAGGTCGGTAATCCGGATGTCGCTCGAATCCTCCACGCGGATGGCGCCGCCGGCCGCGGCATAGGCCAGCTCCGAGCCGAAACCGTGGCCGCGCAGGCGGACCGATTTCCGGTTCTTCAGGACGACCGGCGTCGCGCCCAGCATGAAGTCGCCCGGGCCCAGGCAGACGGTGCCGCCGGCCGCGGGCAGGTCCGCGATCGCGTCCTGGATCGTGTAGCGGCCGGAATTGTGGCCCTCGGCGCTGACGCAGACGGTGCAGCCGCATTCTTCCGCCGGCGGCCAGAAGATGCGGCAATCGCGAACCCTGGATGCCTGGACCGCGGACGGCAAGGTTACCACGGCGAGACGGGCATAATGATAATGGATGCCGAGCGGCGGCGCGGCGGCCAGCATCTCGATCTGCGCGCCTTCGGTCCGCGCCGCGAAGCACCAATGGTCGAGCGCGCGCAGCGCGCCGCCCGCGGGCTCGGTGGTAAAGGACACGGTGATGCCCGCCTCGAGCTGCACCGCCTTGCCGCCGGGCGGTATTGGGATCAGGCCATCCGCCGACGTGTCCAGATCGACATAGGGGGAGCCGTCGGCGAGCCGGACCTTGCCCTTCTGGTCCCAGCGGATCATCCGGGTATTGCGGGCGGCGGTGGAATCGGGGGCAGTGGGCACCAGGTTCGGATTGACTGCCGCATTGAGCTCGATCTCGTCGGTGCCGCTGAGGCTGACGATCCGGTGCATGTCGCCGGATTGGCCGCTGAACTCGCGGATATCGTCGGTGATCTCGACCCAGTCGCCGACCGCGAAGCGCAGGATCGAATCCCGGCCGATATTGCGGACGCGCACGCGCGTCTTGTTGACCGGCTCGATCGACTCGATCCGGGCCGCGACCGAGGCGTTGTCGCGCGACCATTTGAAGCGCGCGGTGGCGGGCGCGTTGGCCGCGCCGGGCGGGCCGCCGGTGTGGATCTCGACCCGGTAATATTGGTTTTCCAGGCCGCGATAGCCGCCGCCCGGCGGGATCAGGCAGGGATCTTCCGGATCCTCGACTACCATCGTGCCCGTCGTCAGCCGCGCCGGCGAGGGCGCGATCAGCTCGTCCCATAAGCTCAATTTCGTGCCGCAGGTCGCGCCGGCGCCGACGTTCTCGAGCAGGCGGACCTGCCACACCGTTTGCCAGCGGGTCGCGGTGTCGATGCCGCCGAGCGCGGGCTCGAGCAGGCGCGGGTCCTTGACCGCGGTCACCTCGCGCTTCCAGACCTTGAGATAGGCGACGTGCGGGCCCGCGCCTGGCGGTTTCGGCAAGGCGAGCGCCACCGGCAGATAGGGCTGGGCGGTGAAGTCGATGAAGTCGTTCTGCTGGGTCGAGATCGGCTCGTCGAGGACGCCGGTCTGCGCGCCGTCGGGCTCGTTCCGCGCGCGGTCGAAGACGGGTCCCTGGGAGTTCTTGCCGATGCGGCCGTGATTCTCGACGAGATGGCCGTCGACATACATGCGGCCCCGGCCGATCATCAGCTTCGGGCCGGGCGCCAGCCTGATCTCGAAGCCGGTCGGCGTCTCCCTCGGCACCACCGCCCGTCCGAACGTGTCGACGGCGCCCGCCCGCATCCGCCGTTCGAAGACCGCCGCCAGCTCGTTCCAATCGGCATCGGTGGTCGGATGGCCTTGCTGCATGCCGACGCCGATGAAGTCGCGCAGCGGATCGAAGCTCGTCCGGCTATAATCCCCGCCCATCTTGCCTCTCCCTCAGGTCTCGAAGAACGCGCCCGCCTCGAGCGCGAAACGCAGATATTCGTCGATACGGATTCGCAAATTGGTCTCGCGCTGCGGCGCAAAGACCAGGTGAAAGCCGCCCATCTCGGATTCGTCCGAGGCGCCGGCGCGGATCTCGATGGGCGTGCCGCGGCGCAGCTGCGCATAGGCCGGACGCCCGTAGCGCCGCGAGGTGAAGGACGGCACGATCCGCTGGGTGGCGCGGGCGACGATCGCCGCCCGTTCGGCCGGCCCGACCGGGCCGCCGAGCTCCTTGGTGCGCGCCGCCATCTCGGTGTCGATCGCCAGCTGCGGCTGGCAGCGGTAGCGGCGCGGCACGATCGATCCGCGCGGCACGAACGAGAAGCGCATGCAGCCGACCTGGCGGCGCTCGGCGCGGACCGCCGCGGGCCAGGTATCGCCGGGAGCCAGCCGCGCGTCGAGGATGCTGTCGCTGACCAGATCGAATCGTTCGGCGGCGATCTTCCCGAACACGGTGACGCCGCGCAGCGTCAGCGCGCCGCCGAAGCTGGTGCCGAGAACGTCCGCATAAGCGACTCCTTGAGGGCTGTCGGCCGGGTCGGCCGCGGCCGCGTCGACGATCGAATCCCTGAGCGACGCGGTGGCGCGCGGCACCACGCCGAGCGGGCCGGTGATGCACGCGCTCATCTCGAGGGCGGTCTTCTGCAAGCCGATGATGAGCGATTGCTGGCCGGAGAACATCGGCAGCCCGCCGGAATCGAGGAAATGGCCGGGAACGAGCGTGCAGTGTCTCAGCGTCAGCTTTTCGAGGGCGTTGTCACGGCCGGGAAGGAGGGGCGGCGGCACGACGCGCGGCGGCACGATGATCGGCATCCCGGTGATCAGCAGCCCGTCGATCGTGACCCTGGCGTCGCGGCTGCCGTCCGGGTTTGGGGCGCCGGTGATCCTGAACGGTCCCCTCGTCCGCACGTGCGGATGAAAACCGTTCCTGGCGCGCAGCTCGATCCTGGCGCCGGGACCGGCGTCGATCTTGAGCGTTTCCTCATAGAGGCCGTTGTCGACGATCTCGACGATCCCGCCCTCGGGCGGCAGCGCGTTGATCGCCCCCTGGATGGTCGCCACGGCCCCGGCGTTGGCCGGATCGATCGGTTGGACGTTGGCGACCAGGACCGCCTTGCCCGGGGCGAAATCCGCCCCCCGCTCATATTCGCCGCCGCCGATCGGCGCGCTGAAGCCGTGATGATAGGTGACCGTCACCACCCCGCGCGGGGGGTTCGGAAAGGCGATCCGGCCGAGCACCGGGTCGATTGCGACCAGCCTATCCGTCGGCTTGGGCATATGGGCCCAGGCGCTGCCCTGGTCGGAGAGGTCGCACGCCTCGACATCCGCCACCTTCAGCCTGGTCGTGCCGACCGTGATCTCGAGGCTCTGGAGGGCGCCGTCCGCGGCGAGCCCGTAGAGTTCGCCCGGGGGCGGCAAGCCAGGCTCCTTCTTGAGGTCGGCGTAGAGCACGTGGCGGCTGATCGGCGCCGGCACGTCGAGCGGCGTCGCGATGTGGGTGATGCTGACTTCGTCGTGCGGGTTGGTGAACAGCGGCAGCGGCGCGCCGAGCGGGCTGAACAAAAAGCACTGGTTGGTCACGAATTGGTTCACCAATGTCGCCGGCGATCGCCGCCGCGGGAAGGCGCGCAGCCGCCACAGGTGGATGCCGATATTCGGGAAGTTGTGACGGCCGTCGGCGCGCGCGATCGAGCGCATGTCGGCGGCGCGGGTGAACGGATCGAAGGCGCCGCCGACATTTTCCAGCCCGCGCCAGTCGCGCAGATCGGGAGCGAAGTGATGGCCGGGCCGGATATGGTTCATCCGCTGCGTCGTCGCGGTGGTGCGGAAGAATTCGTTGACCCGCGCCGGCCAGCTGGTGACGTCGCGGGCCAGCTGCTCGAGCACGCAGGCGGTGCCGAGCCGGCTGCGATAGCCGATCGTGTTGGCGATCTCGGCGCGCGGCGAGGCGATTTCGGGGACGGAGCCGTGCAGCGGGCGATAGCCGATCAGCTCGCCGATATAGGGCGCGACCCAGTCGGCGCAGGTCTCGATGAACTGGTCGTCGTACAGCTGCTCGATGCTCTCTTCCACGATCGCCGCCTGCTCGGCGATCACGCCGATCAGCTCGCGCAGCGGATGGCCGGCCTCGGCGTCGCGAATCCGGTAGATCGCTGGAAGCAAGGCATAGAGATTGGCTGCCGACATCCTCATGGCATCACCACCAGCCCGAGCGGACCTGAATGGAGGGTCAGGATCTCCGCCGCGAGCAGGCTGTCGTCCGGGGCGAGCGATACCGGGCTGGCGAGCAGGCGCGCGTGCAGGATCGGCGCCGAGCCGGAGCCCGAGGTCCGGTAGAGCCTGTCGAGGTCCACCGCCCGGACCCCGGCCACTTCGTGGATGGTCGCGAGGATCTCGCTCACCGCCACCAGCCGCGAAAAGCCGCGGCGCTCGAACCCGTAAGCGTCGCGCAGCGCCGCCTCGACGGCGGCAAGCACGATTTCGGGGTCATAGTCCGGAAGGACCGCCAGCTTGCCGTCGAGACGGAAATAAGCGGGCCGGAAGCCCATTACCGCAAGCCGCACGAGCGGATCGCCGAGATTGCCCAGCGCACGGGTCAGGCTGTCGAGCACGCCGCCGGCGACATTGTCGAGCGCGGCGCCGCCCGGGCCCGCCACGGTGACGACGATGCGCCGCCCGTCGCCGTCCCAAACCCAGTCCGCCCGCGCCTTGGCGATACCGGCGAAGCTCATCGCGAATTGCTCATAATTGAGCAGCGACACGACGCGCCCGAGCGTGAGCGTGCCGATCGGCGCATTGACGCGGGCGGAAGCGAGCGTCTCGGCATCCTGGCCGCCGCTCGCCGGCACGGGGTTGAACACCTCGTCGAGGCCGAGCGGCCGGTCGAGCGCCATCGACAGCGCGCCCGCCGCCACCGAGCCGGCGGTGCCGATCCCCTTGCGATAGACCGCAACCAGATTGTTGCGGCCGGTCGGGGGGCGGGCGCCGCTCACGCCGTCGCCGAACTGGACGATCGTCGAGCCGTCGTCGTTGGTCCTCGATTCGAACACCCGCTCTTCCGGACCGCGGCCGTAGAGCGAAGGCACTTCGTGCCAGAGAATGTCGTCGACGCGCATTGCGAGCGTCGATGCCGCGCCGGTCTCGTTCGCCGCCGAGACATGGGTCAAAGGCGACTGCTTGAGCGCGAAGCTCAGGAACGGCCGGCCGGCGTCGCCGTCGCCGAGTATCTCGTGGGTGGTCTCGCCGTGGGTCGCGGCCGCGACATTGCAGTGAACCAGCGTCGAGGCCCGGTCGAAGATCGCCGCCAGCGGGCCGGCGAACCGCAGCCTCGCATGGCTTTGGTCGACGAGGTCGGCCTCGGCGAGGACCATTGCTTCGGCGACCAATTCCGCGCTGGAATCGGCGGGGGTGGCAGCGAAGGCCGCGGCCGGGGCAAAGGCGAACCCCTCGAACCCGCTCGCCGCGCGCAAATGCCAGACCAGCACCGGCCAGCCCGGCAGCGGCGCCGGCGCGGCAAGCAGGGTCAGGCGCTCGCCTGCGGCCAGGGTCACCGTCTGCGGAGGATCGCCGGGCGCACCGAGCGACAATCCGTCCGCGACCGCCACGACCTGCGCCCGGCGCCCGCGCACCACCAGCTGGTGGCCTTCCTCCAGCCCGTCCACGAGCCCGGCCAGCTCGATCGTTTCGCCCTGCACCGGCTCGGCAAGCGGAGTCTCGGCGAGGGCCAGCCCCTCGCTGTTCCCGTAGACCGACACCTGCCGGTAAGCCGGCACCAGCGTCAACGTATGGAACAGATAATTGGTATCGAGCGTCAGCCGGGTGGTGCGCCCGCTCATCGCGTAATCGGCGCGGCCGGCATCGGTCGCCGAGACGATGCGATAGGCCTGGACGGCACCGTCGGGCCGGGTCGCCGCGACCCAGCCCCCGGCGACGAAACCCGGATAGATCGCATCGAGATCGATCTGAGCGTTGACGTCGTCGACCGTGAAGGACCAATCCTTAGTGGCCAGTTGGTTCGGGTAATGTGCCAGGGTGGTGTCCGCCAGCACCGCGGGATGGGGTGCGTTCCAGCCGAACAGGGAGGCCCTCGTTCTCAGCGCGAACAGCTGCTGGCCCGCCAGGGTCCCGGGCGGCTCGATCGCGGCCAGCGGCGGCGTCCATTCGACCCGCGTCCGGTCGGCGTCGCTGTCCGCCTCGACCATCGTCAGCTTGCGGAAATCCCAGCGCGTCGAGCCCTTATTGGCGATCCGGTCCTGGCCCAGGACGAGGACGGCGTCGCCGACCTTGAGGTCGGCGCCGGTGCCGGCCAGCCAGGCGCCGCTGTCGCCGCTCGCGGGCAAAACGAGCCGCGTCTGCCGCGGTGCAAGGGCGTTCCAGGCGACGCGCGCCTCGATCGCCGCGACGGTTTCGAAGGTCTGCGCGGTCTCGTCGGGCCCGGGGATGCTCTGGACCCGCGTCCCGGGCGGGATCGCGACCGCGGCCACCGAGGCTTCGGCGCCCGGAGGCTCGTCCATCAGGAACACCAGCGCCGTCGTCGCGGCCACGCCGGGCCGCGGCTGATAGCCGATCAGCCGGCCGAGCTCGACGACGGAGAGGCGCTCGGTCGCCGTGCCCAGCCAGGCCTCGTTCGCGATCCGCTCCTGATAGAAGGTGAGGACGTCGCAGACGCACGACCAGGCGTCGATCAGGGCGATCGTGAAATCGTCATTCTCGCGGCTGCGCAGCGACGCGAGCGCCGGATGCTCGTCCGCCGAGAGCCGCGCCAGCTGGCTGCGCCGAAAATCGGCGAAGCGCCCGGCCCGGTAGGCGATGGCTGGCAGGCCGGGGCGATTTTCCGCCGGGCGCGGGGTCGCGATCGCGATGCTCTCGCAGCAGCCGCAGTCCGACCCGGGTGCAGCGGGATCGGCGAGGCCCGCGACGAGCGGAGGCAGCTCGGTCATTTGCCGCCTCCCATGGTGAGCTTGAGCGTGCCCCGATCGGGGAAATTCGGATCGTTGGCGAGGGCGGCGATCTCCAGGCGCCCGATCCGGATCACGCCGTCCTCGAGCGGCGCCGGGTCCGGATCGCCGAGCCGGCCGAACAAGGATGGAGTCACGCTTTCCACGCCATCCACCGCCTGGGCGCGGGCGACGATCGCGCTCAGCCACACGTCCTGATCGAACGTCAAATTGTCGGGATGGAAGAAGCCGGTCCGCCGGTCCGTGAGAGCGCGCTCGGAAAGCTCGTTCAGCACCGCTTTGCGGACTTCGGAGCGGAAATAGCCCGGCTTGACGCAGATCAGCAACTCGAGCGCGATCGGCACGGGACGCGGATCGTCGATCTCGAGGTCGTAGCCGGCCATGCGGTAGGGCTCGAGAAAGGCGATCAGTTCGGCCTCGAATTCCGCCGTGACCCGCTGCCCGCCGACCCGGTCGACAGTGATGAAGACGGTATAGCCGTGGCCGTTCCAGCGGAAGGTCGCCGCGGCGCGCTGCACGCCCGGATGACGCAGCGCCATCGCGGCATAATCGTCCGGTGTCACCGCGCGCTTCTGGACCCGGAACGCCTGCGGCGCCGCGATCCGCGCGGCCGCCGCGCTCTCCGGCGCCAGGCCGCCCGACGCCGGCAGCGGATTGCGCACGCCGGTGATCCCGCCGATCGAGGTGGCAACATGGCAAAGCGCGTCCGCGCCGATATTGCCTTTCGAACCGTTGCCGATCCGGTAGCGGGCGGCAAAGCGGGTGCCGGCATCGGGCCGGCTGCCGTTGCGATCGTCGCCGAAGCGCAGCCGCGCCCGGCCGTCGCTCTCGATCTCCACGACGAAGTGGCGATCGTCCGCCTCGCTGCCGAGCAGATCGTGGCGGGCGGTCCAGGCGTCGGCGCCCGGATCGGAAGCCGCCGTCGTCGCCTGGACCTGGGCCACGACCTCGCGCAGATCCTGGCGCAGAGCAGCGGTGGCTGAACCCGGCGGATGCTGGACAGGCGCCGCCTGCGTCACCGGCGCGTCCGGCAGCAGCGGCCGGAAGCGCGGCGGGACGGCTTCGCGGACCGCCGGAGCGCAGCAATCGTCGCCCGGCTCGGGAACGAGATACAAATGCGGCTCCGGGACTGTGCCGAGATCGACGCCGCTCCGGGTCAGGCCATGATCGGCGAGCACGATATTGCCCAAGACGTGGCTGACTCCGACCACAGTCTCGCCGCCCAACGCTTCGTCGGTTCGTGACGACAGGCATAGCGGGAAGGGAAGCGCATCCTCCTCGGCCCACCGTATCTCGGTGATATCGGTCGGCGGCGTCACCGGATCGATGAGCCCGGCCGCCACCTGCACCAGCCGCACCGCGCAGCGCCGGGCAGGATCGGCGTCGGCCGGCCGGCCGGTGCGGGGGCCGATCCGTTCCTCGAAGATCAGCACGTCGCCGCTTCTGAGATTCGGCAGATTGCCGCGCAGGGTCGCGCGCACCGCGCCCTTGGGAAGGCAGCACTCGCCTTCGCCCCAATCGTGGAAGGCGATGTCGTTATGCTCTTTGAACAACGTCTGTTCGTGCAGCGGCTCGAACACGACCGGCTGCTGGAAGAGCAGCCGCTCGAACCGGGGGTCGCCGGCCGGGGGCACCACCGGGTCCGACCCGGAGAGCCGGGTCAGGAAGGTGACCTTCCCGGGGCCGACCAGCAGCGGCGCGCCGGTCACGGCGACCTGCACCCAGGCGCGGGCGTTGGCGCCGTCGTGCATCGCATAATCGACCAGCCTCGCATGGCGGCGGACCGACGAACGCAGCCGCGCCGTGCCGAGATAGGCCTCGGTGGCGACCGCGTCCTGGGCGTAGGAAAGCCGGTCGCCGACATAAGCGAGCAGCTCGACCAGGACCACGCCGAGGTCGGCCGCGTTGCGCTCCTGCCACTGGGGGATGGTTTGCGACATCCGGTCGAGCATCAGCCGCCGGAAGCTGCGATAATCCTTGGCCAGATAATTGATCGCCGGGCCTTCCTCCTCGTCCTCCGGACAGGCGCATACCGGCGCGCAATCGAAGTCGCTCGGGCATTCGACCTTGAAGGAGAAGCGGACCCGCGCCAGCAGCGGATCGATGTTCGGCGGCGGCGCGAGCGAGGACGGCGTGTCGACGAGGTGGAGCGTATAGGTCGAATAGTCGCCGCTCGAGTCGGTGCGCACCGCGATGATATGGTCCGCCTGCGGAAGCGCGTTCAGATAAGAGCGTTCCGCCGTCGTGGGCGGGGGGGCGTTAACGTCGGCTCGCGCCACCCATTCGATCTTGACCCCGGTACGGCGTTCGCCGCCGGTCAGCTCGAACTTGGCTTTGGTCAGCGTCGGCGCGGTCTTGACGAAATGGACCAGCAAGGTCCGCTGGCGCGGCGAGCCGGACGGCGCCTCGCTGTCCAGAACTTCGAGATAATCGATTCCGTTCAGGGTCGGATGCTTGAGGACGGCTTCCCGTCGTCGTTCGCCGCAGCAGCGGTAGATCATGATCCGATCTCCCGCTCGAAGGTCGCCGACGCGGCTTCGCCGGTGGCGACGATGACGTAGTCGATCCCGATCGACAGCCGCGAATCGATTGCCTCGACGCTGACTTCGGACACCGCGATGCGGTCGGCGAGGAATTGCTGCAGGCAGCCGCGCACCAGGAACTCGGCGGTCGCGGCGACCTCGGCAGAGGCCGCGGCGAAGACCAGCTGCATCACGCCGGAGCCGAAGTCGGGCCGGTTGACGCGCTCGCCCGGCTCGGTGAACAGCAATTGCTCGATCAGCTGGCGGACGTGCGCCGGCCCTTCCGCCTCGGCGGTGCGGTGCCGGCCGTCGAAGTGGAAAGGATAAGCGAGCAGCATCGGCTCAACTCCCGACGACGCGCGTCTGGACGACGCTGGCGATGGTCGGCGTGCCGGTCGGCACGCATATTGATACGCTGTCCTGCAGCAGGACCGGCGTGCCGCCGGCGAGCACCCGCGCCGCGGAGGTGGTGAAGCTGGCGCTGGCGCACGGCCCGTTGCCGCCGGACGGCACGAACGGGCAGCCGGCGATCGTCCACGGGCTGGAAAGGGTCACGACCGGCTGGCCGCCGACGGTCACCCTGGCGAAGGGCGAGGCCGGCGTCGCCGGTGCGCCATGCGAGCACAGGACGGTCGCTCCGAGATGCAGCAATGGTCCGGGCATGCTTCCTCCGCTCAGGTCACGCTCAGCGCGCCCTTGTTGATGGTGACGGTCGTGCCGACGAGCGTCAGGCTCGCCCCCTTGCCGTTGTTGATGTAGATGCCGGTATCGTTGACGATCAGCGACACGCCGGTCCCCGTCTTGAGGACGATGCCGCCCTTCGGTCCGGGCACGTCGTTGATCGACAATCCGTTCTTCAGCGGGGTCTGGAAGGTGATGCCGGGTATCACCGGCGGCACTGCCTTGGCCATCGAGGGGACGCTGCTCGACATGCCGTAGAAGCAGCCCGCCCAGATCGGATAATCAGGATCGCCGTTCTCGAACTCGATCCATACGTTCGAACCGATGATCGGCACCGCGAACATGCCCGTCTTGATGCCCGCCACGGGGAAGCAGGGCAGGGCCCAGCTGGTCAGCATGGCGCTCGACACGGCGGGCACCATCGCCAGGATGCGGCCCTGCATCATCGGGTCGATATTGTTGATCACGGTGCCGCGATACTTGCCCCAATATTGGACGGCGGCGGTCATACCGATACCCTCGGGATGGTCGGCAACAGGCCGTTGCGCGACAACGAGAAGTCCTGCTTGAAGCTCTTCGGCGTGAGGTTGCTGGTAACGCTCTCCACGAAATGGAGGCCATCGAAGGCAAGCCCGGCGCCGCGGACGCCGACCGTGAGCCCCGCCTTCAGCGGGCGGCCGTAGCGCAGCACGTCGAGCGTCCCCGACCCGGTCAGCGCGGCGGAATTCTGCGCCGAGAAGGCGAGGCCGCGGGCGAGCGCCTCGACCGGCTTCAGATTGCCGGCCTCGTTGAGCAGCGCGATGCTGGGCGGCAACGGATTGACGAGCCCGAGCGGGGGGAGGAATGGAATCGACGAGGGGATCGGGATCGGGATGACCGCCCCCTTTTTGGTGTGGATCATGACGATCGGCAGCGTCGTGCCGTCCTTGTCGAAGCGAAAGGACAGCGACTCGACATTGTCGGCGGCGCCGCTGTCGACGGTGAGGGCGGGCTGCGGCCGGCCGGCGTGGATTTCAGGGCCCCAGTAAGCGAAGCTGGTGCCGATCGCCGGGCCCGGCTCCATGCGGAACATGTAGCCGGCATGTTCGGCGAGGAGGCGCAGATAATGGAGGTCGGTGCCCTGCTGGCGGGCGATCCTGTCGGTCGGCGAGGGCGCCCCCTCGGTCGAGGGGATCACCTTGGGAAGAACTCCGAGGAACGCATATTTGGCGAGGATCAGGAGCACGCGCGCGAACGGCGGCATCGCCGGATAGGGCAGGCCGTCGAACGGGATGACGTCCATCGCTCCGGTCATGTCCTTGCCCTGGACGATCAGGGTGGCGGGGCCGCCGCCGGTTGCCGGGGCCGCCTGGGTCTGGGTCGCAATGCCGTCGATCAGCGCCTCGCGCCGTCCCGAAAGGGTCACGATCAGGAGCACCCGGAACATCGGGATCGGCGCCGTCCCGGACAGCATGAACAGGCTGATCAAGGGCGAATTCTTCTCGACGGCGAAGGTCAGCTCGAAGCCGCTGGCGTCGCCGGTCGCCCGGCTCTCCACCTTCACCGACTGCAGCGCGTCGATCACCGCCCGCGGCGCCGGGACCGGCACGCCGGCGCCCATCATCAGGGTGAGGCTCAGATCCGTGATCACCGCCCCTCCTCCGCCATCGGCACGTCGATCGGCAGGGTGACCCGGATCCGCTCCTCGGGGGCCTCCAGCTCTTCGGGCCAGACCGCCCCGTTGGCGTCGCACAAGCTCCAATATTGTTCGGGATCGCCGATCAGCCGGGCGGCGAGCCGATCGAGCCGATCCCCTTCCCGAACGACGTGAACCGAAAGCGTCGCGAAGCGTACCGGGGAGGGTGCGAAGCGCCGCGCCAGATAGGCGATCGGGGTGCCGTCGGGGCCGCTCAGCACGCGCACGCCGCTGCCGTGGTAGCGGCTCTCGGGCGGAAAGTCGGTCCTGGGCAGGAGCCCGGCGCCGAACAGGGCTTCGAGGGGATTGCTCATGGCAGCGCGTCCAGCCCGAGGCTGCCGAGCGTGGCGCCCGGGGCGCGGCGGGCGAGCTGCTCCTTGGCGGCGAGATAGGCCATGAACAGGCCGCCGCCGCGATGGGCGAAGCCGAGATCGTCGATCGACAGGCTGCGCAGCCCGAGGCTGACCTTGGCGCGGATCGGGTTCAGGTTGGGATCGAATGCTTCCTCGGTGACCGACAGGTCGGTGACGCGGACCGGCACGCTGCGGTGGCGGCTCCAGGTGAACAGCACCAAGGGCATCTCCATAGGCGCGATCTCGAGCGTCCCCGCCGCGGCCAAAGCGTCCTGGTTCCTGAGCTGGCCGACGGTGGGCTGGACCAGCGCCTCCAGCGCGGCGATCTGCGGGAACAGCCCGGCCTCGACCGCCGCCGCGTTCTGGCCCGGGAATTCGAGCTGGTCGGTGGCGTCGAGCACCGCTTCGAGCGTGAAGGTCTCGACCGCCGGGCTCTTGATCCGCAGCGCCTGGCTGCGGCCGGCATCCTCGCCCACCGCCTTGACGTCGAGCTTACGCGTCAGCGTCTCCGAATTATACTGGAGCGCGATGATCCGCACGATCGCGCCGCTCGCCGGATCGATCAGAACGAGGCCGGCCTTGGCGAGGCGGGGGGAGCCGGGGAAGCCGGTCATTCGCACACCAGCTTGGCTTTTGGGATAACGCCCTTGTCGAAATTCTCCTTATACACATCCTCGAAAACATTGAGATGCTTGCCCTGGATAATCTGCTGCAGATCCCACCGGCCAACCGGAGATTCGCCTGGAACTTCTACTACCGTGAAAGTAAGGTCCCTCTTAGACCAGGTTTGGTCACCAGTCACATTGACCAAACGCTTACGTTCAGCCTCGATATTACTAGTGAACTGGTCCTTAGAGTCTAGATTGCTTTTGCTATCGAGTAGCTGAAAGTTACTTTCATCGTCTATCCATCCGGGATCGTTGATCGGCCCTACCTGATGCTCGACGATGTGGTCGACGTGCATGTCCGGCCAAATCTTTTCTTCGGTCCATGTCGGCCGCCTTATTTGGCGATCGCAAAGACCGAAACCTTTGCCACGATCGTAGACGCCCGGCCAGGCGGAGGCATCAAAAGCGTCGTCCCAGATGTCCCGCTGCCTGGTGTTTCGTGGACGGCCTATTTGATGTTGTAGCGTCTTTTTCCGTACCAGCTTCTTATAAAGGTCCGCGTTTCTCGCTTTCTGCGTCGACAGCTTCAAACGTACTTCCGGTTCCTCCTCCTTTTTGTCGGTGAGCTCATCGAACGGCACCACAACAATGGCCTCCCTTGGGTTCACGTCAGTCCCAGGCTCTGTCTCGGGTTTCGTTCGGACCTTGGGCGCTTCCTCAGCCACAATCGGCTCGGACTTGTTTAGGTACTTATCGGCCGCTTTCGACGGCATATCCCTCAGCTGAGGAACCTCCTTCTTGACCTGAACCTTGACGGCGCTCTTCAAGGCCTTGACGTCGGTCGAGCCGGAGGTCGCCAGTTTAACGGTTTCGCTGGTCGCTGTTTTCTTTCCCCCCACCTTCTTGACTATCGGGCCGACTTTGCTCTGCGCGGCCGTGCGATCTTGAAATTGCTTGTTCTTTGTGCCCTTTCGAAGTGTATTCCCCACGGTGCCGGACTGCGATCCGCCGCCGCCGGTGGTCGGCTTCGATCCACCGGAACCCGAAGACCCCGGACCTTGCTTCGTGGGTCCCCCGCCCCCTCCCGGTACGATCTTGCGTTGACTGAAGCTCCGCGAGGCACGGCGAACTCCGACAATCGCGAAGAGGACAAAGACGATGTTCAATATCACCTCGCAAAAGGCCTTGGCGGCGAGGGCGATTTTTTTCGGATCGCCGTGCGCATCGCCGACGAGGTTCAGCCAGCGCATGACCGCCTTGCCGACCTGGATTACTTGAGCGCCGGCGAAGTACGCGGCCGCGCCAATGATGAGCGCCTCGATGATCACGGCCGCTATCTGGGTCGCGCCGAAAGGAAGTACTGCGAGTTCGGCCGCGATCGCCTGGGCGCCGGCGAAGCCAAAGGCCACCAAAGACAAGGAAACCCAGTTCTTCTTGATGTCCTCCCAGACCTCGCCCAGCACGTCCATCGCGTAGTGGGGCGCTTCCTTGATCGACGCGGCGAGGTCCATCAGGTACTCAATCATGCGTTTGGTCAGAATCTCGGTGATCGGGAAGAAGATCGGTCCAGGCCCGAGCAGCCGGCGCACCGTCGAAGCGGATTGCGGTTGCAAGGTGTGCGCGATCTCGTGCGCCAACACGGCGCGCCCGGGCGTCGAGCGGGGATCGTACTGACCCCGCGCGAAATAGATGTCGGAGCCATGGGTAAAGGCTCGTGCGTTGATCGCGCGCGCGGAGGTTGCCGCCTCGGCCCCGTCGTGGATGCGAACATGGCTGAGGTCCCGGCCGAAGCGGGGCTCGAAGAAGCGTCGCGCCTGGTCCGGCAGGGCGCCGCCGCGTGACGTGCCAAGGGCCGACGCGACACCTTGCGGGGCCTTTGCGCGCGGCGTAGCGCACGTGCGGCCTGGGCCATCCGACTCGCCGGATGCTCCGAACGGCGCAAGGTTGGGAAGGGGGTGCGGCGCGGCGGGCGCCGGCATTCGCATAACATTGGCCGCGACATCGTCCGCCTGCCTCTCGCAGGGGTCGTCGGGAGCGCCGATGATGAGCTTACTCCGCGCGCCGACGAACGGACCCGAGTCGTCGCGGCCCGGGGCAACTTCGCACGAACCCGCGGCAGCGAGGCGCCGCACCGGCGCAGCCGGGTTGGACAGGAGCCGGCTGAACGCGAGCGCCGAGCTCTTGGCATCCGCCGGTCGAGCGAGGGCGACCGCCGGCCTCATCGCGCGCTTCTTGCGCCGATCGCGCCGGCGATCGCGTTCGCAATCCCCACGCCGTTGCCGCCCGCCACCGCGTTGCCGCCGTCGACGGAGGCGACGTTGCGGCTCGCCAAGCCGTCGGCGGCGCCCGGTGCGGCGAGGCGCTTTGCCAGCTCGCGCCCGATCCCAGCGGCCAGCGCGGCGCGGTCGACCGGACCCGCGCCGTCGACCACGATCCGGTCGATCCTGACGTCGATCCGCCGGGTCATGCCGCGCTCCCGAATTCGGCGGCGGTGACCGGCTTGTCGAGCTTGGCATATTCCTGCCGTGCCGCGGCCATGATCAGCGGCAGGTCGACCGCACTCTCCCGCTCGGCCGCCATGAACGCGGCGTTGATCGCGATCGTGCGGATCGTGCCGCCGGTGACCACGAGCCGGGCAAGGGCATCGGCGTCGAGCCCGTCGACCGGCGTCTCCGTCGGAAACACCCGGCGCCAGATCTCGCCGCGCAGCGCGGCGTCGGGGAAGGGGAAGTCGACGATGAAGCGCAGCCGGCGCAGGAACGCGCCGTCGAGCGTGGACTTGAGATTGGTGGTGAGGATGGCGAGGCCGCGATAGGCCTCCATCCGCTGCAGCAGATAGCTGATCTCGATGTTCGCGTAGCGGTCGTGGCTGTCCTTGACCTCCGAACGCTTGCCGAACAGGGCGTCGGCCTCGTCGAACAGCAGCAGCGCGCCGCCCGCCTCCGCGGCTTCGAAGATCCGGCGCAGGTTCTTCTCGGTTTCGCCGATATATTTGCTGACCACGCGGCTGAGGTCGATGCGGTAGAGGTCGAGCCCGAGCTCGGCTCCGAGCACCTCGGCCGCCATCGTCTTGCCGGTGCCGCTCGGCCCGGCGAACAGAGCGGCGACGCCAAGGCCGCGCTCGCCGCGCCCGGCCCATCCCCAGTCGTTGTTGACCTGATGGGCGCGCCGGACATGGACCGCGATCTCGCGCAACTGGCCGATGCGCTCGGGAGGCAATACGAGATCGCCCCAGCCGACCCGGCCCTCGATCCGTTCGGCAAGGTCGTCGAGGCGCCGGCGCGCCTGCATGCGCGCCGCGCTCCACAGGCGATCGGCGAGGCGATCGCCGCCCGCCGCTCCGTCTCCGGCCAAGTCGACCGCCGCCCGCACGCCCGCGCTGTCGAGCCGGAATTGCTCCGCGAGGCGATCGAGCTGGGCACCCAAAACGTCGCCGCGCGCCCCGAGCGTGCGCGACCAGAAAGCGCGGCGCTCGCCCGGCGTCGCTTCCGGCAGGTCGAAGCGCCGCCGCGGGCGCCGCCGGAGCGGGAGCGCGTCGCGCGCCGCGATCACGGTTGGGCCGAGAAGCTGGTCGACGAAGTCGGCGGCGGCGCGCCGGTCGTTGCCGTCGCCGGCTTCGCCTTCGACGAGCAGCAGACCGTTGGAGAGCGCCAGCTCGCGATCGCACAACCGCGCCAAGACCAGCCGTTCGTAGCCGCCCGGCGGTATGTCCGCGCGGCCGATCCGGAACAATCGCTGCCCATGAAGAGCCGCGAGCGCCGCCGCGACGCCGCGCTTGGCCTCGAGGCCGGGGCCGCACAAGTGCAGCACCGGCCAGCCGTCGACGCCGTTCGCCCGCCAAAGCGGCGCGAGATCGGCGGCCAAAGCGTATTCGGCGTCGCCCGGATCGGCCTGCTCGGGGAGCAGCTCGACCAGCCCTTCGAGCCGCGCGTCGAGATAGTCGACGCCGAGCAGGTGGTGGAGAATGCGCTCGTCGAGCCGCAGGATTCGCTCCGGGAACGGGCCCGAGCCTTCGAGCTCGATGAGCCGCCACCGCCGTAGCGGCGCCTGCGGGCAAAGCGCGGACCAGGCTTCGTCGCCCGCCACCGCGCGCGCCAGACCCGCCGTGGCGGATTTCCCGCCCAGCGCGGCCGGCTCGATGTCCTGCGCGGCCGCGACCAGCAGAATCATCATGTCGCAAGCGCCCAGCCCGAAAATGTCCGCGAGGCTGTCGATGCGCGATGCGGTTCCCGGGCCTGGTGCCGGCGGCTCCGCGGTCTTCGTGCCCGCCAGCGCATCGGACAGCGCGGCGAACAAGGCGGCGAGCCGGCGGCGGTTGGCCAGGGTCCAGTTCTCGCCGTGCATCACGGCACCGTCACGATTTGAGTCGGGTCGAAGCTGGGCGGATTCGTGGCCGGATCGACGAGCAGGCTGTCGACGCCGGCGACGCGCAGGCGCACGGGAACCAGGGCATCTTTTGCAAGGCCCGGAAACGACGCCGCGACCGTGGCGGTATCCTTGGGGACCGCGACCGCCCGTTCGACCTGGCCGGCGATGATGGCGACGGTCTGCTGCGCCCGGATGACGGGCTGGCAGGTAATCGTGATCTTGGTGCCGCTGCCCGCCTTGGCGGCAGTCGGCGTCGCTTTGGGCGCGAGCAGGACAGGCAGGCGGTTGGTGGTTCGTTCGGGCTGCGCCGCGGCCTGCAGCACGACGTCGACCAGATAGGTGCCGACGCGCCAGGCGTCCGGATCCTCGCCCGTCCCGGCAAGCGGACTGCCGGCCGGGAGCGCCGTGTCCGGCAGTTCTGCCTCCAGCCGGCCGGGCGTCGCCGACGGCTCCGGCGCCAGCTCGAGCGTCTTGCCCGTTTCCGGAGCGGTGAATCGGATGCGGGCGCTGCCCTCGTCGAGATGATGGCCGTGGAGGACGAGAATCTCCCCAAGCCGCAGCGCCGGGCGGTGACCGGACGGCGCGAGGCCGGTCAAAACGGGCGTGGCCGGCGCCAGATCGGGATGGACGGCAACGCCGGCGTCGCGCCCCGACGCGGGATCCCGCCGGCCCCGGGAGAGCACGGGCAGCGGATTGCGCGGCTCCAGGTCGCGCTCGATCAGCACCACCGAGACCAGATAGGCGACGGTCGTGCGGTAATTGGTCTGGAACGCCGCCCAGAGCTTCGACATGTCGTCCATCGAAAGGATCTGCGGCGTGATCCGAATCAGCTCGATCTGGTCGGCCAGACTGGCCGGATCGGCGTCCTTGAAATCGGTCGGCAGCAGGCTGCCGTTGAGCCCCTTCTTGAGCGCCGCCCGGATCAGGTTGCGCGCCAGCACCGGCGTCTCGTGCAGCAACTCCATCGCGTAGCCGAGCAGGATCTCGCCCTTCAGCTCCGCATTGGTATAGGCGCTCAGCAGATAGTGGAGGTCGATCGCGAGGCGGGGATTGCGCACCAGGCCGCCGCGCGCGTCGCGGGTCGGCAAATCGCTGTTCGAAAGCGCGGCATTGGGCGTGATCCGGTGGAGATAAAGATTGAGCGAGACGCTGTCTCCGGTGACCCCCGCCAGCGCGCGATCGGGGGGCACGGCGGTGATCGTCACTCCCGGGCTGACGTCGCGGTTCACGAACGCGTCGTTGAGCAGGTCCTTCAGGATCCTCGTCACCGAGGCGATGGCCAGCGCGTTGCTCATCGGCGCGCGCGCCCCTTGCCGAGATAGTCTTCGAGCGACATCAGCGACGGGCGCGACGGGGCGCGCGCCGCCGGCCGCCGTTCGCCGCGATCGGCGCGGATCTCGATCCGTCCGATCGAGACGTGAATATCGGGCGGCGCCGGCGCCGGCTCGGACCGAAGGTCGTGCCCGCCGGCGGGGATGGGCGCTGGAGGGGCCGGTACGGGCGGGAGGAGAAGCGCTTCCGGCCGGGCCGCCGCTGGGCCGGGTCCGCCGCCGGGCGCGGCCGGCAGGGTGCGGGGTCCGTCCCCGGACGCGGCCGGCAGGGTGCCGGGCGATGGTTGCCGCAATTTCGCCGGCGGATCGCCGCGCCGGGCGCGCCGCGCGGCGGCGGCCGGCGTCGAGGCGGGCGGCGAGGGCGGGGCTGCCGAAAAGGGATCGCGGCGATCGTCGGCCGCTGCGTCGATCAGCGGCGCCGGCATCGGTCCTTGCGCGCGCGCGGGCAGCGGATCGTCGGCGACCGGGCCCGGCTTCTCCCCGGCGCCGAGCGCCGGCGGCAGCTCCGCCGCCGGCGGCTCCGCCACCGTGCGGGCGGAGGGTTTCGATGCCCTCGGTTTCGGCACCGGGCCGGGCGCGGCCGGCGCGCGGTGGACGGGAATTCCGGGCTGAGAAGCGATCTCCGCGGCGTCCGGTTCGGCCTGACCCGCAAATCCCTCGAAGCGGCTGCCGAGGCGCGGCCGCACGCCGCCCGGCGCGGGCAGAACACGCATCGCCAGGCGCTGGAGCACGCCGCTCATGCCGGTCTCCCGGCCTCGAGATAGGCGCGCCGCCGCGCCGCCGGCATCGCCAGCAGGTCGGATTCGGCCCAGCCGAACCGGGCGGCGAGCGCCGCCACCTCGCCGATCAGCCGCCGCGCCTCGGCATCGATCTCGACCCAGAGATGCGCGCCGATGTCGAACGGCGCGGTCCAGGCCGCGCCGCAGGCGGAACAGCTAAGGTCGAGCGCCAGATCGGCCGCGCCTTCCCGTTCGGCGACTCGCTCCACGGCGGCCGCGCGCACGTCGCCGGGGATGGGCGCGTCGGCATCGGTGCCGGCCGGACCGCGTTCGACGCGGATCGCGCGCCCGGCGAGCTGGGCGGCCGCGGCATCGCATTCCGGCGCCGTCGCGACGACGGCCAGGTCACGGCTGTCGAGCGGGCGCAAGGCGATCGCCCAGCCGCCGACGCGCAGCGTCTCGGGCGGGCGAGGCGCGCTTATTCCGGCGAGCAAGGCGCCGGCCGAGAGCTCGAATTCCTGCGCGCCGCCGCAGACCGGGCAATCGGCCACGCAGCCCATCCTGTCCCCGAACATGGCGTGGCGCAGCGCGATCAGGCGGCGGTCGCGCTCGGCGATCGGCAAGGCGGCGAGGTCCTCATCCAGGTTCGGAGCCGACAGCCGCAGCACCACCAGCGCCCGATCGAGCGGGTGGAGGCGGGCGCCGAGTTCAGAGGCTTCGAGCAACCGCGCCGCGGGGAACGGCGCACCCATCAGGCCGCCGGCTCGACGAACGACGGCTCCGCCGGCTCGGCGACGTCGTAATCGCGTTCCCAGCCCTCGTTTTCGAGCTTCAGCGTCTCGATCGCGACGGCATTGGCATTGGCGTCCAGATCGGGCAGCGCCTGGAATTCGGAAACCCAGCAGCGATAGACCTTCCACGCCTTCGCCAGCTGGCCGGCCTCGTTGTACAGCTCGATGATGATGTCCTTGCGGAAGTCCTTGAGCGACGCCTCGGCGCCGAGGCCCGATCCGTAATTCCACACCTTGTTGGCCCAGCGCTCGAACTCGACGTCGTGGGTGACGCCGCGCTCGAGCGAGATCGCCTCGAACTTCGCCCGGCCCGGCGATTTGCGGCCGGTGCTCGGATCGCCGCCTTCGCGATGCTCGACCACCTCGATCGACCGCTTGAGCGCGCCGACCTTGGAGACGCCGGCGACGTAACGTCCGTCCCATTTCACCCGGAACTTGAAGTTCTTGTACGGATCGAAGCGGGTCGAATTGACGCTGAACTGGGCCATACATCCCTCCCTAGGCGCCGTCCTGGCCGGCGAGCTGCTGCAGCTTGATGATGACGAACTCGGCCGGCTTGAGCGGCGCGAAGCCGACGATGATGTTGACGATGCCGAGATTGATGTCGTCCTGGGTCGTCGTCGTGCTGTCGCACTGGACGAGATAGGCGTCCTTGGGGGTCATGCCCTGGAAGGCGCCCTGGCGGAACAATGTGTGCATGAACGCGCCGACGTTGAGCCGGATCTGCGCCCAGAGCGGCTCGTCATTGGGCTCGAACACCACCCACTGGGTACCGCGGTACAGGCTCTCCTCGAGGAACAGAGCGAGGCGGCGGACGGGAATGTACTTCCACTCCGAGGCGAGCATATCCGAGCCGACCAAGGTGCGCGCGCCCCAGGCGATCGGCCCGAAAGCGGGCGAGCTGCGGATCGCGTTGAGGCCAAGCGGGTTGATCACGCCGTTCTCGCCGTCGGTCAGCACATAATCGAGCCCGCGCACGCCGCGCAGGCCGGCGTCGGTACCGGCCGGCGCCTTCCAGACGCCGCGTTCGGCGTCGGTGCGGGCGTAAAGGCCGGCGATCGCGCCCGAATTAGCGAACGAGCGCACTCGGTTGTTCTGCAGCGGATCGGCGAACTGGAGGCGCGGGAAATAAGCGGCGGCATTCTTGTGGCGGAGGCCGCCATTGGTGGTGAGCCAGGCGGTCGCTTCGGGCAGCGTGTCGACGGTGTCGGGCAGATCGAGCAGCGCGAACGCGCGGCGCTTTTCGGCATAGGCGATCGCCTTCGCCTGCAGCGTCGCGTCAGACTGGTTCGGGATCAACAGGATGTTGAACAGGTCGACATCCTCGAGCGCGTAGAGCCCCGACTTGGCGAGCAGCGATCCTTCCAGATCGGTGGCCAACGGCGCGGTGCCGCCCGCGCCGACCGTGCCACCGACTTGCGCCGCCACGCTGCTGGTTGTGCCAAGCTGATAGGCGGCGACATTTTCGAACTCGCTCGCGGACAGATCGGTTGTGCCCTCCGTCGGGCCGGTGGTGAACAGAATGCGGGCGGTCGGATCGTCGCCGCCCGGGATGGTGATGAGCCGGTCGTCCAGCAGCACCACGCGCGCGCCGGCGAACTCCGGCCCCGTAACGGTGTGCAGGGCCGCCTCGAGCGCGGCCCTCAGCTCCTCCAGGGTCTTGGGCGGCGCGGCGGGCGCATCCCATATGACAAGGGCGGCAGGTGTGCCGGGCGTGCCCGCCAGCTTGATCTTCGTCTCACCCTTCACGGCCGTGAGAGGGAAGGTGACGGCGGCGACGGGCTTGGTCCACGCCGTTCCGGTCTGGGCCGGCAGGCCGGTTGGCATCGGTGCCGGATTGCTGAGGCGGATGAGGTTCGAGGCCGCATTGACGACGGCGACGGCGAATTTGTCGCTGGCCGGGTCCATCGACAGGTTGCGGTGGATCTCGGAGCGGACGACCTGCAATTGGCCGTTCTGGTCCTGGACTTCCGACACGGCGAGGTTGAAGCGGGTGGCGGGGTCCGTCGTGTCGTAGTCGACGGTTAGCCTCAGCCCGTTTCCCCAGGCCCCTTCCGAGATCGCGGAGGCCGTCAGCACGTCGTTAACAGCGTCGTCCTGGATAGTTATCGAGGCCTTCGCGGCGCCCGCGGCAACGCGGACGATCCAGGCGGTGCCGCCGCCGTTGAGGAAGAATTGCGAGACCGCGTAGGAGAGGTCGCTGTCGCGGTCGAGGCCGCCGAACTGGCGCTCGAAATCGGCGAAGCTGAAAATCTGGACCGGGCTGTTGACCGGCCCGCGCGCGGTATAGCCGACGAACGCCGCGACCGAGGTCGGCACGCCGGCGATGGTCCGCACGCCGCTGGGAACCTCCTGGATATAGACGCCGGGATAAGAGACATTGGTCGCCATGACGCGCCCCCCTTTTTCCGCAATATCTTCCCTATTCGCCGACGAAGGCCGGCGGCGGCAGAAATTTCGCAATGGTCGACAAACAATTGCCCTTAAACCGGAACTCCGCTCCGGTCTCCGTTCGTTCTACTGTTGATCTACAACTGTCGCAGGTTGCTTAGTTTCGTCTCCGGCCTTCTGGGCAAGACCGAATCGTCTAGTCGTTAACCATGATCTTCTAAGCTCTCTCTATTTTATTGTATTGTCAAGATGCACCCACGCCCGACTGGGAGCGCTCAAGATCTTGGGTGAGAAGTTGACTTGGACGCGGCAAAAATGTCCGCCCGAACCGGCCCCGCGCGAGCGCCCGAGCCTCGGATATCGCTGGTGACCCCTACGGGACTCGAACCCGTGTTTTCGCCGTGAGAGGGCGACGTCCTGGACCGCTAGACGAAGGGGCCGTGAAAGCGCGGAAGAGGCGCATATGGGCGGGCGCGCCCGGCTGTCAAGCGAGCGCGCGTCGGCCGAAGGCATGGGTGCGGCCCGGGCGGACCGCTCCCGCGGCTGCGCTTACTTGCCGCCTTCGCCTTCGGCGGGGGGCTGATCGTCGGACGAAGTCTCGGTGGCGGTGCCGCCGTCGGCGGGCTTGTCGCCGCCCGCGCCCGTCGCATTGTCGGCCGGCGGCGCCGCCTCGCCGCCGCCGGCGGGCTTGCCGGCCGCGTCGTTGCCGGCGGGGGCGGCGGCGTTGCTGACATTGGCCGCCGCATTGCCGGCGGCATTGTTGGTGGCGGCGACGCGGTTGCAGCCGGCGAGCGCGATCAGGGCGACGCCGGCGAGGGTGGTGACGAGGAGCTTCATGATGATGTCCCGAAGTTGAAGGCGGACCAAGTCTAGCCGAGCGCGGCGGCGGAAGGAAGCCGGCCCGGCGATCGCGCTTTATCGCTGGTGGAAGCTGTGCTTAGATGGCGGCCTGCGCCAAGGGGGAAGGGATGCACCTCTCGCCGTTCCGCATCGACAGCTCGGCGCTGACCCATCAGGGGCGGGTGCGCGACGACAACCAGGACAGCTATTGCATCCGCCCGGACGACGGCCTGTGGGCGGTCGCCGACGGCATGGGCGGGCACGAAGGCGGCGAATGGGCCGCGGCGCGGCTGGCCGAGGAGCTCGGCAAGGTCGCGCTCCCCGCCGATCTGGCGCAGGCGGGCGAGCGGGTCGCCGCGGCGGTCCGCGCCGCCAATGCCGCGATCCTCGCCGAGGCGGCGGGGCGCGGCCGGCAGATGGGCTCGACGATCGTCGCCCTGATCGTCCGCGACCAAAGCTATTTGGTCCTGTGGGTCGGCGACAGCCGCGCCTATCTGCTGCGCGACGGCGAATTTACCCGGCTGAGCCGCGACCATACCCAGGTCCAGGAGATGGTCGACCGCGGCCTGATCAAGCCCGAGGACGCCGCCCGCCATCCGATGGCACATATCCTGTCGCGCGCGGTCGGGGTGGGCGATGCGCTCGCCCTCGACCGGGTCGAGGGAGAGGTCCGTTCCGGCGACGTCTTCCTGCTTTGCAGCGACGGGCTGCACTCCTATGTCGACGAAGCCGAGATCAAGCGCCTGCTCGGCCGCGGCTCGCCCGAGCGGGCGCTCGACGCTTTGGTCGCGCGGACGCTCGAGGCCGGCGCGCCCGACAACGTCACCGGGATCGCGGTCTGCGCCGGCGAGCCCACCCTCCTCTCCCTCGGACAGCCGGTGAAGCGATGAGCGACGACAAGGACAAGAAGCCGTCGGCCGAGGCGCCGACCGTCTTCGCGCCCGGCGGGCCGCCCCCGGCCGAGCCGCCCGCCCCGACCCGGCGGCCCGATCCCCGCCCGGACGGGGCCGGGATCAAGGTCGGCGACGTCCTCAACCACATCTTCGAGGTCAAGCGCTTCCTCGCCCGCGGCGGCATGGGCGAGGTGTTCGAAGGCTGCAACGTCCACACCGACGAGAAGGTGGCGATCAAGGTGATGCTGCCGGCGCTCGCGCAGGACGAGAAGGTCATCGCGATGTTCCGCAAGGAGGCGAAGACCCTGACCAGGCTGCACCACGAGGCGCTGGTCGAATATCGGGTGCTGGCGCAGGAGCCGAACCTGCACGTGCTCTACATCGTCACCGACTTCATCGAGGGGACCAGTCTGAGCGCCTCGCTCGGCACGCTCGCGCCGACGCCGGATGAGCTGGCCGGCCTGCTCGCCCGCCTGGCCGCCGGCCTGGGCTCGGCGCACGCGCTCGGCGCCGTCCACCGCGACATGTCGCCGGACAACGTCATCCTCGAGAATGACGATATCCGCGCCCCCAAGATCATCGATTTCGGCATCGCCAAGGATCTCGCGGCGAGCTCGGCGACGATCGTCGGCGACGGCTTCGCCGGCAAGCTCAACTATGTCGCGCCCGAGCAGCTCGGCGATTTTGACCGCGAGATCGGGCCGTGGACCGACGTCTACAGCCTCGCCCTCGTCATCCTCGCGGTCGCGCAGGGCAGGAACGTCGACATGTCCGGCTCGCTGGTCGACGCGATCGACAAGCGGCGGCGCGGGCCCGACCTCGCGCCGCTCCCCGCGGCGCTGCGCCCGCTGATCCAGGCGATGCTAAGGCCCGATCCCAAGGAGCGGCTGCGCTCGATGGACGAGGTCGTCGCCATGCTCGGCGGCGCCGCGCCGATCCCGGGCCCGACGACAATGCGCGAGAGCCTGCCGCCGCCGGCCGACCCCGGGGTGATTTCGACGCCGTCGGGGGGCCCGCTTAAGAGGCTGATCATCGGCGGCCTGATCGCGCTGCTGATCGCGCTCGCGCTCGGCGCCTGGTATTGGACCGGCGGCCGGATGCCCTCGTTCGCCCCGCCCGGGCCGTCGCCTGCGAGCGGTTCGAGCGGCGGCGCGGCCGCAACCGCGCGGGCGGCGATCAATTCGGTGCTGCCGTCGGTCGGCTGCACCTGGCTCGACATCGGCGGCATCGAGACCGGGGCGAACGGGCTCAACGTCGCGATGCGCGGCGTCGCCGGCGACGAGCGCGTCGCCCGCGATCAGCTGCGCGCGGCTTTGGTCCAGGCGGGCAGCCAAAATCCGAACATCGATTTCGCCGACGTCGCCCAGATCACCCAGGCGGGCTGCGCCGCGCTCGACGCCTACCGCCAAATCCGCGCGACCGGGGGCGGCCATCTGACCACGGCGCGCGTGCGCTATCAGCGCGGCCTATTGCCGGACGGCCGCTATGGCGGCGAGGAGGGGATTACCGCTTTGCTCGACCTGCGGCTCGACGATCCGTCGCGGGACATCGCCCTGATCGGGATCGAGCCGTCCGGCCGGCTGACGCCGATCCTGCTGAGCCGCGCCGCGTTCGAGCAGGCGGCCGCCGCTTCGGTCGGCGGGCGGCCGATCGGCCGGACGGGCGCGGGCCGCTACCGCATCCAGCTCGATTCCGACCATGAGGGCTGGTCGGGCATCCTCCTGCTCTCGGGCCGGGGGCCGTTCGAGCCGGAACTGGTGGCGCCGCCAATCGGCGAGCGCGGGCCCGATTGGCGCGACGAGTTTGTCGCGGCCGCGGCGTCCGGCCGCTGGAGCGCGGAGATGGTCTGGTACGAGGCGGTCGACGGCGAAGATAAATAGTGACAGTCACTATTTATTGGGCGTCGGAATTAAATAGTGACTGTCACTTTTACCGCGCTGGAATCGCAGCCGGCTGACTAGGTGGCTGGCCTAGTCAACGACCGGAAGGTCTACCAGGGGCGTGAAATCGGTGAGGTTGCCGAGACATACGGACAGGAGCCGCGCATCCATGCGGCCGTGGGCGTTGTAGAGCGCCCAACAATAGGCACGCGCACCGGTCGCGATCTCGGGATGTTCAGCTACCCAGCGTTCCTTTGTTCCTAGCTGGCTCTTGTCGGGCATGCGCCGTTGCTCCCCGACGAGAAGCCATGCGAGCACGGACGAATGCACGGCATCGTCCTGCTCGCGGGCGCAGGGTCGATCGATTGCGCCGCCACGAAGGCAGAAAGCGTAGGCTCGATCGCGAACCTGCCTGAAGAGAGCCCGCTCGCCGGTAGCGTTGATCCAGATCGGGTCGAGGCCCCATGTCGACGATCTTTGCGCGGATAAAATGACTTGAGGACTGGCGTTCGGCGTGGGCCGTGGCGAGGACCAGATATATCCCGCGGCGAAACCCGCCCCAGCGAGCAAGATGGCTGACCCAGTCCAGAGAAGCTTCGAAAACCTGATGACACGCCTCGCCAGATATGTTGCTAGGTACGATACAACATATCTCAAATTTGCCAGAGAAACAATCGGTGGTAACATCTCGACAATTTGGATTAGCCGTCCAGCCCTTCGCGGAGCTGGCGTTCATAGGCCTTGCCGAACTCCCTGGCGAAGACCGCCATGAACGCCTCGTCCGATTCCTTCTTCACCGCGACGAACTCGCGCTCGTAATGGCGCCACAAAGCGGCGTCGCGCAAGGCGGGCAGCAGCCTGGCGAGGAAGCCGAGATCGCCGCCGCGCCGGCGCCGGATCGCGCCGGGCGAGAAGCGGTCGAGGGTGGCGCGCAGCGCGCCGGGAATGGCCTTCAGGGTCGCGACCTGATGCGACTGGAGGTCGAGGAAGGCGTCCTCGACCGCGCGGTCCGCCGCCATGAAGCCGGGTTCGGGCGGATTCAGCAATTGCGCGAGCGCCTGCTCGGGCGTGCGCGCGAACTTGATCGGATTGTTGCCGTCGAGCCTGAGGCCGGTCGTCTCGGCGCCCATCTGCGCCTTGGCCCGCGCCCGCGCCTCGACCATGACGAGCAGCCCCGCCACCAGCCGCCTCAGGAGCGCGCCGGCCTTGGCGGCCAGATCGGGCGAGCCGGCGATCCGGCTGTCGGTCAGCCCGGCGGCCTCGATCAGCGACTGGACGATGCTCTCGACGCCGGTCGCGTCGGGCGCCGGCGGCGCGGCGTCCCTGACCCCGAAGCCGCCGCGCGCCCAATCGACCCGGTTGGTGTCGGCGAGCGAGTCCCACATCATTGTGACATTGTCGGCCGGCTCCGCGGACGCCGACGCCGCCGCCTCGGGCGCCGGCGCGAACCGCGTCTTCGCCTCCCCGAACGAGGCGATCACCTCATAGCGGCCGATGCGGAAGCGGTCGCCCTCGGCGATGCGGTGCTCCGCCGAGAGCCGTTCGGCCGCATCGTTGAGGAAGGTGCCGTTGGTCGAGATGTCCTTGATGAGCCAGGCATCGCCGTCGCGGCGGATCTCGCAATGGCGGGACGAGATGGCGTTGCTCGGATCGGGCAGCGGCCAGTCGCAATTGCGCGAGCGGCCGACGACGATCGGGCCGCCCTCGACCTCAAAGGGCGCGGGCGCGCCTTCTCCCGGAGCCTCGGCGTTGCGGACGGTCAGGGTTAGGGTCATCGGGCGCGCAAGGTAGCAAGCCCGGGGGTGCCCGACAATGACCCGAGCGGCCGTGCGCCTTGCCGCACCGCGCCGGTCGGCGTAAAAGTCGGCCATGCGCATGCATGCTCTCAGCCTGCTGGTCTCGGCCATGTTCGCAGCGCCCGCGTTCGCGCAGCAGCCACAGGAGCCGCCCGCCACCGCCGACGATTATGTCTGCACCTTCTCCGGCGATTGCGGCGACGCGGATGCGGCGCAGGACGAGGCCCGGCCGGACGGGCCGCGGCCGCGGCTCAGCGCGACCCGCGGCTTTTCTCTGTCGCGGCCGGACGGGGAGCGCGCCGCGACGCCCGCGCGCCGCACCGGCCCGGCGCCGCGCCAGCGCCGTGCGCGCAACCTCGCCGCCTCGTCGCCCGCCGCCGCCGCGCAGGCGCCTGGGCAGCGGGTCAATCTGCGCCTCACCTTCGAGACCGGCTCGGCCACGCTGACGCCGGCGGCGCGGACCCAGGCCGAAGCGTTCGCTCAGGCGTTGCTGCGCCCGCAATTGCGCAACATGCGCTTCCAGATCGAGGGCCACACCGATTCCGTCGGCAGCCGCGCGCGCAACCTCGATCTCTCGCAGCGCCGTGCCGAGACGCTCGCCGATTTCCTGGTCCGTGCCGGGGTCGATCCGGGCCGGCTGATCGTGCGCGGCTACGGCCCCGACCGGCCGCTGCCGGGCCTAGGCGGCACCGCCGGCGAGAACCGGCGGGTCGAGGCGGTCCGCATTTCCTAACGCCTCCGCGACAAGGTCGGCAAGCGCCATCGCCTGCGCCGGGTTGAGCCGCGGGTCGCAATGGCTGTGGTAGCGGTCGGCCATGTCGGCCTCGCTGAGGGTGACGCCGAGGCCGGTGCATTCGGCGACGTCCCGGCCGCTCATCTCGAAATGGAGGCCGCCGCAGGCCACGCCTTCCGCTGCCGCCGCGGCGAAGAAGGCCTTGGTCTCGGCGAGGATATGTTCGAGCGGCCGGGTCTTGTAGCCGCCGCGGGTGCGCACCGTATTGCCGTGCATCGGATCGCACGACCACAGCACTGGGTGGCCGCTGCCCCGGACCGCGCGCAGCAGAGGCGGCAGCGCGGCGGCGGCGCGGTCGTGGCCCATCCGCGCGATCAGGGTGATCCGCCCGGCCTCGCGGCCCGGATCGAGGATGTCGAGCAGCGCGAGCAGCATGTCGGGCGCAAGCGCGGGCCCGCATTTGACACCGATCGGATTGGCGAGGCCGCGCGCGAATTCGACATGGGCCGAACCGGGAAAGCGGGTACGGTCGCCGATCCACAGGAAATGGGCCGAGGCGCCGTAGAAGCGGCCGGTCGCGGGGTCCGTACGGACGAGCGCCTGCTCGAACGGCAGCAGCAGCGCTTCGTGGCTGGTATAGGCGGCGCCCTCGATCCGGTTCACCGTCGCCGCCGCCTGCGCATAAGCGCGGAACATCCGCTCGGGGTCCGGCCGGCGGGCGGCGGCGTCGAAGGCGATGCCGTTGACGATGTCGCCGCGATAGGCGGGAAGGGACGTGCCGCCGCGCGTCTCGAAGGGCATTGAGCGCGGCTTGGCGAACTGGCCCGCCATCCGCCCGACCGGGATCGTTGCGAGGCCCGAGGCGGCCGCGATCCGCGCCGCCATCGCTGCGAGCAAGGAGACATTCGCGTCGATATTTTCGCTCGAGAATTCGGCGAAGCTCTCGGCGCAATCACCGCCCTGAAGGAGGAACGCGCGCCCGGCCTGGGCCGCGCCGATCGCCGCTTTGAGCGCGTCCACATCGCGCAAGGAGACGAGTGGCGGATAAGCCGCCAACTCGCGTTCCGCGGCTGCAAGCGCGCCCGCGTCGGGATAGTGGGGCTGCTGCAGCGCCTCGCACGATCGCCAGCTGTCCGGGGCCCAGCTCATCCGGGCACGCCAAGCTCGCGCGCAGCCTCGCGCAACCGCGCTTGTGTGGCGGCGTCGCCCGCGAATGCCGCGAGACCGGAGCGCAGCGCGGCGGCGGCGGCGTCCGGCTCGTGCAGCACCATGCGCGAGCGCATCAGTTGGATCCAGCCGTCGGCGTCGCGCGGGTTCTGCCGCAGCCGCGCGGCGAGGCGTTCCGTCATCGAGCGGCCCATCTGGTCCTGCTGGCCCGGCGGGATGCCGCGCGCCGCCTCCATCTGCTCGCGGCTCGGGCCGGGAATGGCCGCGGTCGCGCTCGGCGGGGCCGGCGCGCGCGGTGGCGGCAGCCGGCCGGCGACGTCGATCCGGTTGCGGGCGGCGATCCCGGTCGCGGCCCCGCGCACCTGCGCTTCCCAGGCGGCGCCGGCGGGCGCGTCGCGCAGCAGCGCGATGAGGTCGTCGAGCGCGCCGCGATGGTCGCCGTTCACGTCCTTGATCGTCGCCAGATAATAGCGCGCCTGGGGGTTGCCGGGCGCGATCTCGAGCGCGCGGCGGAACAGGGTGGTCGCCTCGGGCGGCGGGCTGTCGCCGCCGAGGATCAGCAGCACCTCGCCCAGATAGGCGGTATAATCGGCGTTGCGCGGCGCGAGCTCGACCGCGCGGCGGAACGCCTGCTCGGCCTCGCGGAAGCGGCCCGCCCCGCGCCAGGTCATGCCGAGCCTGAACCAGGCCTCGTGATTGTCTGGATCCTGCCGCAGCCGCTGCTGCAGCGAGGCGGCCATCGAGTCCATCGACGGCGCCGGCGCCGCCGCCACTTCATTGCCCGCCGCCGCGTCTTCCTCGCCCGACCGGAAGATGGCGATCGCGGCCGTCGCGATGAGCAAAAGCCCCGCCAGGACGAGGGCGATCGTGGCCGGAGCGACCCGGCGCGCGGCAGTGGGCGGAGCGGCCATAAGGCGGCGATCATCGCGGCAAAAAAGGCGGGGTTCAAGTATGGTGTCTCTATGAGAAGCTGTTAGATTGACGGCGAAGGTGTGCGCTTGGGGCCCTGCGCCACGCGGACCCGGTCCGTAGGGGAGGATCGCACTCAAGTGGCGGACTTCAAGATCGCCATCGTCGGATCGGGTCCCGCCGGGCTCAGCGCGGCCTCGCGGGCCGCCCAGCTCGGCCTGAGCCACGTCCTGCTCGAGAAGACCGATCATCTCTGCGACACGATCTACAAATATCAGAAGGGCAAGCACGTCATGGCGACGCCGAGCCAGCTCGTGCTGCGCTCGGACCTGAATTTCGAGGCGGGCAAGCGCGAAAAGGTGCTCGGCACCTGGGACGAGATGACCGCCGGCCACAAGGTCAACGTCAAATTGAACGCCGAGATCGCCGCGATCACCGGCGAAGAGGGCGCGTTCACCCTCAAGACCAAGGCCGGCGAGACAATCACCGCCGAGACGGTGATCCTCGCGATCGGCACCCAGGGCAATCCCAACCTGGTCCGCTGCCCGGTCGGCGAAGGCGCGGTCGTCCAGTACCAGCTCGACGATCCCGGCGAATATATCGACGAGAACATCACCGTCATCGGCGCGGGCGATGCCGGCATCGAGAACGCGCTCGGCCTCGCCGCCGACCCGGAGCAGCGCAACATCGTCACCATCGTCAACCGCTCGGCCGAGTTCGCCACCGCCAAGGACGCCAACGTCAAGGCGCTGACCGCGGCCGAGGGCGAGGGCCGGGTCGCCATCCTGCGCGAGACCACCGCCGCGGCCATCGAGCTGGGCTGGATCACCTTCGACACCCGCGACGGCGAATTGAAGGTCCCGTGCGACCGGGTCATCGCCCGGATGGGCTCGGCGCCGCCGCGCGCGTTCGTCGAGGCGTGCTGCGCGAGCTTCGAGGAGGTCGAGGGCAAGAGGAAGATCGTGGCCGGCACCGGCATTCAATTTTCGAGCCCCGACCGCGTCTCCTATCCGATGCTGTCGCCGACCTTCGAATCCTCAATAGCCGGCATCTACGTGATCGGCGCGCTCGCCGGCTATCCGCTGATCAAGCATTGCATGAACCAAGGCTATGACGTCATCGAGTTCATCAACGGCAATACGACGCTGAAACCCGCGGACGAGCCGATCCTCGAGAAGAAGTTCGCGGTCCTGCCGGGCAAGCGTTCGGTCACCGAATGGCTCGCCTTCCTCGGGCGCCGCGTCTCGATCCTCAACGAGATGTCGATGCTGCAGATGCGCGAGTTCATGCTCGATTCCGATCCGGTCGCCTACCGCGAAGGCGACATCATTTTCGAGCGCAACGAGCCGGGCTCGTCGCTGTTTGCGATCGCCGACGGCTCGGTGGTGGTCGAGGTCGATCCGGCCAATCCGGCGGTCACCGTGCCGATCGCCCAGGGCTCGATCGTCGGCGAGGTCGGCCTCATTTCGGGCCGCAAGCGCGGCGCCACCGTGCGCGCCGCCTCAGGCGCCATCGTGGTCGAAATCCCTCGTAACGCCGCGCTGAAGTTGATGTCGACCGTGCCGGCCGCCAAACGCGAAATCACCCGCATCTCAACCGAGCGGCAGCTGCTCCAGATGCTCGGCTCGGGCGTCACCCAGGAGGATCTGGCCGAGGTGCTCGCCAGCGCCGAGATCCAGGGCGTCAAGGCGGGCGAGGCGATCATCAAGGAAGGCGAGGAAAGTTACGACATCTTCGTCATCCGCCAGGGCTCGATGGTGGTCGAAAAGGATATCGGCGGCAAGCCGGTCTTCCTCTCCTATCTGCCGGCCGGCTCCTATGTCGGCGAAATGGCGCTGATCGACGGCGGCCGGCGCACCGCGACGGTCCGCGCCGCGATCAAGTCCGAGGTGATCAAGCTGGGCGGCGACGCCTTCCGCAAATTGCTCGAGGACAAGCCCGAGCTGCTCGGCCGGTTCAAGCACGACATGGCGGCGCGGCACGAGCTGACCAGCTTCATCGAGGACCGCAAGGACGGCTTCGGCGGCGTCATCGACCTTTATTCGTCGGTCGCGAGCTTCCTCGTCGACAACGGCATCGGCGAGGCGACCGACCTCCTGCTGATCGACGAGAAGCTCTGCGTCGGCTGCGACAATTGCGAAAAGGCCTGCGCCGATGCGCACGAGGGCCTCAGCCGCCTCAACCGCGAGGCCGGCAAGACCTTCGCCCATCTCCACGTGCCGACCAGCTGCCGCCATTGCGAGCACCCGCACTGCATGGCCGATTGCCCGCCCAACGCGATCCACCGCGGACCCGACGGCGAGGTCTATATCGACGAGACCTGCATCGGCTGCGGCAATTGCCAGCGCAACTGCCCCTATGGCGTGATCCGGATGGACAAGGTGCCGCCGAAGAAGCCGAACCTGCTCGCCTGGCTGCTGACCGGCTGGGGCCCGGGTCCGGGCGAGCCGCCGCGCAAGTGGACCGACAAGAGGGTCAGCCCGGAGACGCCGAAGAAGGCGATCAAATGCGACATGTGCTCGGGGATCGAGGGCGGCCCGGCCTGCGTGCGCGCCTGCCCGACCGGCGCCGCGATCCGCGTCGCGCCCGAAGAGTTCCTGACCGTCGCCCGGATGGACCGGGGGGGCTAGCGGGCGTGGCGACGCGGGGGATCGAGCGGACCGATCTGGGCGACGGCACGGTCAGCCACGAAGGCTTCCTGCGGCACCGCAACTACCGCTGGCTCAAGATCGCCGCCGCGCTCTGCCTGGCCGCGATCCTCGGCTATCTGCTGATCGACGTCCGTCCCCGGCCCAATGGCGGCAGCTGGTACGGCTATCTGCTCGGCACGGTCGGCGCGCTGCTGATCCTGTGGCTGACCGCGCTCGGGGTGCGCAAGCGGGCGATGACCCGCAGGAAATGGTCGCTCAAGGCCTGGACCTCGGCCCACGTCTATCTGGGCCTGTCGCTGATCGTGATCGCGACCTTGCACGCCGGCTTCCAGTTCGGCCTCAACGTCCACACGCTCGCCTACGCGCTGATGATGCTGGTGATCGCCTCCGGCCTTTACGGCATCTGCGTCTACGCCTTCCTCCCCAAGCAGCTCAGCGACAACCGCTCCGAGATGACCGGGGCGCAGATGATCGACGCGGTGGCGAGCATCGACAAGCAGATCCAGATTTCGGCCCAGCCGCTCCTGGACGAGGACAGCGCCCTGGTGCTCGACTCGCTCGGCGAGGATCCGTTCGGCGGCGGCCTCTACCGGCGGCTGACCGGCTCGGCGTCGCGCGGCGCCAATGCGGTGGGGCTCAGGCTGATCCGCCGCCGGCTCGCCGCGTGCCAGGGCGCCGAGGCGCTCGCGCTCGATCAGGTCGCGGTGCTGATGCAGCGTAAGGCCGGCGCCTTGAACCGCATCCGCCGCCACGCGCGCATCCGCGCGATGCTCGAGGTCTGGCTCTACGTCCACGTGCCGCTGACCTTCGCCCTGATCGCGGCTTTGTCGGCGCACATCGTCAGCGTCTTCTTCTACTGGTAGGGCGGGAAAGGGATGGCCTTCCTCCTCCGTTCGATCAGCCGCAGCGCCGACGGCCGCGAGATCGTCCGCGAAAGTCGGGTTGAAGACAATCTTCTCAGAATCGGCCGCGACCCCCTTTGCGACATCCGCCTCAACGACCTGGCGGTCGCGCTCCACCACGCCACGATCGAGCTGGTCGGCGAGGGCCAGATCGGCGTCTCCGCCGAAATGGGGATGACGATCGAGATCGACGGCAGCGCCGTCGGCTTCGGCCAGATCGCGCTCCACGCCGGCGGCGACATCCGGGTCGGCCCGTTCCTGCTGCGCATCCTGCCGACGCCGGCCGGGGTCGCGGACGTCTCGATCGACATCGAGCGCGGCGAGGACGACGCGCTGGCCGAGAAGGTCGACGTCAGCCGCTTCGCGCTCGCCGCGGTGATGCCCGGCAAAAGGCGCATCGCCTGGGTCTCGGCGCTGCTGATCTTCGGCCTCTTCCTCGCTTGGCCGATCTGGTCCTTCTACCAGGGCCGCAGCGAGGCGGCGCGCTACGCCCAGGGCTATCATGCCGACCGGCTGTGGCTCTCGGGCAGCCTGTCGCGCGGTCACGCTTCACTGGGCGACAATTGCCAAGCCTGCCATGTGACCCCCTTCGTCTCGGTCCGCGACGAGGCCTGCACCGCCTGCCACGTCAACATCCACGACCATGCCGACGCCCGCCGGCTCGCCGCCGCGACGCCGAACCTCTCCGGCTTCCGCCGGCTCCAGATGCGGGTCGGCTTGTGGTTCGGCCAGGAGCCCGGCCGCTGCGTCGAATGCCATACCGAGCATGAAGGGCCGCAGCAGATCCCGCCGACGCCGCAGCGTTTCTGCGCCGACTGCCACACCGATCTGCGCGCGCGCCTGCCCGATACGCGGCTCGCCGGCGCGTCCGATTTCGAGGGGGTCCATCCGGAGTTCCAGCCCTTGCTGCTGATCGGCTGGGACGGCGGGCAGCCGCGGCTCGAGCGGGTGCCCTTGAGTCGCAATCCGCGCGAGCAGAGCAACCTCAAATTCCCGCACGCCTTGCACCTCGATCCGCGCGGCGGCGCGGCGCAGATGGGGCGACGGCTGCGCGGCCGCTACGGCTTCGGCGACAGCCTGGTCTGCGCCGATTGCCACGTGCCCACGCCGGATGGCACCCGCTTCCAGCCGCCTGACATGGAGGGCGATTGCGGCATGTGCCACAGCCTCGCCTTCGATGAGATCGGCGGCACGATCCGCACCCTGCGCCACGGCTCGCCCGCCCAGGTGATCGGCGATCTGCGCGCGCTCTACCGCGCCGGCGGGCCGCAACGCCCGGCCGAATTGAGCGCCGGCGCGCGCGAGCGGCCCGGCGACGTCGCCCAGATTCGCGCCGCCGTCCAATATGCCCGCGCCCGCGCCGGCATTGGCAGCCGCGCCGATTTGGCGATCCGCGGAATCTTCTCGCCCGGCGGCGCCTGCTTCGACTGCCACGAAGTGGTCCAGCCGCGGCCCGGCACCCTGAACTACGATATCCGGCCGGTCGCCTTCCCGAGCCGCTATTTGCTGCACGGCTGGTTCGATCATCGGGACCACCAGATCATGCAGCGGCCCGGCCGACCGCGGCTTGAAGGCCCGGGCGCTTGCGCGAGCTGCCACCGCGCGCCCGCGTCCAATTCGTCGAGCGACGTGCTGCTGCCCGATCTCGCCTCGTGCCGCGACTGCCATGGCGGCGAGACGACGCGGCTGCCGGTCGCTTCGACCTGCGCGATGTGCCATGATTACCATATGGATCAGGGCACCCCCGCCATGCTCTTGAGGCAACGCGTCCGCGGCCGGCGCTGGGAGACGACGGCCATCCCGATCCACGCGGCGCCGGCGCGGGGGCGCTGAGCCGATGCTGGTCGCCCAGATCACCGACCTTCACCTCGGCTTCGATCCGGGCAATCCGGACGAGCTCAACCGGCAGCGGCTCGACCGCACGCTGAAGCGGCTGGCGGAGATGATTCCGCGGCCCGATCTGTTGCTGGCCACCGGCGACATCGCCGACAATGGCGACGACGCCGAATCCTATCAGCGTTTCAAGGAGGCGATCGCGGGCCTGCCGTTCCCGGTCTGGCCGGCGATGGGCAATCACGACAGCCGCGCCCCGTTTCTCGAAGCTTTTCCCGAGACGCCTCAGGCCGGCGGCTTCATCCAATATGCGATCGAGGATTTGCCGGTGCGGATCCTCGTCCTCGACACGCTCGAAATTGGCCGCCACGGCGGCGGCTTTTGCGAAGTGCGCGCCGAGTGGCTCACCGCGCGGCTCGCCGAAGCGCCGGGCCGGCCGACGCTGATCGTCCTCCACCACCCGCCGATCGCCACCGGCCTTAGCTGGATGACCGAAAATCCGGAGGCGGCTTGGGTCAGGCGGCTGCGTCCGATCATCGAGGCGCGGGACAATATCGTTGCGATGGTCGCCGGCCATCTCCACCGTCCGATCGTGACCTCATGGGCCGGCACCACGCTCGCCGTCTGCCCGGCGACGGCGCCGCAGGTCGCGCTCGACCTCGAGCCGATGGATCCCGAGGCGCCCGACGACCGGCCGATGATCGTTGCCGACCAGCCCTGGTTCGCGCTTCATTACTGGAACGGCAGCGGGCTGATCACCCATTTCGACACGGTCGAGGAGCACGAAGTCCTCGCCCGCTATACCGCCAAGCGCCAGGACCTGATCCGCATGCTGAGGAAGGAGCGGGCGGCGGGCTGACGCGCGAGCCTTCAGAATGGGGACACGTACTTTTTCGCAAAAAAGTACGTGTCCCCTTTTTATGTTAGCGGCCCCCCACCCTCGGCCCGACCCAATCCGCCATCGTGCCCGTATCGCTGACGCGGTAGGGGATTCCCTGGCTGTTGAGGAACAGCCGCTCCATCTCGGTGCGGGTGAACGGGCGCGCGCCGAGGCGGCCGAAGACGGCGATCTGGCCGCCGGTCTCGTCGACCGCGCGGTCGCGGTCGAGGCCCTTGGCAACCGCCAGCGCGGGCGAGGGGGTGCGCGCCCAGGCGATCAGCTCGGGCACCGGGCGCGGCGAGAAGCCGTAAAAGCCACGCTGGCTCGCCGGCGAGGTCAGCTGGACCACCTTCATCCCGTTGCGGCCGTCGGCGACATAGGCGAAGGCCGAGGCGTTGGTCGAGGCGACAACGACGTCCTCGACGTCGTTCATCCGCCCGTCGAACGTGACGAAGGCCGGCGCGCCGGGACGCTCGGGATTGGCGATGTTGACGATCGCCAGGCCCTGCGCCTTGGCCGCGACATAAGCGTAAGTGCGGGCCAGATAGATGCGCCGGGCATTGTCGAACCGGATGGTCGCCGACGGCACCGCCACCGGCCGGTCGAGGTGCGTCACGTCGAACAATTTGAGCCCCTCGGCGTCGGTCACCCAGAGGTAGCGGAACTGGAGCGCCGAGGCGCGGGCGTCGGTGAGCGGCAAGGTGACGACGTGGCGCGGGTGGAGCGGATCGTCGAGATCGACCACCACCAGGCCCGCGGCCGCGGCGATATAGGCATAATGGCCGGCCAAAGTGACGTGCCGCGCGCCGGTCAGCACCCCGTTCTCGTTCCAGGTGATAGCGCGGCGGAGGAAATTGTTCCTCGGCTCGCCGTCGGCCAGCGTGTCGACGTCGACCAGATACATCCCCTCCACGGAGTCGGTGACGACCGCATAATCGTAGATCGGATGGAAGGCCTGCTCCTGATTCTCGTCGCGCAGGGAAACACGCGTGCCGTTCGGGCCGTCGACCATCGTCTGCGCCATCCGGCGGTTGCGGCCCGGCGCGATCGGTTGGTTGGTCGGCAGCGCCATGCAGGTCGCGTTGGGCGAATCGACATGGGTGCGCTGGCCCAGCGGCGAGAAGGGCGCGGTGACGATCCGGTCGGAGAAGCCTTTATTGGCGACGCTGGCGATGTCGTAGACCCTGAAGCCGCCGCGGCCTTCGGCCACGAACATATATTCGCCGCGATTCTGCAGGCAACCGACCCGGCCGCCGGTATTCTGGACGATGTTCAGGAACTGCTCGCGCGGATGGGTTTCGCCGCTCATCGCGCCGTCGAACGTCTCGCCGCGGGTCCAATTGACCAGCTCGCGATGGTTCCGCTCGACGTGCATCCGATAATAGTCCGGATAGGCGAAACGCTGCAAGTAGGAGCCGATCACCGCCTGCGGCTCGTCCCATTCGGTGACGCGGACCGCCTCGAACCCGCCTTGCAGCCCGACCCAGGAATGCAGGCCGACGAAATTGACGTAGTTGGTGCCCTGCAGCAGCAGCTGCGCCATGATCGCATTGTTGTCGTTCGCTTGCGAAAGATGGCAGTCGCTGCATTGCTTGGTCTCGGTCCGCCGTACCGTGTGCGGGAAATGGGGTGCGAACGCCTGGCTCGAAAAGCCTGCCGACGAGATCGGCGGCTGCTGGACGTAGATTCGTTCCCGATTGATGTTGGTGGAGGAGAGGATCAGAGCCGAGGTCGAGCGGACCGGGGCGATGATGTTGCCCTTGCTGGTCTGGTGGCGGCCCAATTGGAACATGTCGTCGCGCGCGACCTGCGGGTTGTAGGTCGCGAAATTGCGCGTCTCCTCGCCCTCATAATGGTGGGTCGAGGTGCGCCAATTCGCCTCGATCGGCAGGTGGCAGCCGCCGCAGCTCGTCGTCCAGGAGAGGTGGCAGGTGAAGCAGGCCATCTCGCCCGCCGGATGGGCGAGATCGGAATCGGGCACGCCGGTGCCGAACATCATCCGCCCGGTCTCGGCGCCGCTGCGCGCCACCAATTTGGCGCGCGCCGAGCGGATGTTGAAGCAGGGCCCCGGCGTCGGCTGGTCGCCGGCCGCGGCGCAGGGCGGCAGGGTCGGGTCGGCGCTGTCGCGGACCTGGCTGACCTCCCATTCGAGGCTGGGGTCGACGATCGAGCGCTGGATCAGCACCCGCCTTCCGTCGCGCTCGGTCCATTCGAAGCGCCGCCTTCCGTCCTCGTTGCGGATCAGCTCGAGGTCGCGGCCGCGGGGCGGCGCGGCCGGCCCGGAGGTGCGCAGATTGGCATAGTCGCGGACCGTGCCGTGACAGTCGCGGCAGCCGATCTCGATCGCGTTGGCGACCTCGCCGTAGATGAAGCCGTTGCCGTGCGCGTCCTGGCTGAAATGGCAGTCGGCGCATTGCATGCCGCGCTCGGCGTGGATGTCCATCATGTGGACGGCGCGTCCGGGATTGACTCCGGCGGCAACGAACAGCCCTTCGCCGTCGCGGCGGAAGGTATCGGGATCGCCGGGCGGGACGATATGGCCGTCGGCGTCGAGCACATTGCCCTCGCGGTCGCGGCGGAGGACGGCGCGGAAGTTCCAGCCATGGCCGTGATAGTCGGCGAACTGGGTGTTGCGGGCGAGCGGGTTCACCCGGTCGTAGACCTCGCGCAGGAAATCGACGTCGGACCAGAGGCCGCGCGGGGACGCGCCCTCGGGGTTGCGCTCGAGCGTGGCATGGGCCTCGGCGGCGGTCGGATAATGCTGGCTGCGGAAGCGGCGCTCTTCCTCGGCGTTGCGGGCGGGCAGGCGGTTCTCCGGACCCGGCCACATCAGGTCCGCGTCGGATTCATAATCCCACATGGTGTAGCCGAGGAACGAGTTCAGGAAGATGTTGGGCTGGTGCATGTGGCAGGTCATGCACTGCGCGGTCGGGATGGCGCGGGTGAAGACGTGGCGGATCGGGTGGCCGCTCTCGCCGACGGCGGCGTGGTTGGTATCGGCCGGGGCTTCGGCGGCGGCGCCATGAGATTCGGCGGCGGCGCCATGCTCTTCGCCGGCCTGGTCCTCGCGATGCTGGCCCTGGCGCAAAGCGGCGATGGTTGGGTCCACGGTCGCGGTCTGGCCGTCGCGGCCGTAGCGGGCATAGCCCATCGAATGGCGCGGCTCGCGGTCGTTGGCATAGACGACGTGGCAGCCCGAACAGCCCGAATGACGATAGTCGCCGGGCTGATCGTTGGTGCCCATGAACCACATATAGGGGTCGTTGAGGCGGGTCTTGTGGATGTTGAGCACCGGGATCGCGACCCGGATGCCGGTGCCGGGGCCGCGGTTCGACTGGCGCAGATCGGGCCGGCCCGGCTCCTCGAGCCGCTGGATCGATCCGGACGGATTGGGCAGGCCGATCTCCGGGAATTGGGTGCCGATGTTGCGGCCGCCGCGCTCGAACACGCGGAAGACGTCGCCGGGCGGGATCACATGCCAGGTCGGCATCGGATAGAGGCTGGCGAGCACGCCGCGGGCGCGCTCCTCGGCGGTGACTCCGCCCGGCCCCACCGGCGAGGTGATCCGCGCCGGCTCGCCGCTGCGCGTATAGGCCTCGCCGAGGATGTAATTCTTGAACGGCAGGATGCCGTTATTATAGGCCGCGCCGCCGAACAGCATCGCGCCCGAAGCCATCAGCGAGCGCTCCGCCGCCTCGATGACCTCGATATGGCAGGCGCCGCAGCTGTCGCGCGCGACGCGATAGTCGGACGGGTTGGAGAAGCGCACGAACTCGGGCGATTCGATGTTGAGCAGGGTGTAGCTGCGCTGCGGATTGGCGCTCGACGGGAAGTGCCAGCTCGCCGGATAGCGCGGCAGAACGTGCGCCCGGTTCTGCGCGAGCAGATAGGCGGAGCCGCCCTGCTCGGCGCCTTCGGGCCGGCGGATCGCTGGGTTGCCGCCGTGGCAGTCGGTGCAGCCCAGCACCACCGCCGGCGACTGGTGCATGGTATGGGCGTCGCTGGCGCTGTGGCAGGATTGGCAGCCGCCACTCTTGGCCTCGGCGTCGGCCCATTCCTGGGTGCGCGGCGCCGGCGCGGCGCGGACCAGGCTATAATCGCGGACGACGGGCGCCTCCTTCTCCGACGCGCCGAGCTGCGAGACGCCGAGCAAGGCGGCCAGGCCCAGGGCCGCCCCCACGATCGCCGCGCGTCCGAGTTTGATCAGGTCCATCTCAATAGGTCACGATCGCATCGAGCAGGACGGAATAATAATTCCGGTGGCGGTTCAGATTCTCGAACAGGTCGCGAAAGCCGGTGCCGGATCGCAGCACGGCGCCCGACAGGCGGAAGACCAGATTCTGGGTGGCGGCCGGCCGGTAGATCGCAGCCGCGCTCACATCGAAGCCGATGTCGCTGCGGATCGTCCCCTGCATGCGCAGGTCCTTGAGGATCGCGGTCTGCGCGAACCAGAGATGGTTGACGTTGGTGGAAAGGCGCAGGCGCGGGGTGAGATCGAAATCGGCGCCGACGCCGAGCAGGATCGTGCCCGGATTGGCGAAATTGCTCTGCCCCTGCTCCTTCGACGAGCGCAGCGAATTGAGGATGCCGTTGCGCCCGTTGATCGAGACCGCGCGGCCGCCGCCGGCGAAGGGGATGGTCTGGCGGATCCAGTAGCTGGTGTCGGCGCCGGCGAAGATCGGATTCTCGAAGATCGCGTCGAAGCCGCGCTCGACATTGTCATAGGGGTTGCCGTCGCCGCTGGCGAACAGGGCGGCGCCGCGCAGGCGGACCCAGTTGAAGTCGATCGAGGGCTCGGCGGCGAAGAAGAAGCTCTGCACGCGGGCGTTGCGGCCGGTGAAGACGTTGCGGCGGTCCGAGCCGATCAGGCCGTAGGCGGTGGCGTCGAGATTGACCCGCCCGATCCGCCCGTCGACGCTGTAGCCGAGATAGACGACGTCGTAATCGCGGGCGCGCAGATCGCCGAACAAAGCCGGCCGCACCGGAAAGCCGTTATCGTCCACCTCGATCCGGCCGCGCTCGCGATTCATGTTGTAGGTGATGCTGGCGAGGCTGGTCAGGCCGACGAACGGGAAATCCTGGCGGAACAGGTTGACGTGCAGGATCCAGTCGCGGCGCGGCGTCTGCAATATGTTGTTGAGGCCGGAATTGGTGTCCTTCTCCAGCCGCCAGATCGCTTCGATATTATACTGGACGCGGTTGTTGTCGCGATTGCCGAACAGGCGCACGCCGAGCTGCTGGTCCTGGAACAGGAAGCCGCGGAAATCGAACTGGAAGGGCTGGATGCCGACGCGGACGGAGTCGAAGTCGAAGCGGTCCGATACGTTGCGGATATGATAGTCGATAAAGGCTTCCTGGACGCCGACCGCGACGTCGGTGCGGTGGGTGCCGCGCGACGGCTGGACGAACAGGATCCGGCGCTCGTTGACGTCGACGAAACTGGTGTTGAAGGCGAGGGTCAGCCGATATTCGATATGGGGCGGCACGAAGGCGGTGTTGCCCTTGATCAGCGCGAAGCTGGCGATGAAGGTCTGCGACAATACGAGGCTGCGATTGTCGCCGAACACGTCGAGGCTGCCCGGCCGCTGCGTGGTTTGGACGCCGACCGGGATCGGGAAGGTCCGCGGTTCGATCACCGTGTCCGAAATGGCGCTGGCGACGAAGAACCAGTCGCTCTCGTGGAGGCCGAGCAGGCCGTGCACCCGGCAGCCGAGCGAGTTGCGCCGCGCCTCGCTTTCGTCGGCGGGTTCGCAGATCGGCCGGTCGCCCTTCAGCGTGTTTTGGTTGTAGGGATCCCACCAGCGATCGCGGACCAGGCCCAGCGTCTCGGCGAGCCGCCAGCGGTCCGGGATCGCGATATGGTCGGCCGGAAAGGCCTCGGGCGGCGGCTGGCGGATCGCGCCGGGATTGATCTGGTTGACCGCGTCCGGAAGGTCGTGCTGCGGCACGCCGGGGCGGCGGCGGTCGTTGATCAGCGACTCTTCCGAGGGAGTCGGCTCGGGCCGAGTCAAATCCTCTGGAGGCGGTGGCGGGGGCGGCGCTTGCGTTGTTTGCGGCGCGGGAGAATCCTGCAGTGCGAGAAGAAAGGTGTCATCCCGGCGTAGGCCGGGACCCATGAACGCGGACTGTGAGATTTCGGCAGGACCCGTGCCTATGGGGCCCGGATCAAGCCCGGGATGACTCGTGGGAGCCGCGGTCGCCATCAGCGAGAGGAGGGCGGCGGCGACCGTCATTTCCCGTTGCAGACATTCTGCTCGTTGGTGCCGAGGAACGGGTTGAACGGGCAGTTGACGTAGCGCAGCCGCACGCCGCCGCCCGAGGCGCCGGAGATCGGGACGACGATCTGGTCGGAGCGGATCGCCGTCGGCGCCTCGTTGATCGTGGGCACGCGCTGGGCGGCGTTGTAGAGGCCGAGGAAGCTGATCATGTCGTCCTGGTCGATGCCGTCGCCCGAGACGCCGACGCCGCCGATCAGGACATTGCCGCGGTAGATCGGCACCGAGCCCGGGAAGATCTGGATGCCGTTGGCGACGCGGCCCGGATTGGGGTTGCCGGTGCAGGTCGCCGGCGTGTCGACCGGATTGCCGAGAATGAACAGGACGTGCTGCAGCACGTTGGTGGCGATCAGCGCCGATTGCAGCCCGGTCGAGAAGGGATTGAACTCGTTGATCGGCTGCGAGAACGGCCCCGGCGGGCGGCCGAGCTCGCCGTCCGGGAAATAGGGCCGCGCGATATTGCCGATGGCGCGGTCGGCGAAGGCGTTCTGGCCGGTGAGCGCGGCCGGATTGGCGAAGAAGGCGCGTGCCGCCGCGACCCGGCTCGAGACGTCGACATTGGAATTGCCGAGAAGCTCGGCGGCGGCGAAGGCGGCCGAGAAGAACATCGCCGTGCGCGCCTTCTGCAGCGAGACGTCGGTGCCGAAGATCGGCGCGTCCGGCGAGCGGACGATGCCGAGTGCGCGGCCGTTGGTGTCGACCACCGAGATCGTCACCTGCGCGCGGCTGTCGAGCGGCCGGCGGATCTGGGCGCGGGCCGCGCTCATGATCTTGAACGCCTCCTCCAGGATGGCGCGCACCTCGGCGCCGCTGAGCGCGCTGCCACCGTCGGTGCCGGCGATGATCGGATAGCGGTTGGCGCCCGAGCCGTCGGACAGGACGAAGGCGTCGGGATTGCCGAACTCGGCGGCGGTGGCGGCGCGGATGCCCGAGGCCTCGGTGCCGTAGGCGCGGCCGGCGAGGACGCCGCCGGTCGCGTCATAATAGCCGCGTACACTTGTGAGCGCGCCCATGGTCAGCACGGTCGCGAAGCTCGGCGCGGCGGCCGGATTGGTGCGCAGGTCGCCCGTAATGGCGTCGCTGAAGCGCAGGGTGGTGCCGTCGACGCTGACCCGGTCGGCGGTGATCTCGCCGGACGCGGCGAAGCCCTGGGTCGCGGCGAGCGCGATCGCCTCCTCGCCGTCCTGGTCGATGTCCTGGATTTCGGGATCGAAGCCGTAGACGCCGTCGGCCATCACGCCGACGCCGCCGACGACGACTCCGTTCTTGTAGAGCGGGAAGCCGCCCGGATCGGCCGAAAGCCCCAGAGGCGAGCGTTTCGGGCCGATGAAGCTGTTCGGCATCGCCGTGCCGTTGAAGCGCGCGGCGAGGTCGGAGCAGGGC
>JAXDPI010000032.1:0-181429 GCA_034668465.1 Sphingomonadales bacterium
TCAAGAGGCCCGCGACGCTGGCGGCATCCTGGAGCGCGGTGCGGACGACCTTGGTCGGATCGATCACGCCGGCCTTGACCAGATTCTCGTAGACCTCGGTCTGGGCGTTGAAGCCCAAAGTCTCGTCGTCGCCGTCGATCAGCTTGCCGGCGACGACGGCGCCGTCATGGCCTGCATTCTCGGCGATCTGGCGGATCGGCGACTGGAGCGCGCGGCGGATGATGTCGATGCCGCGGGTCTGGTCGTCGTTGACGCCCTTCATCCCCTCGAGCGCGCGGGTGGCGTAGAGCAGAGCGACGCCGCCGCCCGGGACGATCCCTTCCTCGACCGCGGCGCGGGTCGCGTGGAGCGCGTCGTCGACGCGGTCCTTGCGCTCCTTGACCTCGATCTCGGACGAGCCGCCGACCTTGATCACGGCAACGCCGCCGGCGAGCTTGGCAAGGCGCTCCTGGAGCTTCTCCTTGTCATAGTCCGAGTTGGTGTTCTCGATCTGCTGGCGGATCGCTTCGACCCGGGCTTTGATCTTGTCGGAATCGCCGGCGCCGTCGACGATCGTCGTATTGTCCTTGTCGATCGTGACGCGCTTGGCCTGGCCGAGCATCGCGACGGTGACGTTCTCGAGCTTGATGCCGAGATCCTCGCTGATCATCTCGCCGTCGGTCAGGATCGCGATGTCCTCGAGCATCGCCTTGCGGCGATCGCCGAAACCCGGCGCCTTGACCGCCGCGACCTTGAGGCCGCCGCGCAGCTTGTTGACCACCAGGGTGGCGAGCGCCTCGCCCTCGATATCCTCGGCGATGATCAGCAGCGGACGGCTGCTCTGCACCACGGCCTCGAGAATCGGAAGCATCGCCTGCAGGTTGGAGAGCTTCTTCTCGTGGATCAGGATATAGGGGTCGGTCAGCTCGACCGACATCTTCTCGGCATTGGTGATGAAATAGGGGCTGAGATAGCCGCGGTCGAACTGCATGCCTTCGACGACGTCCAATTCGAACTCGAGGCCCTTGGCCTCCTCGACCGTGATCACGCCTTCCTTGCCGACCTTCTCCATCGCCTCGGCGATCTTCTCGCCGACGATGGTGTCGCCATTGGCGGCGATGCTGCCGACCTGGGCGACCTCGGTCGAGCCGGAGACCGGCTTGGAGCGGCCCTTGAGGTCCTCGACGACCTTGGTGACGGCAAGATCGATGCCGCGCTTGAGGTCCATCGGGTTCATGCCCGCGGCGACCGACTTCATGCCCTCGCGAACGATCGCCTGGGCGAGCACGGTGGCGGTGGTGGTGCCGTCGCCGGCGAGGTCGTTGGTCTTCGAGGCGACCTCGCGCAGCATCTGCGCGCCCATATTCTCGAACTTGTCCTTGAGCTCGATCTCCTTGGCGACGGTGACGCCGTCCTTGGTGATCCGGGGCGCGCCGAAGCTCTTGTCGAGGACGACGTTGCGGCCCTTGGGCCCCAAGGTGACCTTGACCGCGTCGGCGAGGATGTCGACGCCGCGCATGATCCGCTCACGGGCGTCGCGCGAAAAGCGTACGTCTTTCGCTGCCATGTCTAATTTTCCTTCCTTCGTTCCCCGGCGAAGGCCGGGGTCCAGTCAAACAAAAAAGCTGGGCCCCGGCCTTCGCCGGGGCACATCCGCTGAATTCAGCCGACGATCCCGAGGATGTCGCTTTCCTTCATGATGATGAGGTCCTCGCCGTCGATCTTGACCTCGGTGCCCGACCATTTGCCGAACAGGATCTTGTCGCCGGCCTTGACGTCGAGCGGCGTGATCGTACCGTCCTCGCCGCGGGCGCCGGAGCCGACCGAGACGACCTCGCCTTCCTGGGGTTTTTCCTTGGCGCTGTCGGGGATGATGATCCCACCGGCCGTCTTCTCCTCGGCCTCGACGCGGCGCACGAGCACGCGATCATGGAGCGGTCGAAAATTCATGCCTGAACCTTTCTGATGTGCGAAACGAATCCGTGTTGGCACTCGCACGGGTCGAGTGCCAATGCGCGCTGATTTAGGGTGTGTTCGCTTCAGGTCAAGGACCGGTCGACGCAATCCTGCGGTTCTTCCCGGCGCCATTTACAGCCGCACGGGGGTCGTCTAGCCCCTGGGGCAAGGAGTCGGGACGATGAAATTCGCGGGTAAGGCGTGGAAGCTGCTGGTCGGGATCAAGGACGCGCTCGTCCTCCTGTTCATGCTGATGTTCTTCGGCGGGCTTTATGCGGCGCTCTCGGCGAGCCCCTATAAGGGCAGCGCGTCGCGCGGCGCCCTCAGGCTCGACCTTTCCGGCTCGATCGTCGAGCAGCCCTCGGTCCGCAGCCCGCTCGCCACGCTCGGCGGCGGCGCGGCGACCCGCGAATATCGGGTCAGCGAGCTGATCCACGCGCTCGACGCGGCCGCGGGCGACGACCGCATCCAGGCGGTGGCGCTCGATCTCGACGTGTTCGTCGGCGGCGGCCAGACCGCGATCACCGATGTCGGCGGGGCGCTCGACCGGGTGCGGCGCGCGGGCAAAAGGGTCGTCGCCTACGCCACCGGCTATAGCGACGACGGCTACCAGCTCGCCGCCCATGCCGACGAGATCTGGCTCGATCCGCTCGGCGCGGTGGTGATCGTCGGGCCGGGCGGCTCCCACCTCTATTATGCCGGGCTGCTCGAGCGGCTCGGCATCACCGCCAACGTCTACCGGGTCGGCGCGTTCAAGTCGGCGGTCGAGCCCTACACCCGCAACGACATGTCGCCCGAGGCGCGCGAGGCCAGCCAGGCGCTCGCCAACGCGCTCTGGGGCAGCTGGCAGCAGGACGTCCGCCAGGCGCGGCCCCGCGCGCAGGTCGCCCAATATGTCGCCGACACCGCCGGCATGTTCCAGGCGGCGGGCGGCGACATGGCGCGGGCCGCGTTGCGCGCGGGCCTGGTCGACCGGATCGGCGACCGCACCGCCTTCGGCCGCCGCATGGCCGAGCTCACCGGCACCGACACCGAGAATGTGCCGGGCAGCTACCGCGCGGTCCATCTCGACGCCTGGATCAACGACCATCCGGCGAGCCGCTCGAACGGCCAGGTCGCGGTGCTGACCGTTGCCGGCGAGATCGTCGACGGCAACGCGTCGGCGGGCACCGCCGGCGGCGACACCGTCGCCCGCAACCTCGAGCGCGGCCTCGAGCAGGGCCATATCCGGGCGCTGGTCGTCCGAGTCGATTCGCCGGGCGGCTCGGTGACCGGGTCGGAGCGGATCCGCCGCGCGATCCTCGGCGCCAGGGCGCGCGGCATCCCGGTGGTCATCTCGATGGGCTCGGTCGCGGCGTCGGGCGGCTATTGGATCGCAACCGCCGGCGACGTCATCTTCGCCGAGCCCTCGACGATCACCGGCTCGATCGGGGTGTTCGGCATATTGCCGAGCTTCGAAGGGTCGCTGCAGAAGCTCAACCTCGGCGCCGACGGGGTGCGCACGACGCCGCTGTCGGGCGAGCCCGATGTGCTGCGCGGCCCGGCGCCCGAGGCCGACCGGCTGCTGCAGATCGGGGTCGAGGGCACCTATCGCCGCTTCATCGCGCTGGTCGCCAACGCCCGCCATTTGACGCCGGCGCGGGTCAACGAGATCGGCCAGGGCCGGGTCTGGGACGGCGGCACGGCGCGCCAGCTCGGCCTCGTCGACCGGTTCGGCTCGCTGGACGACGCGATCGCCGAGGCGGCGCGGCGCGCCAATCTCGATCCCGCCGACGTCCATCCGGAATTCCTCGAGAGGAAGCCCGGCTGGCTCGGCCAGCTGCTCGCCGACGCCGCGCGCGGCGAGGATGAGGAGCAGGCGTCGCGCGACGTCTTCTCCCGCCTGGCCCACCGGCCCGAGACGATGATCCAGCGCGCGCTCCACGACGCCCGGCAATTGCTCGCCGGCCCGGCGATCCAGGCGCGCTGCCTCGAATGCCCGGCGATCGCGCCGACACCCAGCGCGCGCGGGCAGGCAAGCGAGTCGCTCTGGGCGCGGCTGCTCGCTTTGGTCTGGCAGGGGTGAAGGCCCGACGCGCCACCGCGGACGACGCGGCGGCGATCGCCTCGATCTACGCGCCCTACGTCCAGGCCAGCGTCGTCTCGTTCGAGACCGAGGCGCCGGACGAGGCCGAGATGCGCCGGCGGATCGAAGCGGGCGGCGACCTCTATCCCTGGCTGGTCGCCTGCGACGATGACGGCTCGGTGACCGGTTATGCCTATGCCTGCGCGTTCCGCGCCCGGCCCGCCTACCGCTTCACCGTCGAAACCAGTGTCTACGTCGCCGACGGCGCCCACCGCCGCGGCATCGGCACTTTGCTCTACCGCGCCCTGCTGCCGGTGCTCGAAGCGCAGGGCTTCGCCCAGGCGATCGCCGCGATCACCTTGCCCAACGAGGCGAGCGTCAGGCTTCACGAGCGGCTCGGCTTCCGCCAGATCGGGACCTATGAGAGGGTCGGCTTCAAGTTCCGCGAATGGCGCAGCGTCGGCCTCTGGCAGCGCGAGCTTGCCCTGCTCTCCACCCGCCCCGAGGAGCCCAAGCCGGTGGCGATGGTGTGGAAGGGCTAGCGCCCGCCTGAAAAGGAGATCTGTCCCGTACGAAAGTGCGATCCGATGCCCGGCGGTCCCGCAGGTGGAATCACGGTAAGGGGAGCCTGGAAGATTTAAGCCGGCCGGGCGCAAACTGGCCGCGTCGGCACGTTCCGCCGGGTCTTCACGTCAGGCCACCGTAGATGCACACCGTTCGGGAACACCGGCGCAAGGTCTCCATCCGCGCGAACATGCGCGCCGGAGGGCCGCGAATGGACGTCTGCATCCGCGACATCTCTTCACGGGGGTTGATGCTGCAGGCCAGCGTGCCGCCGCCGCGTGGAACCTATGTCGAGATTATCGGTGCCGAGCAGACAATTGTGGGATGCGTGATCTGGACGAAGGACCGACGCTTTGGGGTTCGCACGCGGGATCGAATCGACGTTTCCGCGGCTATTCGCGGGATTCCGGCCCATCGGTCCGATCAAGGTCCGGCTTCGAGACCAAGGACGTTATGCACGGCCATTGCGCGAGCGCGGAAGAGTCCGGGATCGAATAATGCACTCGCCAAGGCCATGGAGTTCGCGGCGATCGGCGCCCTTGGGGCGACGCTGGTCGTCGGAATGGCGATGGCCACGTTCAAGACCTTGTCCACACCCCTGGAACATATCGAGGTGCATCTGGGGGGCGCGGGTTAGGGGACAAATAAAGCAGGACCGCCGCCGTCACCGCGCATAGGCGGGCAGCGACCAGCCGCGCCGGATCGCCAGTCCGCGCAACGCGAAGCCGGCGGCAAAGGCGATCGGGCCCGCGATCCCGCCCGCCACGCCGGCCAGCGTCAGCCCTACGAGCAAGGCTGCCGACAAGGCCGCGACGGTGACGTAGAGCTCCGGGCGCATCAGGATCGAAGGCTCGCCGGCGAGGACGTCGCGAACGATGCCGCCGAGGCAGCCGGTCAGCACGCCCATGCCGAAAGCGGGGAGCGGCGCGAGGCCGTAGGCGAGGCCCTTGGCAGCGCCGAAGGTCGCGTAGGCGGCGAGGCCGGCGGCGTCGAGCCAGAGCAAGGTCCCGCCCTTCCACAGCCGCGCCGGCAGCGCCCAGACCGCCAGCGCCGCGCCGAAGCAGATCAGCAACGTGTGATTCTCGTGCACCCAGAAGACCGGCGCGCCGATCAGGAGGTCGCGCACCGTGCCGCCGCCGACCCCGGTCACCACCGCGAAGAAGAAGAAGGTGACCAAAGTCTGCCGCTTGACCGCGGCGAGCACGGCGCCGGTCAGCGCGAACACCGCGATCCCCGCCATGTCGAGCATGTCGAGGATCGGGCCCAGGGCCTCGGGGAGATGGGCGGGCGACATCAGGCCACACTAGCGTCATTCCAGCGGAAGCTGGAATCTCCCTTCTTTCGGGCGCCGATGAAGGAAGAGGGATTCCAGCTTTCGCTGGAATGACGAGAGGTTCCGCGGTTCAGTCTTCAAACGTGGATCGGCTTGCCCGTCACCGCCATCGCCGCTTCCTTGACCGCCTCCGAATGGGTCGGATGGGCGTGGCAGGTGTAAGCGATGTCCTCGCTGGTGGCGCCGAACTCCATCGCCAAAGCCGCCTCGGCGATCATCGTGCCGGCGACCGAGGCAATGATCCAGACGCCGAGCACACGGTCCGATTTGGCGTCGGCGATGATCTTGACGAAGCCGTCGCCCTCGCGGTTGGTCTTGGCGCGCGAATTGCCGAGCATCGGGAACTTGCCGACCTTGATCTCGCCCTGCGCCTTCGCCTCCTCCTCGGTGAGGCCGACGCCGGCGATTTCGGGCATGGTGTAGACGACGCTCGGGATCACCTCGTGATTGACGATGCCGATCTGGCCGGCGAGGATTTCGGCGACCGCGATCCCCTCGTCCTCGGCCTTGTGGGCGAGCATCGGCCCAGGCGTGACGTCGCCGATCGCGTAGATGCCGGCGACCGACGTCTTGAAATCCTTGTCGACCTCGATCTGGCCGGCCTTGTTGGTGGCAAGCCCTGCTTTGCCGAGGTCGAGCCCCTCGGTGTTCGGGCGCCGGCCGATCGAGACCAGGACCGTGTCGGCCTCGATCGTCGAGGCGTCGCCACCCTTGGCCGGCTCGACGGTGAGGACGATCTTCTTGCCCTTCCTGCTCGCGCCGGTGACCTTGGTGGAGGTACGGATATCGAACCCCTGCTTCTTGAAGATCCGCGCGCATTCCTTGCGCACTTCGCCGTCCATCCCGGGCAGGATCTGGTCGAGATATTCGACGACGATCACGCTCGCGCCGAGCCGCCGCCAGACCGAGCCCAGTTCGAGCCCGATCACGCCGCCGCCGATCACCACCATCGTGCCCGGCACCTTGGCGAGCTCGAGCGCGCTGGTCGAATCGACGATCCGCTGATGGTCGATCTCGACGCCGGGCAGCGGGGTGACGCTCGAGCCGGTGGCAATGACGAAATTCTTCGCCCGCCAAGTCTTGCCGGCGACGTCGATCGCATCCTTGGCGGTGAACTTCGCGTGGCCTTTCAGCCATTCGACCTTGTTCTTCCTGAACAGGAAGGCGATGCCGCCGGTCAGGCCCTTGATCGCCTCGAGCCGGGCGCCGTGCATCGTCCCGAGGTCGAGCTCGAGCCCCTTGGTCTTCACCCCCCATTTGGCGAGCGCGCCCGAATGCGCTTCCTCATAGAGCTCGGAGGCGTGGAGCAAGGCCTTGGACGGGATGCAGCCGACGTTGAGGCAGGTGCCGCCCAATGTCTCGCGGCTGTCGACGCAGGCCGTCTTGAGCCCCAGCTGCGCGGCCCGGATCGCGGCGACATAGCCGCCCGGGCCGGCGCCGATGACGATCAGGTCGAAGTCAAAATCTGCCATTCTCTACCTCGTTCCCCGGCGAAGGCCGGGGTCCAGCAAACAAAAAAGCCTGGGGCGCAGTCACTACAAATCGATCAGCAACCGCGTCGGATCCTCCAGCGCTTCCTTCATCCGCACCAGGAAGGTGACCGCCTCGCGGCCGTCGATCAGACGGTGGTCGTAGGAGAGCGCCAGATACATCATCGGCCGGGCGACGATCTGGCCGTCCTTGACCACCGGCCGCTCCTCGATCCGGTGCATGCCGAGCACCGCCGATTGCGGCGGGTTGATGATCGGGGTCGAAAGCAGCGAGCCGAACACGCCGCCGTTGGAGATGGTGAAGGTGCCGCCCTGCATCTCCTCGATCGTCAGCGTGCCGTCCTTGGCGCGCTTGCCGAAGTCGGCGATCTTCTTCTCGATGTCGGCGAAGCTCATCGCCTGGGCGTCGCGGACCACGGGCACGACCAGGCCCTGCGGCGCCGAGACCGCGACCGAGACGTCGAAATAATCGTGATAGACGATCTCTTCGCCGTCGATCGAGGCGTTGACCGCGGGGACGTCTCGCGCGGCGAGCGCCGCCGCCTTCACGAAGAAGCCCATGAAGCCGAGGCGAATGCCGTGCTTCTTCTCGAACAGATCCTTGTACCGCGCCCGCGCCGCCATCACCGCCGACATGTCGACATCGTTGAAGGTGGTGAGGATCGCGGCCGTATTCTGCGCTTCCTTCAAACGCCGGGCGACCGTCTGGCGCAGGCGCGTCATCCGCACCCGTTCTTCCTTCCGTTCCCCGGCGGAGGCCGGGGTCCAGGCCTTGATTGGCGGGGCTGTGTTTTGCGGGGCCTGGGCCCCGGCCTCCGCCGGGGAACTGATTTGCGCGGGCGCGGCTTTCTCCGCCTCGGCAGCGGCCAGAACGTCGTCCTTGGTGAGGCGGCCGTCCTTGCCGGTGCCCTTGATCTTCGACGGATCGAGATGGTGTTCGAGCACGATCCGGCGCACCGCCGGCGACAAGGTCAGATGCGGGCCGTCCTCTTCCTCCTCGCGCGGCGCTTCCTTCGGCGCAATATTCTCGCCGGCGCCCGGCGGGTTGACCGGAGCCGCCGAGGTGCCGCCCGCGTCGATCGTCGCGACTACCGCGCCGACCGCGACGGTGTCGCCGGCCTTGGCGCGCTGCTCGCCCATCGTCCCGGCGACCGGCGAGGGCAGCTCGACCGCGACCTTGTCGGTCTCGAGGCTGGCGATCGGCTCGTCCTGCGCCACGGCATCGCCTGGCTGCTTGAGCCACGCGCCGAGCGTCGCCTCGGTGATCGATTCGCCCAGCGTCGGCACTTTGACTTCGGTGGCCATATCAGCTTGCTTTCCTGCGCGCGGTGGCTGCGCTGCTACCTGTAGTGAGCGCAGCCGAACTATGGCCGAGCGCGCCGGCGATCAAGGCCGCTTGCTCGGCCGCGTGGCGCTTGGCAAGGCCGGTGGCGGGCGAGGCGGCGGGCGCGCGGCCGGCATAGATCGGCCGCTTCGGCTTGAGGCCGGCCTCCTTGAGGCGGCGCTCGATCCTGGGCTCGACATGGGCCCAATAGCCCTGGTTCTGCGGCTCTTCCTGCGCCCAGACGACCTCCTCGAGGTTGGTCATCCGCTTCAGCCGGGCGAGCAGCGCCTCGCCCGGGAAGGGATAGAGCTGCTCGATCCGCACGATCGAGATATGGGCGTCGCCGGCTGCGTCGCGCGCGTCGATCAGCTCGTAGGCGAGCTTGCCGGTGCATAGGATCAGGCGCTTTACCGCCGCGTCTGTGGGCGGGCTGGGATCGGAGAGGATGCGCATGAAATGGCTCTCGCCGGTGAAGTCGGCGAGGGACGAGACGGCGCTCTTGTGCCGCAGCAGCGATTTCGGCGTCATGATCACCAGCGGCTTGCGGAAATCGCGGTGCATCTGGCGCCTCAGGATGTGGAAATAATTGGCCGGCGTGGTGCAGTTGGCGACCTGCATATTGTCGTCGGCGCACAATTGCAGGAAGCGCTCGGGCCGGCCTGAGCTGTGCTCGGGCCCCTGCCCCTCATAGCCGTGCGGCAGCAGCAGGACGAGCCCCGAGGCGCGCAGCCACTTGGCCTCGCCGGCGGCGATGAACTGGTCGATGATCACCTGGGCGCCATTGGCGAAGTCGCCGAACTGGGCCTCCCAGAGAACCAAAGTCTGCGGATCGGCCAATGACCAGCCATATTCGAACCCGAGCACGCCGAACTCGGAAAGGGGGCTATCCCTGACTTCGAAGCGGGCCGGGCCGACTTTGGTCAGCGGGATATATTTGGCGCCGTTCTCCTGGTCGACCCAGACCGAGTGGCGCTGGCTGAACGTGCCGCGCGCGCTGTCCTGCCCCGACAGGCGGACGGCATGGTCCTCGCGCAGCAGGGTGCCGAAGGCGAGCGATTCGGCGGTCGCCCAATCGAACCCCCCGCCGGTCTCGAACATCGCCCGGCGCGCGTCGATGATCCGCACCAGCGTCTTGTGGACGGCGACGTCGTCGGGGATCGTGGTCAGGATGTTGCCGATCTCGCGCACCATCGCCTCGGGGCAGCCCGTGGCGACGTTGCGGCGCTCGGTGATCGCCTCGTCGGGCCGGCCGAGCCCGCTCCACGCGCCCTCGAACCAGTCGGCCTTGTTGGGCAGATAGGATTTGGCCGCCTCGAACTCGCTCTCGAGCAGAGCGGTGAAGGCGGCGACCTCGCCGTCGATCCACCCTTTTTCGATCACCCGCTGCTGCTCGAGCCGCGCGCCGTAAATCTCCGAGATCGGCGGGTGCCGCCTGATCTCCTTGTACATCAACGGCTGGGTGAAGCTCGGCTCGTCGCCCTCATTGTGGCCGAACCGGCGGTAGCACCACATGTCGATGACGATGTCGCGGTTGAACTTCTGGCGATATTCGATCGCCAGCTTGCAGGCGAAGGTGACCGCTTCGGGATCGTCGCCGTTGACGTGGAGGATCGGCGCCTGGACCGCTTTGGCGACGTCCGACGGGTAAGGCGAGGAGCGGCCGAACTGGGGCGAGGTGGTGAAGCCGACCTGGTTGTTGATCACGAAATGGAGGCAGCCGCCGGTCGCGTAGCCGGGGATTCCGGAAAAGCCGAAACATTCGGCGACGATCCCCTGCCCGGCGAAGGCGGCGTCGCCGTGCAGCAGGACGGGAAGCACCTCGTCGCCCTCGACGTCGCCGCGCGCGACCTGTTGCGCCTTGGCCTTGCCGAGCACGACCGGATCGACCGCCTCGAGATGGCTGGGATTGGGGACCAGCGACAAATGGACCTTGATGCCGTCGAACTCGCGATCGGACGAGGTGCCGAGATGATATTTGACGTCGCCCGATCCGCCGACGTCCTCGGGGTTGGCGGCGCCGCCGGCGAATTCGGAGAAGATCGCGCGATAGGGCTTGCCCATGACGTTGGCGAGCACGTTCAGCCGGCCGCGATGCGCCATGCCGAGCACGATCGAACAGACGCGGTCGGCACCGCCATATTTGATCACCGCCTCGAGCGCGGGCACCATCGCCTCGCCGCCGTCGAGGCCGAAGCGCTTGGTGCCGACATATTTGCGGGCGAGGAACTTCTCCCACTGCTCGGCCTGGACGACCTTGGTCAGGATCGACTTCTTGCCTTCGGGGGTGAAGACGATCTCCGCGTCCTTGCCCTCCATCCGCTCCTGCAGGAAGCGCCTCTCCTCGAGGTCGTTGATGTGCATATATTCGAGGCCGACATGGCCGCAATAATTGCGCCTGAGGATCTCGACGATTTCGCGGACGCTCGCCTTTTCCAGTCCGAGCGCGCCGCCGAGCCAGACGGGCCGGTCGAGCGCGCCGCCGGCGAAGCCGTGATATTCGGGGGTAAGCTCGGCCGGCATCTCGCGCTGGGCGAGACCGAGCGGATCGAGATCGGCGGCGAGATGGCCGCGCACCCGGTAGGTGCGGATCAGCATCATCGCGCAAATGCTGTCATTGGCGGCGCGCTCGATCTCGGCCTCGGACGCGCCGGAAGCGGCGGCGGACTCCTTCGCTTTCGCCGCGACCTTCTCGATCGCCATGCCGGTCGGGTCGAGCCCGGAATTGAGATCGTCGAGCTCGATCAGCGGCCAATTGGCGCGCGCCCAGCTCGGGCCCTGCTCGGGCTCAGTCTTCACGATGTCGCTGCTGGTCATCGCGCCCGCCGCTCCCCGGCGAAGGCCGGGGCCCAGGCCCGGCGCGAGCCGGGCTTAGCAGAGCGTCGGATAGAGATCGTCCCACTCAAGGTTTGCTTCCTCGATCAACCTGATTTTCCAGGCCCGTTTCCATTCCTTGATCTGCAACTCGCGCCGCCGCGCGTCCTGCAGATCGTCATGCGTTTCGAACCACACTAGCAATTTGCACCCGTATCGCTTCGTGAAGCCCTTCACCAACCCTTCGCGGTGCTCATACACGCGCTTCATGAGGTCGCTGGTCACGCCGGTATAGATCGTCCCGTTCTTCTGGCTCGCTACGATGTAGACGAAGCCTGCTTTCATCATAAACTCCAAAGAGAGCCTTCGGCTCCTGGACCCCGGCCTTCGCCGGGGAACGTCAGCTCTTCAAAAGCGCTGCAAGCGTCTCGCCCAGTTCAGATGGGCTCGGCGAGACGGTAATTCCAGCCGCCTCCATCGCCGCGATCTTGTCCTCGGCGCCGCCTTGGCCGCCCGAGACGATCGCGCCGGCATGGCCCATCCGGCGCCCGGGCGGCGCGGTGCGCCCGGCGATGAAGCCGACCACGGGCTTGGAGCGCCCCTTTTTGCCCTCGTCGGCGAGGAACTGCGCGGCCTCCTCCTCGGCCGAGCCGCCGATCTCGCCGATCATGATGATCGACTTCGTTTCGGGGTCGGCGAGGAACAGCTCGAGCACGTCGATGAAGTTGGTGCCGTTGACCGGATCGCCGCCGATCCCGACCGCACTGGTCTGGCCGAGCCCGGCGTTGGTCGTCTGGAACACCGCTTCGTAGGTCAGCGTGCCCGAGCGGCTGACGATGCCGACGCTCCCTTTGCGGAAGATCGAGCCCGGCATGATCCCGATCTTGCATTCGCCCGGGGTCAGCACGCCCGGGCAATTGGGCCCGATCAGCCGCGACTTCGAGCCCGCCAGCGCGCGCTTTACCCGCACCATGTCGAGCACCGGGATGCCCTCGGTGATGGCGACGATCAGCGGCACCTCGGCGTCGATCGCCTCGAGGATCGAATCCGCGGCGAAGGGCGGCGGCACGTAGACCACGCTCGCATCGGCCCCGGTCGCCTCGACCGCCTCGGCGACGGTGTCGAACACCGGCAGCCCGATATGGGTCTGCCCGCCTTTCCCGGGCGTGACCCCGCCGACCATCTTCGTCCCGTAGGCAAGCGCCTGCTCGGTATGGAAGGTGCCGGTCTCGCCGGTCATCCCCTGGGTGATGACCTTGGTCGAGGCGTTGACGAGAATGCTCATTCGTTCTCCGCTTGCTTGTGCTCCTGCGAAGGCAGGAGCTCAGACCTAGAACAGGGACTCAAACAGGTCGTCCCAATTGGGGTTCATCTCTTCGACCACGCGCAGCTTCCATTGCCGCTTCCATTGCTTCATCTGCAGCTCCCGCTGCCGGGCATCCTGGATGTCGTCATGCGCTTCGTACCAGACCAAGATCCCCGTATTTGCGGCTGAATCCATCGATCAGGCCGTTGCGATGCTGATAGACCCGGCCGGGCAGATCGCTGGTAACGCCGATATAGATCGTGCCGTTTCGTTGACTCGCCATGATGTAGACATAGCCAGGTCTCGACATCCTTCCGCTCCGGTGTGTCCCCGCGAAGGCGGGGTCCCAGTCTGGGCCCCTGCCTGCGCAGGGGCACATTCATACCTATTTCAAGCTCCCATCGATCGCCCGGCAGGCCGCCAGCAATTCCTTCACCGCGTCGACCGAGACCTGGAAATTGGCCTTGGCTTCGTCGTTCAGCGCGATCTCGACGATCTTCTCGACCCCGCCGGCGCCGATGATGCACGGCACGCCGACATAGAGGTCGTTGACGCCGTACTGCCCGGTCAGATTGACCGCGCAGGGCAGCAGCCGCTTCTTGTCCTTGAGATAGGCCTCCGCCATTTCGATGCCGGCGGTGGCGGGCGCGTAATAAGCCGAGCCGGTGCCGAGCAGGGCGACGATCTCGCCGCCGCCGCCGCGGGTGCGCTTGACGAGCGCGTCGATCCGCTCCTGCGTCGACCAGCCCATCTTGACGAGGTCGGGTATGGGGATGCCGGCGACGGTCGAATATTCGACGATCGGCACCATCGTGTCGCCATGGCCGCCGAGCACGAAGGCGGTGACGTCCTCGACCGAGACGCCGAACTCCTGCGCGAGGAAGGTGCGGAACCGCGCCGAATCGAGCACGCCCGCCATGCCGACCACCATATGGTGCGGCAATTGCGAGAATTCGCGCAGCGCCCAGACCATCGCGTCGAGCGGATTGGTGATGCAGATCACGAAGGCGTCGGGGGCGTTGTTCCTGATCCCCTCGCCGACCGCCTTCATCACCTTCAGATTGATGCCGAGCAGGTCGTCGCGGCTCATCCCCGGCTTGCGGGCGATTCCGGCGGTGACGATGATGACGTCGGCGCCCTTGATGTCGGCATAATCGTTCGAGCCCTTGAGCGCGACGTCGAAGCCCTCGACCGGGCCGCATTGCGACAGATCGAGCGCCTTGCCCTGCGGCACGCCCTCGACGACGTCGAACAGAATGATGTCGCCAAGCTCCCGCGCCGCGGCGATATGGGCGAGCGTTCCCCCGATATTCCCGGCGCCGATCAGGGCGATCTTGTTGCGAGCCATCGGGCCCTCCCAGCTGTCACAGTTCAAATGCGAAGGGGCTGCAGGACGCGCCCGGACGGCGCCCGCTTAACGACCAAGCGCGCGAGGGGCAACCGGCATGGGAACAGTTACTCGACCGGCATGGGGACGGTTACTCGTAACTGTCCCCTTTCTCGCGCGGAACGAGCAGGCGTGCTTATCCCTCGACGATGTTGAGGATGTTGCCGTCCGGGTCCTTGAACCAGGCGACCTTCCTGTCGGCGCCGACGTGGACGTCACCCTCGAGCGCGAGGCCGGGCATGTCGTAATGCTCGAACATCACGCCCTTGCCCTTCAGGGCGACCACCTCGGCCTCGATGTCGTCCACCGCCCAGGTCACCGCGGTCGCCTCGTTGGTGCCGGCATATTCGGAGCGGTAGACGTTGACGAGGCTGTCGCCGCTCTTGAGCACGACCAGCTCGTCGCCTTCCTGGTCGACCTCGATCAGGCCGAGCGTCCCGGTATAAAAGTCGCGGGCGCGACCGAGGTCGCTGACCGCGAGATTGGCGACGGCGTTGCGTTTCCCAAGCATGGCGGGTCCTCCTGGGGGCCTCCGAGGGGGACAGTTACTTTTCGACTGCCTGCGCCATCGACTCGACCTGCGGCGTGTAAAAGTAACTGTCCCCATTCGCGCAAAAGTAACTGTCCCCCAGCGGCCCGGTTCCCCCCTATCGGGCCAATCGACGGATCAGGTCGGTCCAATGGTCGACGTCGTCGTAGAAAGCGCGGACCGGCAGGCGCTCGTCGCGGCCGTGGGCGCGCTCGTCGGCGGGGATGACGAGCCACGCGCCTTCGACGCCGTAGACCGGGACGCCGCGGGCGCGGAAATAGAGGCCGTCGGTGGCGCCGGTGCTCATGTCCGGGGTGATCGCGGCGCCCGGATGGCGGGCGCGCACCGCCGCGGTATAGGCACCGACCACGTCGTCGCGTAGCGGCGAGGCGTCGGTCGGGCGGGCGACGTCGACCGGCTCGACCGTGACATGGTCGGCCTCGCCGAGGCTGCGCAAAGTGGCGAGCACGGTCGCCGGATCGGTGCCCGGGAACATCCGGCAATTGACCGTCGCGCGGGCGAGCTGCGGCAGCGCATTGTCGGCATGGCCGCCCTCGAGCCGGGTCGCGACGCAGCGCGTCCGGGTCAGGCCGACCTCGGTCTCGGAAGCCTCGATCAGGTCGGCCGCCGCGCCGTCGCCCTCGTTGGCGAGCCAGCGGTTGATCGCCGCCGCGAGCTCGGGGCCCGCCGATTCGGCGCGGTGGCGGAAGTAGGCGCGGGTGGTCTCGTTGAGCCGCGGCTCGAAGCGGAAGCGCTCGAGCCGGTCGAGCGTGTGCGCCAGAGCGTAGATCGCATTGTCGGGGCGCGGGCGCGAGCTGTGGCCGCCCGGGTTGGTCGCGGTCAGGATGAAGCTCTGGTAGATTTTCTCGGCGGTCTGGATGCCGAAGCCGAGCAGCCGCCCGTCGGCGAGGAAGGCGCCGCCGCCGGCATCGGCGTTGAGCGCGAAATCGATCGTCGCGGGGTCGAGCCATTCGTTGGCGGCATGGTCGGCGCCGTCGCCGCCGGTCTCCTCGTCGCCGGTGAACAGAACGATGATCTCGCGGTTCGGCTGGAAGCCCTCGGCCTTGAGCCGGAGCAACGCAGCGGTGACCGCGACCACGCCCTGCTTGTCGTCGAGCGTGCCGCGGCCGTAGAAATAGCCGCCCTCCTCGCCCAAGGTGAACGGATCGCGCGACCAATCGGAAGCGCGCGCCTCGACCACGTCCATATGCGCCATGATCAGCATCGCCTTGCGGGTCGAGGGCCGCGCCGCGGGCCAGCGCAGGATCAAAGCCGCGGTATGATCGTCGGGCCGCTGGACGTCATAGGGATGGATCGTCACCCCGGTCAGCCCGGCGGCGCGGAACTGCTCCTGGAGATAGGTGGCGAGCTCGGGCACGCGGCCGCGCCCCTGCACGGTCGGGATGCCGATCGCATGCTGGTAAATCTCGCGCGCCTTGGCGTGCCACGGGTCGGCGGGCGGCGCGTTCGGACTTTGGGCGGCGGCGATCGCGGCGGTGGACAGAAAAGCGGCGGCGAGCAAGGCAAGGCGCATGGCGGAACTCCTGGACAAGGCGGCGGGAGATTGGCGGAATCCGCGAGGCGGTCAAGCTCCCAGAGTCATCCCGGCGAAGGCCGGGACCCATGAACCGAAGCCTCTCAGTTACAAGTCTATGCCGTAAGTACCTGGTCGGACGCCTGTGTTCATGGGTCCCGGCCTTCGGGGTCCCCGCAAAGTAGTACTTTGCGGGGGTGCCCCTTCGCCGGGATGACTCAATTCTATCCAACCGCGATGACTCAGTTCTATCCACCCGCACCGCCTCACCGCTCGCCATGACCTTCCGCGAGATAGTCGTCGGACTGCATCTCGATCAGCCGCGAGGCGGTGCGGGCGAATTCGAACGCGCCGTCGCCCGCGACGTAGAGGTCGCCCGGCTCGGCGTCGGCGGCGGCGAGCAATTTCACCTTATGCTCGTAGAGCGCGTCGATCAGGGTGACGAAGCGCGCCGCCTCGTTGCGGTTCTCCGGGCCCATGCGCGGAATGCCGACCAGGATCACGCTGTGATAGCGCCGCGCGACGGCGAGATAGTCGGCCGCGCCGCGCGGCTCGCCGCACAGCCGCCTGAACGAGAAGACGGCAACCCCCTTTAGGCTCTTGGGCACGTGCAAAATGCGCCCGCCGCCGAGCGGGAGATCCTCGCTCGGCACCCCCGCCCGATCCTCGACCGGATAATCGGTGAGGCGGAAGAAGGCCTGGCTGAGCGCCCTGGTCGCCTCGGGCCCGTTGGGCACGTACCAGGTCGGCATGCCGCCGAGCCGCTCGAGCCGGTAGTCGGTCGGGCCGTTCAACGGCACCACCGCCAGCTCCCGCTCGACCAAGTCGATGAACGGCAGGAACAATTCGCGGTTGAGGCCGCCGAGATAGAGGTCGCGCGGCGGCCGGTTCGAGGTGGTGACGATCGTCACGCCGTCCTCGAGCAGATGGGCGAACAGCCGCGAGAGGATCATCGCGTCGGCGCTGTTGTTGATCACCATCTCGTCGAAGCAGAGCAGCTTCGCGTCCTCGGCGATCGCCGCCGCGACCGGCGGGATCGGGTCGCCTTCCTCCTTCGCCCGCTCCTCGCGCAGCCGGGCGTGCACCTCGAGCATGAACTCGTGGAAATGGACGCGGCGCTTGGGCGCATGGTCGATGGTCGCGAAGGCAAGGTCCATCAGCATCGATTTGCCGCGCCCGACCCCGCCCCACAGATAGACGCCGCCGGGCGGCTTCTCGTTTCCGCCGAGCAACCGCTGAAGCAAGCCCGTGCGCGCGGACCTGGCAAGCCTTGCGGCAAGCCCGTCCAGCATTGCGACCGCTTTCTCCTGGTCGGAATCGGGCTTCAGCTCGCCGGCCGCGACCAGCTTGGCGTAGCGCTCGGCGAGCCGGGTCACGCGGTCCTGGTCGACTTGCGCAGCGCGCCCGAGAAGGAAGCGACCAGCTCCCCCTCCTGGACGACCTTGCCGACGAAGAAAGCGAGCCGCTTGGTCTCGCGCAGCAGCTCCACCTCGGCGTCGAGCGGCACCCCGATCCGCCCCGGGCTCAGGAAGCGCACGGAGCAATCGAGCGTCACCGCGCGGACGATCTCGGCCCCCGCCATCCGCCCGCCGGCGAAGAACGCCATGTCGACGAAGGTCAGGATGACGCCGCCATGGACCATGTCGCCAAGATTGGAGTGGCGCGCCTCGGGGAACATCCGGCACGAAGCCCGCCCCGGCCCGTCGCCGCGCACCAGCAATTTCCCGATCACCTCGTTGAACCGGCCCTCATGGCGGGTGAGGTCCCAGGTCCACCAGCCGGGGTGGTCGGGATCAAGCTCGTGGCGGATGGCGGGGTGGACGTCCATGATGCCGCAGTGCCGCGAAAGGTGCTCCCTTTCAAGGGCGGCCCGGCTCCGAACGGCGCGGAAATGGGGACTGTCCCCATTACTTATCGCGATCTAGGCGGCTCTTTTCCTGAACGGCGTTCGGTCGCCCCGACCCGCGAGCAGGCCAGCGATCGAAATATCCTCGTCCAGTTCCTCCCAGTGCAATCCGCTGGGGCTGATCCGGACCTCGGCCCGCTGCTCCGGCGTGCCGTGGAGCAGGCGAGGAAACCAGGCGAGCGGAATGCCCAGCGTGCGGCCATCGTCGAGATCGACCCACATCGCGTCCTCGTCGAAGCGGACGGCGGTGGCGCGGACGTCGGTGCCCTCAGGCGAAATGCTCATCCCAAGCCCTTTCGATCTCCTCGCGCCTCGCCTCGACGATGCCGCTCAGAGCCGCGAGCGTGCGCGCGTTGAAGCCCTTGTTATACGCGACGTTGACCTCCGGCTGAAGCCAGAACTTGGCGTCCGCGCCGTCCTTGGTGACGTGGACGTGGACCGGCTCGCGTGGCTCGCCTTCGTTGGAGAAGAAGTGGAAGCGATAGCCCTTCCAGCGGAAGACGAGCGGCACGTCGGCGAGCCCCTAGACCGCCCGCTCCAGCAGCAATTTCTTGGTCTCGGCGATCGCCTTGGCCGGGTTGAGGCCCTTGGGGCAGACGTTGGCGCAGTTCATGATCGTGTGGCAGCGGTAGAGGCGGAACGGGTCGTCGAGCTGGTCGAGCCGTTCGGCCGCGGCTTCGTCGCGGCTGTCGGCGAGCCAGCGATAGGCCTGCAAGAGGATCGCCGGGCCCAGAAACTTGTCCGAATTCCACCAATAGCTCGGACAAGCGGTCGAGCAGCAGGCGCACAGGATGCATTCGTACAGGCCATCCAATTTGGCCCGGTCCTCGGGCGCTTGCAGCCGCTCCGCGCCCTCGGGCGGCGGCCCGCTTGTCTTCAGCCAGGGCTCGATCGAGGCATATTGGGCGTAGAAATGGGTGAAATCGGGGACGAGGTCCTTGATCACGTCCATGTGCGGCAGCGGCGTGATCCTGATCTCGCCCTTCAGATCCTCGATCGCGGTGGTGCAGGCGAGGCCGTTGGTGCCGTCCATGTTCATCGAGCAGGAGCCGCAAATTCCCTCGCGGCACGAGCGGCGGAAGGTCAGGCTCGGGTCCTGCTCGGACTTGATCTTTATGAGGGCGTCGAGCACCATCGGCCCGCAGCTGTCGAGGTCGACTTCGAAGGTGTCGTAGCGCGGATTCTCGCCGCTGTCGGGGTCGTAGCGGTAGATCCGGAACGACCGGGTCCGCGCCGCGCCGGCCGGCGCGGCATGGGTCTTGCCCTTCCTGATCCTGCTGTTTTTCGGCAGCGTGAATTCGGCCATCTGCTCTTCCCTTGCGAGAAGCCGATAGCCCTAGGCGGCGCGCCTGTCGAGAAGCTCGGCGGCGATCGCATAGGTGCGCTGGTTGTCGACGTCGATCGCGTGCGCGCCGTCCTCGAGCACCAGTCCCGAGACGCGCAGGCCGAAGCGGCGGCCGAGCCGCTCCATCGCCCGATCGAGCGTAACGAGACCGTAGCGCAGGATGAGGAGGTTCAAGAAGCCGAACGCGCGGGCGATCCGCATCGGGTTCTTGGCGAACTGGCCGCCCTCGCGGAACGTCTCGGCGAGCGCGAGCCCGCGCTGCGACAGGCCGTAGAGGTTGCAGTTGGAAAATTCGCCGTCGCGGAAGCGGTAGAAGCGGCGTTGCCCCTCGGGATGGGCGGAAAGCACGTCCTCCTTGCGGGCGAGGGCGATCACGGTGTCGTCGCCGGCCGCCAGCCGCTCCGCCACCTGCCGCACCGCCGCCGGCGTCAGCAGGACGTTGTCGGCGGTGGTGATCACCAGCGGGCCCGAAGCGCCGGCCGCCGCGGCATAGACGCTGTCGGTAATGGTCTCGGCCGCCGCGACGAAGGCGACCGGCAGGCCCGAGGCTTCGGCGATCGGCCGCAGCATCGCCTCGGCGCCGGGCTCGACCGCGATCCTGATGCTGTCGACCCCGTCCAATTCGGCGAGCGCGGCGAGGACATGGGCGAGCAGCGGCCGGCCCCGGATCGGCACCAGGCATTTATGGCTGACGCCCGCCGCGACCGCGAGCGGGTCGAGCCGGCCCTCGCGCTGCGCGGCGAGGACGATGATCGTGAATCGGCGCGGCTCAGCCATCGAGCAGGCCGTGCCGGCGCAGGCCTTCGTGGAGGATCGTCTCGATCAAATCGGCCTGGCTCAGGCCGGCGCGCCTGGCCGAGCGGCCGAACACCTTTTCCGACCAGAGATTGGCCTGCAGATTCACCTCGAGGAAGTCGCAGCGGCCGGTCTCCAGGTCGAGCCGGAACTCGAACCGGCCGTAATCGAACGGCCGGAACTCGTCGGCGACGGTGCGGGTCATCTCGGTGATCTTCGCCACCCATTCGCGGTCCTCGAAATCGACCAGCTGATATTTGTGGCCGCGCTCGACCAGGTCGCGCTTCTCGTAATAGGTCCGCAAATGGGTCGGGTCGGCCTGCTCGAACAGCATCATCGGCATGACGACCGGCTCGCCGTCGATCGTGATCACCGGCACTTCGACGTCGCTGCCGTTGAGGAACGGCTCGACGATCGCGTCATGGCCTTCATCATGGATGCCGGCCACCGCCGCCTCGACGCCGGCCCAGTCGCGCGCGTCCTGAACGCCCCAGCTCGCCGACGAGGCGTTGGGCTTGATCACCAGCCGCTCGCCGGCCGGGCAGCGATCCCGCGTCACCGGCGCGCCCTTGCGGTAGATCGTCCAGGGCGCGGTCGGCACGCCGCGCGCCGCGGCGGCGAGCTTGGAGAGGTGCTTGTCGTCGGCGAGGCCGCGCAGGATCGGGCTCGCGCCGAGATAAGGGAGGTCGAGCCGGGTGCAGAGCAAGGGCAGCATCATCTCGCTGTTGAGGAAGCCGCCGCGGTTCAGCAGCGGGAAGACGAAATCCGCGTCCGGCCGCTCGAACAGATCGTCATAATTGTCGGCGAGCGCGAGGTTGAGGCCGAGCGACTGCAGGACCTCGCGGGTCTCGACATGGTAGAGCGCGTGGTTGCCGTCCTCGGGGTGCAGCCCGCCCGCCCATTTCGCGTGCTTGGCGATGAACAGGATGCGGAGGCGTTCTTTGGCTCGCTTGGGGATCGAGCGCGTTGCGATGGCGGGGCTCACGGCAGGTCGCGACTTTCTGATACAAAAAATCGCCGGACGGCCCTCTATTCCCTTGCCGCGCCGGTCGATAATGGGGGCGCGTTAGTCGCGTTGCGAGACCGGTGCAAGATTGATGACCCTCAGCGTTGAGAAATCGGCGGCCGCCCATATGGCCGAGGGCGGCGACGCCCGCATCCTGCTTGGGCGCGAAACCGGCCTCAACCGCTATTTCAGCGCGCCCCGCCCGCGCGAACTGATCGCTTACGCCTCGTCGACCGCCAACGACATCTCGCCCGCGGCTTATGCCGAGGCCGAGCGGGTGCTGGGAGAGATCGGCCCGGCGCCCTCGCCCGCAGCCTATGCCGAACGGCTCGAGGCGCTGCGCGGGCGGATCCGCCGCGCCTACGGCCTCGACGGGGGGCTCGAGATCGTCTTCGCGCCGTCGGGCACCGACCTCGAATATGTCGCGCTCGCCGCGGTCGCCGGGCGCGCGGACGGCGGCACCCACGCGATCCTGCTCGGCGCGGACGAGGTCGGCACCGGCTGCATCCATTCGGCGCACGGCCGCTATTTCGCGAATGAGACCGCGCTCGGCGTCGCGGTCGCGCCGGGCGGGCCGGTGCCGGGTCTCGGCGGGGTCCATGTCGAATTGGTCGACATCCCGGTTCGCGACCGGATGGCGCGGGTGCGCCCTTCCGCCTACATCGCCGAACGGATGCGCGGCGCGATCGCCGCCGCGCGCGCCGCCGGCCGCCACAGCCTGGCCCATATCGTCCATGGATCGAAGACCGGGCTGATCCTGCCCGCGCTCGCCCACGTCGACCGGCTGATCTCGGCGCACGGCGCGGACATGACCCTGGTGGTCGACGCCTGCCAGGGCCGGATCACGGGGGCGGCGGTGACCGACTATCTCGCCCGTGGCGCGATCGTCTTCGTGACCGGCTCCAAGTTCATCGGCGGGCCGCCGTTCAGCGGCTTCGCGCTCGTGCCGGCCGCGCTCGCCGCCGCCGCGCTGCCGCTGCCCCAGGGCTTCGCCACGATCTTCCGCCGCGCCGAATGGCCGGCGTCCTGGCCCGGCGCCGCCGCGCTTCCCGACAGCGTCAATCTCGGCCTGCTGCTGCGGCTCGAAGCCTCGACCTTCGAGCTCGACCGGTTTCAGCGCCTCCCGGCCGAGGCGGTCGAGCGGGTAATCCTCGCCTTTCACGCCGCGGTCCGCGCCGAGATCGTCGAGAAGACCGCGGCGCGCCGCGTCGCCCCCTACCCGCCCGGCCATGTCGAGGATGCCGACACCCACCCGATCGAGATGCGCACGCTCTCCACGCTCGACCTCACCGGGCTCGCACCCGGCGGCGCGACCTTCGAGGACGCGCAGGCCTGGCACAAGGCGATGGCGCTTGCGGGCGTGCGCGTCGGCCAGCCGGTCAAATGCGTCCGCCTCCGCGACGGCCGCTGGGGCGCGACCTTGCGCATCGGCCTCGCCATGGGCCAGGTCGTCGACGCGGCCGGACTTTCGCAGCAGGCGCTCGAGCGGGCCTTCGCGGGCGACATGGCCAGGGTGCGCGAGGCCCTGCGCCGGGCGATCGGGCAAGACTGAGCGAAAAATAGGGACTGTCCCTATTTTTTGCGATCAGGGCATCGACAAAAGCCGCGCGCGCTGCGCCTCGGTCAGCAAGGCGCAATGGTCGGCCTTGCCGAACCAGCGGTAGCGGTTGGCGGCGATGCCGTCGTAGAGCCAGTCGCGCCATGGTTCGGGCAGCACCGCGGCCGCCTTGAGCAGCCGCCACCAGCCGCCGAGCGCGGTGAACGTTTCGAAGAAACCGGCGCTCTTGGTGAAGGCGCGGCCGTCCGCCAGCAGCAGATAGGATTGATCGAGCACCAGCCCATAATGGCGGTAGAGCGCCGCCCCTAACGGCGACTGCGCCGAAGCGAGGTTGATCCGGCCCTCCTCGTCATGGCGCATGATCAGCGCCGCCCCGCTCGAGCACATCACGCAGATCCCGTCGAACAGGAACAGCGGCCTGGCATCGTCGAACGCCGGCACCGCCGGGTCGCCGCGCCAGGAATAAGTCGGCTGCGGAAGCGCGGGCACCGCGCTCAGCGGCCCATCGCGGCGCGGCTGCTCTCGAGCGCGGGGCGGCCGACCGGCTCGGTCGCGGCCGGCAGGCGCCGCTCGAGCGCGCCGAGCCAGCGCGTCGTGCCCGCGCCGATGCTCGATTGCGGCAGCGACGGCCGGACCTGCAATTGCTTCTCCCAGTCGCCGACCAAGCCTTCCGCCTCGCCGAACGCCGCGGCGAGCGGCTGGGCCTTGCGCAGCGCATGGTTTATCATCGCGTCGCCGAAGAAGGTCCAGTCGTTCTCGGCGGCGCAGCCGAACGAGGTGCGGTCGTGCGACGCGGCGGTGACGATCGCGGTCGTGTCCGACTGCAGGATCGGCACGAACACGCCGGCATAGCAGGCGCTGACGATCAAGAGGCGGTTGCCGAGGCCGAGCTGGTCGAGCATCGCCTTGAGCCGAATCGGCGAAATCAGCCCGTAGCCATTATTGCCGTCGTTATAATAGAGGCCGAACGGGGCGCCGTGGCTGGTGGTGTAGAGGATCAAGGCGTCCTCCTGGCGGTCGATCAGCTCGGCGATCCGGGCGAGCGCGAGGGCGAGCGTCGCCGGCGTGCCGCGCGGCAGCGTGCTCGGGCCGGCGCCGTCCGGCCCGGCCAGCACGATTGTCCGCCCGGCCGCGCCGTAGCGCCGCCGCAGCACGTCGCCCGCGACCCGCGCCTCGCGGCCGAACACGGCGTCGCTGTCGAGCGCGATCGCAACGACATAGGCGTCGACAATGCCGTGCCGCTGCGGCTGCAGCGCGGCGAGCGCGCGGTCGAGCTTGCGATGCTCGTCGAGCTCTTCGGCGGGCGCGCGGTCGCGCTCGATTTGCGTGCCGGCGTTGGCGCGGGCGAGGACGTCGCCCGGCGAACCGCTGGTCAGCGCGGGCGGCGGCGGCCCGCTGTGGCGCGGCGGCTGGTAGGTCTGCGGCGTCGCCGCGGCGGGGAGAAGGAGCGCCAGCCCCGCAAACGCTCTCAGCCAGATCCGCATCGTCATGCCTCCCCCGCTTCGCCCAGTCTTGCGCGCTTTTGCCGCGAGTCAAGGCGCGTGTGGACGGAGTGCGCTTGACAAAGACCAGTAAAAAGACCTATTAAGTGGTCATGATTGAATCCATCCTTGCCGGCGCGAGCGTTAGCATCAGCGACCTCAAGAAAAATCCAAGCGCCGTCATCGAAGCGGCGGACGGGTTTCCGATCGCCGTCCTGAATCGCAATACGCCATCCGCCTATCTGGTGCCCGCCAAGGCTTGGGAGGAACTGATGGACCGGCTCGAAGATATCGAGCTCGCCGAGCTCGTCCGCGCCCGCGCCCACGAAAAGTCGATCCCGGTGAGACTTGAGGACCTATAGTCTCGAATTCTTGCCGAGCGCGCTCAAGGAATGGAAGAAGCTTGGCGCCGGTGTCCGCGACCAGTTTCGGAAAAAGCTCGGGGAACGGTTGGCCGACCCTCACGTGCCTTCCGCCAGGCTCCGCGGCATTCGGGATTGCTATAAGATCAAGCTCCGCGCCGCCGGCTATCGACTCGTCTACCAAGTCGAAGACGACAAGCTGCTGGTGATCGTCGTCGCCGTCGGCCGCCGCGACCGCAACCTCGTCTACAAGCTCGCGGCGGGCCGGATCGAATAGCTCAGTAAACCCGCGCCTTGGGTTTGATATACTGGATCTCGTCGGTCAGCGTGTAATCATGGACCGGGCGGTAATCGATCTTCACCCCCCCGCCGGTGCCGCCCCAGCCGTCGAACCAGGCCGCCGTGTGCTTCATCCAGTTCGCATCGTCGCGCTCGGGATGATCCTCGCGGGCGTGGGCGCCGCGGCTTTCCAGGCGGTTGGCGGCGCCGTGGATGGTGACGCTCGCCTGGGCGATCAGATTGTCGAGCTCGAGCGTCTCGATGAGATCGGTGTTCCAGATCAGGCTGCGGTCGGTGACGTGGACGTCGGCCATCCGCGCATAGGTCTTGGCCAGCTTGGCGACGCCCTCGCGCAATATCTCCTCGGTGCGGAACACCGCGCAATGCGCCTGCATCCCGCGCTGCATCTCGACCCTGATTTCGGCGGTCGGCGAGCCGCCGTCGGCGAAGCGGAACCTGTCGAGCCGGGCGAGCGCGAGGTCCGAGCCGTCCGCGGGAAGCGCCGGCTGGACCGCGTCGGGCTTGATAATCTCGGCGAGCCTCAAGCCCGCCGCGCGGCCGAACACGACCAGGTCGATCAGGCTGTTGGAGCCGAGCCGGTTGGCGCCGTGGACCGAGACGCAGGCCGCCTCGCCGACCGCGAACAGGCCGGGCACGACGCTGTCGGGATCGCCCTCTTTGATCGTCACCACCTCGCCGTGAAAATTGGTCGGGATGCCGCCCATATTGTAGTGGACCGTCGGCGTCACCGGCAGCGGCTGGCGGGTCAAATCGACGCCGGCGAAGACCTTGCCCGATTCGGTGATGCCGGGGAGCCGCTCGTGGAGGATCTTGGGGTCGATATGGTCGAGGTGGAGGTAGATATGGTCCTTGTGCGGGCCGACGCCGCGGCCTTCGCGCATCTCCAGCGCCATCGAGCGCGAGACGACGTCGCGGCTGGCGAGGTCCTTGGCGCTCGGCGCGTAGCGCTCCATGAAGCGCTCGCCCTCCGAATTGGTAAGGTAGCCGCCCTCGCCGCGCGCGCCCTCGGTGATCAAGACGCCGGCGCCGTAAATCCCGGTCGGGTGGAACTGGACGAACTCGCAATCCTGCAGGGGCAGCCCCGCGCGCAGCGTCATGCCGCCGCCGTCGCCGGTGCAGGTATGGGCCGAGGTGGCGGTGAAGTAGCAGCGGCCGTAGCCGCCGGTCGCCAGCACCACCGCCTGGGCGCGGAAGCGGTGGACCGCGCCCGTCTCGAGGCAGAGCGCGACCACGCCGCGGCACGCGCCGGTGGCCGGGTCCATGATCAGATCGAGCGCGAAATATTCGATGAAGAAATCGGCGTCGTAGCGCAGCGACTGCTGGTAGAGCGCGTGCAGCATTGCGTGGCCGGTCCGGTCGGCGGCGGCGCAGGTGCGCTGCGCGGGCGGCCCCTCGCCCATGTTCTGCATCATGCCCCCAAAGGCGCGCTGGTAGATCTTGCCCTCGGCGGTGCGCGAGAAGGGCACCCCGGCATGCTCCAATTCGTAGACCGCGGCCGGCGCCTCACGCACCATATATTCGATCGCGTCCTGGTCGCCGAGCCAGTCGGAGCCCTTGACCGTGTCGTACATGTGCCAGGTCCAATGGTCCGGCCCCATATTGCCGAGCGATGCCGAAATGCCGCCCTGCGCCGCGACGGTATGCGAGCGCGTCGGGAACACCTTGGTGATGCACGCGGTCTTCAGCCCCCCCTGCGCCGCCCCCATCGTCGCCCGCAGCCCCGACCCGCCGGCGCCGACCACGACGACGTCGTAGCTATGGTCGATGATCTGGTAGGCGGGGGTGGCGGGGGCGCTGCTCATCGCGCCCCGCTTTTAGGCCCGAGGGCGGAGGTTGCAAGGGCGGGGGCGCGCCCGCTGGGAGGGGCAAATCATTTCGCACTCTCCCCCCCGGCCCCATTCATCGAAAATCGTATATTCGCGAGGCCGTTCTTGCGCTAAGCAGACAATGCGGAGCGGCGGAAATGAAGGACGAGGATCTTCAGGCTCTCCTGAAGTCGCCATCCCCGGCCCCTGCCTTGCGATACATATCTTTAACGGATATATGTCATGCGTGACGAAGCGATGGAACGTGTTCTCGCCTATGATCGAAGGAGGTACTGGCTGGAGAATGGGTGGAGCCTGCGCTTTCGGATACGCAATGTGGGCGTGACCGACGAGCGGCCGCACGGTCTGAAATACGCGCTCACGCTGCACGACATGGACGGCACAAGATTGCTCGGCTTCGACAATGCCCATGGCGCGCGCCGGGTGGACGCTTACGACCACCGGCACCGTTTCCGGAAGACGGAAGAGATCGTGCCTTATGGCTTCTCGGATACGGACACATTGCTCCGCGACTTCTTCGATGCGGTCGAGCGCGCGTGCGAGGCGGAAGGCATCGCCTTCGATGTGATCGACGAGGATCTGGAATTGGAGGATGGAGATGAAGCGCAGGAGCCTGATTGAGCTACGCGAGGAGATGCGGGCGGTTGCTCGTGGCGAAAGACAGGCCCCGGCGCGCCCCGCAGCGCCGCTGCTCCAGGCGCTCACACGCGAGGCGCTGGAGCTGCTCGAGCTTCTGCTCCGCGAACGCCCGGGCACGATCGCCGAGATCGCCGAGCGGACCGGCCGCGCCCAGCCCAACGTCTCGCGCTCGCTTCAGCGCCTCGCAGCGCTCGGCCTGGTGCGCCTCAATCGCAACGGCAGGGAGGTCACGCCTGAACCGGTCGCCGGCTCGCTTCGCATCGATTTCTGCACGGGAACCTACGAGACCCAGCCGCTCGAGGCGGAGGCAGCTTAGCTCATGCCCCTGAGCCGAAGATCGACACTTCGATGAGAAAGGCAAATCAGCGTGAGCAGCGACGGGATTGACCCCGACGACGCGCCCGAGCTGGACGACGACTGGTTCGACCGGGCGGCCATAATGATCGGCGACGAAGTGATCCGTCCCGGCCGCCCGCGCGGCTCGGCCAAGCAAGCCGTCTCGATCCGGCTGGACAGGGACGTGGTGGAGAAGTCCAAGGCGACCGGCCGGGGCTGGCAATCGCGGATCAACGAGGCGCTGAAGCGGGCGCGGGTTTAGGCTCTAGCGGGCGCCGGCGACGTCGTAGCTGTGGTCGACGATCCGGTGGGCGGGGGTGGCCGGGGCGCTGCTCATCGCGCCCCGCTTTCAGGCTTGGCGCGGGAGGTTGTAGGGGTGGGGTATACCGATGTCACCCAACTTCGCGGACGCATGAAGGCGCTGCATGTAGCCCAACGGATGGCGCATCGGCGCCAATCTGATTAGGTGTGCAGATTCAGCGTGAGTGCGGCCATGGCGAAACAAAAACCACATACGGGCCTGATTGAAGTGGAGACTCGGCAGGGCAAGGCTTGGATCAATCCGATCCACGTCGCGGCAGTTATCGCCGGCGAAAACGGCGCGGAGATCTGGCTCGGCTCAGGCGATAGGCTTACCACGGACACCTCGGCCGAAGCGATCGCCACGAGGATCACGGAGGCGGCGTTGACCCTGCGACAGATTAGGGCCGCGGTGGAATGAAACCCAACAGCACGGTCCAGCCTACAGGGCGCGCTCAAGATCGACGCTGAACCCGGAACCGGCGGAAGCGGACTTCACCGCCGCATAGTGCCCGAGGTCCTGCCGACCGAAATGCTTGCTACCTTCCCAAAGCCAAAGGGACGGGGCGGGCAGCCGGCGGGTTTGAAGAGATCCAATCGCTAGGCTGCGCCCGGCACAGCAGGTTTTTGTCCGTAATAGGCTTCGGGATCGGCGCAAAACTCGAGCGTAGTGGCCAGCGCCCTGAGAAGCGCCGGTCGCCAGTCGTTAATGCCGAAGGTCGGTGAGAGGGTCGCGGCTGCCCCCATGAAGTAAGTAGCCAATTGTTGGGAAGAGTTCGGAAGAGACTGCAACAGCATAATACCCGGCCTTTGCTCGGAGAGAAACTTGTTGATCTGTTTGGGATACCGGTCGTTGAGCTTCAATCGGGCAAGTTGGAACCGAAGGCGTTGCGCAAGGGCGGCGCCGAGTGCTCCTTCGTCGATGTGGAATGTAACGTCGAGCGCTCCCGCGTCATAGATAACGTCGGCATGGAAGAAGGGCTGAGCTGGTAGCTGCTGGAAGTATGCGTGAATGAAACCCGGACCTGCAACCGCAATGTGCGCTCGCTTGGCGTTGTTGCAGGGACCGCAGCTTGGCACGAGATTCCGCGGATAGATGGCGAGTTCGCCATATTCGCTGATGGGGAGGTAGTGGTCGAGTTGCGTGGGCTCGCCGAATCCGCAGTAGGGGCAGACATCAGTGGTGGCTAGCAATTGACCTCTCAGCGATTCGAGTCGGCCTCCAATCTGAACCTGGGAGTACGCGTCTTCTAGGTGCGCCCTGCACCCCGCAAGCTCCACGGGGAGAAGGTTGTGATTCGGTTGTCCGAGCAGCTGATCGTACGCGGCATAAACCGCCAGTATTGCCGCCCGCTCGGCTATTGTCAGCGCGTGAACGGGCATCCCATTTGCATAAGTGAGAGCGGTAGTGAGCTGGGCGTCAACATCTGAGACATCTGGGGGGAGAAGGGTCCACATGCCTCAACCCTCTCGTGCGAGCAGACTCATGACGTAAGCGCGACCTTGGAGGCTGAGACCCCGCTCGAAGAGTTGTTCCACACCCTCAAAATCGAGACCAGAATCAACCAACGCTCGAAGTGTCTTGTGGTAATCGGTGGCCTCGGAGTTCAGGCCGAACACCTCGTCGGAAATCTCACCAATACTTTCGCCATATGTTTCGATTCTTGGTTCCGAGATGGTGGTGGTGTCGCCGCTACGCCGCACAACCGATACGTGCCGACCAAGTGTTTCCTGCGCTACTACGGGGGAATGGGTGGCAACGATGGCAAATGCGTCCTGTTCCTCCAAGACTAGCCTAACCGCGTGCATGAAGGCGGCGAGCAGCGGGGGGTGGAGATGGCTCTCCGGTTCATCCAGAAGCACTATCGATTTTGGTTCCACGTACGCGACTAGAGAGGCGGCTGCGTGCATCACGATCTTGTGACCAGCGCTCCAGGAATGAAAAGTGACGGACGGCTCCTTTGAAATTGCGCTCGCAGGGTGTGGACCTAGATCGAGAAACGAGGGATCAGTCGCCAGAGTTGCGATCACCTTTTGAAGGAGGATTGACCGGCCCGTCTCCCAAATCTTCTTGATTGTGCTCTCAAACTCACTCGCAAGCTCGTCTGCAGACTTCAGGTGCGTCTGTTCGTGACGGTCGGTTCCCTGCGGAGGCGCCCCGGCGGAGGTGGCGTGAAGGATTGCATCCAGCTCCATAGCGATGTCACGCAACCCGCAAAAGTAGTATCGTCCAGTGCCATTTCTTAGGTCACTTACGATCTGGCGCCGCTCCTTGGCGTCGACGCCCGGCACCTGAAATGTGTCGAATGCGCTGTACGCCATGTTCAGGATGCGCGTGAATCCCACCCCGGGCGGGTCAATTGTGCCCAGACTCGCAAGCTCTTCCCTTGCTCGGTCACTCTGCGATGCATGCAGCACCCTCGCAAGGCGAGAAAGGAGAGTGCTTTTACCCGACCCATTGCGGCCAGTGAGAACCGCGACCCGCTCTGGAAGACGTGCTTGCGCTCCGCCTAAGCCCCACGGATAACGATCGCCAGGGGCGGCAAATCGGATATGAAGCGGATCGCGCCAGCCCGCGACATGGAAGGTTATTTCGAGATCTACCGCAGGCAGTTTGTTGTAGTCGCGCTCAAGGAGCACGGACGCGGTAGTGCGAAAACTATCCCACTGTATGTCGCGCAGAACAGATGTTTCCCAGCCGACCTCTTCAATAAAATCGGACGCATGCGTGGGGTCAGCGATGGCGTCTCGGAGAAAAGTCAGTATTTCCCGCCGAAGTTCGTCAGGTAGTTCTGAGAGTCGCTGGTAGTAGTCGAGGCTCTGTCCGAGTGAGCAAAACTCCGGACCAAGGGGCCGGAGCGGTCCTACTTCGAGCTGAAGTCCGTCGCTGGCCGTTTGCGCGCGCCTCAGAATCTTCACCGGACCGATCAACCCCGAGAAGGCCTCCGTGAAGACGTAGAGGTGGTACTGCGTCTGAAAACTGAAGTCGTTCCAGTTGTCCCGCTGGAGTACCACAGGGGAACTTGCTGGTGGATCTTTTCGCGATGCCTCGGCCACGGTGAACTTGGTCATCGATCACTTCCTGTCAGACACACACATTCCCGGGGGATGTGCCGTCATCGCGGCCAAGTCAAACGTTGCCCTGCCCATTCGAATGTCGAATGTGATATCCGGGCGCCGTCCCGCGGAATGGGGACAGTTGCGAGCAACTGTCCCCAGGCGGCGCGCGACTCGGGTTTTCGTGTTGGATTCGCGACCTCGGAAAATGTGCCGATTCCGGGGTTCGAAAATAAATCCTAAACCCGATTTTGTCGCAAAGTGTTGGATTTGAAGTCCTACTTTTTCGGCTGCAAGCGTCGGAGGGGCTTGAGCTTTTGGCGGTTTGCTGTTGGAAATATCCAATGCGGTACAAATGGCTTGACAGCGTAACGCTGCTCCGGTACTATTTCGTCACGCTCGACAGGTGCGTCCAGAACAGGCGGGTCCCGGTTTCCGGGGCCTTTTTTTGTGCGTGCGGCCCCTCGGCGTCGCTCGGGACAAGCTCGGGCGGAATGGGGAAATGGGGACACAGGAGAGAGAGATGGGACGGAGGCTTTCGCGCGCGCCGGGTGGACGGGTGCGCGGGAAGTGGGGCGTGGGGATCAGGGACAGGTTCCTGGCGCTGCTGCGCGAGACGGGGAACGTGCGCGCGGTGATTCGGGTGCTGGGACATGCGAACATGTTCTACAAAAGGCGCCGGCGCGATCCCGAATTCGCGGCTTTGTGGGACGCGGCGGTGGCGGCGGCGGACACGCGGCTTGCGGGGGCGACGAGCCGGCTGGTCGAGGATCCTTCGACAGGCTCAGGACAGGCGGGGGGGGCGGGGACAGTTGCGCGCAACTGTCCCCCGGCGGTTGCGCGGCTCGGCGGCTTCGCGGTCGCCGACCCCGCGACCTTGCTGCGGCCGGGGCGCAAGCGCAAGCGCAGGCAGCGCGGGCATGTGATCCGGCGCACGCGCGGCGGGCGGACGCAGATCGCACTGGCGCGCGCGTGCGAGATGGATGCGGCGGCCGAGGCGGATTTCATCGGCCGGCTCAAGGCGACCGGGAATTTCAGCGGCTCGGCGCGGGCGGTGGGATTCCATCCGGCCTCCCTGTTCGAGCGCTACCGCAAATGGCCGGCCTTCGCGCGGCGCTGCGACGCGGCGATCGGCGAGGCCGAGATCGTGCTCGACTTCGCCCTGGTGGCGCATGCGCACCGGCTGTTGCGGCCGGAAGCGGCGGCGGAAGGAATGGGGACACCGGAAGCGGAAATGGGGACAGTTACGAGTAACTGTCCCCTGAAGGCGATCCGGATTCTTTCCTTCATCGACCGGCGCCGCGGCGGGCGGACGACGCGGGGTTCGCGCAAGGGGCCGCCGGAACGATCGTCCGAGGAAGCCGTGGCGAGCGTGCTCGCCAAGATCGAGGCGATCGAGCGGCACGACAGGATGATCGGGGAGGAGGAAGGCGGCAATGGCGATTCATGATTTTCTCATCGAGGACGGCAAGGAAATGCTGCGGCGCCTGAAGGCGCTGCCCACGGCAAAAAGGCGGGCGGCGCTGGAGGCGGCCGGCGAGAGCGCCGTCAAGGCGCTGGACACCGCCTGGCCGGTCTGGGCGCATGCGGGGCAGCTGCCGCCGCACGACGATTGGGACATCTGGACGATGCTGACCGGGCGCGGCTTCGGCAAGACGCGGGCCGGCGCGGAATGGGTCAGCGCGCGGGCGCGCGAAACGCCCGGCGCGAAGATCGCCCTGGTCGCCGCCACGACCGACGAGGTGCGCCGGGTGATGATCGAGGGCCGCGCCGGCCTGTTCGCGGCGGCGCGCGACGGCGATGAGAGGCGGCAGATGCGCTGGGAGCCGACGCTGGGCCGGCTGACCTTCGCCAGCGGCGCCGAGGCCTTCGCCTTTTCGGGGGCCGACGGCGAATCCTTGCGCGGGCCAGAGCACCATTTCGCCTGGTGCGACGAGCTCGCCAAGTGGAAGCGCGCGCAGGCGGCCTGGGACAATCTGATCCTCGGCCTGCGCGCGGGGACGCATCCGCAGGCGGTGGTGACGACCACGCCGCGGGCGGTGCCGGCGCTGCGCGCCGTGCTGGCGATGCCGAAATTGGTGCTGACCGGCGGGGCGAGCCGGGACAATCCGCATTGCGCGCCCTCGTTCATCCGCATGGTCGAGGCGGTCCATGGCGGCACCCGGTTCGGGCGCCAGGAGCTGCTCGGGGAGCTGCTCGAAGACGTCGAGGGCGCACTGTGGCCGCGCGACCTGATCGAGCGGTCGCGGGGGACAGTTGCGCGCAACTGTCCCCTGACCCGCATCGTCATCGGCGTCGATCCGCCGGCGACGGCGGCCGGCGACGCCTGCGGCATCGTCGCCTGCGGCCTCGGCGAGGACGGCATCGGCTATGTCCTCGGCGACCACAGCGCCGCCGGCCTCTCGCCCGAGCAATGGGCGCGCAAGGTCGCCGCCGCGGCCGAGAAATGGGGCGCCGACCTGATCATCGCCGAGGGCAACCAGGGCGGCGAGATGGTGACCAGCGTGCTCAGGGGCGCCGGCCTCAGGCTGCCGGTCAGGCGCGTCCACGCGCGCGCCGGCAAGTCCGCCCGCGCCGCGCCGATCGCCGCCTTCTTCGAAAGCGGCGAAGCCAAGTTCGCCGGAAAATTTCCCGAACTCGAGGACGAGCTGGCCGGCCTGACCTATGGCGGCGGCTATGAGGGCCCGGGCCGCAGCCCGGACCGCGCCGACGCGATGATCTGGGCGCTGACCGAATTGCTGCTCGGCAACCCGCGCGAGCCGAGCATCAGGCGGCTGTAGCAATGGGGTCAGGTACGCGTAACCGTCCCCTTGCGCCGCGCCTGCTCCCGATCTGGACGCGCCCATAAGTAGCGGATAGTGTTCGACTCAAGCGGAAGAGGATTGGCCGGCCTCGCCCGCGGTTCGGGGACGAAAGCTTTTCGATCGAACGCGAAGGGGGCCTCGCCATGCAGAAAGCCGATCCGGTCACGCGGCTGACGCCGGCCGAACAGGCGTTCGTCGACCATCTGAACGCGACCGGCAATCGCGAGCAGGTCCTGGCCGAGCTCAAGACCAACCTCCAGACCGCGATCGAGATCGAGCTCGCGACCATCCCGATCTATCTGTACACTTATTATTCGATCGTGCGGAACGCGGCCAGCGGTGAGAATATCGACCGCGTCCAGGCCTATGCCAACAAGGCCGGCGGCGTGATCATGAGCGTCGCGGTGGAGGAGATGCTCCACATGTCGCTCTCCTCGAACGTGTTGTTCTCGATGGGGGTCGCGCCCCAGCTCTACCGCCGCGCGCCCGGCAAATATCCGACCCCGCTCCCCCATCACAAGCCGAAGGGCCCGCGCGGGCCGGACGGCAAGAGGGCGGTCCTCATCCCGCTGGCGAAGCTCAGCTTCGAGCAGCTCTGGCACTTCCTCCAGATCGAATATCCGGAGGCATGGGACACGCTGCCCAGGGACCGCAGGTGGACCACGATCGGGCAATTCTATTCGTACATACGCTGCCTGATCCGCACCGAATTCCTGACCGACGCCGATTTCCAGCAGGGCGCCGCGGCGCAGGCGATTCAGCCGTACAATTATTCGCCCAACAATGTGGACACGCTCTATCCGACCGGAAAGTTCGATCCCTGGAAGCCGGCGCCGCCGGGGCCGATGCCCGGCTGGGCCAAGGCGGACCTCTATCCGAGCGCGGCCGAGGCGGCCCGCTTTGCCGATCGCGGCGACAGCCACGCCGGCAAGTCCGAGCTGCTCTGCGTCCAGTCGCGCGAGGACGCGGCCTGCGCGATCGACACGATCTGCGACCAGGGCGAGGGCTATCCGGTGCCCTATCTGGGCCCCGGCGCCGACGACGATCCGTCGAAGGGCGAGGAATCGCATTATGTGAAGTTTGTGACGCTGCAGGCGCAATATGCGGATTATGCGACGACCACCGAGTCGCTGCCGGCCGAGCCGCCGCCGCCCCCCCTGCAATTGCCGGCGATCACCGACGCCGCGCTGGCCGCCGCCGGGCTGGTCGTCGCCTTTCCCGACAATCCCACGGCCAAGGCCTATCCGGCCGAATACCGGGCGATCGCCGATTTCTGCAGCGCCTGCTTCCAGTACATGCTGATCATGAGCGAGACGATCTATCGCGTCCCGCCCGACCGGCAGAAATTGTTCTTCAACGAAGGCCTGCACCGGTCGATGATCTGGGTGCTCGACAAATATATCCAGACGATCCGGCAGATTCCGGTCGGCGGCGGCACGATGATGGGGCCGGTGTTCGAAAATCTCGATCTCGGGCCGCGCGAAAAATCGTTCGCCGCCTTGACCAAGGCCGGCGCCGGCGCAATCGAGGCGGCCGACAAAATCCTCAAGAAGCTCAAGCCGGACGACCCGCTGGTCAGCGTGATGAACAACGTCAAATATTATGTCGGCGTGGCGACGCCGCAGCCCGGCGGCAAGGCGACCGGGCATTTGCCCGACGTCGGTCCCTATTGGCCCGCCTTATCCTGATCCGGCCCAGCTCTCGAAGAGGAAGCGACCATGCCCCATCCAGGTAAACCGACGGCGAACCCGGGCAAGCCGGTGCCGACCCCTTATCCCTATGCCGATGCGCCGCCCTTCCCCGCCACTATCGGGGCGGGGCCGGCGGGGATGCCGTCGCACGCGTGCATGGGGCTCAACGCCTGCGCCGGCTCGGACCGGTTCGGCGCCGCCGGACCGCCGGTGGGCGACGCCAATGCCTGCGCCGGCCAGGGCTATTGCGCGACCGCGGCCGACCATACTTGCCATGTCCAGAACGAGTGCCGCGACCAGGGCGGCTGCGGGCTTTACGGCACCGGCGAGGAGATGGACCGGCCCGGTGAGAACGACTGCCGCGCATTGGGCTCCTGCGCCACGCCGATCAACGCCGAGCGCTTCAGCACCAACGGCCCCAACCAGGGCAAGAGCGTGTGGGCGCGGGCGCGGGCGGTGTTCGAGGAAACCTGGCCCGCCAGGCGCGGCGCGCTGCTCGAGGCGCAGGCGCGCGGCGAAATCCCCGCCGATCAGCCGCTGCCGGGAACGCCCGGGCACCCGCCGGCGCCGTTCGCGGCGACCGGTCCGAGCTATTTGTGGGTCAGCGAGGACAATTCGGAGCGCGGCAACATGACGGCCTGCGGCGCGAGCGGGATGAGCGGCGCGGGTGGCTGCAGCTAGCGGCATGATCGCGGACTTGCCGAAGCTCGGCCTCGGCCTGGGCCTGCGCAACGTCCATTTCGAGCAGATCCTGGCCGAGCAGCCGGCGGTCGACTGGTTCGAGGCGATCTCCGAGAATTTCATGGATTCGGGCGGTCGGCCGCGCGCAGTGATCCGCGAGATCGCCGAACGTTATCCGCTTGTGCTCCACGGCGTCTCGCTGTCGATCGGCAGCGCCGACCCGCTCGATCTCGACTATCTGGCGCGGCTCAAGCGGCTCGCCGCCGAGGTGAGGCCGGCCTGGATCAGCGACCATCTGTGCTGGACCGGCGTGCTCGGCTTCAATTCGCACGACCTGCTGCCGATGCCGCTGACCGAGGAGAGCCTGCGCCACGTCGCCGGGCGGGTGCGCCAGGTGCAGGACTTTCTCGAGCGCCCGCTGATCCTCGAAAATCCGAGCGCCTATGTGCGGTTCGCCCAGTCGACGATGGCCGAGCCCGAATTCCTGCGCCGGCTGGCCGGCGAGACCGGCTGCGGGCTGCTGCTCGACGTCAACAACGTCTATGTCAGCTGCTTCAATGCCGGCACCGACCCACGCGCCTATCTCGACGCCTTCCCCTGCGAGCGCGTCGTCCAGATGCACCTTGCCGGACACCAGCATCGCGGCACCCATATCATCGACACGCACGACCGCCCGGTGCGGCCGGAAGTATGGGAGTTGTTCCGCCTGGCCTGGGCGCGCACCGGCGGCGCCGCGACCCTGCTCGAATGGGACGGCGACATTCCCTCCTTCGCCGCTTGCCATGCCGAGCTCAAGAAGGCCGAGCGCTACATGGGCGGGCCGCTCGATCCGGCGCGCGCCGCGCCGGCGGCGGCGGGCGGCGCCGAGGCCGTCTCCAATCCGGTCGGATTCCTGGTACCGCGGGTGATGGACAGCAATATGATGGAGGAGGCGTGAGCGGCGCGGCGGCGACCCTCGAATCGGCCCAGAAATGGATGCACGACGCGCTCGTCTTCCCGCGCCGGGTGGCGCAAGGCGAGGTCGGGCAAATGCTCGAATCCTCGCCGCTTCTGACCGGCGCCGAAGGGCTGGCGATTTACCAGCGCGGCTACCTCCTCAGGATCGCGAGCTGCATGCGCGAGCAATTCCCGGCCCTGTGCCATGCGCTCGGCGCGCCCTTGTTCGACGATTTCGTCGCCGATTATGTCCGCGACCTGCCGCCGCAAAGCCATAGTCTCTACGACCTCGGCCGGCGGTTCCCGGCCTGGCTCGGGGAGAGCCGGCCCGATCGGAATTTGCCCGCCGGCGAGCGCGAGTCCTGGATCGACTTCATCGTCGACCTCGCCCGGTTCGAACGCCAGGTCTTCGCCATGTTCGACGCCCCCGGGCACGAGGGCAAGAAGTTCGCCGACGCCGCCACGCCCGACGGCCGGCTTCGACTCCAGCCCTGCTTCGACCTCGGCGCCTACCTTTTCCCGGTGCCCTTCTATTATCACGCGGTGCGGCAGAACCGGCCGGCGCCCTTGCCGCCCGCTTTGCCGAGCTTCGTGGCGCTGGTGCGGAGCGACTATGTGACCCGCACCATCCCGCTCGGCGAAGACCATTATTTATTTCTGCGGGCGATGGCCGACGGGGGCACCGTCGCGGCGGGAATCGATGCGGCCGCGCGGCATCTGGGCGTGACCCCGGCCCGAATGCGCCGCGGCTGGCGGGCGGCGCACCGGCAACGCTGGCTCGACTGGCATTTCTTCATCGCCCAAGAATGAGGATGCGCGGCAAGGACAGTCACCTGTAACAGTCCCCTACGGCCCGCATGTCGGGCGACCCGGTTGGCGAGCATCCCGCAGAAGGGTTTCGCCGACACTAACGCCCTTGATCGAATCCCCGAGGTAGGATGGCCGAGGCGGCCGCTACTTTTTCGGTGCCGGTGGAGGCGAAGGTGCACGAGGCGCCGGTGGCACACCGGTCCCCGGCGTTGGTCGTCCCGGCCCACGCGACGGCGCGCCAACTCCACGTTCTTCATAACCAGGCAGCATATCATCCCTCCAGAATGTTCATGGTGGCAAACATGAATGTGGCAATCAGAGCCATCGGAAACGACCACAGAGCAAGCTGATTGAGAATCGCCGTCGACCGCCCATCGATCACGCTCGGCTCGTAAATCAGCTGGCGTCGCTGCTCAATGTGCCGCGCCGCCTGGTGGAAGCTTATCGTCAAAGCGAGCAAGCCTACGACACTCGCCAGCCAACCAACGACAAGTAGCGCAATCCATCGGGCCCGGGCGCCGTCCGCCAGATCACTAACAAAACGCTATCGAAGCCGCGAACAGGGCTGTGTGAGCCAGCGCGAGAAACGCATCCCGCCCAGACTCATTGGCAATATATGCCTGATCGACGGCCGATAGTTCGTATTGCGCTTCAGTCTCGCTCCTCAACGATGCAGAAACCGAAACACTCTCCTGCTTGGACGTCGTCAGGGTAAATCTCCCGCCGATCTCGCATGACGCAATCACTTGAACATATCAGGAACGAAAGGTCAAGAGGTTTGGGCCCCGGCACCGGGAAATCAGTGACTGTCACTATTTTCCAAATGGACTGGGTCCCGGCCCGGGAAATCAGTGACTGTCACTATTTCCCCAAGCGGGACGCCTTGTGGCGGCGCCGCCACTCCAGGGCGTTCCCCGGCGCAAGCCGGGGTCCAGCTTACTGTCAAATGGACTGGGTCCCGGCACCGGGAAATCAGTGACTGTCACTATTTTCCCGCAGGCCTCCGACGATTCACGCCGCGATCCTTGGACCGGCGTTTTGGGGACTCAGGCGCGCCCCAGCCTGCCTCAAACCAGTTGAACCTCGACCCTCCGCCCCACCAACTGCGCCGCCCGCTGCAGCGTCTCGATGGTGACGTTGCCGTCGTTCGGATCGAGCAGCCGTCCGATTTGGGTGCGGCTGGTGCGCATCAGAATCGCCAGCCGGGACTTGCTCAGCCCGCGCTCGCGCATCGCCTCGGCGAGCTGCCAGGCGATCACCTCCTTGATCGCCTTGGCCTGGAATTCGGCGAGCACGCCTTCCTCCTCAAGGAAGGCGTCGAGCGTCGATCCTTTGTGACGGTTTTCAGCCATGTTCGACCTCCTTCTTGCGCCCCTGCGCGAGTTTCAAATCCGCCGGCGGTATCGCGCGCGCCTTCTTGATGAAGCCGTGAAGCGCGTAGAGCTCGCCGCCACGGAAACAGAACAGCATTCTGGCGGCCGTCCGGTCCGGCAGGTCGGTGCGGACCTCGAACAGGCCTTTTCCCATCGGCCGGACCAGCGGCATGCCGATCGGCCAGCGATACTGGACCCGCATCAAATCCTGGCCGATCAGACGCCGGCTCTCGACCGGCAAGGCGTTCATTCAGTCGCGGACCGGCTCATTTCCCGACGCGCTTTTGTAAAAGACCAGATCGATCTTTTGCGGCGACAGACTCTGAACCATATAAGGTCCATGCACCTTTTATGGTGCGCAGTCAAGAGAGCCACAAGCCCATATTTCGCGGGGTCGCAGCCTGAACAACAGGCCCAGTCATTGTTGTCGCCGTCGCTACAGGAACTTGAAGCACAGCACCGAGACGGCGCGTTCCTGGCCGCCGCCGAGCGGCAGCAGGCGGTGCGGGACTTCCCCGCCGAGCATGATCACGGTCTGGCCCTCGGCCAGGTCGACCGGCGTCGCCGCCGCGCCGCGCCGGCGCGCCGCGGTCAGCGGCAGGCCCGCGCATTCGGGGTAGAGGAGCAGCAGCCCGCCGCCGGCCCGGTGGGTGCCGCGCCGCTTCAGGCAGGTGATCACCGCCACGTCGCAGCCCTCGACGTCGCGGTGCAGCGCCAAATGATCGCCCGGCCGCGCATAATAATTGAAGGTTCCGCGTCCGGCGGTCGGCGCGCAGGCGTGGCCGGTCAGCCGGGACAGGATGCCGGCGAGCCAGTCCGCCCGGTAGAATGCGTCCTGGACCGGGCCGCCGGGCGAAGTGAGGAACGCGCGGGCGGGCAGGCCGCCACGCCATTCCGCGGCCCGGTCCTCGACCACATACGCCTCGATGGCGCCGGCGCGCGCGGCCTGCGCCTCGGCTTGCAGCCGGCGCAGCGAACCGGGCTCGACCAGCCCCGAGTAAACCTCGAACAGCCCCGCCTTCAGCATCGCCGGGGCGTCGCCTCGGGCCGGCCGAACGCCATCCTCAATAGTCGGTCGGGCCGAAGGCCGGCGGCGGCGAGAAGGTGACGACGCTGACGCTTCGGCGCAGCTCGTCGGGCAATCCGGCGAGCGGCAGCAGATAGGCATCGCCCGCCGCCGGGTCGGCGAGGGTGACGCCGGCGTCGCCCTCGTCCTTGAGCTCCTGCTGGAAGACCTGCTCGAAGCGCTCGCGCGGGGCGGTGATGGAGAAGGTGCCGCCGACCGCCGGCCCGACCTCGAATCCCGCGCGTTCGAACGCCGCGCACGCGGCGGCGGCGTCGCCGCGGGCCGCCGCCATGGCCGAAATCAAAGACGCTCCGCGCGCTCCCATGACATGTCCTTTCCAAGGCCGGCCGCCGCGGATACCGCGGGCGGAACGGTTGCAAGGCTCAGATATAGGTCGCCGTCGGCAATCATCCACCGTGCCGAGGTCATATGGTCGAGCAGGGCATTGACCGCGCGCGCGCCGAGCCGCTCTTCGGGATGGGCGCGCTCGACCGCCTCGGCGACCGCGGCGGCGCTGGTGATCTCGTCGCACAGCCGGTACGCGGTCCGCGCCGGCCCGGAGAGCCGGACGGTGCGCGCCGGCGCGCCGCGCCTAGTGTCGATCAGGCGCAGCTCGGCGCCATCGTCGAACGCGTTGAGCGCCCCCGGGTCGGGATCGCGCATCCAGGTCGCGACCTCGCCGATGAAGCCGTCCAGGTCGATCGCCCCGCCGTCCGATTCAGGCTGCTCGAAATCGAAATAATAAGCGATCCGCGCGAGCGAGGCGTCGTCGAACGGATAGAGCGCGGCATAAGCGGGTACCGGCCGGACGCGGTGGAGGCCGTAGGCGGCGGGATCGTGGTGGTAGGGGCTGAAGCGATCGAGCCGTATCGCCCCGTAGGCGGAGGGCGCGGGCAGGAAGGCGATCGCCGGCAGCAACGCCCGCACCGCGGCATAATCTTCCGCCTGCTCGCCGGGCACGCCGTACAAATGGTTCCAGTCGACCATGACGCCGTTTTCGCGGCAGCGCTTGAGCAGCTGGACGTTGCGCAGCGCCGTCGTGCCTTTGCGCATCATGCCCAGCAGCCGGGTGCTGAGGCTCTCGATGCCCGGCTGGATCCGGGTGACTCCGGCGCGCGCGAGCAACGCCACCTGCTCCCGCGACAAATTGGCCTTGACCTCCCAGAACAAGCCGACGTTCAGGTCGGCCTCGATCAGCGCCGGGAAGAAGGTCTTGAAATATTTCATGTCCAGGATGTTGTCGACGACGGAGACGAAGCCGGTCGGCCACTTGCCGACCAGCTCCTTGAGCTCGGCAAGGGCGCGCGCGCCGGTCTTCGAGCGATAGGCCATGCCCTGGCCGTTGAGGCCGCAGAACGTGCAGTGCGACTTCGCGCCCCACCAGCAGCCGCGCGAAGTCTCGAACAGCAAGGTCGGCACGACCTCGGCGGCCGCGCCGCTGGCGTCGAGCGCGGCGAAATAGTCGGCATAGTCCGGGATCGGCAGGGCATCCATTGCGGTGACCGGCCGCGGCGCGCCGGTGGCGACGCTCGCCCCCGCCGCGTCGCGGACGACCAGGCCGGGGATCGCGGCCACGGCGGCGGGCGGCGCGCCCTCGGCGAGCGCGGTCACGAGAAGCGGCAGCGTCTCGTCGGCCTCGCCCGAGCAGGCGATGTCGACGAACGGGAAGCGGGCATGCAGCTCGCGCCCCATCTCCCCCTCCCAGTTCGCCCCGCCGAACAGGATGACGAGCTCGGGCCAGCGCGCCTTCAGCCGCTGCGCGAGCGCGAGCGAGGCGATGTTCTGCTCGAAGGTGGAGGTAAAGCCGACCGCGTCATAGGCCTCCCAGTCGATCGCGGCCATGCACCAGTCGAGGAACGGCCCGGTCGCGTTGCGCACCTGCTCGAGCCGGCCGCGATCGGCGGCCGACACCCCCCATTTGCCGCCGAGATGCTCGTCGAGATAGCGGCGGTCCGAGTCGGGGCGCGGGCCGTAGAGCGCCTCGGTGAACGCCCAATCGCCGGCGAAGACGACGTGGGGCAGGCTCGACTGCACCCAATTGTAGGTTGCGATTCCCAATTGCGCCGCGAATGGCACATTGAGGTAGAGGATCTCGCAAGCGAGGCCGCGCGCGGTCAGGCCCGATTTGAGCAGGCTGATACCCAAAGCGGGCCTGTCGACCGCGCCCCACGGCATGCTGACGAGCGCGGTCCGGAAGGCCCTAGCGCGCGCGCCGGGCGGTTCAGCCGCCGTCGGGCTCATTTCTCTCCCCCAGCCCGATGAAGCGCTCGAGCGCCTCGATGTCGTCCGCGGTGAGGGGTTGCGAGGCACTGCCCGACATGTCGTCCTGCACGTTGCCGTCCGGCAAAGCCGGGCCGATCCCTTCGACCGGCGGCCGGATCGGCGGTTGGACCGTGATCGGCGGCCGGATCGGCGGCTGGATCGTGATCGGCGGCCGGATCGGCGGCTGGACCGTGATCGGCGGCTGGACCGTGATCGGCGGCCGGATCGGCTCGATCGGCGGCTGGATCGCGACTATCGGCGGGACGATCGACGGTCCGATCGGCGTCGCGCAGCGGAGCTTGGCGACCAGCACCGCGCGGTGGGCGTCGACCAGCCCGGCGCCGGTGGCGAGGTCGGGCCCGGCCGTGGCGGCGTTGTTCTGGTTCGGGTGGCACGATCCGACGGTCACGTCGCGGGCGGTCGAGATCATGATCGAGCGCACATCGGCGGGAGTCAGCCGCCGGCATGCCTGCTTGATCAGCGCCGCGACGCCGGCCAGCTGCGGCGCGGCGGCCGAGGTGCCGCTGATCGCCGCCCAGCCGTCATTATTGGGGGTTTCGTCGCCGTTCGGATGGGCGCCGCCGCCGGCCAGATCGACGTCGATCTCACAGCCGGGCTGCAGCGGCAGCATGATGTAGGCGGCCCGCGGCAGCATGCCCACCAGGCCGCTGACGTCGGGGACCCTGCGGCCGGGATAGACCAGGCTGGCGAACCCGCTCGCATAATTCGACGCGCGCAGCGCGCCGGCGGCATCCATGAACACGCCCCCCGCGGAGATCACGTCGGGATGCTGTCCCGGAAAGCCGAAATGGCCGTTGCCCGCCGAGAAGACGACGATGATGCCGGACGCGACCGCGGCGGCGATCGAGGTGGCGAGCACGACATTGGCGGCGCTCAGCGGCGGATTGAGGACGCTGCTGCCCCAGCTGCAGGTGATGATGTCCGGGCCCAGCCCGACCGCCGCGTTGAACCCGCCGTTGCTGTTGACGAAGTTCATCTTGACCGGAAGCAGCTGCACGTCGGGGGCGACCGCGAAGATGTTCGCCGACTCGGCGGTGCCGTGGCCGTTCTCGTCCTGCAGCGGATTGGCCGCGGCGGGGCCGAGCACGACCGGGGCGACGCGATAGCCGCGGGCGGCGAAGAAGGGATGGGCGAAATGGCCGCTGTCGCACATCGCGACGCGGACGCCGGACCCGGTCGTGCCGCCGCGATGCGCCCGATCGGCGTTGCAGCCGAGCGACACGCCGGCGGGCACGTCGAGATGCCAATAAGCGCGCGTCGGCGCCATCGGGTTGGCGGCGAACGGATAGACCGGTTCCTCGATCGCCACCCCTTCGAGCAGCTCGGCGAAGCGGGTGCCGTCGGTGGCGATCAGGCCGGGGCGTTCGGCGGTCGGGCTTTCGATGAAGGTCGAGGTCGCCTCGACGTTGCCCGCCTTGAGCGCCGGGCGCTCCTCGGTGAACAGCCGGGCCTCGAAGGCGCGCTCATAGGCCGCCGGCGGGCCGGCGATGTTGATCGTGCTGGGCGTGACCTGGAGCACGGTGAAGCCGGCGTCCTGGAGCAGCAGCACCGCCCGTCCGACGAGCGCGTCGTCCGATTCGAAATTGGCGACGTTTTGCGAACTGATCCGGCCGCCCGCGTCGAACATCGAGACGCCGCCGACCGAATGCGGCGAAGCCTGCGCGTAGATGAGATCGGGAAGGGCTTCGGCAGTCGAATCGCCCGCGTCTTTTGGTTCTTTCGCCATAATACTCTCCTGTCAAAGCGCAAAAACGCCTACTACAGACGAGCAGCCTGTATGAGTCCAAGCTCGTGAACGGCGGCAAGAAGGCCGCAAATGACTTCGGAAACCGCCACCGTAACAATCGAATCGGAGCAGGGCAAGATCAAAACGCCACGGATGACGCCATCGATTCTTGCTGACGCGATTCGCGGCAAGATATGCGATCCGTCTGTTGTCTCTATCGAGGCGGCCCGTCCGGGCGTCTGCTTTCGGCTGCCGGTCCCGCTCGCCGCCTGAACGCGCCCTGCGGAACGCGCCGCACGCCCGGGGCCCGGCTGGGAAATCGCGCCGCCCGAGCCTAAGGCCCATGGCGAGAGGAGATCGCAATGAACTGGCCCCGGCCCGGGCGCTATGCGGCCTTCGCATCCGCCCTCATCCTGAGCGTCCTGTCGATGGTCATGATGCTCAATCTCACTGGAGATTGCTCGCTGGAAGTGAGGAATTGCGGAGAGGCCAATCGGCGCCTTTCCTTCGTCGTGCTCGGCGCGGGCGCCCTCGCGCTCCTCTATCTGCTTTGCCGCTTCATCCGCGGTCCCCGCCCGCCCGGCTAGGCACGATGTTCACATCGCGCGAAATGGGGGACAGTTGCGGGTAACTGTCCCTAGGGCCCGGCCGCCGCCGCGGTGAACGCGATCTTGAGCACGCAGAGCACCGCCAGCGATCCCGCCAGGATCGCGGCGAAGTTGATCAGCAGGAGCCAGAGCAGCCGCCCGCCCTCCTCGTGGACATAATCCTCGACCACCACGATCAGCCCCATCTTGAGGTGCCAGAAGGTGGTGACGATGAACAAGAGCATCGGCGTCGCGGCGAGCGGGTCCTTGAGCCATTCGCTGACCGTCTGCCAGTCGAGCGCCGGCAGCCGCCACAGCGAGACCAGCAGCCAGACCAGCAGCACCAGAGCGGCGACCGAGGTCAGCCGCTCGAGTCCCCAATGGCGCGCGGCGCCGTTGCCCGCGCCATGCGCCGGCGGCGCGCCGGCGGCGACGGGGAGCGGGGCGGCTTCGGTGGCGGTCATACGAGCCTCCAATAATAGATGTAGGTCCAGAGCACGACCGTCAGGATGATGGCGAGCGCAAGCACGGCCACCGACCAGTTGCGGTTGGCCCGAAGCTCGTAGCCGGCGCCGACGTCCATCACGAAATGCCGGAGGCCCGACAGCGTATGCTGGAAGGTCGCCCAGGTGATCCCGACCCAGATTATCAGCGCCCATTTCCAGGTCGCCCAGCCGGCGAAGCTCGCATAGCTCTCCGGCCCGCCGGCGATCGCGTAGAGCCACCAGACGAAGATGCCGGCGCCGACCAAAGCGAGCCCGGCGCCGGTGATACGATGAAGGATGGATACCAGCATGTGCGGCCCCCATTTCCAGATGGTGAGATGAGGCGACAGCGGTCGCGACGGATTACGATGCATGGGGCGCTTTTAGGGCGTGCGCTGGAGGTTGCAAGCATCGTTGGCGGACAAGTCACCCCAAGCCGGCCAAGGTCCACTTAGCCTCCGCGCCGGACGTAGGACGAATGACTCCAGCCACTCCAAAGCGGCCGCCCTTTCAGGGAAGCGGGCCTGGTCAGGGCTGGGGGTGCTGCCAGGACTTGTAGACGAACTCGAGGCTGTAGCCGTCAGGGTCAAACACGTTGCCGGCATAATAGCGCGGATCGTAGTAGAGCCGCGCGCCCGGCGGACCATTGTCTCGCCCGCCCGCTTCAATCGCGGCGGCAAAAGCGGCGTCGACCTGGGCCTCCGACTTCGCGACAAAACCGACATGCGCCGCACCGCCTTCGACTACCCCCTCGCGGAGCCAGAAGAAGATCCTGCCGCCGCGTCCGAAGCCTTTGAGGTCCGGGTGCCCCGGGGGACCGTCCTTTCCGTCAAAATCCACGCGCTGGGCGATCCCGAGCGGCAGCAGGGCCCTCTCATAGAAGCCGATCGAGCGATCGAGGTCGCTGACCGACAGGAACACGTGATCGATCATGACGGCTCCTCCTCGACCGGGAAATTCGTCCGGGCCCAGGCCGCGAACCTGGTGGGTTGCCTGCCGGCCAATCTGTTCGCGAGCGCGATCTCCTTTCCCATGTTGGAGCCCAGAAAAGTGTGCGCTTCGAAGTAGCGAAACATGTCTCCGACTTCGGCCGCGCCCGGAAACGTCGCGGCGAAATCGTCAAACGGGACCTGTCTAAACGTGAAGTCATGCCCCTGCCGATTGAGCGTGCCGACGATGTCATTGAAACTCATGAAGTCGCCGACCAGCGGCAGATATTCGCCATGGCCCGCCTGATCCGGGTGCGCGAAGGCTCCGGCGACGATCGCGCCGAGTTCGGCGATGTCGCCCATGTGAATGCCCCGTACATCCGGATCGAGCGGAAGCGCCCAGCCGAGACTCTCGTCGTCCTGCTTTTGCGGGACCATCGGGCCAGCCAGGTTTTGGTAGAAGAAGGGTGCGACGACGAAGGTGTGATATTTGAACCCGGCGTCGCGGACGATCCGGTCGACCTTCGCCTTGCCGGTAAAATGGGGGACGCGGAACTTGCCGCCGCTGATCGCTTCGACATCGGGTAGAGTCGACCAGATGAAATGTTGGGCGCCGGCTTCCTTGGCGGCGCGCAGGGCCGCGCTCGCCTGCTCGAGCTCGTCGGTGCCTAAAAGTGTAGATTGAGTGACCAGGAAGACGCCATAGGCTCCGTCGAACGCGGCTTTGAGGGTTTCCGGGCGGTCGAGATCGGCTGCGACAACTTCCTCGGCGAGGTCGCGATGTTTGCCCGGATCGCGGGTCAGCGCGCGGACCTTGAATTGACCGCTGGCTTGCAGGGCACGGACAACTCCGCCGCCTTGCTGGCCAGTGGCGCCGATCACGGCGATCAGTTTATTGTCGATGGAGGACACCTTACAAAACTCCGTCTTGCTTGAGTCGCACCTGGATTTCGGCAATGTGTCGTTCGGCGGTGCCGAGCGCCTCCGGGTTCGTGTGCACCGAGTAATAGCCGAGCACGAGATCGTGAGGATGGCTCGCGGCCGAGCCCAGCACGAACTCGCTGTCCGCCTCGGCGCGGAACTCGATCGCCTGGTTCGATTTGTCGAACGCGACCAGTTCGCCCGCCGCGATCGGTTCGGGCACGGTTAGGCTGCCCGAGGCCAACGCGATCCAGGCGACGTCGTGGCTGGCGGGCGGCTGATAGCGCCAGGTCTCGCCGACCTTGAGGCGGACGGCGAGATAATTGATCGGCGATGGTGTTTTCAACGGACTCGACACGCCCCCGAAGGTGCCGAGCAGAACGGCGGCGGGGCCGTTGGTGAGGATCTGGTCGGGCTTCAGATAAATACTTTCCGATGGGCCAAGCTCCTGGTCGGGGGGCAGCGCAAGCCACAGCTGAAAGCCGCGCGATCGTTCCGACTTGCCGCCGCCGCCGCCATGCCAGGCGCCGCCGGCGGCCTTGAACCATTCGACGCCGCCCGCGGGCAGAAAGCCCGAAGCGCCCGTCGTGTCCTCGTAACGGACGTCGCCCTCCCACAGATAGGTCAGCGTGGCGATGCCCGAATGCGGGTGCCAGCCGAAGCCCGAGAAGGACGAGCCCTGGGAATCGAACAGGTCGAGGAACACGAACGGCTTAAGCCTGCGGCCGAGGTCGGACGGGCTCATCAGGCGGATGACGGGCCCGTGACGATCGCCGGAAGTGCGGTGCGCGATTTCGCGCGTGCGCTGATCAGTCGTGGTGGTCATGATATTCCTCGCTCGCTGGTTTCGAGCCGCATCGCCTGCAGCGCGCGGCCCCAAGGCATGAGATCGTTGAGCATCGCTTCCACCGCCGCCATCTGAGCCGGCTGCGGCTTGAAGGCGGTGAAATTCTCGAAGTCAGTGAACAGCGACAAGGCGACCTGAGCGCGCACGTCAGCGACCTTGATCTCGCCCATTATCCCGCGCAAATGCTCGACGGCGCGGGTGCCCCCGGTCGAGCCGTAGCCGACGAAGCCCGCGGCCTTGTCGTTCCATTCGCGGAACAGATAGTCGATCGCGTTCTTGAGCGCGCCAGAGGTCGAATGATTGTACTCGGGCGTCACGAACACGAACGCATCGAAGCCGGCGATCTTCTCGGCCCAAGCCTTGGTGTGCGGCTGGGAATATTGGCCCATTGACGGCGGCAGGGCCTCATCGAGCAGCGGCAGGTCGAAGTCGGCGATGTCGACGATCTCGAACGACGCGTCGCCGCGCCGTGCAGCAATGTCGAATACCCAGCGCGCGACGGTGTCAGCCTTGCGGCCCGGGCGCGTGCTACCGACAATAATGGCGATCTTGAGCATTGCTCTCTCCTCGGTCCAGTGGCCGATGCCCAATTGAGACTAGCCAGCCGCCCAGATAGGCCTTCGCGTCTCACACAAAAATCCGTATAATACTGAACAATCTTTTCAGGAGATTCGATATGCGTGGTCCCGCCGTTCCCAGCATCGACCAGCTCCTGGTGCTGCTCGCGGTCGACGAGGAGGGCAGCTTCACCGCTGCCGCCAGGCGCCTAGGGCGTGCGACTTCGGCGATCAGCTACGCGATCGACACGCTGGAGCAGCAGCTCGGCCTGTCGCTGTTCGACCGCGGCACCACCCGCAAGCCCCGGCTCACCCGGCATGGCGAGGCGGTGGTGTCCGAAGCCAAAGCCGTTGCGCTCAGCGTAGAGACGTTGCGCGCGCGCGTCCGCGGCTTTCTCGACAACCTCGAACCCGAAGTGTCGCTGGTGGTCGACTCGCTGCTTCCCCTGAGTCGGCTGACAAGGCTGCTTCGCCAATTCAACGACCGCTTTCCGACGGTCCCGGTGCGCCTGCTGATCGAAACGCTCGGCGGGGTCGAGCGTGCGGTGCGCGAAGGCCATGCAATTATCGGCGTCGGCAGCCAGCTGCACATGAACATGACCGGCTTCCGCCGCGTCGACATTGAAGCGGTCCGCCTGGTCCCGGTGGCCGCGCCCGGCCATCCTCTGGCGAGAGCCGGCGGCGCTGCCCCGCGCGAGGCGAGCGACTATGTCCAGCTCATCCTGTCCGAGCGGCCGGCGGCGGACGGCCGCGACTTCGGCGTTGTCAGCCTCAATAGCTGGCGGATCGGCGATCTGGCGGCGAAGCATGCGCTGCTGCTTGCAGGGCTCGGCTGGGGCGGGATGCCGGAGCCTGTGGTCCGTGCCGACCTAGCGGCGGGGCGGCTGGCGCGGCTCGAACTGCGCGACTGGCGCGGCGGCGAATATACACTGCAGGCGATCCACAAGGTCGACACGCCGCCCGGACCAGCCGGACGGTGGCTGATCGAGCGACTAGTGACCATGTCGGACGAACCCAATTGAGAAGCTGACCGCAATCGTTGGACTTAGGCGAATCGTCCGGTTTCCACCGATAGCAGACGATGCAACCTACCGAGGAACGGCAGTTTTCCGCTGATTTCGCCTGGAAGCGGCCGGGCAGCTTTCGGCCACCTCCTGACCGCGGTGCAACCACCCCCTTTTGGCTAACACCATCTTAACCAATTGCGCCTTAACTGCCGCCTCGAAGGCATGCGTGAGGACCAGGCGGGATGAACGGCGTTTCAGGTGAAGGTGGGAGCAATGGCGTCGAGCTGGCCGGGCGGCTCGGCCTGTTCGCCGGCGAGGGCGATATCGTCGCCGATTGCCGCGAGATCTGGGCGATCATCGCGCCCGAGAAGGAGCGGATCGCGCGCCAGTTCTGGATCCAATATTCGCGCTCGGACGAGGTGACGCGCAAGATCGACGACGGCAAGCTCGACGACCTGACCCAGCGGATCACGCCTTATATCGAGGCCAAGTACAGCGATCTTGCCAATCCCTCCTGGGTCGAGACGGCCGGCGCCTATGTCGCCAGCGCCGCGGCCGCGGGCGTCTCGCTGACCACCTTGTTCGCCGGCATTTCGGCGGGCGCGCAGGCGGCGCACGACATCTTGATCCGCGGCCTTTCGGCCGAGCCCGACCGGCTCGCCCGGCTCGGCAAGGCGCTGACCCAGGCGACGATCCTCGAGGTCGACGTCTTCGCCGCCCATTATGACGCGCTGCGCAAGCGCGACGAGCAGGCGCGCCGCTCGGTCCAGGGCTCCGACTTCAACCAGGAGATCATGAGCGTCGTCGAAAGCGCCTCGTCGGGCAGCCGCAAGGTCCGCGCCCAGGCGGCCGACGCCAGCGCCGCCGCGCGCGGCATGCTCGGCAAGACCAGCGAGGTCGCCGCCGCCGCCGAGCAGAGCGCGGTGGCGATGCGCGAGGCAGCGCAGACCGCGGCCGGGCTGATCATGGCGATCGAGGAGGCGCGCAACGAGGTCGAGGTCGCGGCCGGGGTGGCGACGCGGGCCGGCGACCAGGCGAGCGCCGCGGTCAAGGTCAGCCAGGCGCTTTCCGCCCATGTCGAAGCGATCGAATCGATCCTCGGCCTGATCCGCGACATTGCCGGCCAGACCAATTTGCTCGCGCTCAACGCGACGATCGAGGCGGCCCGCGCGGGCGACGCCGGCCGCGGCTTCGCGGTGGTCGCGCAGGAGGTCAAGAGCCTCGCCAGCCAGACCGCGCGCGCGACCGACGACATCGCCACCAAGATCGGCGCGATCCAGACCGCCACCAAACAAACCCTCGACGCCAACGATTCGATCCAGTCGACGGTCGGCGAGGTGCAGGTCAGCGCCGACCGCATCCGCAAGGCGATGGAGATGCAGGCCCAGACGGTGACGATGATCACCGCCGCGGTCGACGAGACCGCGCTCGCCGCCGATTCGATGTCGTCGACGATCGCCGCGATCCGCGCCGACACCGAGAATGTCGCCAGCGAGATCGACGAGGTCGAGCAGAGCTTCGGTGAGGTCGACGAGCAGATGGCCCGGTTCAAGGCGTCGGCCGGCAAGTTCGTCCAGAGCTTCGCCGCCTGAAAATAGGGACAGTCCCTATTTTCTGACGACGGGTTCCCCTCGCGGGCCGGCGGCTCTATCGCCGCGGCATGACCCGGCCCCTCCACATCCTCGTTACCGGCACGAGCCGCGGCATCGGCGAGGCGATCCTCGCCGCGCTCGCCGGCCAGCGCGCGGTCGGCCATTCGACCGCGGGCGGCGGCGGGCGGATCACGGCCGATTTGTCGCGGCCCGGCGTCGCCCAGGGCCTGTGGGACGAAGCGCTCGAGCGGCTCGAGGGCCGGATCGACGTGCTCGTCAACAATGCCGGCGTCTTCGAAGCCGCGCCGATCGAATCCGGCGACTGGGTCCAGCAATGGGAGCGGACGCTGCGGATCAACCTCATCGCCTCGGCCGAGCTTTGCCGGCTCGCCGTGCTCCATTTCCGGGATCGAGGAAGCGGCGGCCGGATCGTCAGCGTCGCCAGCCGCGCCGCCCATCGCGGCGACAGCCCCGATCACTGGCATTATGCCGCCTCCAAAGCGGGCATGCTGGCGATGACCAGGACGATCGCGCGCGCTTATGCGGGCGAGGGCATTTACGCCTATGCCGTCGCCCCCGGCTTCACAATCACCGGCATGGTCGAGGAGTATATCGAAAGCCGCGGCGGCCTCGCCTCATTGGGCGATCTGCCGATCGGCCGGCCCGCCACGACCGGCGAGATCGCCGAGACGGTGCGCTGGCTCGCGCTCGACGCGCCGCCTTCCGCGACCGGCGCGGTGATCGACGTCAACGGGGCTTCCTATGTCCGATAGCTGGAAGGTCACCCTGTTCTGCACCAAAGCGGAAGCCGAGGCGCTGAAGGACGACGTTTCCGCGTTCGCGCTGATGGACGCGCCGCCGGTGCTGATGACCAGCGAGGCCGACGGCGATGCCTGGCGGATGGATGCCTATTTCGAGGACAAGCCGGATCGCGCGGAGATCGGCCTGCTGCTCAGCCTGGTGCCGAGCGCGCGCGATGCGCGGCCCAAAGCCGAGAGACTTGGCGACGCGGATTGGGTGACGTTGAGCCAGCAGGGGCTCGAGCCGATCCGCGCCGGCCGCTTCTTCGTCCACACTCCGGCGCATCGCGACGCGGTGCCGCCCGGGGCCATCGCCTTCGAGATCGACGCCGGCCGCGCCTTCGGCACCGGCCAGCACGAGACCACCACCGGCTGCCTGATCGCGCTCGACCGGCTCAAGGCCGCGGGCGGTCGCGTCGCCGATTTCGCGGACATCGGCACCGGCACCGGCCTGCTCGCCTTCGCCGCGCTGCGGCTGTGGCCGGCTGCCCGGGCGATCGCCTCGGACAACGATCCCGTGGCGATCGAAGTCGCGGCGGACAATGCCGGCGCGAACGGCGTCGCGCTCGGCCGCGGCCGCGGCCGGCTCGAGCTGGCGCTCGCCGCCGGCATGGATCACCGCCGGCTGCGCGAGCGCTCGCCCTACGACCTGGTCATCGCCAACATCCTCGCCGGTCCGCTGATCGACCTCGCGCCGTCGCTCGCCGGCGCGCTGGCGCCGGGCGGGCGGCTGATCCTCGCCGGCCTGCTCGACCATCAGGCCGCGGCAGTGAGCATGGCCTACCGTCGGCAGGGGATGATGCCGGCCGCGCGCGTCGAGCGCGGCGACTGGCCGACTTTGGTCTTCCGCAAGCGCGCCCGCTGGCGCTAACGCGCAGGAAATCAGCTTCCCGCGGCGCGCACGATCTCGAGCCAGGCGGCTTCGTCGATCACTTCGATGCCCAGTTCCGCCGCCTTCTTGAGCTTCGAGCCGGCGCCGGGCCCGGCGACTATCAGGTCGGTCCTCGCCGAGACCGAGCCGGCCGCCTTGGCGCCGAGCGCTTCGGCCTGCGCCTTGGCCTCGTCGCGGGAGATCGCCTCGAGGCTGCCGGTGAAGACGATCGTCTTGCCGGTCACCGGCGAGTCGCGCGTCGCGACCAGATAAAGCGGAGGGCTGACCTGGGCGAGCAAATCGTCCCAGGCTTCGATATTGTGCGGCTCGTGGAAAAAATCCCCAAGCGCCCGAACCACGATCGGCCCCACCCCCTCGATCGCGATCAGCTCGCCAATCGCGTCGGCCTCGCCGCTTCGGGCTGCCTGGGCGGCCTCGCGCAGCCGGGGCAAGGTTGCGAAGGCCTTCATCAGATCGCGCGCGGTGACGCTGCCGACGTGGCGGATGCCGAGACCGAATAGCAGCCTCGCCGCGTCGGGAGCCCGCTTCGCCTCGATCGCCTCCAACAGCGCATCGACCGACTTCGTCTGCCAGCCCTCGCGCCCGACGAGCGCGTCGCGATGCTCGCGCAGGCGAAAGACGTCGGCCGGCTCCCGCAGCCAGCCGAGCGCGATGAACTCGGCGATGCTCTTCTCGCCCAGCCCTTCGATGTCGAGCGCGCCCCGGCTGACGAAGTGCCGCAGCCGCTCGAAACGCTGGGCGGGGCAGATCAGGCCGCCGGTGCAGCGCACGTCGATCTCGCCCTCTTCGGCGACCGCCTCGCTGCCGCATTGGGGGCAATGATCGGGAAAGACGAAGGCGGGACGGGCCTCGTCGCGGGTCGGCACCTCGACGATCTGCGGGATCACGTCGCCGGCGCGCTGCACCACGACCCGGTCCCCGGGGCGCGCGCCCAGGCGCTCGATCTCGTCGCGATTGTGCAGCGTCGCATTGGTGACGACGACGCCGCCGACGGTGACCGGTTCGAGCCGCGCAACCGGGGTGAGCTTGCCGGTGCGGCCGACCTGGATATCGATCTCGCGCAAGATCGTCTCCGCGCGCTGCGCCGGGAATTTGTGCGCCAGCGCCCAGCGCGGCGCCCTGGCCACCTGGCCCAGCCTCTTCTGCCAGTCGAGCCGGTCGACCTTGTAGACCACGCCGTCGATGTCGAACGGCAGATCCGCGCGCTTGGCCTCGATCGCGCGATAATGGGCGAGCAGGTCGTCCAGCGTCGTCACCCGCGCCACGTCCGCCGCGATCGGCACGCCCGAGCGGGCGATCGCCTCCATCACCCCCAATTGGGTTTCGGCGGGGAGCGCCGAGGCCTCCCCCCAACCGTGGGCATAGAAGCGCAGCGGCCGCGCCGCAGTTACCGCCGCGTCTTTCTGCCGGAGCGAGCCGGCCGCGGCGTTGCGCGGATTGGCGAAGATCTTGCCGCCCTCCGCCTCCTGGCGCGCGTTCAATGCGGCGAAATCGGCCTTCGACATATAGACCTCGCCGCGAATCTCGAACACCTCCGGCGCGGCGCCCTTCAGCTCCTGCGGGACGTCGGATATGGCGGCGACATTGGCGGTCACGACCTCGCCGGTCGTCCCATCGCCGCGCGTCGCGGCGAGGACCAGCGCGCCTTTCTCGTAGCGCAGCGAGCAGGACAGGCCGTCGATCTTGGGCTCCGCGGTCAGCGCGACCTCGGCCTCGTCGCCAAGGTTCAGGAACCGCCGAATGCGCCCGAGAAAGTCCCGCACCCCCTCCTCGTCGAACGCATTTTCGAGGCTGAGCATCGGCAGCGCGTGCCGCACCTTGGACAGATGCGCCGCGGGCGCCGCCCCCACCCGCCGCGACGGGCTATCCTCGCGGATCAGATGGGGGAATTCCGCCTCCAGCGCGGCGTTGCACCGCACCAGCGCGTCATAGTCCGCGTCCGAAATCTCGGGCGCATCGTCGCCATGGTAGAGCCGGTTGTGCCGCGCGATCTCCTGCGCGAGCCGTTCCAACTCGTCGGCGGCATCGGCTTCGGTCACGCCGCCTCCAGCAGCCGCGAGGCCTGCGCCCGCGCCTCGTCGGTGACCTGCGCGCCTGATAGCATGCGCGCGATCTCCTCGCGGCGGCGCCCCGGGTCGAGCAGGTGAACGCCCGTGCGGGTGACGAGGCCGTCGTGGCTTTTCTCGATCAGCAAGTGGCGGCTGCCGCGCGCGGCGACCTGGGGCGAGTGGGTGACGACCAGCACCTGGCCGCGCGCCGCGAGCCGGTGCAGGCGCTCCCCAACGGCACTTGCGACGGCGCCGCCGACGCCGCGGTCGATCTCGTCGAAGATCATCGTCGTCGCGCCGCCCTCCTCGGCAAGCGCGACCTTGAGCGCGAGGATGAAGCGCGACAATTCGCCGCCCGACGCGATCCGCACCAGCGGCCCGAACGGCGCGCCGGGATTGGTCGAGACTTCGAACTCGACCCGGTCGCGGCCCGACGCGCCGGGCTCGGCTTGCCCGATCGCGGTGCGGAAGCGGGCCCGATCAAGCTTCAGCGGCGCCAGCTCCGCCGCGACCGCCGCGTCGAGCCGCGCCGCCGCCGCCTTGCGCGCCTCGGTGAGCGCGGCGGCGGCCCGGTCATAGGCATCCTGCGCCGCCCGGAGATCCGCTTCGATCGCCGCGATCCGCTCGCCGCCCGCCTCGATCGCGCCGAGCCTGACCTTGAGCTCGTCGTGCAGCGCCGGCAGCGCATCGGCCTCGACCCGATGCTTGCGCGCCAGCGCCCGGATCTCGAACAGCCGGGTCTCGGCCTCTTCGAGCCTCGCGGGATCGAAGGTCAGCGCCTCGGCCGCGCGTTCGAGCGCCTCCTCGCCCTCGGACGCTTCGATCACCGCCCGGTCGAGCGCCGACAGCGCTTCGGCGAGCAAAGGATGATCGGATGCGATCCGGTCGAGCCGCCGCGCCGCCTGGCGCAATCGCGAAACGCCGCCTTCCGATCCCTCGATCATGGCGGCGATCGTCGCCAGCTCGTCGCCGAGCCGCGCGCCGGCCTGCATCGTCGCGCGCAGGCTCGCGAGGCTTTCCTCCTCGCCCACCTGCGGGACGAGCCGGCCGAGCTCCTCGACTGCATGTTCGAGCCATTCGCGGTCGCGTTCGGCCGCGTCCGCTTCGCCGCGCGCCGCGGCGAGCGCCGCCTCGAGCGCGCGCAGCCGCTGCCAGGCGGCTTCGGCCTCGCCCGGGTCGAGCCGGCCATAAGCGTCGAGCAGGGCGCGATGGCCGCGTGGATTGAGCAGGCCGCGATCGTCATGCTGACCGTGAATTTCGACCAGCGACGCCCCAAGCTCGCGCAGCAGGGCGGCCGAGACCGGCTGGTCGTCGACGAAGCCGCGGCTGCCGCCATCGGCCTTGACGATGCGGCGGATGACGAGCGGCTCGCCCGGCGCGTGCGCCAGGCCGTTCTCGTCGAGCAAAGCGAGCGCCGGATGGCCGGCCGGGAGATCGAAGGACACGCTCACCGCCGCCTGCTTTTGGCCGCCGCGCACCAGCGCGCTGTCGGCGCGGGTGCCGAGCGCAAGCCCCAGCGCATCGAGCAGGATCGACTTGCCCGCCCCGGTCTCGCCGGTGAGCACGCCGAGCCCGGACGCGAATTCGAGGTCGAGCGTGTCGATCAGCACGACGTCGCGGATCGAGAGGCCGGTCAGCATGGTGGAAGGGTCCGGGGCATCGAATCCCCTCTTACGTCATTCCCGCGAAAGCGGGAAAGGCCAGATGGGCATTGCACTTTCGAGAGTCATCCCGGCGAAGGCCGGGACCCATGAACACCCGATCGACGGGTGGTCGCGCCGGCCGCATGATCTTGCACAGGCCTGCGTTCATGGGTCCCGGCTTTCGCCGGGATGACTCGGGTGGAGCTAGCGGGTGCCGCCAGGGGCGGGCGCCGGCGCCGCGGCCGCGGGCGCCGGGGCGGCCGCGGCAGTGGGAGCCGGGTGGCGTTGCATCAGCTCGAAGGCGCGCTGATACCAGCGGGTGTTCGGGTAGTTCGCACCGAGCACCGCGGCGGCGCGCTGCGCCTCCTGCGGCACGCCGAGCGCGAGATAGGTTTCGGTCAGGCGCATCAGCGCCTCGGGCGCGTGGCTGGTCGTCTGATAGGTGTCGATCACGGCGCGGAAGCGGACCGCCGCAGCCAGCCACTGGCGCCGCCGCTGATAGAAGCGGCCGATCTCCATCTCCTTGCCGGCGAGGTGATCGCGGACGAGATCGACCTTGATCCGCGCGTCGTCGGCATAAGGCGTGGTCGGATAGCGGCGCACGACCTCCCCGAGCGATTCGAGCGTCTGGCGGGTGACCGCCTGATCGCGGGTGACGTCACTGATCTGCTCGTAATAATTGAGAGCGACGAGATAGAGCGCATAAGGCGCGTCGCGATTGCCGGGGTGGATCGAGAGGAAGCGTCGGGCCGATTCGATCGACTTGGTATGATCGGCCGCGGCGTAATAGTTGAACGCGCTCATCAGCTGCGCGCGGCGCGCCCAGACCGAATAGGGATGCTGGCGCTCGACCTCGTCGAAGATCACCGCGGCGGCGCGGTAGTTGTGCTCGCGCATCCGGTCGAAGCCGGCATTGTAGAGGGTGTTGACGTCGCGCGCGACGTAGCGGGTGTCGGCCTTGGTCCGACTGCCCTGGAGGGCGGCGCAGGCCGAGAGCGGGAGCAGGGCGGCGGCGGCGAGGAGGAGCAACGCGGGGCGTGGATACTGATGCATGGCGGGCTTCTTAGCGGAGGGTCGGGCGGAGGCCAAGCGGCGTCTCGCATCTGAAAGCCCGGCCGATGAACGGACGTTTAATGGCGCGCGGTTAACCCGGCTTTGCTATGCGCTTCGCCATGCTGCGCGTCCTGACGCTCGCCACCTTGTTCCCCAACGGCGCACGCCCGACCTTCGGCGTGTTCGTCGAACGGCAGACGCGCGCTTTGGCGGCGCGCGGCGACGTCGCGGTCGAGGTGGTGGCGCCGCTCGGCCTGCCGTACTGGCCGCTTTCGCTCCATCCCACTTATTCGCCGTTGCGCTCGCTGCCGCTCGAGGAGAGCCGCAACGGCCTCCTCGTCCATCGCCCGCGCTTCCGCATCTGGCCCGCAATCGGCAAGGCCGGGAGGGCGCGGGCGATGGCGAAGGCGCTGCTGCCGCTGTTGCGCGAGATCCGCGCGCGATTCGCGTTCGACGTGATCGACGCCGAGTTCTTCTGGCCCGACGGCGCCACGGCGATGCACCTCGCGGCGGCGCTCGGAATTCCCTTCTCGATCAAGGCGCGCGGCAGCGACATCCACGTCTGGGGCACGCGGCCCGCCATCGCCGGGCAGATCGTGGACGCGGGCAAGGCGGCCGGCGGGCTGCTCGCGGTCAGCGGCGCGCTCAAGGCCGACATGGCCGCGCTCGGCCTGCCGGGCGACAGGATCCGCGTCCACCATACCGGCATCGATCTCGACCTTTTCCGTCCCACCGACCGCGCCGCCGCGAAGGCCGCGCTCGGCGTCGAGGGTCCGCTGCTCGTCACCGTCGCCCACCTCACGCCGCGCAAGGGCCAGGAGCTCGCGCTGGAGGCGCTGACGCGGATTCCCGGCGCCACTTTGATCCTCGCCGGCGGCGGTCCGGACCATGCGCGGCTCGAAGCGATCGCCAGGCGGCTGGGCCTCGCCCCGCGCGTCCGCTTTCTCGGCCTGCAGCCGCACGGCGCGCTTCCCGGCCTGCTCGCCGCGGCCGATGTGATGGTTTTGCCGACTGCGTCGGAAGGCCTCGCCAACGTCTGGGTCGAAGCGCTCGCCTGCGGGACCCCGGTGGTGACCAGCGACGTCGGCGGCGCGCGCGAGGTGATCGACCGGCCCGAAGCGGGGCGCCTCGTGCCGCGCGATGCGGAAGCGATCGCGCAGGCGGTCAACGCGCTGCTCGCCGCTCCGCCCGATCCCGCCGCGGTCCGCGCCGCCGCGGAGCGGTTCAGCTGGGAGCGCAACGCCGCGGAATTGCGCGGCCACCTCGCCTCGCTGGTCCGCCAAAAATAGGGACTGTCCCTATTTTTAGGAACTGTCCCTATTTTTAGGGACTGTCCCTATTTTTCGAGCGGCATCAAAGCGGCGGCGATCCAGCGGCCTTCGGCTCGCAGCAGGCCCCATGTTCGCGCGGCGGCGCGGCTGTCCATCGCCTCGACGCCGACCCCGCGCGCCTCGAGCGCGGCGACGAACGAGTGGGGCGGAAAGCCCTGGCGCGCTCCGGTACCAAGCAGCAGGAACTCGGGCTGTGCGGCCAGCGCGGTCTCGACATGGCCGGCCTCGAGCGCCGCCAGCGCCGGAGCGTCCCAGGGGGACACGCTTTCCGGAGTCAGCAGCAGAGCTTGGTAGACCCGCCCGTCGACCGAAAAGCCGCGCCCGGCAAAGCCCTCGACGCGGGGGCCGGAGGCCGCGGGCGTCGGCTCAAACCCGGGCGCCGTCATAGCCTTCGTTGCGCGGCGCGCCGCGCTCGGCCCGGCTGACCGGGTCCTTGGGCATGAAGCTGTCCGTCGTCACCCTCAGCCAGACCAGGATCGGCGAGGAGATGTAGATCGACGAATAGGTGCCGACGAAAATGCCGACGAAGATCGCAATGGTCAGGCCGAAGATCACGTCCGGACCGAGGACCAGCAGCGCGGCCAAAGCGAGCAGGATCGAGATGCTGGTCACCATCGTCCGCGACAGCGTCTCGTTGAGCGAGAGGTTCAAGAGCGGCACGATCTCCATCTTGCGGTACTTGCGCAGATTCTCGCGGATGCGGTCGTAGATCACGACCGTATCGTTCAGCGAATAGCCGACGATGGTCAGGATCGCCGCGATGACGTTCAAATTGAACTCGAGCTGGGTGAGCGAGAAGAAGCCAAGCGTCATCCAGACGTCGTGAAACAAGGTCACCAGCGCGCCCACGCCGAATTGCCATTCGAACCTTATCCAGATGTAGACGGCGATGCCGATCATGGCGAGCGCGACCGCCCAGGAGCCGGAGCGGAACAATTCGCCGGAGACCTTAGGCGAGACCGTCTCGACAGCGTCGAAGCGGGCGTCGGGATAGCGCTCGGTGATCACTGTGCGAACCTGGCTCGCCGCCTCCGCCGCGGCCGCCTCGGCGCCGCCTTCGGGCACTGGCATACGGATCGCGATCACGTTCGGCGCCCCGAGCTCCTGCAGATTCGCGTCGCCATGCCCGAGCCCGTTCACCCGGTCCCTGAGATCGTCGAGGTTCGGCGCCTGGCTGAAGGTGACTCGGACGCTCTGGCCGCCCTCGAAGTCGACGCCGAGATTGAGGCCGCGGGTGAAGACGAGCGCGATCGCGGCCGCGGTGACGAGGATCGACAGCAGCAGCGCAAGGTTGCGCCAGCGCATGAAATCGAGGTTGGTATTGTCCGGGACGAGCTTCAGCAGACGCATTTCAGGGCCCTCAAATATGCAGTTCTTTGGGCCGCGCGCGGCGGACCCAGAGCGCAACCAGCATGCGCGTGACGTTGACCGCGGTGAACACCGAGGTGACGATGCCGATCATCAGCACCAGCGCGAAGCCGCGGATCGGCCCGGAGCCGAAATAGAACATCAGCACGGCCGCGATCACATTGGTGACGTTGGCGTCGAAAATCGCCGTCGAGGCCTCGCGATAGCCCGCTTCGAGCGCGTCGTGCAGGCGTCGGCCCCTGCGCTGCTCCTCGCGGATGCGCTCGTTGATCAGCACGTTGGCGTCGACCGCGGCACCGATGGTGAGCACGAAGCCGGCAATGCCGGGCAGGGTCAGCGTTCCGTTGAATAGCGCCATGATGCCGATGATCATCAGGCCGTTCAGGACCAGGGCGATAGTCGTGTAGACGCCGAACCGGCCGTAGGTGACCAGCATGAAGACGATCACCGCGAGCGTCGCCGCGATCGAGGCGATGATGCCGAGCCGGATCGAATCGGCGCCGAGCTCGGGGCCGACGGTGCGCTCCTCGATCACGTGGAGCTCGACCGGCAGGCGGCCCGAGCGCAGCGAGATGGCGAGCTCGTTGGCGCTTTCGACGGTGAAGCTGCCGCGAATCTGCGCGGTCCCGCCCAGAATCGGCTCCTGGATGTTGGGCGCGGAGATGACGACATTGTCGAGGATGATCGCGAACGGCTTGTTGACGTTGTCCTGCGTCACCTTGGCGAAGCGGTGGCTGCCGCTGCTGTCGAAGCGGATCGAGACGATCGGGCGGCCGTCGGTCGAATCGAATCCCTGGGAGGCGTCGGCGATCTGGTCGCCGGTGATGATCGCGCGGCGCTGGACGGCGATGCGGCCGCCCTGCCCGCCTTCGGCATAAGGCAGGATCTGGCTGCCGATCGGCGCGCGGCCGGCCTGGAGCTGCTCCTGGGTGATGGTCGTATCGACCAGCTTGAACTCGAGTCGGGCGGTGCGACCGATCAGCGACTTCAGCGCTTCGGGGTCCTGCAGCCCCGGCACCTGGACGACGATGCGGCTGGTGCCCTGGCGGATGATGGTCGGCTCGAGCGTGCCCAGCGCGTTGATGCGCCGGTCGATAATCTCGCGCGCCACCGCCATCGCCTGGTCGATCGCCCGGTCGATCCCGGCCTGGGTCTGGCGCAGCGTGATGCGGTTGCCTTCATTGTCGACGTCCCATTCGCGGATGCCGCCGATCCCGCTGCTCTGGCCTTGCGTGCGCGCCCATTCGAGCGCGGTGGGGAGTTGGGCGGGATCGCGGACCAGGAAGCTGAGCTGGCCGCCGGCGGTCGAGACCTCGCCGACCCCGACCCGCGACCGGCGCATCTCGGTGCGCATCAGCTCCTCCATCGCCTCGAGGCGCTGGCGGGCGACATCTCCGGTCTCCGCCTCGAGCAGCAACTGGCTGCCGCCGGCGAGGTCGAGGCCGAGATTGACGTGGACCCTTTGTACCCAGGCCGGGAGGTAGGCGCCGACGCTGGGCGGCAGCAGGCTGGGCACGGCGAGGAGAACGCCCAGCGCGCAAAGCAGGCCGATGCCCCAGACCTTCCAACGAGGGAAATTCAGCATGTGCGGGTCCGTACCTTAATCGTTGGCCGCCTTGGCGCCGTGTGGACGGACCTCGCTCAGCATCGCCTTCATCACCTTGACCCGCACGCTTTGGGCGATCTCGATCTCGACCTCGCTGTCGTCGACCTTGGTCACCTTGCCGATCAGGCCGCCACTGGTCACCACGGTGTCGCGCGGCTTGACCGCGTCGATCATCGCGCGGTGCTGCTTCATCCGCTGCTGCTGGGGGCGTATCATCAACAGATAGAAGATCGCGAGAATGGCGATCCACGGCAGAATGCTGACCCACGCGGGCAGCGCGGCTCCGGCCGGGGCGGCGCCGGTCGCGGCTTGGGCTGGGCTTGCGAACATATGATCCTACCTGGGAAGCGCGTGCGCGTTGGGAAGCGCTCGCCTGAAAAGCGCGGTGCGACTATCATGGGGATGCACGATTGCCAAGGCAAGGAAAGGGATGAGCATGATCATCGTCAAGGGCGAGGTCCGGTTCGGCGAGGGCGAGATCGCGCGGCTGACGCCGGCGTTCGCCCAGAATATCGCGGCGACGCGGGCCGAGCCGGGCTGCGCGGCCTATTCCTACGCGGTCGACCTGATCGATCCCAACCTCCTCCACGTCGCCGAGGAATGGAGCAGCGAGGATACGGTCGACGCGCACATGCAGGCGCCGCACATGGGCGCGCTGATGGCCGCGCTGGGCAGCGCGGCGATCGAATCGATCCGGATCGACGCCTATGACGCGCATTTCCTCAGGAACGTGCTGGGCGGCGACCCCCCGGCAAGCGACTAGCGCGGCGGCAGGATAATCAGCGTCGAGGTGCCGTGGGCGAGCAGCTTGCCGTCGGCCGAGCGGAGAAAGGCCTCGGCCGTGGCGATCTGCCGGCCGCGGCTCAGCACCCGGCCTTCGCAGCGCACCGGCCCGCCGTCGGGCGCGATCGGGCGGGTGAAGTTCACCTTGGTCTCGACCGTCGTATAGCCGGTGCCGGCGTCGAGCTCGGTATGGACCGCGCAGCCGCAAGCGCTGTCGATCAGGGTGAGCGCCCAGCCGCCGTGGATCGCGCCGAGCGGGTTGAGCAGATTCGGCGCGGGCGTGCCTTCGAACACCGCGCGGCCCCTCTCGACCTCGATCAGCCGGAAGCTCATCGGCTCGGCGATCGGCGCGGCCGGCAGCTCGCCGGCGATCATCGCGCGGAGCATATCGAGGCCCGACAGGTCCCTGATCTGGTCAAAGCTGCTCACCCCGTATCGCATCGCGACCTCGTTTCGTACCAGCGCGCCCGAGTCAACCGCGGCTTGCCTTGCGGCGACCTGCCGCCTACATCCGCGCCCTTGGTCGGGGCGTAGCGCAGCCTGGTAGCGCATCACACTGGGGGTGTGGGGGTCGCTGGTTCGAATCCAGTCGCCCCGACCAGCCATGGGGACGGTCACTTTTCCGCGCGGCGTTACCGAACGATCACTACGGCGCGGAAAAGTGACTGTCCCCTTTCCGGGCTCAGCCTTCCCGCGCATTGTCCCAAAGCATCGCGACGATCCGCCAGCCCTCGTCCGGATCGCGGAACAACTGGATCGAGTTGATCCCGCGGCGCTCGGGCTCGGCGTCATCCAGTCCCGCCCGCGCCTCATAGGCGCTCCAGACTTGGGCGATGTTGCCGAACAGGTCGATCCGCCGCGCGGTCTCGATCTCGTAGAAATCGTTGTCGGCGAAGAACGGCGTGGTGTCGCGGGCATAGTCCGCAAGGCTCATGATCCTGTACGCCGGCCGCCCGTCGGCGTCGACCCAGGTCCGGATCTGCCGCGCGTCGGCGTGGAAGCAGTTCGCCTGCCGCGACCAGTCGCGCGGCCCCTTCGGGCCCGAGATCATCGCGTACATCTCGTCGACGACCGCGCCGATCGCGGCGCGATCCTCAGCGTCGTTCATTCGCGGCCTCCGCGGCCCGGCATTCCGGCGCATAAGCATTGCGATAGGGCCGGCCGAAGCAGCGGATCAGGCCGTCGACCACGTCGAGGTTCGGCGGCCAGCGCGTGCGATAGCCGCTGGGCAGCGTCTGCTCTTCGAAGTCCGCCGGCCTCGGCAAGCCGGCAAGACGCGCGCGCGCCGCCGTCAGCGCCGGCCGGTCGCCGCGCAGAAAGGCGATGGAGGCGTCGACATAGGCGTTCCAGCCATTTTCCTCGCCGCGCCGGCGGCTGCGCTCCATCAGGAAGATCGCCACTTCGGTCTCGCCGAGGGCGGCGCGCAGCTGGGCCTCGTGCCAGTAGAGGATCGGCAGGCGCTGCTCGAGGAAGGTCCGATAATCGCGGATGAGGCCGGCGGCGCGCGCTTCGCAGCCCGGCCGGTGCGATACCGCGCGCCAGCCGCCCGTCATGTCCTGATCGAACGCATCCATGCCGAGCGCCAGCGTCGCGCGATTGTCGACCTCGCAGGGATCGGGCGGCGTTGCCGGTGCCGGCGACGCCTGAAGCGCGAAAGCAAGCAGCGCGGCGATCATCCATCCTCCCGTTCGGCGCGCAATACCGGCCCGTAGAGCCGCCCGATGCCGATCAGGGCGATGCCGAGGCCGAGGAAGGACAGGATGCGCAATATGCCCTTGAGCTCGGAGGCGTCGACGAGGAACACCTTGACGATGGTGGCGGTGAGCAGCAGCAGCCCGGCGAGCCGCAGCGCCTTGTCGGGGAGGCGCATGCCGGCGACGATCAGGCCGATCGCCACCACCAGCCCGGCCAGCGAATAGAAGTAGAATTCGGCGATCGGCATGTCCGGGCCGGACAGGATCGCGCCCTGGAAACCCTGGCGGACCATCAGCGCGACGCCGACGATCAAGGCGGCGAGAAAGGCGGCCAGCCAGAAGCCCGACCGGGTCGCCGCTTCCGCCCGCCGCCGCGCCGCGTAGAGCCAGACCGCGCTGAACAGATAAGCGGGCAGGATCAGGTTGAAGACCGGCAGCGTGCCGACCCACTGGTCCGCCCAGGCCGGGTTGAACACGGCCATGTCGAACCAGATCAGCCGCGCCGCGGCGAGCGCAGTCAATGCCGTCCCGCCCAACCGGGCGAGGTCGGCGTCCATCCGCGGCGGGCGGACGATGCCGGCGCCGAGCAGCCAGCCGGCGGCGAACAGCGCCTGGGTTATGATCGTGCGCTCGATCAGCCCGCGCGCCACGAAATCGGCCTCGTCGGCGAGCCCGAACGCCTGCTTGAACCAGACATAGGCCGCGGCGACGGCGAACAAGGCGGCGGCCGCGGGCAGCGCCCGCCGCGTCCGGTACGGCAGCGGCGGCAGCGCCAGGCGCAACGCCGCGAGCAGCAGCGCCGGCAGCGCCAGCGCATAGAGCGCGGCCATCGCCCCCGGCAGGTCCGCGGCGAGCACCGGCACGCCTGCCAGCCCGGCCATCGTCGCGGCCCACAATTCGGGCACCATCACCACCGCGCGCGCGGCGCCGGCCAGGGCGGCCAGCATCGCCACGCTCGCCAGCGCAAGATCGCCGAGCCGGCGCGCCGCAAGCGCCGCCGCCACGGCGATCGCCAGCCAGCCCGCCGCGACGAGATCGTCCGAGGCAAGGTCCCACACCGCCGCGCCGGCCAGCAAGACGGCGGCGGCGCCGGCGAGGAGCAAGCACGGGTCGGCCGGCGGGTCGGGCGAGGCGCGGCGGCGGTTGGCCCAGACCAGCACGACCGGACCGAGCGCCAGCGCCGCCATCAGCGCGCCCCAGAGCGGCCGATCGAGCATTTCGGGCCGCACGCCGCGCAGAATCAGCGCCGGCCCGGCCAGGCCGAAGGCGGCGATGCCGGTCCAGAGCGGGCGGTCGCGGCGCAGCACCAGCGCGAGGCCGGCGACCCCGAACAGCAAGGTGATCCCGATCGCCGCTTCGGCGACGAACGGATCCTTGAAGCTCGAGGCCTTGGCGAGAAGCAGCAGCAAGGCAAGGCCGAGCGCGGCCGCCGGCGCCAGGCGGTACTCCGCCCGGAGCAGCGCCAAAGCGAGGCTCGCTGCGCTCAGCGCCCCGAACAGCGCCCAGGCCTGCGGTCCGAGATCGGTCCGCGCGACCAGCAAGGCGAGCTGGACGGCGGCGATGGCGAGCGGCTGGATCAGACTCAATTGCCGGCCTTCGCCCGGGCGCACCAGCGAGGCGGCGATGCCGAGCAGGACGACGAACACGCCGGCGGCCAGCGCGTCTTCGGGCGGCCGCGAGAGCAGATAGCCGGTCCACACGAAGCTCAGCAGCACGCCCGCGGCGGCGAGCCAGGTCCAGCCGCGCCGCCAGGCGATCGCGAACAAAGCGAGGTCGAGCAAGGCGAGATAAGCGAGCAGAGGCACTGCCCCCGCCTCGGGATCGCCGACCAGCAAAGGCGCCAGGAAGCCGCCGACCAGCCCCAGCATTGCCGTCGGCGGGCCGTGGCGCAGCGACAGGCCGAGCGCCGCCGCGGTCACCGCGACCATCGCCGCCGAGGTCTCGGCATCGTCGAGCAGATCGTAGAGGGCGTGGCTGCCATAAGCGGTCGCGTAGAGGATCGCGAGGCCGGCCCCGACAAACGTCTGGGCGATGCGCGGATCCTCGGAGAACAGCCGGCCCGCGCGCGCATATTCGCCGGCGCCGATGCACAGCAGGCCGAGCACGGCCGCGCCCATCATCCGCGCCGACGGCGTCATCAGCCCGATCTCGATCGAATGGCGGATCAGGAACACCGCCGCGAGCACCAAAGCGATGCCGCCGAGCCAGATCAGCAGCCGGCCCGCCACGAGCCGCTCGAACAATTCCCCGAGCGATTCCGACCTGGCCGCTTCCTCCTCGAGGATCCCGTCGAGCTCGATCCGGATTTCCTGCGCCGCGGCGGGTGCCGCGGCCCAGGCCGGTTCCTCCGGCTGGGCGGCGATGGGCTCGGCTATCGGTTCGGGCGGCGCCGATTCCCGCTCCGGCCGCCCGCCCCCGGTCAGCCGCTCGAGCCTCGCTTCGATCTTGCCGAGCCGTTCATTGAGCCGGGCCCTGAGGACGAGCAGCGAGACGAAGGTGATGACCGGCAGGACGACGATCACGAAGACCAGCAGGATGAAGGCCCCTTCCATCCCCCCTGCCTAACCGCCCCGGCCCTCCGTGTCAGCCGAAACAGCAGGGACGAAAATAATGCTTTCCTACAGCAAACCAACTGGGTCATTTTGTTCGCCGATGACTAACCGAAGAGAAATGGCGCGAATCGATTCGCTGATCGACCAGGTCATCCTGCGGCTGGGCGGCCAACCGCATCGCCAACTGAAATCATTGGGTTTTTCTGCGTGAAATGAGGGTCTTTTGTGTCCTTTGAAACCAAGAAGGAGAGTGAAATGAAGAGACTGATGTACATGCTGGCGTCCGCCACGCTCGCCGCGCTTTCGGGGTGCAATTTCATCCAGGCCCGGCCCGAATTCACCTTGCCCGCCGCGATCGGCGTCGAGGCCGCGGCCGGGGTCCGCTGCGCCCGCAGCGCTGAGCGCGGCGAGCAGCCCAGCCTGCCGCGCCGGATCCTGCTCGAAAATGGGCGCATCCTGTTCGACACGGTCGCCGCGCCGGCGCTGAGCGACGTCCAGCGGGGCGGGCTCGCCCGCTCGCGCGCCCTGACCGATGGCGTCTGCCCGCCGCTGCCGGTCGCGCCGGCGGCACCCGGCTGAGGCGCCGGTTGCACTCCGCTCCCGCCTACCCAAATAGTGCGAGCGACGAAGCGGGAGCGAAACCATGGAAGTCTGGCACGGCACGACGATCATCGGCGTGCGCAAGAACGGCAAGGCGGTGATCGCCGGCGACGGCCAGGTGTCGCTGCAGTCGACGGTGATCAAGCCGAACGCGAAGAAGGTCCGCCGCCTCGGCGACGGCGGCGTGATCGGCGGCTTCGCCGGTGCGACCGCCGACGCCTTCACTTTGTTCGAGCGGCTCGAGCGCAAATTGGAGCAGCATCACGGCCAGCTGATGCGGGCCGCGGTCGAGCTCGCCAAGGACTGGCGCACCGACAAATATCTGCGCAACCTCGAGGCGATGATGATCGTCGCCGACAAGGACGTGACCTTGATCCTCACCGGCAATGGCGACGTGCTCGAACCCGCCGGCGGCGTCGCGGCGATCGGCTCGGGCGGCAATTTCGCGCTCGCCGCCGCCAGCGCGCTGTTCGAATATGAGGAGGATGCCGAAACGATCGCCCGCAAGGCGATGAAGATCGCCGCCGACATCTGCGTCTACACCAACGACCAGCTCACCATCGAGACGATCGAGGGCGCCGCCTAGCCCCACGTCATCCCGGACCTGATCCGGGATCCACCTTCTTTTGCCCGGCGCTGGACGACAGATGGATTCCGGCTTTCGCCGGAATGACGAAGGGGGGTAACATTGCGATATGGACCGCCGCTTTTTCCTCGGCTCCGCCGCCGCCACGCTCGCTTTGCCCGGCTGCGCAACGACGATGGCGCGGCCGGCGGCGCGGACCGGCTGCCTGCCGCCGGTCAGCGTCGCGCCCGAGCGCGTCATCCGCACCCTTGCTGGCCTGCGCCCCTATCGCGCCGCCGGCTTCGTCGTCCGCGCCGAGGCGCTGGGCGACAAGCGCCTGGTGCACAATTACGGCCATGGCGGCGCCGGCATCACCTTGTCCTGGGGCTCCTCGAAGCTCGCCATATCGCTCGGCCTGCCCGGCCACCAGGGGCCGGTGGCGGTGATCGGCGCCGGGGTGATGGGGCTCACCACGGCGCGGCTCGCCCAGGAGGCGGGCTTCCAGGTCGCCATCTACACCAAGGCGCTGACCCCCGACACGACCTCGAACATCGCCGGCGGCCAGTTCCACCCATTCGGCCATTACGACCATGAGCGGGTCACGCCCGAATGGCGGGCCCAATATCTCGCCGCGCTCGATTATAGCTGGCGCCGCTTCCAGATCATGGTCGGCGACGATTACGGAATCCGCTGGCTGCCGACCTATGTGGAGCGGAGCAACGGGACGACCGAGCGGCAGCTCCTCCCCGCCTTCCCGCCCGCCAATCGCCTGCTCCGGCCCGACGAGCATCCCTTTCCGGTGGCGCACATGACGCGCTACGACACGATGTACGTCGAGACCGGGCGGTTCCTGCGCGAACTGACCCGCGACGTGCAGATCGCCGGCGGCACGATCCGGGTCCGCGATTTCAGGGCCCCCGCCGACCTCGCCACCCTGCCCGAGCGGCTGGTGTTCAACTGCACCGGCCTCGGGTCGCGCGATCTGTTCGGCGACACCGAGCTGCACCCGATCCGCGGCCAGCTCGCCATCCTCATCCCCCAACCCGAGATTCGCTACGCCTTCACCGGCGAGGCCGGCTACATGTTCCCGCGCGCGGACGGGATATTGCTCGGCGGCACGTTCGAGCGCGACCAGTGGGGAACCGATCCGGAGCCGGGGGCGATCGCCGAGATCGTCGCCTCGCACCAGCGCCTGTTCGCCGGCTTTCGCTGCACCGCTTGAACCGGCGCGCCCCGCGTCCATCTAAGCAGCATGAAAGATTATCTCACGCCCAAGGCGGTGGTCGCCGCTCTCGATGCCCACATCATCGGCCAGGACGACGCCAAGCGCGCGGTCGCCGTCGCGCTCAGGAACCGCTGGCGGCGCCAGCAGCTGCCGGAGGATTTGCGCGAGGAGGTGACGCCCAAGAACATCCTGATGATCGGCCCGACCGGCTGCGGCAAGACCGAGATCAGCCGGCGCCTCGCCAAGCTTGCCGACGCGCCGTTCGTCAAGGTCGAGGCGACCAAGTTCACCGAGGTCGGCTATGTCGGCCGCGACGTCGAGCAGATCGCCCGCGACCTCGTCGAGGAGGCGGTGCGGCTCGAGAAGGAGCGCCGCCGCGAGGCCGTGAAGGAAGCGGCGAGCCAGGCGGCGACCGAGCGGCTGCTCGACGCGCTCACCGGCAAGGATTCGAGCGCGGCGACCCGCGAGAGCTTCCGCAAAATGCTCGGCGAGGGCCATCTCGACGCCAAGGAGGTCGAGATCGACGTGATCGACCAGCCCTCCACTCCGTTCGAGATCCCCGGCATGGGCGGCCAGGTCGGCATGATCAACCTGTCGGACCTGATGGGCAAGGCGATGGGCCAGCAGCCGCGCAAGAAGCGCAAGATGGGGGTCAAGGAGGCGCTCGCCAAGCTGATCGAGGAGGAATCCGACAAGAGGCTCGACCCCGACGACGTCAACCGCACGGCGCTCAGGGACGCCGAAGCGAACGGCATCGTCTTCCTCGACGAGATCGACAAGATCGCGGTCAGCGACGTGCGCGGCGGTTCGGTCAGCCGCGAGGGCGTCCAGCGCGATCTGCTGCCGCTGATCGAGGGCACGACGGTCGCCACCAAATACGGGCCGATGAAGACCGACCATATCCTGTTCATCGCGTCCGGCGCCTTCCACGTCGCCAAGCCCTCGGACCTGTTGCCCGAGCTGCAGGGCCGGCTGCCGATCCGGGTCGAGCTGAAGGCCCTGACCGAGGCGGATTTCGTCCGCATCCTGTCCGACACCCGGGCCAGCCTGACCGAGCAATACCGGGCGCTGCTCGCCACCGAAGGGGTCGAGATCATCTTCGCCGAAGACGGCATCAAGGCGCTCGCCCGCATCGCCGCCGAAGTGAACGCGCAGGTCGAGAATATCGGCGCCCGCCGCCTCCAGACCGTGCTCGAGAAGCTGCTCGAGGACGTCAGCTTCGAAGCCGAGCAGCGCCGCGGCGAGACGGTCACCGTCGATGCCGCTTATGTCGAGCGCCAGCTCGCCGCGATCGCGCGGGATACGGATCTGAGCAAGTATGTGCTCTAGGCGGTGGAGTCGACGCGTGTCGGATCACTTGGTTCGAAGATTGCGGATGGGCTGAACGATGCCGCTTGAGTCCAGATATCTCCAGCTGCCGATCCAGACGTTTTCAGTGCCGCGTGTGATTGACTGATTCAGCTGATTCAGGGATCGGAATGCCTTGCCGGTATCTTGTCGTATCCAAGAGCCGTTCGTCGCGATGGCGCGATATTCCAAGCCATCGTATTTTCGGAAGATTTCAAACCCCTCAGGGAAATGCACGCCATTGCGAGCATCGTGGAACCCGATCCCGTTGCCAGGCTGGACGCTCTCGGCTTGAACCTGCGCCTTCGGCTGTCTGCAATCTAATAGCCGTTCGAGAATTTCAGATTCGCTATCTTCGTCTCCCTGTCGCACTGCCCAAATTGCGGCGAATACCGATGTAGACACCATGATAGAACGCATCGCGATTCTCCTTTCTGAGAATCACTACTACTTTTAGTAGCACAGGGAGTCAAGCCGCCTCCCTCAGCGTCGGAATCTTCGCGATCTCGTCCGCCATCGCGCGCTCGGCGATCTTCATGTCGTACTGGCTCTGCATCCGCAGCCAGCTTTCCGGCGTCGTTCCGGTCAGCTTGCCGATCCTGAGCGCCATCTGCGCCGTGATCGGTTGCCGCTCATTCAGCAGGTCGTAGAGCGTCTGACGCGAAATCCCCATCAGCCGGGCGATCTCGGCTTTGGGCCGCCCAAGCGCCGGAAGAACGTCCTCCCGCAGGATTTCCGCGGGGTGGACCGGGCGAATGCCCTTGAGCAACGGATTGGTCATCAGTGATAATCCTCCAGATCGACATCCACGGCGTCCGGGCCGTCCCATCCGAATGTGACTCGCCAGTTGCCGCTCGCATCGACGGCATAGCGGCCTGCCAGCTTCCCCTTGAGCGGGTGAAATCGCCATCCCGGAATATTCATGTCTTCAGCGACGATTGCACCTTCGAGACGCTCCAGGATCGTATCAAGCCGTCGCAGGTTGGCCACGCTCAGCTTTGATCGGTCACCTCTTTCGGCATATCGTTTCAGTGCCCTGCTGCGAAATGACCGGATCACAACTGTAAGGTAACGGCTTACGGAGTACGTGTCAACCGATGCCTTACACTTATCCTTGAGTCCTCGACGCTTGGCGACCCCAGTTCGAACGATATTCCAGCCCGGCCTGACTGGGAAGCGCTTCGTCCCTGTCGCGCCACGCTCTGCCCCGCTGGCATGAACCTTGTTACGCACGCGTCTGTTGATCGTCCAAATCCCCTATCTGGAGGACGATATGACCAACAGGTTCAAGCTGCTCGCCGCCGTCGCATCGCTCGCGCTTCCCGCCGCTGTGGCCAGCGCCCAGACCGTTGCTCCGCCGCCCGTCGAGGAACCGGTGACCCCGACGACCAACACCGCCACCGAGGACGTCCAGACCACAGCGCGGCCGACCCCGCAGGCGCCCGAGCCCGTCAACCAGAATGCCGAGCCCGCCACCCAGGCTGAGGTGACCACCCAGGCCCAGACCGCGACTCCGCCGCAACCGCAGGCAACGCCGCCACAGGCGCCCGCGCAGGCCACCACTTCGGTCCAGGCCCAGGCCCAGGCCTCGGCGCCGGCCCAGCCCGCCGCCGATGCCGGCCCGACGGTGCTCGCCACCGCGGCCGACATCCGCGCCGGCGTCCAGGTCCGCGACCAGACCGGCGGCGCCGTCGGCTCGATCGAGTCGGTCGACGCGACCGGCGCCGTGGTTGCAACCGGAACCGTCCGGGCCAAGCTGCCGCTGACCAGCTTCGGCCGCAACAATCAGGGTCTGGTGATCTCGCTGACCCGCGCCCAGCTCGAAGCCGCGGCGCAGCAGGCCGCACCGACTCCGGGCTGATCGGCCCAAGCCCCGCTTCCGCCGCGCCGGTCCTTCCCCTGACCGGCGCGGCTTTTTTGTTGTAAGCGAGGCCGGTGATCCTTCTGTTCGCCGCGGCTGCGACTCTGGCGCAGGAACCCGAGATCGTCGTCACCGGCCGCGGCCTCGACGCGGCGGTCGGCGAGGATGCCTACGACCTCATCGAGATCGGCCGCCACCGGCTCGACCACAGCGCCTCGAACCGGCTCGAGGACGTGCTGCGCGACGTGCCCGGCTTCCAGCAATTCCGCCGCTCCGACGCGCGCACCGCCAACCCGACCAGCCAGGGCGCGACGCTGCGCGCCTTGGGCGGCAACGCATCCAGCCGGGCGCTGCTGATCCTCGACGGCGTGCCTCAAACGGATCCGTTCGGCGGCTGGATCAGCTGGCCCGCTTACGATCCGCGCCGGCTCGGCCGGATTCGCATCGTCCGCGGCGGCGGCAGCGGCGGTAACGGCCCAGGCGCGCTCGCCGGCACGATCGAGCTCGAAAGCGCGCTGCAGCGCCCGGCCGCGGGCCTTGCCTTCGGCAGCCGGGGCAGCGTCGATGGCTTCGCCGGCCATGGCGCGCGCATCGGCGACGGCTTTGCGAGCGTTTCGGCAGCATATGCCCGCGGCGACGGCTTCGTGCCGATAGTCGCGCGCCAGCGCGGGGCCGCGGACCGCACCTCCCGCTATGCCCAGGCAAGCCTCGCCGCGCGCGCGGTGGCGCCGCTCGCCGCCGCCGTCGAGCTCCAGGCCAGTCTCTCGGCCTTCACGGACGCCCGCGAGCGCGGCACCGCGTTCAGCGACATCGACACGCGCGGCGCCGACGCCTCGCTGAGGCTGGTGGGGCGCGGCCGCCTGCCCTTCTCGGCGCTGGCCTATGTTCAGGTCCGCGACTTCGCCAACAGCTTCGCCGCGGTCGGCACCGATCGCGCGACGGCGACCCGGACGCTCAACCAGTATAGCGTGCCGTCGACCGGGCTCGGGGCGCGGATCGAGCTCCGCCCCGTTAGCGGCCCGCTCGAGATCCGCCTCGGCGCCGATTGGCGCGAGACGGTCGGGCGCACCCAGGAGCTGTTCCAGTATGTCGCCGGGGCGGCCACGCGCGGTCGCGTCGCCGGCGGGCGCACCCGCACGGTTGGGGCCTTCGCCGAGGCGGGGTGGGAGCATGGCCCGCTCACGCTCACCGCCGGCGGCCGGCTCGATCATTGGCGGATCGCGGACGGCTCCCTGCGCGAGCGCACCCTCGCCACCGGCGCGATGCTGACCGACCTCGCCTTTCCCAACCGGAGCGGCTGGGAGCCGACGGGCCGCGCCGGCTTCGCCTGGCGGACGGCGCCGGCGCTGACGCTGCGCGCGGCCGCCTATCTTGGCTGGCGCTTGCCCACGCTCAACGAGCTCTACCGGCCGTTCCGCGTCGGCGCCGATGCGACCGCCGCCAATGCCGCGCTCGCCCCCGAACGGCTCGAAGGCGTCGAGGCCGGCTTCGAGGTCCGCCCGGCCCACGCCGTCCGGCTCGGAATCACCCTGTTCGCCAACCGCCTCACCGGCGCGATCGCCAACGTCACGCTCGGCCAGGGTCCGGGCAGCTTTCCCGGCGTCGGCTTCGTCGGCGCCGGCGGCCAGTACCGGATGCGCGCCAATGTCGATGCGATCACCAGCCGGGGCGTCGAGATGGACGGCAGCGTCGACATCGGCCGCTTCCGTCTCGCCGCCGGCTACAGCTTCGCAGACGCCGAGGTCGAGGCCGGCGGCGCCGCGTTGCCGCTCGACGGGCGCCGCCCGGCGCAGACCCCGCGGCACAGCTTCACCGCCTCGGTCTCCTGGCAGGGCCCGGACGGCGCCTACGCCTCGGCGAGCGCGCGCTACGTCTCGAACCAATATGAGGACGACCTCAACCGTCAGCTCCTCCCCGGCGCACTCACCCTCGACGCCGTTGCCGCGGTCCCGCTGACCCGGCGGCTCGCGCTCGAGGCGCGGGCCGAGAACGTCACCGACGAAGAAGTGGTGGCCGGCATCTCAGGCGCGGGCATCGTCGAGCGCGCGACGCCGCGCACCTTGTGGGTCGGCCTCGCCTGGCGCGGCTGATCCGCACGGGCCGCTCAAAGAGAAAGCCGCCCGCCGGAAGGTCCCGGGGGCGGCTTTGCTCATGCGCGCCGGGTGCAGCCGGCGGCGGTCCTGGTCTAGCTCAGATGGCGCGACAAATGCTTGTTCATCTCGAACATCGAGCAGCGGTCCTTGCCGAAAATCTTCTTCAGCTTGTCGTCCGCGAGAATCTCGCGCTTGTTGGCCGGATTCTGCAGATTGTTCTTGCGGATGTGATCCCACACTTTGCTGACGACCTGGCTGCGGGGCAGCGGGTCAGGACCGGTGATCGCGGCCAGATCTGCCGACGGCTTAACCGGGCGCTGCAAACCACTTTGTGCCATACTTCCCTCCCTTGGTGTTATGCTGGCCGATAGAGAGCGCAATTCCATCGCCTTGGCAATGGTAATGAGAGGGCGAAACACCGTGTTTTCCCCATGTTCGGCAGGTTTTCTGTGGATAGACGGGGATAGGTCCTCAAAGGAGACCGAACGGCACCACCTTGTTGGCCGAATCGTGGCCGATGTCGGCGCGCCCGAGATAGGGGATATCGTAGCGTTCGCTCCACCTGCGAACGATGGAATCCTCGTCATGACCGAAGGGCGGATCATTGGGCTCGGCGACCACGCGGCCGAGCCGGATCCCGGCGAGCCGCCGCGCCGACGGCGTGGCCGCGATGTGGAACATCGCCCGGTCGGTCGCATAAAGATGCTCGGCCACCTCCTCGAGCAGCAACACATGGTCGGCGAGGTCGGGCTCGAGCGCCGTCCCGAGCAGCATGCCGTATACCGTGATGTTGAACGCCGCGTAGCGCCGGCCCGCTTCGAGCTTTGGCTCCAGCGCCGCCGGGGATCGGCCGGTCAGCCAGGCCAGCGCCCGGCGCACCGCCGCTTCGCCGCCTTCGCGGACCACATCACGCGGCATCGGCCCGTGGGCAACGTTCGCATAGCCGGCGCGGTAGAGTCCGGCGAGCAGGAAGCCGGCGTCGCTGTAGCCGAGCCAGGCCTTGTCCCGGGCCGACGGCTCGAACCGGGCAAGCGCGCGCTCGGCGATGTGGTTCGATCCGTAGCCGCCGCGCGCGAACCATATCGCATCGACGCCGGGATCGTTGGCGACCTCGACCAGGGCCTCCTCGCGCTCCGCGTCGGTTCCGGCGAAGTGGTGGTCGATCCGTCCGCATTGCGGATGGAAGGAGATCTCGACATTGGGGTGCGCGTCGGCCGCGATCGCGGTGACCCGGGCCGCAACCTCCTGCCAGTCGTCGAAGCGGGAGCTCGGCGCCACCACTGCGATCCGCATGCCTTGCTCCCTTCTCCCGTCCCCAATAGGGCGAGGCGATGGGCGAGGCCAAATCCTATTTCTTCTGCGGCATCGGCGGCAGCGGCATGCTGCCGCTGGCGCTGATCGTCCAGGGGCGCGGCGACGCGGTCGCAGGTTCCGACCGCACCCTCGACCAGGGCCGCCTTGCCGCCAAGTTCGAATTCCTGAAGGGCCGCGGCATCGACCTCTTCCCGCAAGACGGCAGCGGCATCACCAGCGCCGGCCAGATCGTCGTCACTTCGGCTGCGATCGAGCCGACCGTCCCCGACGTCGTCAAGGCCGACGAGATCGGGGCGCGGCGGATCACCCGCCCGCAACTGCTCGCGCAGCTGTTCAACGCCGCCGGGACGGGCATCGCCGTCGGCGGCACCAGCGGCAAATCGACGGTTACCGGCATGATCGGCTGGATTCTCCACGCCGCGGGCGGCGATCCGACCGTGATGAACGGCGCCGTGATGAAGAATTTCGTCAGCGGCGACGCGCCCTTCGCCAGCGCCCTGGTCGGCGCCGGCGATGCCTTCGTCAGCGAGGTCGACGAAAGCGACGGCTCGATCGCGCTCTACCGCCCGGACGTGGCGGTGCTCAACAACATCAGTCTCGACCACAAGTCATTGGACGAGCTGCGCCACCTGTTCGGCGATTTCGCCGCCAAGGCGGGGACCGTCGTCCTCAACCTCGACGATAACGAAACCCGCTTCCTCGCCGCGGCGCTGCCGCCCGATCGGCTGCGCAGCTATTCGTTCGAGGACCCAAATGCGAACCTGCCCGGCGCCGATATCGTCGAGCAGCCCTTCGCCATTTCCTTCACGGCCCGGGGACTTCCGGTCAACCTCCGGATTCCGGGCCGCCACAATGCCGAAAACGCGCTCGCGGCGCTGGCCGCCTGCGAAGCCGTCGGTGTTCCGCTCGACGAAGCCGCGGCGGCACTGTCTGGCTTCACCGGGCTGCGCCGCCGCTTCGAGAAGGTGGGCGAGGCGAACGGGGTCACCGTGATCGACGATTTCGGGCACAACCCGGACAAGATCGCCGCGACGTTGCGCACCCTCCACGCCTTTCCCGGCCGGCTGCTGCTCTTCTTCCAGCCGCACGGCTACGGGCCGCTGAAGACGATGAAGGAAGAATTGATCGCCTGCTTCGCCAAGGAGATGGCGGCCGGGGACCTGCTGATCATGGCCGATCCGGTCTATTATGGCGGCACCGCCAGCCGCGAGGTGGGAAGCGACGACATCATTGCCGGTGTCGCCGGTCATGGCCGCTGGGCCGAGCACATTCCCGACCGTCAAGGCTGCGCGGAGCGCCTGGTCGCGCTCGCCCGCCCCGGCGACCGGATCGCCGTCATGGGCGCGCGCGACGACACGCTGACCTGCTTTGCCGAGGAACTGGTCGAGCGGCTCCCGGCCTGAACGAAAAAGGGCGGGCTCGAAAGCCCGCCCCAGGGAGACTTGGGTTGGCCGCGTCAGCCGACGACGGTCATGTCGACCTTCTCGACCCATTCGGGGAAGAAGACCGGCTCGCGGTTCGACCAGCCCGGCGCGGTGGCCGCGGCCTCGCTGATCGACTGAAGCAGGGTCCGGCGGCGATCCGGGTGGAGGTGCGGCAAGGCGGCGGCGGCGCAGAAGGCGCCGGGCAGCCAGGGGCGCACGCTGGCGCCGATCAGGCGCTCGTAAAGGAAGCGGTAGGACGCGAAGCAGGGCAGCCGGTCCTGGCCGAGGTCGAAGGCGGTCATCGTCACCAGAGGCGACATCAAAGGCTCCATCGCGTCGAGGCCGCTATCGTCGGGAACGAAGGAACGAATATGATCGAGGCGGCCGTAGATACGCTCCTGGGCGCGGATGCCGGCGGCTTCGGCCGGATCGCGCGACCAGCGCTTGACCGCGTCGCGGCGGCCGAGGCCGACGTCGAGCGCGCGGCGGATGTAACGCTGGGTGCCCTTTCCGAACCCCGCGAACTCCCGCATCTCTGCCAGCGCCGCCGCTCCATTGGCGGGCCGAGTCCTCGTACTCATGATCCCACACTCCTTTTGCCCTGCTGGGGATCATGCACCGGCACGGCTTACCAAGCCGTTAACCAAAACCCCGCTCCCCGTTCAGAATTGAATCAGAGTTCGATTCCGGCCGCAATCGCAATCGAGCCTGGCGAGACGCGCAGCCTCGCGACTGTCTCCGAACGGCAACAGGGCCGGCGGCGCCAATGGCGGAAAAGCGCGATGCTTGCGCAAGCGGAACGAGTGGCCGTCCCACGATCGGGCAAGGTGACGCGCCCGATTCCGCCATGCTAAGACTGCGTGCGTGGGCGAGAAACACTGATGGGCGACTCCAGGAAAGACTCGTCGGGCGCGGATTCGGCCCCGCTGCTCGGCGAGGCCGACGCCTCGGGCTACCGCCGCCCGCTGCCCGGATTTTCGACCAACGCCCGCGGCCTTTCTGCGAACCGCAGCGGCACGGAAGGCTTTTGGAACGCGCCTCGGCTAACAGGAAGCATGGACAGGACGCTCTCTGAGGGCGAGAGCCGGCGCTTGCCGGACCTCGGCATCGCGCTCAAATCGATCATCGCCTTCTGGCTGCTCTACATGGCGCTGATCACATTGCGCGCAATTGTCGTCCAATATCCCGATTTCCTGCCGATGCTGGCGCGCCGCGCATGCGTCGTGCTGGCCGGGATCGTGCTGACCTTTCTCGTATACCTTGCCATGCGGCCGGTCGCGAACAAGGGGCTCAACGCCAAGGCCGCGCTTGCCGCCTTGCTTTGCCTGCCCGCCTCGATCCTGTTTTCCGCGACCAATTACTACGTCTTCTACATTTATGCCCCGCTCGACGCGGTGAAGATGGAGCAGGAGCGCAACGCGATGAGCTGGAGCCCGCTCGAAATGGCGACCCGCTCGATTCTCGAAACCTCGCTTTCCTGGTATTTCGTGTTCGCCGCCTGGGCCGCCTTCTACGTCGCGATGAGCTACGCCAAGCAGCTGCGCGCCGCCGACCGGCACGGCGCGATGCTCGCCCGCGAGGCGCAGGAAGCGCAGCTCAGGGCGCTGCGCTACCAGATCAACCCGCACTTCCTGTTCAACACGTTGAACTCGCTTTCCTCCCTCATCCTCTCGAAGCGCACCGACACCGCCGAGCGGATGCTGATGAACCTCTCGACCTTCTTTCGCGCGACCCTGTCCGCCGATCCGACCGCCGACGTCAGCCTCGACGAGGAGATCCGGCTCCAGCGGCTCTATCTCGACATCGAGCAGATTCGCTTCCCCGACCGGCTCGCGGTCGAGATCGACGTACCCGATGCGCTTCTCTCGGCGCGCGTGCCGGTGCTGATCCTCCAGCCGATCGTCGAGAATGCGGTCAAATATGGCGTCGCCAAGTCGCGTGGGGCCGTCACGGTGCGGATCAGCGCCTATGAGGAAGCGGGGCGCCTCCACATCAAGGTCAAGGACGACGGCGAAGCGGCGTCGGCGGAAGATGAGGGCGGCTCGACCGGCGTCGGCCTGAGGAACGTCTGCGACCGCCTCGCCACCCGCTACGGCCCCCGCTCGGGCTGCCTCGCGGGCGCCGATCCCGACGGCGGCTATACCGTCCATCTCTACATGCCGGCGGTAAAGGATGGCTGAGCGGGCGCCGCTCCAGGTGATGGTGGTTGACGACGAACCGCTCGCGGTCGAGCGGCTGCAGCTGCTGCTCGCGCGCTGCGCCGAGGTCAACGTGGTCGGCACCGCCAATGACGGCGAAGGCGCGCTGAGGATCGCCGAGGCGGTGACGCCCGATCTCGTTCTGCTCGACATCGCGATGCCCGGCATGGACGGGATCGACGTCGCCCGCGCGCTGTCGGAATCCCGGGTCGACCCGGCGATCGTGTTCGTCACCGCGTTCGACAATTTCGCGGTCGCGGCGTTCGACGTCGCCGCGATCGACTATCTGATGAAGCCGGTCGACCCGGACCGGCTCGCGCGGTCGCTGGAGCGCGTGCGCGGCCATCTCGCCGCGGGCGGGCGGGGCGCCGGCCGGCCAAGCTCCGCCCATGTCGAGGAATTCTGGGTGCCGGACCATAGCGGGCTGGTGCGCATCTCGGCCTCCGACATCCACCGCGTCACGGCCGAGCGCGACTATATGCGGCTCCATGTCGGCCGCCGCTCCTGGCTGATACACCGCACGATCGGCAAGCTCGAGGAGGATCTCGATCCGGCCCTGTTCCTCCGCGTCCACCGCTCGGTGATCCTGCGGCGCGACACGATCACCGGCCTCTACCGCGACGAGGCCGGCCACTGGACGGCGCGGCTCACCGACGGCGGCGAGCAGCGCATCGGCCGTTCCTACGTCGACGACGTCAAGCGCTTCGCGGGCCGCTGAGTATGGCGCTCAAGTGACGATGTCGATGACGACAACTCCGGCCTTCTCGCCCGTCTGGACGTAACGATAGGCATCGGCAATCGCGGCAAAGGGATATCGGCGATCGATGACGGGAACGTATCGGCCCGTTTCCATCATGGTCTTCAGGCTGTTGACGAACGCCTGTCCGCTCCCCCGCTTCGGCAAGGGAACGACGGCGCGTCCGCTTCCTGTGAGCCACGACCAGAGCAGGAACCACGAATGCTGTCCCCAAGGGCCGAGATCCGTTGTCGCGAAGACGCCCCCGGGCTTGAGCAATCGCCGCCATCGGCGGAAACCCAGCTTTCCAACGGCGTCCCATACGAAATCGTATTCGCGGCCAAGTCGATCGAATTCGTCCGTGGCATAATCGACCACCAAATCGGCTCCGAGCGATCGCGCCAGATCAAGGTGGCGGCCGGCGACGACTGCGGTGACCTCGGCGCCGCGTATCTTGGCAAGTTGGACCGCCGCCGACCCGATCGCACCGGATGCGCCGTAGACGAGAATCCGGTGGCCGGGTCCAAAGCCGAGCTGCTCGACGGCCGCATTGGCGTAGAAGGCGCCTTCGCAGAGGACGGCCCGATCGAAGTCGAGGTTCGCGGGCATCAGGGCGATCGGGCCGGTTTCGGGCATGCAGAAAAATTCTGCCTGGGCCCCGTCATTCCTAGACGGGCATATGCCGAAAACGCGGTCTCCGGGCCTGAACAGGCTGGCCGCCGCGCCCGCGGCCTCGATTGTCCCGGAGAAATCCATGCCGAGGATGGTGCGCCGCGATCGCCCGCCGGCCAGCAGCCTTGTGAGTGTCGGGTGAAGGAGCTCGCCACAGTCGGTCCTGTTGACCGTCGCGGCATGGACCCGCACTAGCACCTCGTCCGGTCCGGGCACTGGCGCTGGGACGTCGCGTATCTCGATCACGCCAGGTGATCCGTAGCGCGCGATCGTGGCTGCCTTCATCGACTCTCCAGCATATCGGCGCAGGCTCGCGGCCTGTCATCCTGTTCTAGCTGTCGCGCGACGCGGCGCCAACTCGGGGCCCGCGCGAACCTCCGCTTTCGGCCCATTGCGGACCTTCATCTAAGGCGCCTATTCCTCGCGGCCATGGCGCGGCATCAAGGCGCGGGCCGGATCGAGCGGCTGGAGATCAGCCTGGAGGGGAGTGTCGGATGAGGAAGCTGGCCTTCGCCTGCGTGGCGGTTTGCGTGGCGACAGCTGTCGCCGCGCAGAACCTGTGGCAGGATGGACCATATCTCCATTCCTATGATGCCTATTTCGATTGCTACGAAGGGGTGATCAACAACAATCCCATCGAGCCAAATGATCGCGTTGCGGCCGAGCGCATGTTCCGTCGCGCGTTCAGCGAATGTGCCGATGCAAGGATTGCAGGCACGGCTGGGGCCGAGGCTCGCGTGGCCGCGCTCAGGCCCGATTATTCTCCTCGGCAGCGCCGGGATACGGTCAGCTTTTTCAGACGCGGGCTGGTGGTCCTTCGCTTGGGTGAGTTCTTTCGCCGGAAGGGTCTCGGCGCGCAGTTCAGCGAGTATTTCGCGCGCACCTCGGAGTTCTGATCAACCTCCACCCTTGACGAACAAAAAGGGAGGCGGCGATGGGGCATCGCCGCCTCCCAATGGAGCCTTGCTGCTTTGGTGGGCTCAGATCGCAGCGCCGCTCACTTCGAGACCTCCGGGTTGCGGCCCGTCCGGTTGGGTGGGGGAGCCTCCCCGTCCGGGCCGCTCGGCCGCACATCGCGCCTGCACGCTCCGTCCGCCGTTCCAATTCGATCATGATGCACGCCGTTTCGACGAATGCGCGGCCGCTTCGACCAAGCGCCCGCGCCGCTCGACCAAGGCGACGCGCGCCGAACGCGCAGCGGCGCGATTCACCCGTCCGGTAATCCTTCGTCCACCTCTGTCCCCTATTGGGACGGGCCGAAATGGGTGGGGGCGAGGCACGCGCGAATAGCCTATCGGACGCCTTCACAAGCCTCATTCCGAGCGGAAGGCGGGCATGGCGTTGGGCGTTGAGACGATGGCAAAGCTGAAGCGGGGCGCCGGCCGCCGCCTGCCCCTCTGGGCGCCGCTCGCCTTGCTGATCCCTGCCGCCTCCTGCGTCCCCGCGACGATCGCCGCGCCGCCCGAAATAACCCTGACCCGCGCCGAGATCGAGGCGTTCACCGCGCCCTCCCCTTTGGCCGCCGCCGCCGATCCTGCCGCACCCGGCTTCTCCTTTCTGACCGGCGACCAGGCGTTCGTCGCCAACGCCGCGATTCCGGTGGTCAGCGGACCCAATCCGGCGGCGGGCTCCTTCGTGTTCAGCGCGCGCACCGCGCTCGACCGGATGCGTTCGGTCGATTGCCTCGCCCAGGCGGTCTATTACGAGGCGCGCTCCGAAGGCGAGGGGGGCGAGCGCGCGGTCGCCCAGGTCGTGCTCAACCGCGTCCGCCACCCGGCCTGGCCGAACAGCGTCTGCGGCGTCGTCTATCAGGGGCCGATGCGCGCCGGCGGCGGCTGCCAGTTCACCTTCACCTGCGACGGCTCGCTCGCCATCCGCCCCGGCGGCCCGAACTGGGTCGAGGCGCAGCGCATCGCGATCGAAGCGCTGGGCGGCCGGACCTACGACCCGGTCGGCCTGTCGACCCATTATCACACCAGCGCCGTCTTCCCCGCCTGGGCGCCGCGGCTGACCAAGACCGCGGTGATCGGCGCGCACATCTTCTACCGGCTGCCGGGCCTCGCCGGCGCGCCGGGCGCGTTCGACGACGCCTATGCCGGAACCGAGCCGATGCCGCATCCCGTGACGATTTTTCCGGTCCGCCAGGCCGCGCTGTCGGCGCTGCCGAGCGTGACCGGCGAAGCGACCGGCGTCCGCTTCCACACCGCCTCCGTGCCGCCGCCGCCGCCGTCCGACATTCCCCAGGACGCGCGCTGGGCGGCGAGCAACCTGCCGCAGTCGAACGTCCGCGAGGAGCACAGCCAATCCGGCCAATGGCGCGACGACGCCCCCGCCGCGGTGACCGGCCGCTGATCAATAAATAGGGACTGTCCCTATTTTCGGGGATCAGCCGATCCGGGTCAGCCTGGCCGCCGCTTTGGCGAGCCCGGGCACCCTCGCCAGCCCCATCATCAGCCGCCGCCGCAAGGGGTGCGCGGCCAGGTTGCGCAGGCCTTCCGCGATCCGTAGCGGGCGGGCCGCATGCCGCGCGAAGGCGCGCTGATAGGCCTGGGCGGACTCTCCCCCAAGGCAGGCATGGGCGGCCGCCGCGCCGCTGGCGAGCGCAACCGCGATGCCGTCGCCGGCCAGGCTGGCGATCACCGCCGCCTGGTCGCCGATCCGGTAGCAGCCCGGCTCGGTCGCCCGCGCCCGCCAGCCATAAGGAACGCCCGCCACCGCGTCCCACCGGGCCGGCGCCGGACCGATCCGCTCGGCCAGGCGCGGCGACTCTTCCATCAGCGCCGCGATCAGCGCCTCCGCACCGCCGGTCATCCGCTCGCGCGCGACGGTGAGGCAGAGATTGGCGGCGCCGTCCTCCTGCAGCAGCAGGCCGGCATAGCCGCCGTCGTAGAGATGGAGCTCGATCGTCCCGGCCAGCGCCTCGCTCAGCGCCCTGGTCGCGGGAAGCGCGGCGCGCAGCCCGACCGAGACGGGCCAATCGCCAAGCGCGCGCGCAATCCCGCGCAGCTCGTGCTTGCCGGTGGCGAGGAACAGGGCGTCGGCCTCCATCTCCTCGCCGTCGTCGAGCCGGACACGGCGCCCGTCGAGCGACCGCGCCGAGCGCCCGCGCAGCACCGCCGCACCGGCCCCTTCCGCCAGGTGCAGCAGCGCCGCGTCGAGCCGGCGGCGCGACAGGCCCGCGGCGGCCTTCGGCAGGTCCGTTTCGACAGTCCGGCCGCCGGCGACGAGCCGCAGCCGGTGGATCGGCTTCGCGCCGAGCGCGGCGGCATCGAGCCCGAGCCTGCCCAGCGCCGCCAGCGCGTCCCAGCCGAGAAAGCCCCCGCAAACCAGGTCGCGCTCGCCCGACGCGCGTTCGATCAGCACCGGCATCACCCCGGCCCGCGCCAGCGTTATCGCCGCGGCCGACCCGGCCGGCCCGCCGCCGACGATCAGCGCAGCCGTTCGACGCACAGCCGAAACGGGAAGCGCCGCACGATCTTCGCGGCGTCGCCGACCCCCGCATTGTCGAGAATCGCTCGCCATTCGGCCGGCCGAAACGCGCGGCCGATCGAGACCTGGCCGTCCTCGCGCACGATCCGGTGCGCGCCGAGCAGCCGCGCCAGGATCGGGAAGCTGTGATAGGAGAGGCCGTGGCGGTGAAGGTCGTTGATCAGCCAGCCTTTGTCCGCGCGTTTCTCCATGAAGCGGAGGAAAGCGATCAGCTCGCCGTCGGCCATGTGATGGGCGACGAGGCTGCTGATCACGAAATCGACCGGCCCGGCGACGTCGCGATAGTCGCCGGTGCGATATTCGATCGGCCAGTGGATCGGCGTCGCCGCGCGCGCGACCGCGGCGCTGCGCGGGTTCAGATCGACGCCGATCAAATCGACCGCGATGCCGCGCCGCCGCGCCCAGCGCGCGATCGCCCGCAGCATGTCGCCATGGCCGAAGCCGACGTCGATCAGGCGGAAGGCAGGCATGCCGCGCGCGCCGCGCGCCAGGAAGCCGATCGTGGGCCGCGCCGCCAGCGTCCAGAAATTGACCCGGGCAAGGTCGCGCAGGACCGCTTCATATATTTCCGGATCGAGCCCCGGATCGTCCATTTGCTCGTCGCGGCGGATGCGCGCGGCGAGCGAGGTCATGAAGCCCGCTCCCCGGCTTTCGCCGGGGCAGGCTTCTCGCGAGCAACTCGCTCGAAATGGAAGCCCTCGGCGGCGAGGCCGGGGCCGAAGGCGAGCGCGAGGCCCTTGCCGACGTCGGGCCGACCGATCAGTTCGGCGAGCACGAACATCAGGGTCGAGGAGGACATATTGCCGAAGCGGGCGAGGATGTCGCGCGAGGCGAACAGCGCGCCCTGCGGCAGTTCGAGCCCCTTCTCGACCGCGTCGAGGATCGAGCGGCCGCCGGCATGCACCGCCCACGAGTCGATCTCGCCGGGGCCCCAGCCGTTGTAGAGCGTCGCGCGCACGTCCTCGTTCTGGAGCGCGTGCTGGATCCGTCCCGGCACCTCGCCCGACAACGTCATTTCGAAGCCGGTGTCGCCGATCGTCCACTGGATCAGCTCGGCCGACTCTTCGAGCGCCATCGAGAAGAGATGGCTCATCTCGAACCCGCCCGGCTCGGCGGTAACCAAAGCCGCCGCGGCGCCGTCGCTGAACTGGAGCATGGCGAGCAGCGGCTCGAGCTTCTGCGTCTCCTGCAGATGGAGCGAGCATAGCTCGACGGTCACCGCCAGCACCCGCGCCTCGGGATCGGAGCGGACGATATGGAAAGCGGTGCGGAGCGCGCAGACCGCGGCGTAGCAGCCCATGAACCCGACCAGGGTCCGCTCGACCCCGTCGAGGCCGAGCCGCCGGGCGATGATCTGGTCGATCCCGGGCGCGACGAAGCCGGTGCAGCTGGCGACGACGAGATGGGTGATGCCGTCGAGATCGGCCTGCTCGCGAAGTTTGGCGATCGCCCGCAACGCCAGCTCCGGCGCCTCGGCGGCGTAGCGCTGCATCCGCTTCGAGGTGGCCGGCATGGCGCCGTGATAGAAGCCGCCCGGCTGGTTGTGCGGCAGGCCGCCCGGCGCCGGCTCGAGCACCGACCAGCGATGCTCGATCCCGGACCGATCGGCCATGCGCGCGAACAATTTGCGCAGGCGGGGATCCTCGATCCGGCCTTCGGCCCAATCGACGAACAGGCGGTGCACGTCATGTTCGGGGACAACGCCCGCGACGGCGTTCAGATAGGCGCGCCTCGAATCCACGCGGAGTCCTTTCCGGTCCAGCGCCCCCGCTAATAAACGAGCTACGCCTCCATCGGGGTCCGTGGCAAGTTACCACCGATATTGTCTAGTGGCAGCGCCGCCAGCCGGGCCCGCGCACGAAGCGGCCGGGGGTGGCGCCGGTCGGCTCGCCGCCGGCCAGGACCTGGGTGCCGTTGACGAAGACGTGGCGCATGCCGACCGCATAAGCATGCGGCGTCTCGAACGTCGCCCGGTCGGCGATCGTCGCCGGATCGAAGATGGCGAGATCGGCGAAATAGCCGGGCCGAAGCGCACCGCGCCGCGCGATGCCGAGATTGGCCGCGGGCAGCGAGGTCAGCCGCCGCACCGCCTCCTGCAGCGCCACCAGCCGCTCGTCGCGCACGTAATGGCCGAGCAGACGGGCGAAATTGCCGTAGGTGCGCGGATGCGGGTGCTCGTTGAGGAACAATCCTTCGGTGGCAACGCTGGCCGCGTCCGAACCAAAGCTCATCCATGGCAGCTGAACCTGGCGCCGGACATTGTCCTCGCTCATCAGGAAATAGATCGTTCCGACCCGGCTGCCGTCCTCGACGACCAGGTCCATCGCGGTCTCCTCCGGCGAGGTGCCGCGCTCGCGAGCGACCTCGGCGAGCGTCCGGCCGGCGTAGCGGCGCAGCGCGGGGTTGCGGAAATCGGTGAACATCATTCCCGCCGGTCCGGCGCCATAGAACAGATTCTCCCAGCCTTCGCCCGGGCGACGCATCTCGGCGGCGACGCGGGCGCGGGTCGCGGGATCGCGCAGCCGCTCGATCCAGGCCTCGCGCCCGTCCGCCTGGACCCAGCGCGGCATCGCCGCGTCGAGACCCGTGGCCCCCGCCGTATAGGTGTACATGTCGGCGGTGATCCTGAGGCCCTGCGCGCGGGCCGCTTCGATCCGGGCGATCACCGCGCCATAACGACCCCAATTGTCGCGGCCGCCGAGCTTCAGATGGTAGATCTCGGCCGGGGCACGCGCGCGCCGCGCGATCTCGATCAGCTCGTCGACCGATTGCAGGACGCGGTCGCCCTCCGAGCGCATGTGGCTGATATACATGCCGCCGCAGCGGCCGGCCTCGGACACCAGAGCGACGAGCTCGTCGGTTTCGGCGAAGCTCGCCGGGGCGTAGATAAGCGAGCTGCCCACGCCCATCGCACCTTCGTTCATCGCCTGCCGGACCAAAGTCCGCATCCGCGCGAGCTGGGCCGGATCCGGATCGACGTCGCCCTCGCCGAGCTCGTGGATTCTGACCGTCGCCGCGCCGACGAAGCTCGCCACATTGGGCGCGACGCCGCGCCGCTCCAGATGCTCGAGATATTCGCCGAGGGTCGTCCAGGCGATCGGATAGCGGATGTCGCCCTGGCGCTGGACGGCAAGGCGCTTCATCTCGGGGTTGAGCGGACCCATCGACCAGCCTTCGCCCATCACCTCGAGCGTTACCCCTTGCCGGATGTCGCTTTGGCTGCGGCCGTCCTGAATCAGCGATTCGTTCGCCCAGCTCAGCATGTTGATGAAGCCCGGCGCGACCGCGAGCCCGCGCGCGTCGATTTCCCGCCTGCCGCCGCCGCGGACCCTGCCGACGGCGACGATCCGGTCGCCTGCGATCGCGACGTCGCCGGCGAAGGGCGGGCCGCCGCGGCCGTCGTAGATCGTGCCGCCGCGGATCACGACGTCGTAGACGGGAGTGGGCGCGACGCCGCCGGTCAGCAGCCAGGCGGCAAGCGCAATCGGTGCCAGGAATAGCAGGCGCATCACGCCCGATGCTGTCGCGCATCGCGCGCCACGTCAAACAAAATGGCGGGCGGCCTGCACGCCGCCCGCCTCCCTAGATCGCCCCCAGGGGATTCAGTCGGTGTGGCCGCCGTGCATCCTCTCGGCGGCCTGACGCATCTCGCGCGCGCCTTCGCGCATGCCGCGCGCGCCTTCCTGAAGACCGTCGGCGGCTTCGATCAGATCCTCGTGGGTGACCCGGTGACCGCGCGCGGCCTCGCGGGCGATCACCCGCTCGCGATAGCCCTGGTCGCGGAACTGGGCGGCCTGAGCCTCCATCCGGCGGGCGCCGACCTCCATGCCGTCGGCGCCGTGCATCATGCCCTGCGCGCCGCTCGCCATCGAGATGGCGATCGCCCGCGGCGCCGTCGCCATTGCCACCCGTTGCGCCTGGCGCACCGCGGCCTCGATCCGGGCACCGTCGACCCGCACGACCCGGGCCCGTTCGACCGCTCGGCGAACCTCGCGGTGCACCCGCTCGCGGTCCTCGCGCGACATCCGGTGAATCTCGACGTCGGCCGAGCGCAGCGCCTCTTCGGTGACGCGTTCGATCTCTTCGGGATCGATCGCCGCCGCCGCCGCGGTCGCCTCGGCGACGATCTGCGGGATTTGCGGCAACACCTCGGCCAGCGCCTGCCGGACGATCGGCGCCACGTCGGGAATCTCGCCGATCTCGGCAGGCGGCGCGGGGGGCGCCGGCGGACGCGGCGCATGCGGCACGCCGGGCGCGGCCGGCACCGGAGGAGCCTCCGGCGCTTCGGGGGCCAGCGGCGCGGCGGGCGGCTCGGGCGCTTGGGCGGCCGCGACCAGCCGCATCGCGGCGACCGGCGTCGCAATGGCGATGCACAGGATCGCGGCGATCGCCGTCCAGGGCGAACCTTGCGGCCGCTCGCGCAGCCGCCGGTCGAGGATCGCGCGCACCCGGCGGGACAGCGCGCTGCCCTTGGGGGCGATGCTGTTGGCCGGGACCAGCCGGCCGTTGACCTGGGCAAGGCTGAGCAGGGTGCGGGCATAATGGGCCGGCTCGACGCAGGACGCCGCCGCGCAGTCCGCGGCCTCCTCGGCCTGCTGCACGACCTCGCGCTCGAGCAGCCAGACCAGGGGGTTGAACCAGAATAAGGCGGCGGCGACACGGGTCAGCATCAGCACAGGCCAGTCGCGCCGGGCGACGTGCGCCGCCTCATGGGCGAGGATCGCCTCGGCTTCCGCGGGGTCGGCCAGGGTGTCGGGATCGATCAGGATCACCGGGTTGCGCCAGCCCCAGCTCAGCGGCGAGGGCACCGAATCGGAGACCATCAGCCGCAGCCTTTCGCCATCGGGCGCCGCCCAGCGGGCGCGTTCGAACGCGGCGAGCCATTCGGGACAGGTCATTTCGCGCGCGGCGCGGGTCCAGCGGCCGAGCATGAAGAGGCCCGCAAGCAGCCGGGAGCCGACCATCAGCAGCCCGCCCAGATATGCGAGGAGGACGAGCGGCGTGGGATCGTCCCAGATGGTCGGCCCGGCCGGCTGCAGCCCGGCGTCGACCGGGAGGGCAAGCTGAAGTTCGGGTCCGGGGGCGTAGAGCGCGGCAAGGTCGGCGGCGGCCGGGGCCGGCGCGGGCGCGGCCCAGGCCTCGATCTGCAGCGCCGGCAGCGCCAGCGCGATGAACGGGAGCAGCAGCAGCATCGTGACGCCGAGCCGCAGCACCAGCGCCCGGTCCGCCGCCGCGCGCGAACGCAGCACGTAGGCCAGGCCCAGCGCCGCGCCGCTGATCAGCGCCGATTTCCACGCCATTTCGCCGAAGAAGGACACGTCCATCAGTCACGCTCCTCTGCTTCGCGGATTGCCTTCAACAGGGCTTCCGCTTCGTCCGCCGACAAGCTCTTGGTCAGGCCCAAAAGGGCCGTGGCCGCGTTCGCGGCCGATCCGTCGAAGAAGGTCCGCACGACCTGCCTCAGCGCCGATTCGCGGACCTTGGCGGGCTGGGGCACGCTCTTGTAAACGTAGGTCTGGTCGGCGACGCGGTGCTTGATCACGCCGCGCGCTTCGAGCCGGGCGAGGAGGGTGCGAACCGCCGAATAGGAAGGCGGATCCTTCATAGCCGCACGCAGCTCGGCCGCCGTCGCCTCGCCGGCGCTGCACAGCAGCTCGAACAGTTCGCGTTCACGTCTGGGGAGAGAATCGATCATCATGCTTTTCACCTGCTACCCATGTAGCATGCCACAATTGTAGCAGGATGCAAGCCGTTTCGTCGCGGAAGCACCTCGTTTCGCCTCCGAAAGCTGAAGCGGCGATGAACCGGTGCGCTCAGCAGCCGGCCGGCGTTCGCTTCAGCTCCGCGGCGATCATCCGCTCCAGCACGTCCAGGTCGATATCCTTCAGCCGCTTCACGTAGAGACAGGACTTGCCGGTCTTGTGCTTGCCGAGCCTCGCCAGAAGATCGGCGACGCCCGGCGCGGTCGCGCCGATATAGAGAACCAGCTCCTTCGCCCGCGGCGAATAGCCGATCCGGCACATCTCGCCGCCATGGCCGCTCTCATAACGGTAGCTGTAGGAGCCGAAGCCGACGATGCTCGGCCCCCACATCGCCGCGGGCTCGCCGGAGATTCGCTCGAACATCTCGCGCAGGACTTTGCCGTCTTCGCGGCGCTGCGGATCGGGAACCGCGTCGAGGAAGGCGTCCACCGCGATTCCGGTCGGCTTCGTCTTGATCTCCGCCATCTCATTCCCCCGTCAGCGCCGCGTGTAGGTCCAGCTCATCGCATTGGAGCCGTCGGTCCGCGAGATCGTCGCGACCATCGTATCGCCGGTCCGGACGTAGCGGATTCGCTGCGGGAAATCATGGGTCGGATTCTCGAAGGTGGCGCTCGTTCCTTCCGCGCGCACGAGGTGGAAGCCCACGCCTGCGCCACCATTGGGCTGAGCGAGGTAGACGATCTCATCGTCTTCGCCGGCCTGGACGCGCAGATATTCATACTCGCGGATCGTCTGGCCCTCGCCCGACCAGCTGAAGCCCATCAGCGTGCCGCCGCGCGGGCCGGACCAGATTTCCTCGGTCCACCGCCCGTTCTCGCTCGCTAGCCAGCGGCCGCTCATCCAGCTCAGGTCGCTCACCTGCGTCCGCGGCGCCGACTGCGCCGTCAGGAGCAGCGCCAGCACCGCACCCGCCAGCCTCATCCCCGCGGCCTGCGGAAGCGGTAGACCACCCGATCGGTATGGCCACGGATCGCGGGATCGAACACCAGCTTGGTGTGATCGTCCTGCGGGTTCCTCAGGATGTCGGACTCGCCGTCGAGGACGAAGCCGGCGCGGGCGAAATCGGCGCGGACCACCGCGGGGTCGATCCGGTGCAGCGCGTCGACCACGGCGCGGGTCTCGCCGCCGGGATTGGCGACATGGTCGATCACCGCGATCGTCGCGCCCGGCTTCATCGACTGGAAGACGGTGCGCAGGAAGGCGTCCGGGTCCATCCGCGGGAAATGGAAGCGCTCGCTCTGCCAATAGGTATCGTGATAGTTGAGGTTGATCATCACGAAATCGAACGCCGCGGTCGGCAGCGCCAATATGTCGGCTGGAGCCACCAGCACGGCGACGTTCGGCGTCCGGGCGCGCAGCTCGGCGAGACCCTGGCGCGAACGGTCGTTGAGGAAGTTGGTCGGCTCCCAAGCCATGACGCTGCCGGTCGGGCCCACCGCGCGGCCCATGATTTCGGCGAAATAGCCGCTGCCCGTAAACAGGTCGAGCGCGCGGTCGCCGCGCTCGAGGCCCGCGAAAGCGAGCACTTCGGCCGGCTTGCGCCCGGCGTCGAGCGCGATCGCATCAGCCGGCCGGCCGGGCGCCGAGACCGCGGCGGCGACGTCGGCCGGCGCGGCTTGGGCCGACAGCGGCATGGCGAACAGCGCTATTGCGAGCAGGCAGCTTCTCATCGACTTTCCTCCCCTGAAACCGGCAGGGCGGCTGCTATCAGCCGCTCGTCATCCTCCCATCGCGCTTCGACGGAGCGCAAGCAAGCTTCGACCAGCGCGTTCAAGCGGCGGCGCGGGCCCCGGCCTGCTCCATCAGCACGCCGAGCGCCGCGTGCGCCGAAAGCGCCGCGCCCTCCTGCCAGTAGAGGACGTAGCTCAGATGCTCGCCGGCGAAGACGATCGGCCCTTCTGGCCGGAGCAGCTCGGCATAGCGGGCACCGCGCGCTTCCTGGCCGAAATCCTGGTGGACCGGCCCGACCCCTTCCGACCAGGGCGTCGCGCCCCAGGCGACGGTGACCGGCTTGTCGAGCAGGCGCGCCTTGCCGGGGTGCATCCGCTCGATCACCTCGCGGCAGACGCGGAACCTTTCGTCGTGGCTCATCGCGTTGAACGCTTCGAGATGGTTGCCGGTCCAGCCGGCGCAATAGGCCCCGACCAGCACGCCTTTGTCGGCATGGAACCGGCCCGAGGGATAGAGCAAATTCTCATTGGCCTGGTCGGTCCAGCCGATGCCGCCGTAAATCCCTTCCTCCTCCCAGAAGCGCGGCGCCTCGAAGCCGACCTTGACGCTGGGCAGATAGGGCACGTCGCGGATCGCGGCCTGCTTGGCCGGCGAGAAATCGGCCGGGACGCGCTGCAACAGGTTCAGCGGCAGCGTGCAGATGCAATAATCGGCGTCGAGCGCCCGGCGCCCCGGCCCGTGCTCGATCCTGACGCCGGCGCCCTGCCGGCGGATCGCGGTCACCGGGCTGTTCAGCCGCACCGCGGGCCGCACCCGCTCGTAGAGCGCGTGGGCGATCCGGTCCATGCCGCCGACCGGCTGCATCATCGGCGTCTGCTGGTCGAAAAACTCCTCGAAGACCAGTGGCAGACCGGCGGCCGGGTTGCGCATGATGTCGGCGAGCGACAGCGGCGGCAGCGCCTCGCCGACCTGCGTGTAACCGCCCGGCTCTTCGCGATAGCCCGAGCGGCCCTGGGGGCGATAGTCGCCGTTCTGCGCGAGCTCGCCGTAGAAGCCGAGGAACTGGCGCATCGCCTGCTTGTCGCCGCCGCGCAGCTCCTGATCGAGCGCGCCGCGGTCGATCGCCTTGGCGAGCAGCTCGGAGAAGCGGCCGCGGACGTCGTTGATCATCTGCCGGTCGGAAAGGACGCGGCCCCCGAAATCCCATTTGGCCGAGCGGTTGGAGTTGACCATCACCTCGACCGGTACGCCGAGCGTGCGCGCATAGCCCAGGATGGTGCGGTGCTGCGACGGCAGCCGCGCCGCGCCGGCGTTGAGACAGAGACCCTCGGAGAAGGTGCAGAGCTGGTCCGGCCGCCCGTTCTGGACGATGCGGTCGCCGCCGCGGATCGTCCACACCCGGCCGCCGATCCGGTCGCGCGCCTCGAGCAATGTCACGTCCCAGCCGGCGCGGCGCAGCTCGTAGGCCGAAACCAGGCCTGCTATGCCGGCGCCCAGGATCGCGACCTTGCGCCCCCGTCCGCTCGCCCGCGGCAGCTCGAACGGCTCGGCCGAGGCCGGCGCGTTGAGCAAGCCCATCGCCTCCATGCCGAGATAGACGGCGCTATAGCCGCCGATGGCCCCGAGCCGCTCGAGGAAGGCGCGGCGCGAGAGGCTCACGGCCGCGCCGCCTGCGCCGGCGCCGCCGCGGTGACCTCGATCTCGACCAGCCAGCCGGGATCGACCAGGCCCGCGACCTGCATCGTCGAGCGCGCCGGCCGCATCGGCTGCGCCTCGGTCCCGAAAAACTCGCGATAGGCACTCATCATGCCGGCGAAATCCATCCGCGGCTGGCCGGGCGGCGCGACCAGGAAGACGCGCATCATCGCCACGTCGCGCATCGTCAGGCGATGCAAAGCGAGCTGCGCCTCGATCTTGCGCAGCACCGAGCGCGTCTGGGTCGCGGTGTCGCCATAGCGCTGGACCGTTCCCGGCGGCGCGGCGGCATCGGCCGGATCGGGCACGGTGCCGCTGACATAGACCAGCCGGGCCGATCGCGGCAGCTCGACCGAAGCCGAGATCGGCGATTCGGCCGCGCCGAGGCGCCGGACGTCCTGGGCCTGGCTTGGGGCGGCGGCGCAGAGCAGCAGCACGGCGGCGAGGTGAAAGCGCATGTCGAATCCCCCTGGCTGAAAAATCTAGCCCAGGCGCGCCGGGCCGTCATGCCCCTTCTGCGAAGCGCGCTCGCCTTTCGACCAAGCGCGAGATCGCCCGCGGGCTTAAGGCGTGGCGCCTTCCTCTTCGCCGCCGGCCTCGTTCGCCTCGCCGCCGCCGGCCGCGGGCGCGGCGCCGCCGATCTGCTCCATCAGGCATTGCTCGCGCGCGGCAACCAACGCCGGATCGTGCGGGTCGGCGTTGCGCAGTTGCTCGGTGGTCTTGGTCGCCATATAGCGCTCGATCGTGCAGCCGCAGAGGCGCGGGGCGTCGATCCGCTCCGCCCCGGGCACGCGGCGCGCGGCATTGGTGCAGCCTTCGACCGCGCTCTGCTTGAACTGGTCGCGCAGGCTGTTGTCATAGGCGCTGCCCGCGCCGCAGCCGGCGAGCAGGGCAAAGGCGGCGCCGACGGCGCCGGCGAGGATGATACGCATCGGCGAAGTCCCCCTATTCGCTCCGGATCGAGCGGGCGTCATTAAGATCGGTTCGGAGCGGGATGTAAAGGGCGGCCGCATTCGCGCATCCCGCCTAGAGACGGGCGAGGATCTCGGCCTTCTTCGCCTCGTAATCCGCGGCGCCGATCAGGCCCTGGTCGCGCAATTGCTTGAGCTGCGCCAGCCGCTCGGCGAGATCATTGCCGTCACCCGGCGAATCGGCCTGGGCGTGACGCACCACCACGTTCGCCCCGCCGCGCCCGACCGCCTCGGAGACCTGCGCCAGGATCGCCTTGAGATCGGCGGCCGAGGCGGGGGCGCTCGGATCAGAAGGGGATCGGATCCCAACCGACAGCAAGGCCCGGTCGGCGCGGCGCCGCAGCCAGGGCGCCACCAGGAAGCGCAGCGCGAGGAAGGCGATCGCGGCATAGACCAGGAAGGCGATTCCGATCGCCGACCAGGTGATCTCGGTGCGGGCGCGCTTTCCCTCGCCGGACAGGCAATAGATCGTCCGGCTGACCCCGTTCTCGCCCGGCCGCACCGAATAATGTTCGGACTGGACCTCGACATTGCCCGAGCAGATCAGCGGCGCCGTCCAGGTGCTGACCGGCGGATAGACCGCGGTGCCCGGGCCGGCGATCATCAGGGCGATGAACAGGCTGGCCGGCAGCATGATGCAGCCGGTCGTGTGGAGCCGGTGGTCGGGCGTGGCCGGCCGCATCGTCACCCCTAATGATAGAAATAGGGATCGAGGACGCTGACCTCGTGGATCGCGTCGACCGGCACCCCGTTCTTCGCGCCGACGCTGCGGATCGCCTCGGGCGAGGGGGCGTCGTAGACGCAGAAGGTTTTGGTCTTGTCGGCGCTGACGTAGGAGTGGACCCAGGTGACGCCTTCGCCGGCATTGGTCGCGACGATGCCGCCGAGCGCCTGCGCGCCGCCGGAATCGACCGGGATGTGGAGCCCTTCGGGGAAGGTGCGTTCGACCATGTAACGCGGCATGGCTGGCCTCCTGTCTGTTGCGGCAAGGAGGATAGCAAGGCGGCGCGCCGCGCGCCACCAATCCCGTGCTTGCCGCGCCCAGCCAAGCGCGCGATAGTCATCGGCGCGAAGGAAAGCGACCGGGAGCATGGCATGACCCTATCCATTCCGGTGCTTGCGGCGATCGGCGTCGCCTTCCTGGTCCTGCTGCTGTTCGCGCTTCGCCGTCGCGACCGCGCGCGCGACCTAGTGGCGCCGCCGCGCATATCGGCGCCGGCGCCGCCGCCTCGCGCCGCCCCGCGCGCCTGGCCGGAAGGCGCCGCGCCGATCGGCGATGTGCCGCCCGACGTCGCGGCCGAGGTGCGCGCCTTGCTCGGTGAGAACCGCAAGATCGAGGCGATCAAGATCGCCCGCGCCGCGACCGGGCTCAGCCTGGCCGACGCGAAGGAACTGGTGGAGCGGATAGAGGGATGAGCGTGCTGCAACGGCTGGCGAGCGCGCTCGCCCGGCGCGACGAAGCCCCCAATATCGCGCTCGCCCGCTCTCTCGCCGCGACCGGCAATGCCGGCGACGTGGCCGCGCTGGCGGATACTCTGTCGTCCGCGCCGCGGCCGGTCCGGCACGATGCGATCAAGGCGCTCTACGAGCTCGGCGCGCTGCGCCCGGAGCAAATCCGGCCCCATGCCGACTCCTTTCTCGCCGCGCTCGAAGGCAGCGACAACCGCCTGGTTTGGGGCGCCATGGCCGCGCTCGACACGCTGGCCGCGGCCGATCCGGGGCTGATCGCGGCGCACCTTCCCGAAATCCTGGCGGCGGCCGAGCGCGGCAGCGTCATCGCCAAGGACAAGGCGGTCTCGATGCTCGCCACCCTCGCGTCGCTGCCGAAGCCGGTGCCGGGCGCATGGAATGCGCTGCTCGCCATCCTGCGCGACGCGCCAGTGAACCAGACCGCGATGTACGCCGAGGCCGCGTTGCGCGCCGCACCGATGAACGAGCCCACGGCGCTCGCCGCGATGGTGCGGACGCGACGCGACGACATCGCCCATCCAGCCAAACGCGCGCGACTCGACAAGGTGTTGCGGCGGCTGGCGAGCCTCTAGGGCAGCGCGAGCGCCAAAGCGGCGTCGGCCTTGCGTGCCTCGGTCTCGGCGCGGGCGCGCTCGGTGCGGGCGAGGCGGGCGGCCATCACCTCCCAGGCGGCGGCGGCGCACAGCCAGCGCTCGCGGACATTGGCGAGCTGGGCGTCGGCGGCGCCCCGGCGCGCGTCGGCGGCGCGGTCCTCGTAGAATTTCTGGGTCGCGGACATGAAAGGCGGCTCCTGCCGGAATAGAGAGAGAAAGAGGGGAGAGCCCAGGGCTCCCCGCCCCTCCGCCAGCCGTCGCCAGGGCTATGGCTGGCCCCCTCCCCCGCCCAAGGCAGAGGAGGGCGAGCCGGTTCAGGCGCTCTGCAGGTTGACGGCGCTGGTCTTGCCGCGCTGGTCCTGCTCGAGCTCGTAGGAGACCCTCTGGTCCTGGTTGAGGGTCGACATGCCGGCCTTCTCGACCGCGCTGATATGGACGAAGGCGTCGTTGCCGCCGTCTTCCGGAGCGATGAAGCCATAGCCCTTCTGGGCGTTGAAAAATTTGACTTTGCCGATCGGCATCCTGGTTCTTCCTTGTCTGTGGGCGTCCCGGAAGTGGCGCGCCCGTCGTGCCTGGGAAGCCGGAGAAGGAAGAAGGAGCCGCAAAGCACCGAAGACCGTCAGTTGCGACCGTAGCAAGCGCGGTGGATAGGCGCGTGGCGGCGAAATAGCAAATAAGCAGCCGAGCGGGATAAAGGTGCGGCCGTCTTGCCAAGCGTGCCGCCGGGCGGGATAATCGAACCCACAAGAGAGGGGGCGCGCGATGACCGCGTTCGAATTCGTCTTCTCGCTGTTCGGCCTGCTGCTCGGGCTCAGCCTGGCCGAGGTGCTCGGCGGGCTGGCGAAGACGCTCAAGCAATGGCGGACGGTGCGGCTCGGCTGGCTGACGCCGCTGCTCGGCCTGCTGGTGATGCTCGACCTCACCTCCTCCTGGGCGCTCGCTTATTCGATCCGCGACGAAATCCCGGCCAATTACCTGACTTTGGTCATCGGCCTGTTCGTCACCGGCCTCTATTATCTCGCCGCGACCCTGGTCTTCCCCGACGACACCGCGCAATGGCGCGACCTCGACGATTATTATTTCGCCCACAAGAAGCAGGTGCTGGGCGGCATCCTCGCCTCGCGGGTGCTGGCGCGGGCCGCGCAATTCGGCCTGGGCACCGCCGGCTGGGCCTATTTCCCGGCCTTCGCCGCCTTCGTCGCGCTCGCCCTGGCGGCGATGTTCGTCCGCGGCAAGGCGGCGAACATGGCGGTGCTGGTCGTGTTCATTTTGCTCTACCCGGTCTTCGCGGTGCTCGGCCTGGTGCTGCAGCTTTAGGGTCGGGCGGCGCCGCTGGGCGGGTGCGCCGCGGCGGACTTCACGATCTTCACAACTTGCGCACGGAATCGCGGGGGGGGCCCTGCCCCCGAGTCGGCCAACGATCCGGCCTTGAAGGAAATGGCGAGCGGGCGAGTCGCGCTTCATCCGACAGGGTAGGCCAGACGAAATCCAACATTTCAAGAAAATATGTGAGGCCGGCGGTTCGGACGACGGGGTAGATTTCAAATTGAGGGATTGCCGGATTTAGCGTCCACTCAAAGCCGCGGCGGCGGCAGGTCCGGGCGGCGGGTGGTCGGGTCGAGCGAGCGCGGCGGGCCGATCAGGTCCTTGCCGTCGCGGCGGCGCATCAGGCCGCGCAGGAACAAGAGGACGAAGACGATCAGCGGGATCAGCGCCCAGAGCGGCAGGCCGGAATTGGTGAGCCAGGCGGGCAGGCCGAGGCCATTCACCCAGGCGCGGAAATCGAAGCCGGGCCGGTCGGGCGCCGGGGGCGAATCGTCGGACAGATCGACCGGCTTGCCGCCCTCCTCCGGGCCGGCCGGCGGTGGCGCCGCTTCGATCAGCGGCGGCGGCGTGGCGGCGGCCTGCACCAACCAGCGCGAGACCGCGGCGGCCAGGCGCGGCTGCTCCTGGGCGGTGCACGAAAGGATTGGGCCGCTCAACACGGTGCGGACTCGACCCGGCCCGAGCGGCGGTAGCGCGCCGGTCGGAACATTGGGCATGAACCGGTCGAGCGCGCAGCCGCAAATCGCTTCCTGATCGTCGGCGGTGATGCCCTCGACTCCGCCGAGCTCGGCGACGCAGTGCGAGATCCCTTGTCCGCGCCAGCGCTCGCGGTCCGGGTCGAGCGCGGCCCCCGGCTTCTGCGCGAGCAGCGGCGCCGCGGCGGCGATCGCGAGCGAGGCGGCGAGAAGGTTGCGCGCGATGGTCATGCTTCGCCCCGGTTATGGTGGCAGCCGAAGCGGCCAATAGGCCTGCGCGGGGCGGGAATGTAAAGGGCGCGGCACATGCTCAGCGCGGATCCTCGCCGCTGGCATAGGTCGCGACGTCGATCAGGGTGAAGGTCGCGGTGTCGTTGATGCAGGCGGCATAGACCTGCCGCGGCGGGCGGCCGCGCTCGGCGATCTCGGCCAGATAGGAGGCGCTGTCGGGGGGGCAGAGCCGGATCGGCGGGCCGCCGGCGTTTTCGGCCCGGCGCAGCGGGACTTCGTTGGGCATCCCGTCCGGCTCCCAGGCGCGGCAGGGGTCGGCGAAGGCGGCCTCCATCCGCGCCGCCTTGCCGGGCGCGAGCCGGCCGGAGCGCGCCGGATAGAGTTGCTCCTCGGTCGGTTGCACCGCGGCCTCGCCGGGCGGCGGCGGCGGGGGCGGCTGGCGGCTGTCGATCGTGCGCCGCCAGAACCACCAGCTCCCGTCGTCCTCGCGCCAGACCACCGAGCGGTCGTCGGCGCTCCAGAAGCCGCCCGACGGCACCCGCACCCGGATCACGAACGGCGCATCGGCGGGCGGGCGCCGCTCGGCCGTCTCGGGGACGACCACTGGAGCGAGTTGGCCGGCAATCCATGCGCGGGTCGCCGCGGCGCGCGGATCCGCCGCCGCCTGACGGGCGAGCGCGGCAAGGTCCAGGTTCGCCACGGCGGGGCAGGCGCTTTGCGGCGGCCGGCCCGCGTCCGCGCGCCCGGGCGAGGCCAAGCGCGCTCCTTCGCCTTCGGCGCACGCCGCCAGGCCGAGCGCCGCGCCGCCGATCATCACCATCGCCAGCTTGCGCGGCGGCGGCATTGCTCAATGGCCGCGGGGCTGGATGTGCATCTCGGCGGCGCATTGCTCCATCGCCCGGCGCTCGGGAAGGCCGGTCTGCATCCGATCGACCGCGCAGCCGCAAAAGGCGTTGAGGTCGGTGCCTTCGGGCAGCTCGGTGCGGACGTCGTCGCTGCACTCCCTTATCTCGTCGGCCCGGCGGGCGTCGCCGAGCGCATTGGCCGGTGCCGCGGCGCCGGCGGCGGGCGCCGCAGCGTTGACGGCAGCGGCATTGGCGGCGTTGGTCGTCGCCTTGCCCCCGCAGGCGGCGAGGAAAGCGAGCGGAACGGCAAGCAGGATCACGCGCATCATATGTCCCCCCTTCGGTCGCGGACGACTCCGCGCCGCGGCAATAGGCCAGCGCGCCGGCGCGATGTAAAGCGCCGATCGGGCGGGCCGGGGCCGCGAGAAATTAGCTATTGTTTCTCGTGACATGCTGGTTCAAAGCGGGCCGGCAAAAGGGAGTGATTCCATGAAGAACAGGCACTATCTCGTCATCGCGGCCGTGATCGGCCTCAATCTCGGCGCGGCCGCCATCGCCCAGACGCCCGACAGCCCGCCGGCGGCGCCGATCAGCTATGCGCAGATCCGCAATTTGCACCCGCCGGTCACCGCCGGCGACGTCACCGACCGCCCCTATCGCGTGCTCGGCGAAGTCCGCGCCAGCGTCCGCAAGGCGACCGTCTTCAGCCGCGCGCCGAGCCAGGCGCACGTCTATGGCGAATTGTGGGAGCGGGCCGAGCGGCTGCACGCCGACGCGGTGATCCACGCCAGCTACGGCGATTCGCACATCACCGCCCTGAGCTGGGGCGCGCGCAGCGCCACCGGCCAGGCGATCAAGTTCCTGACCGACGCCGAGATCGCCGCCCAGCCGCAGCCCGCTCCCGCGCCGTAACAAGGCGGGGCGGGCGGCACCGGGACCTAGAGCCGCAGCCCGAAGCGCGGCGCGAGCCCGAGCATCAGCAGATAGAGGCAGGCGGTCAGGGCGACCGCGAGGCCGAGCGACGGCCAGAAGCCCCAGCCGGCGCGGAGCATCGGCGGCAGCACCAGGAACAGCGGCATCGAGGGCAGGAAGAACCAGAAGGCCGATTGAGCGAGCTGGACGACCCGCTCGGTATCGCCGGTGTCGCGCCACAGCCAGATGAAGGCGAGCAGCGACACCAAAGGCAGCGACACGATCAGCCCGCCCACGCCCGGCCAGCGCCGCGCCACCTCTGACGCCGCGGCGACGATCAGGCCGGAGAGCAGGGCCTTGACGAGCAGGTAGGTCATTGGCGACGTATAGCAGAGGCGGGCGCGCCCGGTAATTGCGGCACCGGTGGAGAGGATGAGCATCATGGCCGGAACGCTGCATCTGGTCTGCGGCAAGATCGCGGCGGGCAAATCGACGTTGTGCGCGCGGAACGGCGCGAATGGCGCAACCGGCGCGAGTGGCGCCAGAGGCACATGGAATCGCGGGGGGTCCCCGGGCCGCGGAGGGCCGTGTCTTCCGACGCAGGCGAAGGGAGAGCCCTTCGACCCGTTCGACAAGCTCAGGGGAGCCTTCGCTCAGGACAGGCGACTCGGGGTTCCGGTTTCGTTCCATCGCCAGGGTGGACCAAATCAAATCCAACATTGCAAGGGAATAGGATTCGGGCACGCCGCGATTGGGGCGGCTTATCTCAAGTGCCGACTGTGAACGTGCGGTGCTGGCAGTAGCCGTTGTCGCCGCCGTCCGGGTCGCCGGGGCCCCAGAGCCGGATGTCGACCATATAGGATTCCCCGGCGACCGCGGGGACGGTGACGAGAAACGGCGTCCGGACGGTTCGCCCGGGCGCAATCACCGTGGTCGCCGGCAATTCCGCCCGGGGCGGCGGGCTGCTCTCGGTCCGGCCGCCGCCAGTGACCGTCATGCGCAGGTAGAACGGGCCTGAAGCAGGCTCCGTCCGGTGGTTGCCGAGCGACGCCCCGAACAGGTTCATCAACGGCTGCGAGCCCTGCGCGTCGGTGCGCGGCGGCGTCTGCGCCCAGATACGGTCCTCGACGCAAACCCTGTTCTGCCGGCTGCGCGCCGCCTGGACCGCATTGGCGTCGAGCACGACATTACGCTCGTCGCAGCCCGTGATCGCAACAAGCGCGGCAAGACATCCGGCTGATTGCGACAGACGAACCGCGATCTTCATTTGGTGCTCTCCTGTTCGGAGGTATCCTTATAGCATAGATATAAGGACGAGGGGAGCGAGGTTAGTCCATTCTGGAAGAAAAGCGGAGATGAGTTCATAAGTCCGCTCTGCCGTTATGACGGGTCCGGGCGGACACCCGTTGTGGTCCGGCCTCCTTCGACTTCACTCAGGACAGGCCTTCGATCCCGGGATAAAGAGTGACTGTCACGGATTTCATGTCGGAGAAGGAGGAATGCCATGACCGCTTTCAACGCCGTCCGCTTCCGGGTGAAGCCCGGGCGCGACGAGGAGTTTCTGGACGCGCACCGCGCGATCGCGGCCGACTGGCCCGGGATGCGGCACGCCAACATCGTCAAGACCGGCGAGGGCAGCTACTGCATCATCGCCGAATGGGACGACATGGCGAGCCTCGCCGCCGCCCGCCCGGAGATGATCGCCACGCTCGATTCGTTCCGCGATACGCTCGAGGATCTGGGCGGCGGCCTCGGCGTCACCGACCCGGCCTCGGGGCCGGTGGTGCTGTCGATGAAGTAGCGCGGCGGACGGGCCGGGGCGGCGCGTTTGCGGGCGCCGAAGCGGGAAGCGTCTCAGGCCCCCCTGCGGCCGAACGCCGCCGGCCCCCCAGGCCTGCCGCCTTCCTGCGGCGCTTGCGGGGACGCGAGGTTCGGCGCCCCCCGGGGCCGCTGGGCCAGATAACGGGCGAGCGCCGCGTCCGCATCGAAATCGCTGCGTTCCTCCTGCGGCGCCTCCTTCGCGCGGCCGCTGCTGCCCGATCCGGGCGCGGCCGGCGGGGCGACGAGCCGGCGAAACTTCAGCACGAACGGAATCAGGAAAAGCAGGCCGATCACGCCGAGGCCGAGCATGGTCGGGCCCAAAGCGCCGTCGAGCAATCCCGCGGACGCGGTCCTGACCCGGTTGAAATAGAGCAGGAGCCCGCCGCAATAGAGGATCGGAATGGCCGCCGCGACCAGACCGACTATCGATTTCATCGTGCGCATGCCACGCCTCCAGACATTGCGCGGGAGGTTATGGCGCAAATTCGGCAAGGAATGGTGAACGTGGTCGCCGCGCGACCGGTTTGAACGGGCATCAATCCACGCCTACATGAATGACCCTTGGGCCACGGCAATCAGGAAGTAGGCCCGCTTGCCGACCGTAGTGCCGCCTTGCGCGGACACCCGGTTTGTCGTGGGGCGGCGGGCTGAAAACCTTTCTCTCACGCATGCCGGCAAAGGCGGCGGGCAATCGGTTTGTGCGGGCGAGCAGCGGAGAGCGCGGGATTGGGGATTTAGTGCACTGTCACCGTAATCTTGCGTTTTTCGTTTGGATATTTGCGACACCAACTTATGTTTGCGCGCTTTAATTAGAGGCGGACCTCAATGAGCGACATAACTGGTTCCGCTGAGCCCGATCCTTCGCGGTTTGGTAGTTACAATGTCGAGAGATGCGTTGGCGAAGGTTCGTTCGCTCGAACCTATCTCGCCTACAAACGATCGGACAAGCAGAAGGAGGTTCCTTACGCGCTGAAGTGGCTTCGCGAAGACGCGGAAAGTGGGGGGGCCCGCCGTTTTGAGAATGAGAAATGGGCCTTGCAGCACATCGATCATGTCGCTTTCCCTCGGTACATCGATAGCAATAAGGAACGCGGTCGACCCTACATAGTCATGTCCTTCGCGGAGGGTCGCACGGTCGCGGATCGAGTGACCGAGAACATCCAGAACCGGACCTTCTTTTCCGAGTTGGTTGTCCTCCTGATCGCGGAAAAGTTGCTCGAGGCGCTGGTCTACCTCGATGGTAAACAGCTAATGCACCGAGACATTAAAGGCGAGAATGTCATCGTCTCGTCATCTGGTAACGAGGTCACCCTCATCGACTTGGGGCTCTGCAAGGGCCCGATTCTTCCGGTTCAGAATGAGACGTTCTGGAATGCGGGCGCGGCGCGATTCGCTCCTCCCGCCAAGATCGAAAATGCGGGCGCCTCCACTTTGTCCCACGACTTATTCGCTGTCGGCGTCCTTTGCTACCGCATGCTTACGAATGCCTATCCTTGGCAGGTCACCGATGCCGAGGGCGCCGGCGACCTAAAAAACTTGATGCTGACGCATCAGCCGACGGCAATTCAAGAGATCAACAGCATTCCGGATAACCGCGTTTGCACTCTTGTATCGCGGATGATCGACGTTCGCGACTACGCTCGGGTTCCCATCGAAGAGGCGCTCTCGAAGCTAAAAGAGATGCGCACTGATCTGGAAACTAAAGTTTTCCCGTCGATATCGAGTGCCCCACTGCTCAGGCTATCCCGTGTCGTGCGCGATCCCGTGCATGGCGACATTCAAATGACCGATCTTGAGTTCGCGGTCCTGAACACGAGGGAAATGCAGCGTCTCAGGAGAATACGCCAGCTTGGGACGACACATCTCGTCTATCCGGGGGCAGAACATACGCGGCTCGCCCATGCCATTGGAGTGACGCATGTCGTGGAGAAGATTTTTCGCTCAATCGAGCTGAGGGAAGGGTTTTCATTCACGCCGGAAGAACGCTGGAGTGCCCGGCTTTACGCTCTCGTGCATGACGTCGCTCACGCGCCATTTGGCCATACGCTAGAGGACGAATTGGGCTTCTTCTCGCGGCACGACAGGAATTCGGACCGGCTCGATCGATTGTTTCACGGAGCAAATGCGGAATTTTCCACGATCCTCCAAGCCTCCGAGATCGGCCGTGCAGTGGTTGACTTAATGTACGGGACCAAGGGACCATCGCCCCTAGCATGGATAGAATCGCTGCTGTCCGGCTCGGTCGGAGCCGACGTGCTCGACTATATTGATCGCGACTCATTCTATTGTGGTCTGGATAGTCGCGTCGACTCCGCCATATATAGGCGCTTCACGCTCGACCGCTTGAGTACGAGCGGAAAGCACGCGAAGGAGATCATACCCCGATTGTACGGGAACCACGGTCTTCGGCTCGATGCGGACTATGCGGTCGTATCTGTGTTGGAGGCGCGATATTCGCTGTTTCTGAAGGTCTACAGTCATCCGGTAAAGACCTCGGCAGGGGCGATGATCGGCAAGGCGCTAGCCCTTTCCGCGGAGTATGCGCCCGCTGCGGTAAATGAAGGCATTGTCGAGAAGATGGGCGACGATGAACTCCTCTCGTTCATCCTAAAAGAGGGGCCGCCGGATGCCCAAAAGCTTATCAGAAGATATCTCGGGCGAAGGCTGTACCGGCCAGCGTTTCGTGCACGCATCATGCAGGATTCAGAGCCCAACTTCGACAATTACAAGAACCGGCAGGAGAAGCTCAGGGCCGAGGGTTTGTTCGATCCAAGCAGCCGATCGACGATCGAGTCCGAACTGGCGACGGAGGCAGGTGTGGCTGCGGCGGAGCTGGCAATCTATGCCAGCCCGAAAGCGCCCGGGGCGAAAACCGTTACCCAGCGCGTCGAGCAGGCGCGTGGCAATGTCACTATGCGAGACAGCGTATTTGCCAAGCATAAGGAGATATTTGCTCAGCACCTCGGTTTGTGGACGTTGTATCTGTTTGTGAACCCGCGATTGCCCACTGATACCAAGGCCCGCCTTTCTTCGTTGATGCGCAGCAGGTTTGACTTAGTGGACGAGCCCACCAATGATCGGAAGCAATTGGCGCTCAATCTCTAATTCGATACCCGGTCGGTATGAACGAAAGCGGATTAAACTCTATTCAGCAGGCTCTCGCTGGCGCTTTGAGGTGGGCCGCGCTCTAGCCGGGTCCAGCGCGAGCTCCGTCGGCTCGGCGCGTTTCCCCTTCAGCAATGGCGCGAGATACCCCCCCGTGTAGGAGCGCGGCTCCCTGGCTACTTGTTCCGGCGTCCCCTCCGCGACGATCTCCCCGCCCTTGTCTCCGCCTTCGGGGCCGAGGTCCAAGACCCAATCGGCCGTCTTGATCACCTCGAGGTTATGCTCGATCACCACAACCGTATTCCCCTGGTCGACCAGCGCCTGGAGCACCTCGAGCAGCTTGCGCACGTCCTCGAAATGCAGCCCCGTCGTCGGCTCGTCCAAAATGTACAGCGTCTGCCCGGTCGCCCGCCTTGACAGCTCCTTGGCCAGCTTCACCCGCTGCGCCTCGCCGCCGCTGAGCGTGGTCGCCTGCTGGCCGACCTTGATGTAGCCCAGGCCGACCTCCTCGAGCATGCGCATCTTGTCGCGGATCGGGGGGACGGCCTTGAACAGCTCGGCCGCCGCTTCCACCGTCATGTCGAGCACGTCGGCGATCGAGTGGCCCTTGAACTTCACTTCCAGGGTCTCGCGATTGTAGCGTGCCCCATGGCAGACGTCGCAGGTGACGTAGACGTCGGGGAGGAAGTGCATCTCGATCTTTATGAGGCCGTCGCCGGCGCAGGCTTCGCAGCGGCCGCCCTTGACGTTGAACGAAAAGCGGCCGGGCTTGTAGCCGCGCGCCTGGCTTTCGGGCAGCCCTGCGAACCAGTCGCGGATCTGGGTGAAGGCGCCGGTATAGGTCGCCGGGTTGGAGCGCGGCGTGCGGCCGATCGGCGACTGATCGATGTCGATCACCTTGTCGAGATATTCGAGGCCGGTGAGCTTGTCGTGTCGGCCCGCCTGGATGCGGGCGCCATTGAGCGTCCGCGCGGCCGCGGCGTAGAGCGTGTCGATCGTGAAGCTCGACTTGCCCGAGCCCGAGACGCCGGTGACGCAGGTGAAGGTGCCGAGCGGGATCGCGGCGGTGACGCTCTTCAGATTGTTGGCGGTCGCGCCGTGGAGGGTGAGCTTGCGGCCCGTGCCCTTGCGGCGCACGGCCGGGATCGGCACCTGGCGGCGGCCGCTGAGATAATCGGCGGTGAGGCTGGTCTCGCAGGCGAGCAATTCGTCATAGGAGCCGTGGCAGACCACCGCGCCGCCATGGACGCCGGCGCCAGGGCCCATGTCGATCACATAATCGGCGTTGCGGATCGCGTCCTCGTCATGCTCGACGACGAGCACGGTGTTGCCGAGATCGCGCAGCCGCTTGAGGGTGATCAGCAGGCGGTCGTTGTCGCGCTGGTGGAGCCCGATCGAGGGCTCGTCGAGCACGTAGAGCACGCCCGACAGGCCGGAGCCGATCTGGCTGGCGAGGCGGATGCGCTGGCTTTCGCCGCCGGAGAGCGTGCCCGAGGTGCGGTTGAGGTCGATATAATCGAGCCCGACATTGTTGAGGAAGCCGAGCCGCTCGTTGATCTCCTTGAGGATGGCACGCGCGATTTCGTTCTGGGTGGGCGTCAGCTTCTCCGCGAGGGTGGAGAACCAGGCGAGCGCGTGGCGGACGGAGCGGCTGGTGGCTTGCGAGATATGCTCGCCGGCGATCTTGACCGCGAGCGGCTCGGGCCGCAGCCGCGCGCCGTGGCAGATTTCGCACGGGGCGGCGCTCTGATATTTGCTGAGCTCCTCGCGCATCCAGGCGCTCTCGGTCTGGAGCATGCGGCGATTGAGGTTGCCGATCACGCCGTCGAACGGCTTCCTGACTTCGTAGCTCTTGCGGCCATCGATGAAGCGCAAGGTGACCGGGCGGCCCTTGGTGCCGTAGAGGATGATGTCGTGGATTTCCTCGGGCAAGTCCTTCCACGGCGTCTCGAGCTCGAAGCCGAACTCGCGGGCGAGCGAGCCGAGCACCTGCATATAATAAGGGCTGGGCGGGTTGGAGCGCGCCCAGGGGACGACCGCGCCCTTCTTGATCGACAAAGCCTCGTTGGGGACGATCAGCTCGGGATCGAACAATTGCTTCTCGCCGAGCCCGTCGCAGCCGGGGCAGGCGCCCTGCGGCGCGTTGAAGCTGAACAGCCTGGGCTCGATCTCGGCGATGGTGAAGCCCGAGACCGGGCAGGCGAACTTCTCCGAGAAGGTGATGCGGCCTTCGGGGGCATTGTCCTGAAGGACGGCGCGTTCGTGGGCTTCCTCCAGCGCGGCGGCAACGCCGATCCGCTCAGTGCCGGGGGACAGTCCCCGTTCGGGGACAGTCCCCCGATCGCCCTCGCCGGGGACTGTCCCCGCATGGGGACTGTCCCCTCGTGCGCCGTCGGCCGGATCGAGATAGACCAGCCCGTCCGCCAGCTTCAGCGCCTGCTCCAATGAATCCGCGAGCCTGGTCTCGATCCCGGCGCGGATCACCAGCCGGTCGACCACCACCTCGATGTCGTGCTTGAGATTCTTCTCGAGCGCGGGCGCGTCCTCGATCTCGTAGAAGACGCCGTCGATCCGCACCCGGGTGAAGCCCGCTTTCTGCCATTCGGCGAGCTCCTTGCGATATTCGCCCTTGCGGCCGCGCACGGCCGGGGCGAGCAGATAGAGCCTGGTGCCCTCGGCCAGGGTCATCGCGCGGTCGACCATCTGGCTGACCGTCTGGGCGGCGATCGGCAGGCCGGTGGCGGGCGAATAAGGCACGCCGACGCGCGCCCACAAGAGCCGCATGTAATCGTAGATTTCGGTGACGGTGGCGACGGTCGAGCGCGGGTTGCGCGAGGTCGTCTTCTGCTCGATCGAGATCGCCGGCGAGAGGCCGTCGATATGGTCGACGTCGGGCTTCTGCATCATCTCGAGGAACTGGCGCGCATAGGCGCTCAGCGACTCGACGTAGCGGCGCTGCCCCTCGGCGTAGATCGTGTCGAAGGCGAGCGAGGATTTGCCGGAGCCCGACAGGCCGGTGATCACCGTCAGCGTCTCGCGCGGGATATCGACGTCGATATCCTTGAGATTGTGCTCGCGCGCGCCGCGGACGGATATATGGGTCAGCATGGCCGTGGTGTTCCAGATTTGTTCTGTTGTTAATCGGGGTCGCGCCGGGCGTCAACGCGGGTCGTGGCGATGTGGGGGCGATGGCGCGCGCAGGCAAGGCGCGGCGGCCGGCCGAACGCCAAAGCGGCGGGGTCGGCCGGAGCTCGGCCGCGCCGTGAGCTCAGCCGGGTGGCGGCCGGCCTCCTGGCGGCGGCGGCGGGGGCGCGACGCGCGGCGGATGCGTCACCGTGCACGGCGCCCCGGGCTGCGCGCAGCGCGGATCGCAGCTCACGATCGGTTCGAGCCGGCCCCGCACCCGCTCGGAAATCGAGACGCACGCGGTTCCGTGATTCTGGCCGCGGCTGCCCCGGTAGAAATAGCCGGCACGGAAAGGCCAGGCCGGCACCGCATCGTTGGCGAAGAGGATGAGCTCGCCGTCCGCGGTGGCGGTGAACTCGGCGGCAAAGACGCGCGGCGAGCGCTCGGTGAAGTTGAGCACGTGCATCTGGACCGCCGGCATCTCCCGCCCGGTCTCGATGGCCGCGACCGGCTGCAGATAGCCGGCGGAAACGACGCGGCGCATCAGGGCCGCGAGATAACCGATGGGCGGGCTGAGATCGCCGGCGGCAATCCCGCGCGGATCGGTGTCGTTCGCGGGATCATTGCCGTCCCGCCAATCGTCGCGGAGATGGAAGACCATCTCGTAGCTCCGGTTCCGCCGAAGCCTGAGGCCCGTCCGGTTGCATGGCTCGGCGGTGTCGAACGCGACCATCGCCGGGGTTTGCGGCGTACAGAACAGGCCGCGGCCCTCGCCCGTTGCAAGCCTTACCTGCACCGCCGCGACGGTCGCCGCCCAGGCGAGCAACAGCAGCATTGCCAGCCCGAAGACGAACGGCAGCAGCCGCCATTTGATGAAGCCGAGCACAGCCTGGTAGAGCGGGCTGGTACGCATCGCCCGGATCGGCCCGACCCGCGCCGGCAGCGTGATGCTGCCGGCGAGCGCCTGCTTCCAGATCAGGCGCGTCTTGTCCCGCAGCCGGCGCTCGGCCGCCTTGCCGCCGGCCATGAAAAGGAAGACCAAGACGACGAGAATCGCCGTCGCGTCCGGCTGGGCGGCGAAGGCATCGACCCACGGCTCGGCAAAGCCCGGCAGGACGAATTTCAACCACCCGAAGACGGTTCCCAACACGCAGCGCTCGTCGGTGCAAAAGCTCGCCGGCGCGGGCCACAGGGGCAGGACCGCCAGCCACAGCGAGGCGGCGACAGTGGCGAAGTAGAGGATGCGCTTCACCCATACCCAGTCCTTCGCGGTCTCCTGCCTGTCGGCCCGCGGCGCCGAAGTCTCGCGCAGGCGTCTGCGCAGAACCTGCGGAAACTGGACGTCCCGCGGCGAGTGATCGACGACACAGAAGTCCCGGGGCAGCGTGATCGGGGCGTAGCCGTCCGTGCCGGCCTCCACCCGGTAGAGAACGCTCTCGTGAACCCAGGCGCATTGATCCATTCCCTGATCGTGGAACACGGGGTCTTCGATCGATTCCGTCCCCGGCGCAGGCGGTTCGACGTAAGCGCCGACCATGCGCGGCTGATACCGGTAATAAGCGCCGACGCCGGCACGGGAATCGTGGATCGGACCGAAGGCATTGGCGATGCGGTTCGCCTCCGCGACCTTCTCCGGCCGCAGCTCGAGCTCCGCCGCCTGCGCCTCCTTCATCATCCAGGCGAGCGATACATAAGCCAGGCTGTCGTCGGGATAGCCGCCGCCGACATCGGCGTGGACCCCGGCAAACCAGACCTGCTTGATCCGCTCGCGGTCCGTGCCGTGCGGCTCATCCCAGGGGACCGGCTGGAATGCATCCCGCTCCTCATCGAGGGCCAGCGCATGGCGCGCGCAATCGACCTTGTCCGAAAGAATCTGGTCCTTGAAGGTCAGCGGGCGGATCCAGTCGTCGAACGCCCTGACGAGCTCGAGAACGGGCCCGCCATAAGCGGCAACGGTGTCCCAGACCCCGATGAAGCGAATGCGCGGAAATCTGTTGCTCTCGTGCCGGTAGGCGTGCTGGCGGAAGAGGAGCCTCTTGCCGCGCAGGATCAGCCGGATGAGCGCGTGCCACAGCGGCAGCAGGTATCGCATCGGCGGATATCTCGGCACCCGGCCGCGAACATGGGCGCGGAAGGCATCGGCCGCCTGGTGGGCCAGATCGGCTTCATCGCGATACGGAACCAGGCCCTGGCTCGCGATCAGCCCGACCAGGACGCGGATTGTGAATGCGCCGCGGCTGAATCCGAACACGTAGATTCGATCGTCGCGCTCATAGTTGCGGCAGAGGAAGGAGTAGAGATCCAGGACGTTGCGCTTGAGACCCCAGCCAAACACGCCGCCGAGTATCGCCAGCGGCCGGAAACCCGAATTCCCGACCCCCTCGTCATAATAGACGATCTGCTCCGGCGCGATCGCCGTGGCGCCCAGCTCGATCGCCTCGTACATCCGCCAGACGTTGGTCTTGAACAGCTTGGCGCTGCTATTGCCGGTGCCGTCCGAAAACAGGATGATGGACTTGGCTTTAGGGGGCGCTTCGGCTCGCTTTTTCCCTGCGCGGGTTTTCGACAGACCGTCACTCATCGTTCGTCCCCCCGAATACCTCGCCAAATCTGCGCGGGCGAACCGCCTGCGTCAATCACGATCCCGAATTGGCAACAACTCATATCCGATGCGGCATCTGTTCGGCGGCGCCCTTTGGCCGATCCTCACGATCGAAGATCGGCCCGGCAGATATGGGCCGATGTATCGGCACGCCACGCGTGACGGCCGTCACGGACAGGCGGCGGCGCCCCTTCCTAGGGTGCGACCAGCCCGCTTGTCTCGGCAACGGGAAATCACGTGGCCTATCGGAAGAACGCGTTCAAGCATTTGACAAGCATTTAGCACACCTGGAGGCATCTCGATTTGACTCGCGCAAGAATCTGGCGCCCTCTACCGGTCTGTCGCGACTCCGTTGCTTGACGTGATCTTCTGGATACAGGGGAGAAAGAACGATGACGATCGACCTGACCAAGCCCGCCAAAGAGGTGGACATCGCCTCCGCGACCTACAAGACGATGCTGGAGAATCTGCAAGGCAACGCGCTGAAGTCGCACGGCCGCAACGAATCGCGCCACGTCTTCCTCAAGTTCACCGGCCCCAAGGCCCAGGTCCGAAGCTGGATCAGGACCAAGATCGCGCCGCGCGTTCTGACCGCCAAGGACCAGCGCGCGCAGTCGGCCGCCGGCGGGGACGGCGGCCTCGTCATACTCTTCTACCTGTCGGCGGAGGGCTATCGCTATCTCGGCCTGGATCCGACAAAGCTGAAGAGCAAGGTCTTCAACAAGGGCATGAAGCACCAGGGGAGCAACCTCATCCAGGAGCTGTTCGACACCGACAACCAGGATCCCAAGCCGGACAAATGGGAGCCGGGCTTCCAGAAGACGATCCACGCGATGGTCTCGCTCGCCGACGATCAGGCGCAGGATCAGACGCGGCTGCTCAACGAGCTCTCGCTGCTCAAGACCCAGCTCACCGGGCTGGCCGACATCCTGCTGATCGACGAGGGCCGGGCGCTGCGCCGCACCGTCCGCGACGGCACGCCGCTGGCGAGCCCCGAGCCGATCGAGCATTTCGGCTATTTCGACGGCATCAGCCAGCCGCTCTACACCAAGGAAGACCTCGACAAGTACAAGCTCGAGGGCAAGGGCGATCCCGACACGGGCTGGGACCCGGGCGCCAGCCTCGACCTGCTGGTCGAGAAGGACCCGTTCACCACCGCGACCGACGCCTACGGCTCCTATCTCGTCTATCGCAAGCTCTTCCAGAATTTCGGCCAATTCCACGCCCGCGAGGATGCGGTCGAAGCCGCCGTCCCGCTGCCCGAGGAGCAGGGCGGAGCGATGGCGGTCGGCCGGTTCGAGGACGGCACTCCGGTGGTCGCGTTCAAGGAGGCTGGGCAGGTTTATACCAACGACTTCGTCTACAAGTCGCCGGATCCCGCCAAGTCGCTCGATCCCGACGGCTTCCGCTGCCCGGCCCACGCCCACATCCGCAAGGTCAACCCGCGCGGCACCACGCCAAGCACCAGCTTCGCGGACGAGCGCAAGCGGCGGATCACCAGGCGCGGCATCCCCTACGGCAAGCCGATGCCCGAGATTTGCGACGCGGTGCAGACCGACCCCAACCCGGCGGCGGACCGCGGCCTGCTGTTCATGTGCTACCAGGCCAATATCGAGAAGCAGTTCGAGTTCATCCAGCGGACCTGGGTCGACAATCCCAATTTCCCGACCAACGTTCTCAACCTCCCGACCGGCAAGGATACGGGCGACGATCCGCTGATCGGGCAGCATAAGAACGAACCGCAGCGCTGGCCGAAGAAATGGGGCGATCCCGCGGCCGGACGCGAGAAGTTCAACTTCGAATCGGCGGTGACGCTCAAGGGCGGGGAATATTTCTTCGCGCCGAGCAAGCCGTTCCTGGCCGCCCTCTAGGAGCAGGGCGAGCGGCACCAACCCCGTCGCGGCGCCCGGTGGCATTCGTATATCGCCACCGGCTGCCGGGATGTTACAGGAACGCAAGCCGGATCGCGGCGAACGGCGCCGGTCGATGGAAGGGGGATTCGCAATGGCCAATCCGATCAAGGTCGACGGCAAGACCTATCATCATCATTCCTCGATCGCGCCCACGGACGGCACGCCCTCGCCGGTGGCGGCCAACACGGAAAACCGCCAGTCCTTCTTCAAGGACAAGAAGGCGATGAAGCTCGACAATACGGCGGGGGCCTATCTGCCGCTCGGCGGGCGCAACATATTGCTGGTGATCGACAAGAGCAGCGTCCCCCCGGGCTCGGGCGAATGGCAGCTGGTCGCCGACACCGCGGCGCGGCTCGCCGCCTGCTATGCGACGCTTTCGCCGCAGGCGAAGACGGCGTTGGGGATGCTGCGCGCGATCGTGTTTTCGGCCAAGCCGCTGCGCTCCTATGCCGACGTGCGCCCCGACATCTTCTTCTACGACACCGACGAATTCCGGCGCAAGGACCGCAGCCTGGTGAGCCCTTCCTGGACGGCCTCGTGCATCGTCCACGACGCCAACCACATCTGGCAGCACGACAACGGCAAGCCGTGGCACGGGGTGGAGGCGGAGGTGGGCTGCTGGCAGCTCCAGATCGACAATGCGGCGTCGCTTGGCCTGACCGACATCGACGTCGCCCACGTCAACAGCTTCATCGCCGACCCCGCCAAGATCATCGACCGCGCGACCAGCAAGACCTTCGGCTAGCGCTCTGCCGGCGCAGTCGCCGCGTGACGCCAGTCACGCGCAAGAGCGCGCCGGATGGGCCAAATTCCGTCTCCAACAGGAGGCAAGCATGGCCGTATTCCGGATCGAAGCGACGCCCGCCGACGGGCTCACGGCATACGCATTCTGGATTCATGGCATCGCGGTCCCGATGAAGGACGGAGCCGGCGGCGTCGACCTGGACTGGCTCACCTGCACGAGCGGCAATTTCGTCGATTACACGCTCGAAGGGCCCGCAGGCGCGCGTCTCCGCTTCTGGATTTTCTGCAACGAGGGCGAGGTGTACGCGCGCGATCGGGTCAAGATCGGCAGCGACCTGGAGAAGCATAGCGAAAGCTTCCCCGACTGAGCGTGCCTCGACCGAGGATGGCCGTCGCGATCCTCTAAGCCGGCGCCAGGGGGCGGTGGCGCCACCCGGCCCCCGCGGCTAACATGCCGCGGGGGCCGGTTTGCGGCCGGGAGGTTCGCCATGCGGATTGCCGCGCTGGGTTTTCTCATCTTCACCGCCGCGACCCCGCCCCCGCCGCCTTTTTTCAGCTATGCCGACCGCGCCGGCAACCGGATCGAGGCGCTGGCCAGCGCCGAAGATCCAGCGGCGGACGTTGCGGCCGAATATCGCTCGCCGGTGCTGTGCGGACGAGACGGCCCTTGCGCGCTGCTGCGCCGCGACGGCGAAAGCGGGCAGTGGCGGCTACACCTGTTCGAGAGCCGGCCTGGGCCGGACGCGGTGGCCGCCCTCCCCTTGCTTGTCCCGGAATCGGGCGACGGGGAGGAGACGCTCGCGCTCTGGCCGCATTTGGTTCGCGAGGCCGGCGGCGCGCTCCTGATCGGCGTCCTGCGAAGTCGCAGCACCGGCTTTTCCGGCGGCGGCGCCAGCGCGACGCGGCTGACGCTGATGCGCTTCGAGCCGGGATCGCCGGCGCTCGCGCCCGTGCTCGAGGCGCCGCTTGGCGGCTCGGCGATGATCCGCGCCTGCTTCGGCCCGCGCGACGAGCGCAATCGGGCGGGGGCCTGCCACGACCAATATGAGCTTCAGGCCGACCTGACGCTCGACGCGTCGACCTCGGCCGGGCGCCCGCGTTTCCTGCTCACCGCGCGGGCGCGGACCTATCCCGGCCGGCTCGATCGCAACGAGGATTCGACGACCCGGCCGCCGCTCAGCCGGCGCGACCTCGTCTGGGCGGCCGACCCGCAATGCACCTATGCCCGGACCTTCGCCTTCGACGCCGGCGCGGGCGGCTATGCGCCCGACAGCGCGCTCCCCGACTGCGGCCAATATCTCGATTTCTGAGCGCCCGCTTGTCGGCGAGGGGCGGATTCGCCGACTTATCCTCGATATCCCCGTTATCCACAGGCAAAGGGGCCCAGATTCCCCTTGGCGCGAATCGGAATGCCGAGTCATATGGTCCTTCGCGACGAGGAGCGGACTTCCCGCAAGGGAAGAAAGTTCCGGACCGCGGCCACCGCGGAGGCGGGCGGTGTCCTTCGGGACGCAAGCCACCGAAGCAGTGGAGCGGGTCTTCGAGGGAGAAGCGTGAGGCGCAAGCCGATCCCACTTTCTTCGAGGGTCCAGCGGAACCGGAGGCTTCGGCCGATGGTGCCGCGAAAGGGAACCGACCGAGGTCGCAAGACCTCGGCCGGAACCCGACAGGGCCCCCGTCGAAGCTTGCTTCGACGGGACAAGCCCGACCCGCCCAGGAAAGACGCCAAGCCCTCACCGGCGCGGCAGTTCGGACCTGGGACAAGTGGGGGCTGGTGGCGACACCAGCTCCCATTTTGTTTCTGGGCTGCCATTTTTTCTGGGCTGCCGTCTCTTGTTTCCAGCGCCGTCCTGTTTGGGAGGCCATGCAATCGGGCTCCGTTCGCGGGGCCCTTTTTTGTCTGTGGGCGAGGGGCCTGGAGTCCGCGCCCCTGCTAGCCGTCCCCATAAGCGGGCGGCTCGCGGCGCATCCGCGCGTCGGCCTCCATCAGCACGTCGTCGACGCATTGCGCTCGCGCATATCGGTAGCGCCGATCGCTGGCGATCGCTTCGGTCCAGCAGGGTTCGGCCGCCGGCCCGGGGGGCGGTGCGCCGGTTCCGGCGCCGCGGCGGGCGCGCAGCGCGCGGACCAGGGCGATGGACAATGCGGCTCCAAGGATCGCGATCCCGACACCCACCAGAAGCAGCTCGTCCATGGCCGCATCATAACCCGGACCGCTCGTGCGGCAAGGCGCGACCGCGCCGCTAGCGGGTGCCGTTCAAATGCCGTTCGGCGTCCCGATTGGGATCGACCATCGGCCGCGCGCGGTTCATCGGCGCGGCGGCCTCGCGGCGGTCGCGTTCGGCCTGGTAGCGGCGCTCGGAAAGACTGGTCGGAGTCGTCGTCGCGCGGCGCATGCCGGCGCGCCCGAGCGAGAGCGGCGGCAGCGGCCGGCCGGCTTCGACATCGTCGGCCATGTCGTCCATGAACCTGGCGAATTGCTGGTCGATATAGCCTTCGGGGACCATCGACAGCGCCAGCCCCGCCGAGGTCTCGTAGGTCGAGCCGAGCTCGTAGGCGTCCATGTCGAACTCGGCGGTCATGCGGGTGCCGCGGCCGTCGGGGCCGGGCGCGAAATGAAGATCGACGTCGAGCACCGGCCGGTCGTCGATCAGGATCTCGTAATGGATTGCCTCGCCCAATTCCTTGTCGATCCGGCGGCTGATGCGGCGGCGTCCCTCTCCGGCCGCCTCCTCGCTGGCGACGCCCTCGGCGCCGAGCGCGGAGAAAGCGGCGTAGACGGTCATCGGCGGCTTGTTGATCACCCGCTCGAAATCGGGGCCCGGCGTGCCGGCGAGGAAATAAATGCCGCCCGCGCCCGCCGCGCACATGCCCAATATGCCTGCCTTCACGATCGCTCCTCCGCCTGCCGGAAAAGGGATAGCGCGCCGGGGCTTAAGGAAGGATTGCAATGCCCGCGGCGGGCCCGCTAGGCTCGCGCGCAAAGGAGGCGCCGATGACGGAGAGACTCGAAGGCGGCTGCGCCTGCGGCGAAGTGCGCTATCGGCTGAATTCGGCGCCGATCTTCGTTCATTGCTGCCATTGCACCAGCTGCCAGACCGAAACCGGCAGCGCGTTCGTGCTCAACGCCCTGATCGAATCCGGCCGGGTCGAGACCATCGCCGGCGACGCCGAGCCGATCATGACTCCGTCGCAAAGCGGCCGAGGCCAGCAAATCTGGCGCTGCCCGGCCTGCCGAATCGCCTTGTGGAGCAATTATGGCGCAGCGGCCGACATCCTGCGCTTCGTCCGGGTCGGCACGCTCGACGATCCCGCCGCGCTGCCGCCCGACGTCCACATCTACACCCGCTCGAAGCTGCCCTGGGTAAAGCTGCCCGACGGCGTGCCGGCGTTCGAGGCTTATTACGACGCCGAGGCGCTATGGCCCGCGACGAGCCTGGCGCGGCGCAAGGCGCTGTTCGGCTAGGCGCCGGCTTTGGCGGCGCGGCGCTTGTCGAGCGAAGTCAGCAATCGCCGCCAGACCGGGATCGAAATCAGGCCGGCCTGGCCCGCCTCGGGCAGGACCAGGCTGAGGGCGACCGCGGCCGCCGCGGCGAGCAGGACAGAATTGCTGCGCCGGCGGATATAGGCGATGTCCTCCGCCGAGGCGTCGGGGCTGACCATGGTCGGGCCGGTCGCGGTGTAGTTGACCTTGCGGTTGAGCAACGCCGCCAGCAGCATTGCCAGGCAGTAGACCAGGATCGGCACGCGGGCGGTGATGTTGGAGCTGTAATAAGAGGTGATGAACGGCATGAAGGCGATCACCATCAGCATCGCCATGTTCCAGCGCAGCACCCGGGGATCGTAGCGCGTGGCGATCGCGAACGCCCGGTGGTGCCCCATCCAGAAGGCGCCGATCACCAGGAAGCTGATCAGATAACCGAACAGGCTCGGCCAGAGCGCGCCGAGCGCAGCCCAATGCTCATAGTCCGAAGCATGGCGGGCAAGATGCGGCGGGTGGATATCGATCACCAGCAGGGTGATCGCGATCGCGAACACCGCGTCCGAGAAAAAGACCATCCGCTCGAGCGGATGGTCGGTCTTGGCTGCTGCCATGGCTCGCCCCCCTCGGCGCCGAAACTAGTGGCCGGCGGCGATTAGGCAAGGCGGTAGCGCAGCAGGACGCAGCCCTGCGCGATCGGCCGGGCCTCGACGAGCCCGGCCTCGACGCGCCGCGCCATCGGCCGGAAGAAAGGCACGCCGGCCCCGAGCAGGACCGGATGGACGTTGAGGCCGATCTCGTCGACCAAGCCGCCTTCGATCAGGACGGAGCCCAGCTCGCCGCCACCCATGAGGATGATGCCGCCGCCCTCCTGTGCCTTCAGCGCGCGCACGAAGCCCGCTGGGTCGTCGCGGACCAGCTCGGCGCCGGCCGGCGCCTCAGCCATCGACCGCGAGAAGACGAAGGTCCTGATTTTCGGGTCGCCGGCGTCGCCTCCCCCGCTTTTGGCCGCGAAGTCCCAGGTCTTGCGGCCCATCAGCATCGTATCGACGCCCTTCCAGCTCTCGCCGATGCTGGCCTGGGCGTCGTCGCTCCAGCGCAACCAGTCCATCGCCTCGTCGGCACCGGCGAGATAGAGGTCGAGGCTGACCGCGGCGGTCCAGGTCACCTTGCGCATCAGCGCGCCTCAGCGGGAAGGACGACAATCTCGCTGTTGAGCGAATTGGCGATGAAGCAGCGCTCGTGCGCTTCGTGGTGAAGCTGCGCGAGCTCGTCCGCGGCGGGCGCGCGGCCGGCAAAGGCGATGTCGGGGCGCAGCGTGATCCTGGTGATCGCCGTCCTGCCGGGGGCGATCCGGCCCATCTCGCCCTCGGCGGCGTCGCGATAGGAGGCGATGTCGAAGCCGGCGCGGCGGGCGAGATCGAGGAACCAGAGCATGTGGCAGGCGGCGACCGCGGCGACCAGCGCCTCCTCGGGATCGACCCCGGCCGGATCGGACAGCGGCGGCGGCACGACCTCGGGCGAGGCCGAGCCGATGACGATCGCGCCGCCGTCGAAGCGCAGCTCGTGACGGCGGCTGTAGCGACCGCCGGCGAATTGCCCGTCCGATTGCCAGGCGACCTCCGCCCCGTGGCGGCTCACCGCCCGGAATCGGGCAGTGCGAAAATGCCGTGCGTGTCGGTCTCGGCCGAACGCGACGGCGAGAAGGAGACCGGGGTCGCGATCAGCGGCTGGTCCTCGTTGCCCAGGCCGAGCGCTGCACGGCGGCCGAGGCGGCCCTCGATGCGGGCGCCGGCTTCGATGCTGATCGTGTCGTAGGCGACGTCGCCGAGGATCTGCGCGCCCGCCTCGACCACGAGCGTGCCGGCCGACACCGTGCCTTCGACGGTGCCGGCGAGCCGCGCCTCGTCGGCGGCGATGTTGCCGGCGATAATGCCTTCGGCGCCCTGGAAGAGCGAGGCGCAGCGGACGTTGCCGTCGATGCGGCCGTCGACATGAAGCTGGGCGTCGGTGGCGAGGTCGCCGCTGATGATCACCTCGGCGCCGATGAACGACAGGCGCGGGCCGCCGCTGCGCGCGGCCTTGACGGCATTTTGGGCGGGTTGCTGTTTCCTGGAGAACATAGAGCGGCGCCTCCCCCGCGCCAGGCGCGATTTGTCGCGCCGCGTTGCGGGGAGATCAAGCGCTCTGCCGCGAAACGGGGCGGCAACGCGACGATTGCCCCGAAGTGCAAGAACAGTTGCGAACGCGATGCCCGGCCCGACGATAACGCTCCGGGCCAACGATAATGGGGGCCGGCGTTACCGCCGGCCCCCACTGTCCCGTTGCTGGAACCTAGCCTGGGAGGCGAGGCATCCCGCGCTGGGCGGTTTCGAGTGGGCGGCGCTTCGAACCGGGGGTTCGCAGCGCCGCTTCCTCCGGGGTCCCATGGCGGCCGAAGCCGCTTCTGAGTTTCCCCGCTGGCTCCCCGACAGGGCCGAAGCCCTGACGGTTCGCCGCTTGGCGGATTTGGGACTTGCGTCCCGCTTCCCGCCACCTCGGATCCTCGGCCGAAGCCTTGGTCCCGAAAATGGCCTGATCCTCGGCCGAAGCCTTGGTTCCGCCTGGCGGCCATGGACCGAAATCCTGGGTCCGCCGGTTTCGCAGCTCCCGGGCCGAAACCCGGTCCTGCCCGGCAAATCCGGAGCCGAAGCTCCTTCCTCGCCGGTGGCGGCGCGTTAACCGAAGTCCCGCTTTCCGCCGGGCAGGTCCTTGGACCCGAAGGTCCGGTGTCCCGCCTGATGGTCTCCCACGTACCCGAAGGCCGCCTGGAGACCGGTGGGCGCTTTACGAAGCCTGCCGCTTTCGCATCCGCTAAAGGGCAAGCCCGCAGCTTCCGCCTGGCGGCGGCTTCGTCAGCCGCCCTCGCCTTTCGCTTCCGCCCGCCCTGCCGCCCGAAGACGACCGGCCCGGCTTCCGCTCAGGCTGTGGCTGGGAAGGCTTTCCCCCGTTGCCGGGAGATCGTCTCGGCCACGCCCGGAAACTGTCACGAAAAATCGGGGAGGAAAAGGCAAAACCGCCTGTGGATAACGAGGATAACGGGGGTAAAAAGCGGCCGCGGCCGGCGCGACTGCGTGGCTTGCTCCCGGCGCGCGGCCCGCATAAAGGGAGCGCCAATCAAGCTCCCATGAAAGGGTCTTCCGGCATGGACGGTCGGTTCAACACGATTGCGGGATGGGTGCTGGGCGCGGGAATCGTCCTGCTCGGCGCGACCCTTGTCTCCGGCGAAATCTTCAAGGCCGAGCGGCCCGAGACGATGGGCTACCCGATCGCCGGCGTCCAGGAGGAAGGCGCCGCGCCGGCCGCAGCCGAGCCGCCGATCGCGCACTTCCTGCAGACCGCCGACGCCGCCCGCGGACAGGCCGCGTTCGCCAAGTGCAGCGGCTGCCATACCGTCGACCAGGGGGGCGCCAATGGCACCGGTCCGAACCTGTGGGGCGCGATCGGCGCCGCGGTCGCCCACCGCCCCGACTTCAACTATACCGAGGCGCTGCGCGGCCATGGCGGCACTTGGGACTGGGAGACGGCGAGCCACTGGCTGAAATCGCCGCGCGCCTTCGCCGAGGGGACGCGGATGAGCTTCGCCGGCCTCTCCGATCCGCAGGAGCGCGCCGACGTCATCCTGTTCCTCAACCAGCATGGCGGCACGCTGACCATCCCGCCGCCGCCGCCCGCCGCGCCCGCCGGCGGCAACGCCGCCGAGGGCAATGCGACGGCCGGCAACGCCGCGGAGGCGAACACGGCGGCGCCGGCGGCCAACGCCGCGGCACCCGCGGGGCACTAAGCGATCAGAGATCGCAGCGCGGGTCTTCGCCGGTTTCCGCATAATAGCGGCAGACGCACGCCCAGGCTTCCTCGGCGGTCTCGCAATAGGTGAACAGCTTGAGGTCGTCGGGCGAGATCACGCCCTCGTCGGCGAGCGCTTCGAAGTCGATCACCCGCTCCCAGAATTCGCGGCCGAAGAACAGGATCGGGATCGGCTTGACCTTGCCGGTCTGGATCAGGGTGAGCAGCTCGAACGCTTCGTCGAACGTGCCGAACCCGCCGGGGAACACCGCGATCGCCCGCGCGCGCAGCAGGAAGTGCATCTTCCGGAGCGCGAAATAGTGAAACTGGAAGCTCAGCCGCGGCGTCACATAGGGATTGGGCAATTGCTCGTGCGGCAGGACGATGTTGAGGCCGACCGACTCCTTCCCCTCGTCGACGGCGCCGCGATTCGCCGCCTCCATGATCGAGGGGCCGCCGCCCGAGCAGACGACGAAATGCCGCCGGCCCTCGGCATCGGGATCGACCCGGCTGACCATCCGCGCGAGCTTGCGCGATTCGTCATAATATTTGGACTTGGCCTTGAGCCGCTCGGCGATCGCGCGCTGGCCGTCGGTCGCGGCCGACGCGATCAGCGCGTCGGCCTTGTCCGGCTCGGGGATCCGCGCCGAGCCGTAGAAGACGAAGGTCGAGGCGATCTTCGCCTCGTCGAGCAGCAACTCGGGCTTGAGCAATTCGAGCTGGAAGCGGACCGGGCGCAGATCCTCGCGCAGCAGGAAATCCATATCCTGGAAAGCGAGCCGATAGGCGGGGTCCATCGTCTGCGCGCTCTGGGTGGCCTGGGCCGCGGTTTCGGCTTCTTCGCGCGCCGGCTGGAAGACGCGCTTGGGGGGAACGGGGTCTGTCATGGCTGGGCGGTTTAGTGCGGTTTTCCCTCATAGTCATCCCGGCGAAGGCCGGGACCCACGAACATCGGCTTTCGTGAGCCGCTCTCGGGCGTTCGCACATTCTTTTCGGTTGGGGGTCATGGGTCCCGGCCTTCGCCGGGATGACTCTCGGATGAGAGGCTAGCGGCAATAAGGACCGCGGCCCATGTCGAAATGCAGATGGTTGTAGTGATAGGCATCGCTGTCGGGCGACAGGCCGATGCTGAAGCGCCGGCAGCCGGCCTGGTGGACCGCGCGCAGGAAGCGGCGGACGCGGTCGTCCTCGCCGTTCCAGCCCTGCTGGACACTGATCCGGCGGCCGTCGCCGAGCGTGAATCCCGAAACGTCGACCGCGTTGGCGAAGCCATGCTCGGAGAGGCGCGCGCCCGCCTGGCTGTTGACGCTGCGGCAGGAATAGGTGCCGAACGTCTCGATCCGGACGATGCGTGTGCGCAGCCACTGGTCGGCGGCGGGCTGGACCGCCTCGCGCACCCAGCGGGCGAACGCCCGCGCCAGCGGGCAGGTCATCGCCTGGAGGTTGGTGACCGGGGTGCCGATGTCGAGCAGCTGGACCGCGCCGAGCGCCGAGCAGCCGCCCGCGAAACGCTGGTCGGGAAGCGCGCGAAAGCCGATTCGCTCGCGGGCGAGGTCGATATGGCATTGCAGCGTGTCGGCGCTGTTGCGCCCGGCGGCGGGCGGCTGGGCGCGCGGCGGTGCGCGCCTTTGCCCACCCCCCGGGATGCACGCATTGAGCGCGAGCAAAGCCGCCAGAGCCAATCCCCACCGCATCGCGCAAGACCGTCAATCAAGCCCGCGCCCGCGTCAACATGGGGCGAGTCGAAGCGTGGGCGCCTTGCGACCAGCGGCCCTTCTCTCTATGCCCGTCGCCGGGCCACGCCGTCCCAACGCGGCGCGTGCTCTCTGCAAGGAGAGTTGACAGTGACGCTATCCAAGCCGGATGCGCGCCCCGCGCGTCCCCATTTCTCTTCCGGCCCCTGCGCCAAGCCGCCGGGCTGGGCCCCCGAAAAGCTCGCCACCGGCTCGCTCGGCCGCTCGCATCGCTCGAAGCTCGGCAAGGCGCGCCTGCTGCACGCGATCGAGCTGATGCGCGAGCTGCTGCGCCTGCCCGACGGCCACCGGATCGGCATCGTCCCGGGCTCCGACACGGGCGCGTTCGAAATGGCGATGTGGACGATGCTTGGGCCGCGCCCCGTCACCTGCCTCGCCTGGGAGAGCTTCGGCGAAGGCTGGGTGACCGACGCGGTCAGGCAATTGAAGCTCGATCCGACGGTGATTCGCGCCGATTACGGCCATCTCCCCGATCTGGGCGCGGTCGACTGGTCGCACGACGTCCTGTTCACCTGGAACGGCACGACCTCGGGCGTGCGCGTGCCCGATGGCGACTGGATCGCGGGGGATCGCGGCGGCCTCGCCTTCGCCGACGCGACCAGCGCGGTGTTCGCCTACGATTTGCCCTGGGACAGGATCGATGTCGCCACCTTCTCGTGGCAGAAGATGCTCGGCGGCGAGGCCGGGCACGGCGTGCTGGTCCTCGGCCCGCGCGCGGTCGAGCGGCTCGAGAGCCACATTCCCGCCTGGCCGCTGCCCAAGGTCTTCCGGCTGACCGCGAAAGGCGCGCTGGCCGAGGGCGTGTTTCGCGGCGAGACGATCAACACGCCGTCGATGCTCGCCGTCGAGGACGCGATCTGGGCGCTCGAATGGGCGATCACGGCCGGCGGCGCCGAGGGGCTGATCGCCCGCGCCGACGCCAATGCCGCCGCGCTCGACCGGATCGTCGAAGAGCGCGGCTGGCTCGGCCATCTCGCCGCCGATCCGGCCAGCCGCTCGAAGACCAGCGTCTGCCTGACGGTCGAGGGCGCCGACGAGGCGCTGATCAAGAAAATGGCCGCTTTGCTCGAGCTCGAGGATGCCGCCTACGACATTGCCGGCCATCGCGACGCCCCGCCGGGCCTGCGCATCTGGTGCGGCGCGACCGTCGAGAGCGAGGATATCGAGGCGCTCGGCCCGTGGCTCGACTGGGCTTACGCCGAGGCGAAGAACAGCTAGTTCACCGGCGGAAGCCGGTGCCCAGACTGGACCCCGGCCTTCGCCGGGGAACGAAGGAACCAAGAATGCCCAAAGTGCTGATTTCCGACCCGATGGACCCCAAGGCCGCGGAAGTGTTTCGCGCCCATGGAGTCGAGGTGGACGAGAAGCCCGGTCTGTCGAAGGACGAGCTGAAGGCGATCATCGGCGATTATGACGGGCTTGCGATCCGCTCGGCGACCAGGGTGACCGCGGACCTGCTCGAGGCGGCGACCAATTTGAAGGTGGTGGGCCGCGCCGGGATCGGGGTCGACAATGTCGACATCCCGGCGGCGACCGCGCGCGGAATCGTCGTCATGAACACGCCGTTCGGCAATTCGATCACCACCGCCGAGCATGCGGTCGCCTTGATGTTCGCGCTCGCCCGCGAGCTGCCCGCCGCCGACACCTCCACCCAGGCCGGCAAGTGGGAGAAGAACCGCTTCATGGGCGTCGAGCTGACGTCCAAGACCCTTGGCCTGATCGGCTGCGGCAATATCGGGTCGATCGTCGCCGACCGGGCGATCGGCCTGCGGATGAAGGTGGTCGCCTACGATCCGTTCCTGACGGGCGAGCGCGCGCTCGAGCTGGGCGTCGAGAAAGTGCCGCTCGACCAGCTGCTCGCGCGCGCCGATTTCATCACCCTGCACACGCCGCTGACCGACCAGACCCGCAATATCCTCAGCCGCGAGAACCTAGCCAAAACCCGCAAGGGCGTCAGGATCGTCAATTGCGCCCGCGGCGGGCTGATCGACGAGGCCGCGCTCAAGGAGGCGCTCGACAGCGGTCATGTCGCCGGCGCGGCGCTGGATGTGTTCGCCAACGAGCCGGCCACGGACAATCCCCTGTTCGGCGCGCCGGGGCTGGTGGCGACGCCGCATCTCGGCGCCTCGACCACCGAGGCCCAGGTCAATGTCGCGATCCAGATCGCCGGGCAGATGTCGGACCTTTTGGTCCACGGCGGCGTCGCCAACGCGCTCAACATGCCTTCGCTCTCGGCCGAGGAGGCGCCGCGCCTCAGGCCCTATATGGAGCTGGCGGAGAAGCTCGGCTCGCTCGTCGGCCAGGTCGAGGGGCAGCGGATCACCGGCGTCGCGGTCGAGGTCGAGGGCGCCGCGGCGCAATTGAACCAGAAGCCGATCACCGGGGCGGTGCTGGCCGGGCTGATGCGGGTCTATTCGGACAGCGTCAACATGGTCAACGCGCCGGTCCTCGCCAAGGAGCGCGGGCTCGACGTGCGCGAGATCCGCCACGACCGCGAGGGCGATTACCACACCCTGGTTCGCGTCGTCGTCGACACGCCGGCCGGGCCGCGCTCCGTCGCCGGCACCCTGTTCGGCAGCGCCAATCCGCGCCTCGTCGATATTTTCGGCGTCTCGGTCGAGGCCGAGCTGGGCGGCGAGATGATCTACATCGTCAACGTCGACGCGCCCGGCTTCATCGGCCGGCTCGGCACCTTGCTGGGCGAGGCCGGGCTCAACATCGGCACCTTCCACCTCGGCCGGCGCGAGGCGGGCGGCGAAGCGGTCGCTTTGGTCTCGGTCGACGGCCATATCGAAGCCGAAGTCCTGAAGCGGCTGGAGAAGCTGCCCGGGGTCAAACGGGTCAAGCCGTTGCGCTTCTAACGGGAACGTCGCCGGCTTTCGTGGATTGTCCCCTCGGGAGGGACACTCCATGCGCATCTTGCTGCCGCTTATCGCTCTGCTCCTCGCCGCCCCGGCCGCGGCCCAGCGCGAGCCCGAATGGCGGACGGCGCAGGAATATGACGTGCTGCTCAGGCCCTGGGCCTACGAGCCCAGGCTGATCCGCCTGCCCGCGGACCGGCCCGTCCGGCTCCATTTCGTCAACCAGAGCCGGGCGACGATGGCGTTCAGCGCGCCCCGCTTCTTCCGCGCGGCGCGGCTGCGGCCGCGCGACGGCGACGTCGTCCGGCGCGGCGGCCTGCGGCTCGCACCCGGCGCGCGGCGCTACGTCGATCTCGTCGCGCCGCCCGGGCGCTACAGCGCGCATAGCTCGAACCTGATTCACCGCACGCTCGGGATGAACGCCGAGATCGTCGTCGAATGAGCCCTTGAAAGCCGCAAGGTGTATTATTAGATTAATACACGAGGAGGCCAAAACCATGCCAAGCAAGGTCAGAATCCCCAAGGTGATCGCGGGGGTGAAAGTGCCGAGGAAGGTCCGCAAGAAAGCCAAACGGGCGATCAAGGACAATGCCGGCCCGATCGTCCGCGAGTTCGCCAGCGCCGCGCTCGGCGCCGCCGCGGCGCGGGCGCGCCAGCACGGCGCCGGCCCGCCAAGAATGGTCGAAGCGCGCATCCATGTCGACGGCAACAAGGTCGCCGAGGCGTTCCGCGCCGCCGCGCTCAATGGCCTGAGGAGCTTCCTCGAAGGGCTCGAAGAAGGGCTGCGCGACCTCGATACGTCCGCGCCCGCGGCGCCGAAGCAGGCCAGCCGGCCGAAGAAACCGAAAAAGCCGAAGCCTAGCGCGAAGCCGGCTGGCGCGGCTCCCTAGGCGGCGGGCCGCCGCGCAACTGGCCGCGGATCGCGCCGGCCGGATAGGCCGCGTCGTGGACGTTGACGTAGAATTCGTGGCCGCGCCAGGCGATCTCTCGCGCCAGCGCCTGATCGACCGTGGCGCAGCCCTGGCTGCGGCCGGCTGCGTCGGGCGTGGTCAGGATGAGCACCGGCGCGCCCGCCGATCCGGCCGCGCCGCGATGGATGTGGGCGGCGGTGGCCGGCCCGATCGCCCGCGCGTAGAGGTCCCAGCAGACCGACCCCTGCGCCGGCGCGACGCGGATTTCGACGGTGCCGTTGCCGTCCGGGTCGCCCGGGCCGGGCACTTCCTGGATGCCGCTCATCGACACCATCAGGAATGCGTGACGGTTCGCCGGATTGGTCGAGCATCCCGCGGCGAGCAGCATCGTTCCGGCCAGCAGCATCCGCCTCATCGCATCCTCCATGATCATTCGCCCGCACTCCAGCGCGTCAGCAGCGTATTGGCAATGGCAAAAGGCGGCGGCGCGAGAAATGGCGCGGCCGGATCGCCGGCCAAAGCGGCGCAGACCTCGTCGCGGGTCGCCCAGAAGCCGTCTTCGAGCTCGTTCGCATCGAGGCTGAGCGCGTCCGATTCGGCGCGCGCCAGGCAGGCGATCATCAGCGAGCCCGGAAACGGCCAGGGCTGGCTGGCGACGTAGCGCACGTCGCTGGCGACCACGCCCGCCTCCTCGAGCAGCTCGCGCGCCACCGCCTCCTCGATCGATTCGCCGGGCTCGACGAAGCCGGCCAGCGCCGAATAGCGCCCTTGCGGATATTGCGGCTGGCGGCCGAGCAGGACGCGCCCGTCATGCTCGGCGAGCATGATCACCACCGGATCGACGCGCGGGAAATGCTCGGCGCCGCAATGGCCGCATTTGCGGCCCCAGCCGGCGCGGAACGGCGCGGTGCCGCTGCCGCAGATCCCGCAGAAACGGTGACGGTTGTGCCATTCGTTGACGCTGCGCGCCGCGCCCCAGATCGCCGCGTCCCTGGCGCTCATCACCGACAGGATGCCGAACAGCTTCCACGCCCGCTGGCCGGGCGCATCGATCCGCACCAACGGGGCGAACAAGGGCGCGCCCGCGTCGAGGCCGAGGAAGAGATGATCGCCCGCCGCGCCGTCGAGCGGCCCCCAGGCGAGCCGCCCCTCCTCGTCGAGCACCGGATCCAATTCGGCGAGCCGCAACAGGCGGGCATCGCCATTGGCCATCATGTCGGCGACCCGCTCGGCGTCGAGCCGGAGATGGTCGGCGCGGTCGAGCCCGGCGCCGGTGAAGCCCGGCGCGCTCATGCCGCCTCCCTCCACGCCGCCCCGCGCGCGGCGAGCTTGGCGAACAGAGTCGGCAGGCCTGCCTCGCCGAGGCGCTCGGCCGGCCACCAGATGCCTTCGGGCTGCACCACGGCCTCGGCGCACAGCAGCCGCATGGTCAGCGCGAAATGGGTGAAGACGTGATCGACCGCGCCCGCTTCCTCCCACTTCGCCGGCGCGGGCTCGGCTTCGGGCAGCGCCAGCATGCCGCCGAGCAGGCCTTTGGCCGGGCGGCGGACGAGGAGAACCTTGCCGTCATGCTCGAGCCAGTAAGCGACGCCTTCGCGGCGCGGCTTGGCCGCCTTGGGCGCCTTGCGCGGATAGCGGTCCGGATCGCCCTCGGCATAGGCAGCGCACCAGCGCCGGAGCGGGCAGCGGCCGCAACCGGGGTTGCGCGGGGTGCAGATCGCCGAGCCGAGGTCCATCATCGCCTGGGCGAAATCGCCGGCGCCTTCGGCCGGGGTCATTGCGTCGGCCAGCGCGCGAATCCGCTTTCCGTCGGAGACTGCGTGGAGCCGGGCCACCACCCGCTCGACATTGCCGTCGACCGCGACCGCGCGCTTGCCGAAGGCGATCGCGGCGATCGCAGCGGCGGTATAAGCGCCGATGCCAGGCAGCTGGCGCAGGCGCTGCTCGTCGTCGGGGAAATGGCCGCCATGCTCGGCGACAATCGTCCGCGCGCAGGCGAGGAGGTTGCGGGCGCGGGCGTAATAGCCGAGGCCCGCCCAGGCGGCCATGACCTCGCCATCCTCAGCGGTGGCGAGGGCGGCGATCGTGGGCCAGCGCGCGGTGAACGCCTTGAAATAGGGCTTCACCGCGGCGACGCCGGTCTGCTGCAGCATCACCTCGCTCAGCCAGACGCGATAGGGGTCGACCGCCGCGCCGCTCTCCGCCCGCCACGGCAGCCGCCGCTTATCCACAGCATACCAACACAAAAGCGCTTCGGAGGCATCGACGGGCATGGGCCGCCTATGCCATCATCGCGGCCAAGGTGGAAAGTCGCGTGACGAAATCGGTCGAGGCCAGGAAGAAACGGGCGGCGGACCCGGCCCGCTCCAAGCGCGCCCGCGCGGTTTCGGACCTGCTCGAGCAGGCGGGCGGCGCCGCCTTCCGCCGGTTCGGCTTCGTCCAGTCCTCGATCGTCAGCCGCTGGCGCGAGATCGTCGGCATCCGCTACGCCGCCGTCTCGACGCCCGATTCGATCCGCTTCCCGCACGGCAAAAGGAGCTCGGGCACGCTCACCCTGATCGTCGAGGGCGCGCACGCGCCGATGATGCAGCACGTCGCGCCGGCGATCATCGAGCGGGTCAACGCCTTTTTCGGCTACCCGGCGGTCGAGCGGATCGCGTTCCGCCAGGGCATCGTCCGGGCGGCGCGGAAATCCCGGCGTGCGCCGGCTTCGCTGGCGCCGATCCCGGCCGAGCTGGGCGATTCGCTGCGCGCGGTCGCCGACCCGGAGCTGCGCGCCTGTCTGGAATCGCTTGCGCGCGGGCTCGCGCGAAGCGAAGGAGCCCCGGTGGTGACGACGATCCCGGTCGTCGGCAAGATAGGTGGAGAGAAGAAGTGACCAAATCGACCCTCGGCATCGGCTGCGCCGTGCTCGCCCTCGCCCTTGCCGGCTGCGGCGGCGGCGGCAACAACAGCACGGACGCCAACAATGCCGCGCCGCTCAACCAGATCGCCGCGCCCAACAATGGCGACTGGACCGAGGTCGCGACGATGACCGACCGCGGCAGCTACGTGCTCGGCAATCCCAACGCGCCGGTGAAGCTGGTCGAATATGCCTCGATCACCTGCCCGCATTGCGGCGAGTTCAGCGAGCAGGGCGGCGCGCAGCTGCGCGACCGCTACGTCCGCTCCGGTCAGGTCAGCTGGGAATATCGGCCCAATCTGGTCTTCCCGAGCGACCCCGGCGTGTTCCTCATGCTGCGCTGCCTTGGCCCCGCCGCCTATTTCCGCGCCGCCGAGCAGCTCTACGCCGACCAGCGCAACTGGGTCGGCCGGCTCCAGTCGATGCCGCAGGACCAGCTCGCCCAGATCGAGAATCTGCCGCCGGCGCAAAAGGCCGCCGCGCTCGTCCGCGGCGCCGGGCTCGACCAGTTCTTCCGCCAGCGCGGCATCCCCGAGGCGCGGATGAACCAGTGCCTCGCCGACGAGGCGGCGCTGCGCCAGCTCGGCGAGCTGACCAGCCGCGGCGCCAGCGAGGACGGAGTCACGGGAACGCCGACCTTCCTGATCAACGGCGAGAAGCAGGAAGCGGGCACCTGGGCGCAGCTCGAACCGCTGCTCCGCCGCGCGATCGGGAGCTAGGGATGAAGGCGCGCGCATTCCTCGCAGCGATGGCGATGGCGGCGTTGCTGGCGGCGCCGGCGTCGGCGCAGCGTGCGCGGCGAACCGCGCCGGCGGCTGCGCGCAACTGGGCGCTGACCGTCGTGCGCACGCCCGAAGGCGGCGTCCGGATGGGCAATCCGGCGGCGCCGATCAAGCTGATCGAATATGGTTCGATCACCTGCTCCCATTGCGCCGAATTCAGCGAGCAGGGCGCCGGAGCGCTGCGCAGCCGCTACATCCGCTCGGGCCGGCTCAGCTGGGAATATCGGCCTTATCTGATCTTCCCGACCGATCCCGCCGTCTTCGCCCTGCTGAACTGCCTCTCGCCCAGGCAGTTTTTCTCCGCGGCCGAGCAGCTCTACGCCACCCAGGGCGCCTGGTTCGGGCGGGTCCAGGCGCTGCCGCGCGATCGTTACGAGCAGATCCAGGCCTTGCCGGCGGCCGCCCAGGGGGCGGCTTTGGTCCGCGCGGCGGGCCTCGACCGATTCTTCCGCCAGCAGGGGTTGCCCGCGGCGCGGATCAACGCCTGCCTCAACAATGGCGCCGCGCTGACGCGGCTCGCCGAAATCACCGGCCAGGCCGATGCCATGGGTGTCAGCGCGACGCCGACCTTCCTGATCAACGGCCGCTCGGTCGGCACCCAGCGTTGGGCGCAGCTCGAGCCGATGCTGACCGGGCGCTGAGCGAAAGGCGGGGGCAGAAAAGAGCGACGTGCAGGTAAAGCGGCTCAAACTTTCCGGCTTCAAGAGCTTCGTCGAGCCGGCCGAGCTGCGCGTCGAGGATGGGCTGACCGGCATCGTCGGCCCGAACGGCTGCGGCAAATCCAACGTGCTCGAGGCGATCCGCTGGGTGATGGGCGAATCCTCGCCCAAATCGATGCGCGGCGCCGGCATGGACGACGTCATCTTCGCCGGCACCGCGATGCGGCCCGCGCGCGACTTCGCCGAGGTGACCCTGCTGGTCGAGCGCGCGCCGGGCGACGACGGCGCAGGGGCGGCCGGCGAGGTCGAGGTGACGCGGCGGATCGAGCGCGGCGCGGGCTCGGCCTATCGAGTCAACGGCCGCGACGTGCGCCAGAAGGACGTCGCCCTGCTGTTCGCCGACGCCGCGACCGGCGCCCATTCGCCGGCTTTGGTCAGCCAGGGCAAGATCAGCGCGGTGATCGCCGCCAAGCCGACCGAGCGCCGGCTGATGCTCGAGGAAGCGGCGGGAATCGCCGGCCTGCACGTGCGCCGCAAGGACGCCGAGCAGAAATTGCGCGCCACCGAGGCGAATCTGATCCGGCTCGACGAGATCCTCGCCGACATGGAGCTGCGCGAGGGTGCGCTGAGAAGGCAGGCGCGCGCCGCCGAGCGCTACCGCAAGCTCTCCGACCAGATCCGGATCGCCGAAGCGCGGCTGATCTTCGCCCGCTGGCGCGAGGCGGCGCAGGCGGCCGAGGCGGCCAAAAGCGAAGCCGAAGCCGCCGCTGGCGCGGTCGCGCAGGCGGCCGAGGCGCAGCGCGCCGCCGCCGCCCATCAAGTTCAGGCGGCGGCCGGCCTCGCCGACAAGCGCAAGGCGGCCGAAGCCGCGCGTGAGCGCGCGTCCGAGCTCGGCCACAAGCTCGCCGCCTTGCGTGCCGAGCGCGATTCGGTGCGCCGCCGGATCGCCGAGATCGAGGAGCGCCGCCGCACGCTGGCCGCCGACCGGACGCGCGAGGAAGCGCTGCGCGCGGACGCCGCCGCGGCGATCGAGCGGCTCGGGCAGGAGCTGGCCGAGATCGCCGCCCGGCTCGAAGCCGCCGAGAGCGCCCGCCTGACGATCGACGTGCGCACCGTCGCCCATGAAGACGAGGCGCGCGCCGCCGAGACTGCTTTGGGCGCGGCCCGCGCCGTCCAGGCCGCCGAGCAGGCCGAGGCGCGGGTCGCGCTCGCCGCGCTCGACGCCGCTCGCCAGAAACGCACCCGCGCCGAAGCCGAGGCGGCGCGGATCGCCGAGCAGGTGGCGGGGCTGGGCGACGATGCCGGCCTGCTCGACACGCTCCATGGCGCGCGGACGAAGCGCGAGCAGGCGGAAGCCGCGCTGGAACAGGCCGGCGAAGCGATTCGCGCGGCGGAGGCGTCGCGCCAGCAGGCCGCCGCCGCCCGCGACGCCGCGGAAAGCGAGGCCGCCTCTGCGCGCGCCGCCTTGTCCGCGCTCCAGTCCGAAGCACAGGCCCTGATCAAGGCGGTCGAGACCTCGGGCGGCGACCGCGCGATCAACCATATCAAGGCGGCGCCGGGCTACGAGCGCGCGCTCGCCGCGGCGCTCGGCGAGGATCTCGACGCAAGCCTTGGCGGGGATGGGCCGCGGCGCTGGGCCGGCGCCGAGCCGCTGCCCGGCGATCCCGCGCTGCCGCCGGGCACGGCCGCGCTCGCCGGCCATGTCGAGGCGCCCGCCGCTTTGCTCCGCCGTCTCAGGCAGATCGCGGTCGCCGAGCAGGATGAGGGGCAGGCGCTCGCCGTCGGCCAGCGGCTCGTCACCCTCGACGGCCGGCTGCGGCGCTGGGACGGCTATGTCGCGACCGGCATGGGCGCCGCCGCCGCCGAGCGGCTGATCCGGGTCAACCGGCTCGCCGAGATCGAGACCGCTCTGCCTGCCGCCGCCAGGACGGTCGAAGCCGCCGAGCGCGCCACGGCGCAGGCGCTGGCGACGATGCAGGCGGCGCGCGACTCCGCCGACGCCGCCCGCCGCGCCGAATCGCAGGCCGCCGCCGCGATCCGCGAGGCCGGCCGCGCCGAGGACAGCGCCGCGACCGAGATCGAGCGGCTCGAGCTGCGCCGCACCGGCCTTGGCGAGCGCGCGGCTTTGGCCGCCGCCGATCTCGCCGACGCCGAGCGCGCGCTGGCGGAGGCCGAACGGGTCGCCGCCGCGCTTCCCGACGCCGCCGCGACCGACGCTGAGGTCGCCGGGTTGCGGGGGATGGCCGAGCGCGCCCAGGCGGCGCTGGCCGAGGTCCGCGCCGAAGCGGCGACCCATGCCCGCGCCGTCGGCGCCGACCGCCAGCGCGCCGAGGCCGCGCGCAAGGAGCAGGCCGACTGGCGCGCGCGCGCGGCCGAGGCCGAGCAGCGCAACGTCGAGTTCGGCCGCCGTATCGCCGAAGCCGAGGCCGAGGCGCAGCGGCTCGCCGAGGCGCCCGAGGCGCTCGACCGCCGGATCGACGCGCTGTCCGGCGAAGCATCCGCCGCCGCCGAGGCGGCCCAGGCCGCCGCCGCCCACGAGCGCTCCGGCGAGGAGGCGCTGCGGGCGAGCGAGGCGAGGCTCGCCGAAGCCGGCGAAGCCCAGGCCGCGGCGCGCGAGGCCCGCGCCGGCGCCGCCGCCCGCGCCGAGGCGCAGGACGCGCGCCGCGTCGAGATGGCGCGGATCTCGGGCGAAAAGTTCGAATGTCCGCCGCCGCTGCTGCCCGAAACCGCCGGCTTCAAGGAGGAATCGATCGCCGACGTGGTGAGCGAATCGGGCCGGCTCGAGCGCCAGGTCCAGGAGCGCGAGCGGATCGGCCCGGTCAACCTCGTCGCCGAATCGGAATTGAACGAGCTCGAGGAGAGCCGCCTCGCCAGCCAGGCCGAGCGCGAGGAATTGGGCCAGGCGATCCACCGCCTGCGCGGCTCGATCGGCAGCCTCAACCGCGAGGGCCGCGCCCGCCTGCTCGCCGCCTTCCAGGACGTCGACCGCCATTTCCGCAGCCTGTTCACCACTTTGTTCGAGGGCGGCCAGGCGCATCTCGAGCTGGTCGAATCGGACGACCCGCTCGAGGCCGGGCTCGAGATCATGGCGCAGCCGCCCGGCAAGCGGCTCTCCGCGCTCACTTTGCTTTCGGGCGGCGAGCAGGCGCTGACCGCGATCGCCCTGATCTTCGCCTTGTTCCTCACCAATCCGGCGCCGATCTGCGTTCTCGACGAAGTTGACGCCCCCCTGGACGACGCCAATATCGAGCGCTTCTGCGACCTCTTGGACCGGATGACCGGCGAGACCGACACCCGCTATCTGATCGTCACCCACAATGCGGTGACGATGAGCCGCATGCACCGCCTGTTCGGCGTCACCATGATCGAGAAGGGCGTCTCGCGCCTCGTCAGCGTCGATCTCGGCGGCGCCGAGCGCCTGCTCGCGGCCGAATAGGGCATGGAGCCGATCAGCGTCGCCTTCCTGGTCTATCCGCACGTCACCCAGCTCGATTTCACCGGCCCCGCACAATTCCTGTCGCGGCTCGGAAGAACGAAGGTCGATTACGTCTGGAAGAGCCGCGACCCGGTCCCGACCGACGCCGGCTTCTCGGTCCTTCCCACCGCCACGTTCGACGAGGTGACGCGAGCCGACATCATCTGCGTGCCCGGAGGCATTGCCTGCATCGAAATGATGGAGGATGACGAGGTGCTCGGCTGGGTGCGCGCCGTCGGCGAGTCCGCCCAGTGGGTGACCAGCGTCTGCACCGGCTCGCTGATCCTCGGCGCCGCCGGGCTGCTCGACGGCTATCGCGCCGCCTGCCACTGGGCCTGGCGCGACCATCTTCGCCTGTTCGGCGCCGAGCCGGTCGCCGAGCGCGTCGTGTTCGACCGCAACCGCGTCACCGGGGGCGGCGTCACCGCCGGAATCGACTTCGCGCTCGCGCTTACCGCCGCGATCCGCGGCGAGGATCATGCCCGGCTGATCCAGCTCGCGCTCGAATATGATCCGGCGCCGCCGTTCGATTCGGGTAGCCCCGAGCGCGCGGGCGCGGAGCTGATGGCCTCCTATCGCGAGCGGATGGAGAGCTTGGCCCCGGGCCGCGACGTGCGGATCCGGGCGGCGGCGGCGCGCAACGGCTTCGGTCCCGCGGCCGGCTGAATCGATCCCGCCCACGAAGACGCGGCCGGCGACCGAATAAGATATGGCCCCACTCCATTTTAGATGAGTTTGAGCTTTGCTGGCTCTGATTTCCTGATAAGCAATTGGCTATGGCTACGCTCCATTCCGCTCTATTCATCGACTACGACAATGTTCGCACGGAGCTCGATCGCTACGACCCGGCAATTGCCGCGCGTTTCTCGAACAAGACCTTGCTCTGGCTGGACGCGCTGGAAGAGCATTTGGGGCTGAGCGACGGGATAGAGGAGGAGAAGCGGCATATCGTCTCGCGCCGCTGTTACGCCTCGCCCCATTTGATCGGCCCCTATCGCCGTAATTTCACCCAGACCGGCTTCGAGGTGATCGATTGCCCGCCGCTGACGACCCACCTCAAGAACAGCGCCGACATCTACATCGTCATGGACGTGATCGACTATCTCGCCCGCTACCCGCACATCGACGAATATATCATCCTGTCCGGCGATGCCGACTTCGTGCCGGTGCTCAACCGGCTCCGCAAGGAGCTCAAGCGCTCGGTCATCTTCGCGTCCTACAACACCACCGCCGCCTACCGGAATTGCAGCGACCAGCGGATCGAGGCGGAGTTCTTCGCCGAGCATCTCGCCGCGGCGACGACGGCGCCGCGCGCCGCGCAGGCGCCTGCTTCCGCCGAAGCGGCGCCCGGCAGCGCGCCTCGGCTGGGCGAGAAACCGAGTGCCGCGATCGACCCCGGGCTTTCGGCCGCGATCGAGGATTGCCTCGTTCGCGCCGCCGCCCGGCGAATGGGCCGCCTGCCGTTCGCCTCGGCCGCGCACGCGCTGCGCGATCAGCTGGCCGCGGAGCTGGGCGGGGGCTGGGCGGGCCACCGGACGTTCACCGCTTTGCTGGAGCATGTGACGCTCCGGACCCTCGAGGTGGACTGGAAGGCGCAGGAGATCAACGATCCGGAATTCGAAGTGGATCTCGCGGAGTGGGACGACGCGGACCGCGAGCGGCTCAGCGAGTTCGTGACCGACCTGCTCGGCAACGCCTCCAAGCCGGTGCCGCCGCTGCCGCCGGCGGAATATAGTCTGATCTTCGACCAGCTCGCTGCTTATTATCTGCAGCCGGAGCCGGGCACCTTCGCCCATTGCATCGGCAGCGTCGTCGATGTCTGCCGCGAGCGCGGCGTCGACGTCAGCCCGCAAGAGATACGCTTCATCGCCACCGGCATCTCGATGCAGCAATATCGCTTCACCGAAGCGCGCGATGCGCGGCACCTTGCCTCGCTGTGGCGGGCGCAAGTGTTCGACCTGTGCCGCGAGCCCGATTGGATGCGCGAGGCGGAGGATGCCGAGCTGCTCGCCTCGTGGTTCCACGCCGCCGACGAGACGGTGGAGCAGGCGCGCGACGATTTCCTCGCCCGCACAGCCGGCGAGGAGGGGGAGATCGCCGCGGAGGGCGCCGAGGCGACGGCCTGACTTGACGCTGCCAACGCTTCGCGCCACCCCTTGGCGCTGATGGAAGGCCCGATCCCGCCTCGCGCCGACGCCGCGCCCGCAGGGCCGCCGGCCTCGCCCCGCTCAGACTTCATTCCGCCGCATCCGCCGCGCGGCACGGGACCGGTACGCGCCTGGCGCGGCTTTTTCGGGGAGCGGGCGCGGATCGCCGTCCACGGCTGGTCGGAGCGGGCGTTCACCCTGCCCCACATGCGGCGCAAGGTGCTCGGCTATACGATCCACATCCCGCTGACGCCGGACGCGGTCGAGCGCGTATTGCTCGACAATGCCGCCAATTACGTAAAGCCCGACCTCGTCAAGCGGCTGCTCAGGCCGACCATCGGCAGCGGTCTGCTCTCCTCGGACGGGGCCTTGTGGCGCGACCAGCGCAGGATCGTCGCCGCCAATTTCGCGCCGGCCGCGATCGACGCTTTGATCCCGGTCTTCGCCGCGGCGGCGCGCCGGGCGATGGCCGGCTGGGAAGGCACGCGCGACATGGCGGCCGAAGCGACCGCGACGACGATGCGGATCATCGCCGACGCCCTGTTCGCCGGCGATCCGCGGCTGATCACCCAGGCGGCGATGGATCATATCACCGCCGCGCTGGACGGCGTCAGCGAGGCGCGGCTGCAGGTGCTGCTCGGCCTGCCGCTGATGCCGTGGAGCCTGCGCGGGCGCCGCGCCCGGCGCGGCCAGGTCTATCTGCGCGAGACGCTGTCGCAGGTCGTGCGCGACCGGCTGCCCGACGGCGGGCCGGACGATTTTCTCGGCCGGCTGATCCGCGCGCTGCACGGCAAGTTCGACAATGAGGAGGCGTTCGCGCTCGCGGTCGACAATGCCGCGACCTTCTATCTTGCCGGCCACGAGACCACCGCCAATGCGATCACCTGGACCTTGTTCCTGCTCGCCGAGCAGCCCGCATTGCAGGCGCGGGCGGCGGCGGAGGCGGACGCCGCGCTCGCCGCCGGCGACGAGGATGCGGAGCTCCCCGAGCGCCTGCCGTTGCTGCGGGCGATCCTCGAGGAATCGATGCGCCTCTACCCGCCGGTGCCGCGCTTCGACCGCCAGGCGCTTGCCGCCGACGCCCTCGGCGGCGAGGCGGTCGCGCCCGGCGACATCGTCTCGGTCTGGCCGTGGCTGCTGCACCGCCACCGCGCGCTCTGGGACGATGCCGACGCGTTCGATCCGGAGCGCTTCCGCCCCGAAGCGAAGGAGCGGCGCCATCGCTTCCAATATATCCCGTTCGGCGGCGGCCCGCGGCTCTGCGTCGGCATGCGCTTCGCCTTGGCCGAAGCGCTGACCGTGCTGGCGCACTGGCTGAGAAGCTGGACGTTCGCAGCGGTGCCGGGCCGCGAGGTGCGCCTCTCGGGGATGGTCACGCTGCGCCCGGCTGGCGGGCTGCCGCTCCTGCTGGCGCGCCGCGAAAAATAGGGACAGTCCCTATTTTTTTCGGCCGATATCGTAGCCCGCGATCTTCTGGCCGGCCGCGCTGTCCTCGATCAGGGTCGCCAGCCGCCGCGCGCGGGTTTCGGGCTTCCTGGCGCTGGAGATCCAGTGGAGCACGACCCGGCGATAGCCTTGCGGGCGGGCTTCCCAATCGGTCCAGCCGGCCTTGTTCTTCCTGAAAGCCGCGGTCTCGGCGGCGGTCAGCTCCTTCACCGCATTCTCATAGGCGTAGACGCCCTGTCGGCCCTTATTCTCCTCGTACGCGCGCACCCCCGCCGGCGTCATCTTCCCCTCGGCGGTCAGCGCATCGTAGCGGGCGACGTTGACGTTGGACCAGATGCTGCCCGTGCGGCGCGGGGTGAAGCGGATCGTGTAGCTGTCCTCGCCCAGCGATTTGCGGATGCCGTCGATCCAGCCGAAGCAGAGCGCCGCGTCGCGCGCCTCGGGCCAGTCGATCGAGGGCTTGCCGCTGGCCTTCTTCCAGAAGCCGACCAGCAGCTCCGGCGCGGTTTCGTGATGGGCCTCCAGCCAGCGGCGGAACGCGGCCGCGGTCTTGAAAAATCGCGGCGTCGCGGTCACCCCGCCGCCTTGCGCCTGCGGGCCAGCGCGGCGCGCCAGCCGCGGCTTCGCAGCCACATGACGGTGCCGGTGACGGCGAGGATCGCCGGGATGATGCCGCCGAGGAAGATCAGCATTTGCCAGACCGGGCCCATGCCGTCGCCGTCGTGGAGGCGGCGCATCAGCCGGCCGTTGGTCTCGGGCCGCGGCGGGCGCGGCGGCGTGACCTCGCCGGTCGCGTCGTCGACCGCGACCTCGGCCGCGCCGCCCTCGCGCGCGAACGCGATCTTCCATGCCGGCGCCTGGTCGGTCGGCCAGGCGATGCCGACCGGCGCGCCGGTCGCCAGCGGGCGGGCGGCGGCAAGCGCCTGGTCCGCGGTCATCGCGGTTGCTTCCAGCGGCAAGGCGCGCAGCGAGCGCGCGCGGTCGGGTGGGGCATTGCCCCTGGGCTGGCTCGCCTCGAACGCGCCGAACACGCCCGGGAAGGAAATCCAGAAGCCGGTGAAGCTCAACATCGCCAGCGGCAGCAGCACCCAGAAGCCGACCAGATGGTGGATATTGGCGTTGGTCGAGTTTTGCCGCTTCCAGCGCCAGCTGCGCCGCAGGCTGCCGGTGATCGGCCACCACAGCCAGATCCCGGTCAGGCACGAGACGAACATGAAGATTCCGACCCAGCCGACGATCTGCCGGCCGACGCCCGGCACGGTCAGGCTGCCGTGGAGGACATGGATGAAGCGGATCAGGCCGCCGTCGGCGGGCGCGGTGTCGAGCACGCGGCCACTCGCGGGGTCGAGCCAGACGCTGGTGCGCACCGGCCTGCCCTCGCCCGGCCGGATCGTGGAGACCAGCACCGGGCCCCCATCATGTTCGGCATAGCGGATTGAAGCGACGCGTTCGCCGGGGCCGGGCGCGGCCCGCGCGGCGGCGGCGTAAGTGGCGGGGGGCAAGGCCGCCTCGCCGTCGCCGGTCACCGCGTAGCGCTGAGGATTGATCGCCGCGTCGAGCGCGTCGTGCCAGACCAGAGCGGCGCCGCTCAGCGCGATCGGGATGATCAGGACGGCGAGACTGAGGCCGATCCATTTGTGAACCTGGAACCAGAGCGCACGCAGCCGCATGTTGGTCGATCGAGCCATCGGTTTCATCCTAAAAGCTATTGAGAAGAGTTTGCAAGAATTACGCGTCCGCCCAGCGCCGGAGCAAATTGTGATAGACGCCGGTCAGTCGGATCACTTCGTTGTCGGCATGGCCGCGGTCGGCGGCGACCGCCTGGACCGCCTGATCGAGGTCGAACAGGATATTGCGGGCGCCGTCGTCGCGGACCATCGACTGGACCCAGAAGAAGCTCGCCACCCGCCCGCCTTTGGTCACCGGCTCGACCCGGTGCAGGCTCGAGGCCGGATAGAGCAGCAGATGGCCCGCCGGCAGCTTGACCGCGTTCGCGCCGAAACTGTCCTCGACGGCGAGCTCGCCCCCCTCATAAGCGTCGGGATCCTCGAGGAAGAGCGTCGCGGAAAGGTCGCTGCGAACCCGGAACTCGCTTGCCCGGTGGATGCGGACCGCATTGTCGATATGGGTCCCGAACGCGTCGCCTCCTCCGTAGCGGTTGAACAGCGGCGGGAAGATCTTGAGCGGCAGCGCCGCGGCGATGAACAAAGGCGATTTGCCGAGCGCGTCGAGCACCAGCTTGCCCGCCTCCCTGGCCGCCGCGCTGTCCTCGGCGAGTTGCTCGTTCTTCTTGGCGAGCGCCGATTGATGGCCCGAGGTGACGTTGCCGTCGACCCATTCGCCCGCGTCGACGATCGCGCGGACGCGCGCCACCCCAGCCTTGTCGAGCAGATCGGGGATCGCGAGCATCATCGGCGAACAGTCCTCGTGAGTCAGCCCCTCATCGTCACTCCCGCGAAATTGATCGGGTCGTGATGCCCCCCGGGCATCACTGCGAAGTACGGGGTACTTCGCACCCGATCAATGGAGTCCAGCGTCTTTCTCTCTGCCGGCGCGAAGACAGCTGGATTCCCGCTTTCGCGGGAATGATGGGGATTGGCTAGAAGCTGTAGAACAGGCTCAGCACCGCCGAGCGGCCCTCGCCCGGCGCCGCCCAGCCGCCGGTGACCGCGCCCGACATAACATTGGCGTTGTTGCGGACGTTGGTGAAGTAGCGCTCGTCGGTGAAGTTGGAGACGTTCAATTGCGCGGTCAGCCCCGTCCTGATTTCGTAGGAGAGGAAAGCGCGGTGGATGAGAAAATCCCCGGTGAAATATTGGGTGCGCAGCAGGAGGTTCCGCTGGTGCGTGGCGAAGCCGCCCTGATAGGTGAGGCCGTAGCCGATCTGCAGCCCGAACGGCAGCCTATAGGTGGTGAACAGGCTGCCCGAATGGCGCGGCGTCTGGATCAGCCGGTCGCCGGCTTGCGGATCCGGGATGGCGGCGCTGTTGAGGCAGGCGGGGCGCGGGTTGGCGAGGCAGAAGTCCGAAACGCTCTGGAGCACCTCGCCGTCGAGCCAGGTGTAGTTGGCGAACAGCGACCATTCCGGCGTGACGTTGCCCGAAACGCCGAGCGCCAGCCCGTCGACCCGCGAGCGGCCGTCGACCACCTGCAGCGTCGGCGAGATCGGATCGTTGGAGGCGATGCGGAAATTGCTGCGCTCATTGCGGAACAGAGCGGCGGTGAGCTGGAGCCGGCGGTTGAGCAAATCGGCCTTGGCGCCGAGCTCGTAATTGCGCGCGGTCTCGGGCGCGGCGCGGCACGGGTCCGGCGCGCCTGCCGCGGCGGGCGTGCCGCAGCCCAGCCGCACCGTCGCCGAGGTCGGCGTGCGGGCATTACCATAAGCGACGTAGAGGCTGGTCTGCGGCATCGGCTTGAACACCGCGCCGAAGCGGTAGGAGAAGAGCCGATCGTCGCTGATTTGCGGCGCGCGCTGGGCGGCGGTCAGCGGCACCGTCCCGGGCGGGTAGGCGGGCAGCGCGACGTTGACGAAGGTCGCTTCCGCCCATTCGTAGCGGACGCCGGCGTTCAATTCGAACATCGGCCCGATCTCGAACGTGTCGAAGGCGTAGATCGCCTGGTTGTTCGAATCGCCGCGCGACCGCGCGGTCACCGTGTAGTTGATCGGGCCGGTATAGATCGCGGCCGGATCGGCGATGCTGTCGATCGGCAGCGGCGTGAAAGCCGAACCGTCGGGATTGCGCGCCAGCTCCGCGGTTTCGATGCCATAATCCTCCCAGCCAAAGGACGCGCCGAAGACGAGGATATTGTGCAACGCGCCGGCCCGGCCGCTTTCCACCCGAACGTCGGTCTGGCTGTACCAGAGCTCGTTCGATTGGTCGCGGACCCGGCCGCGCGGGCCGGAGGGCCGGTAGAAGCCGGGCGCGAGGCCGGCGGGGCAGGCGAGGCCCTGGGACGCGGTCGCATCGGCGGGGACCGGCTGGCGCCCCGTTCCGGTCAGGCACCAAATGCCCTCGGCGGAGCTGGTCTGGGTATATTGATCGACCTTCTGCCAGCGGGCGAGGCTGCGCAGCGACACCCGGTCGGTGATGTCCTGGCGCAAGGTCGCGGTGAGGCGATCGACCCGCGCCTCCTGCTCGTCGAGGTTGCGATAGCCGAAATAGTCGCTGTCGTCGGCCTCGGGCAGCGGCCCGTCGTTCAGCTGGTTGAGGAAATAGGGCACGCCGTAGATCGGGATATTGTCGTCGCTTTGGTGAACATAAGCGAGCGTCAGGCTGGTCGGCCCGTCGATGCCGAAGGTGATTGCGGGCGCGATGCCCCAGCGGCGGTAATGCTCGACGTCGCGGCCCGGCACGTCGTTGCCGTGGAGCATGGCGTTCAGGCGGATCGCGACCTGCGGGCTGATCCGCCGGTTGCCGTCCACGGTGCCGCGGAAATAATCGTCGGTGCCGATCGCGCCCGACAGGATGGTGAGATTGTCGCGCCGCGGCACCTTTGAGACGAGGTTGATCGTGCCGCCAACCGAGCCCGAGCCGTTGAATACCGAATTGGCGCCGTTGTAGATTTCGATCTGCTGCAGGTTGAACGGGTCGGTGCGGCTGTACTGGGCGCCGTCGCGCACCCCGTCCTGGGTGATGTCGTTGCTCGCCGAATAGCCGCGAAGGTTGATCGAATCGCCATAGCCGCCGGCGCCCTCGCCGGCGCCGAAGGTGATGCCGGGAATGGTGGCCAGCGCGTCGCGCAGGGTCAGCAGGTTCTGGCGGCGCAGCACCTGATCGGAAATGATTGTGATCGTCTGCGAGGTATCGAGCAGGTCGCTGGTCGCCTTGGGCGATTCGAGCTCGCGCTCGTCGCGCGCGCCGGTGACGACGATGTCGGCATCGGTTCGCCGCTGAACGCCGCTCTGGGCGTCGTCGGCCGGCAGCACGTCTTCGGCGAGCGCCGGCGACGAGAGGAAGCCGACGCAGCCCAGCGCCAGGAACATCGGCGCTCGTGCGGCGGGTACGCGGCGGATCATCAACAAGCCCCTTCGGTCCGCCGGGCTTCCGGTCGGGATAAAAGGCTATTGCAATTCATTCGCAATAGAGTCAATAGGATGCGAACGGTTCGCAAATGACGGGCAACCCTCTTCCCAAGGGCCCGTCCGGCGCCGGCGTGACAGCAGCCGTCACGCCGGCGCCTTTCCTTTCGGGGCAATGCGCAGCATGAAGGGGCAATGCGAGCCGCACTAACCCTGACCGAAACGCCATGATCCGCAAAGCCTGGCACGGCCTGATCTCGATCGAGCGGGCGTTGCTGATCACCCTGCTGATCATCGGCGCGGCGCTGTTCGGCTTTTTCAAGCTCGCATCCGAGGTCGCCGAGGGCGACACGATGGCCTTCGACCGGGCGATCATGCTCGCGTTTCGGTCGTCGGATCCGGCCATTCCCGCCGGCCCGCGCTGGCTGACCCAGGCGATGACCGATCTGACCGCGTTCGGCGGCCTCGCCGGCCTGATCGTCGTGATCGCCGCCACGACCGGCTTCCTGCTGGCTTCGCGCCGCCGGCGGACCGCCTTGTTCGTCCTCGCCGCGACCGGAACCGGCGCCGCCGCGGCCAGCCTGCTCAAGCTGGTCTACGACCGGCCGCGGCCGGCGCTCGTCCCGCACCTCGTTGAGGTTGCCTCGGCGAGCTTCCCGAGCGGGCACGCGGCCGATGCCGCGATCGTCTACCTCACCCTCGGCGCCCTGCTCGCGCGCACCGTCGCCGAGCCGGCGCTGCGCGTCTACATCCTGAGCGCCGCCGCTTTGCTCGTTCTGCTCGTCGGGGTGTCGCGCGTCTATCTCGGCGTGCACTGGCCGAGCGACGTCCTCGGCGGCTGGACGATCGGCGCCGCCTGGGCGCTCGCCTGCTCGCTCCTTTATTCGCGCGTCGTCGCCGCGAAGGCCGGTTAGGAGCCGCGCAGGAACTCCCGGAGCGCGGCGCGGAACACCTCCGGCTGATCGAGCATGATGAAGTGGTAGGAATCCGGAATCCGCCGGACCATCGCCTGCGGCGCGCCGGCGTAGGAGAGGCGGAAAAACTGGTCGATCTGCTCGGCGGTCAGCGGCGCACCGGCCGGCTGCACGTAGAGCACGGTCAGCGGCACGTGGATGTTCACGACCTCGGGCCGCAAATCGGTGACGACCAGGTCGTAAAAGCCCTGGCCCGACACGGCCGGATCGCTGGCCAGCGACTGCGCGACCACTGTCGGCCGCAGGCTCTCGGTCCGCACCATGCCGGCGATCGTCTGCTCGATCTGGCGGCGGCGGGCGTCGCCGGTCCCCGAGGCGATCCCGCTCCTGATCTGCTCGGCGACCGGGCGCAGGCTGTCGGGGGTCGCGGTCGGCCCGCCGAACATGGCGCCGAGGAACGGGAACATGTCGACGACCATTACCTTGCCGGCCAGCTCCGGGTGCCGCCCGGCGACCAGCATCGCCCAGCTGCCGCCCATCGAATGGCCGACGATCGCCGGCCGACGGAGGCCGGCTTCGCGGATGTAGCGGGCGATCTCCTCGGCGACCGGGACGAGCACCGGCCCCGACGCATTGGCGCCGGCCGGGCGGCCGTCGAAGCCCGAGACGTGGACCACATGGTAGCGATAGCCCGGTACCGCCGCGACCGTCGCGTCCCACACACGGGGCGAGGAGCTGAGCCCCGGGATCAGCACCACGTCGGGCCCCGAGCCGTGGACTTCGACCGCGATCCGGTCGCTGGTGAAGGCCGGCGCCGGCGGCGCCGACATGGTGGCGCACGCCGCGAGCGGCACGAACAGCAGCAGCGCGAGATAGCGAAGCATCACGGGTCTCCCTGAAGGAGCGGAAAAACCGCCCCAATCGTCATTCCGGCGAAAGCCGGAATCTCATTTCTACTCCAGTGCCCGAAGCGACAGAGAGATTCCAGCTCTACCGAAGGTAGGTTCACCCTGAGCGAAGCCGAAGGGCTGGAATGACGCGCCTCCCCTAAAGGTCCGCGGTAAATGCCGCGCAGGCCTCGATGGTGCCGCCGCGATAGCCGCGCAGCAGCGCTTCCTGGCGCTGCGCCGCGCTGCCGTGGGTGAAGCTTTCGGGAACGACCACGCCCTGGCCGGCGCGCTGCAGCGTGTCGTCGCCGATCGCGGCCGCGGCGGTCATCCCTTCCTCGAGGTCGCCCGGCTCCATATTGCTCCGGGCGCGGGCAGCCCACACCCCGGCATAGCAATCGGCCTGCAGCTCCATCCGCACTTGAAGCGCGTTCGATCCGGCTTCGGAGGCATTCGCCTGCGCGGCCCGAACTCGATCCGCGATGCCGGTGAGGGTCTGGACATGGTGGCCGACCTCGTGCGCAACGACATAGGCCTGGGCGAAATCGCCCGGGGCGCCGTGCTGCCGCGCCAGCTCCTCGAAAAAGCTGGTGTCGAGGTAGATGCGCTGGTCGGCGGGGCAGTAGAACGGCCCCATCTGCGCCTGCGCCGCGCCGCAGCCGGAAATGCCGTTGCCCGGATAGAAGACCAAAGTCGGCGCGCGATAGTCCGCGCCCTGCGCCCGGAACAGCTCGGCCCAGCGATCCTCGGTCGAGACCAGCACCTGGCAGGCGAAACGGCGCGACGGATCGGCGGTGCAGACCGAGGCGCCGCGGGCGTCGGCGCTGGTCCGGACGGGGCCCTCGCCGGCGCCGCCGTCCATCAGCCCGAGCGGATTGCCGCCGATGAGGAACATGACGATGAAGAGCACGATCACGCCGCCGATGCCGAACCGGCTGAAGACCAGCCCGAACAGCATCGCGCCGCCGCCTCCGCCGCCACCGCCGAAGCCGCCGCGTCCGCTCTGGCTTTCGACATTGTCGCTGAACCTGCCATCGTCGAAGCGCATCGCGACCTCCTCTTCTCCCCGCGCAAACCCGCGGCCGGCCTCCCGGGTTGCATTCGCCCGGCACCGGGACGAAAGAGGCGGCGATCGAAAAGTTGAAAGGCCATTCATGTTCCTGACCGGCAAGACCGCGCTCGTCACCGGATCGACCTCCGGCATCGGCCTCGCCATCGCCCGCGCGCTCGCCGGCGCCGGCGCCAGGCTGATCCTCAACGGCTTCGGCGATCCGGATGAGATCGCCGGGCTCCAGGCCGAGCTCGATGCGAGCTACGGCGACGCCGACCTGACCCGGCCCGAAGCGATCGAAGCGATGATTGCCGAGGCCGGCCCGATCGACATCCTGGTCAACAATGCCGGCACCCAGCATGTCGCCCCGATCGACCACTTCCCGCCGGAAAAATGGGATTTGATCATCGCCCTCAACCTCTCGGCCGCGTTCCACACCATCCGGCTCGCTCTGCCGGCGATGAAGGCGAAGGGCTGGGGCCGGATCGTCAACACCGCCTCGGCGCACAGCCTGGTCGCCTCGCCCAACAAATCAGCCTATGTCGCCGCCAAGCACGGCATTGCCGGCCTTACCAAGACGGTCGCGCTCGAGGCGGCGACCTCGGGCGTCACCGTCAACTGCATCAGCCCCGGCTATGTCTGGACGAGCCTGGTCGAGAACCAGATCCCGGACACGATGGCCGCGCGCGGCCTGACCCGCGAGCAGGTGATCAACGACGTCCTGCTCGCCGCCCAGCCGACCAAGACGTTCGTCACGCCCGAGCAGGTCGCCGCATTGGCGCTGTTCCTGTGCCGCGACGAAGCGAGCGCGATCACCGGCGCCAATCTGTCGATGGACGGCGGCTGGACCGCGCAGTGAGGCAGGCTCAGTAGGAACCCCAATAGGTGCGCGCCATCGGCAGCGCATAGACATGACCGACCCGGCCGAGCGCGGCGGCGATGGCGGGCCGGGCGCGCAGTTGCGCGAAGCGCGCCTCCACCGCCGCGAGCGGTCCGGCCGGCGCCTCGGCGACGCGCCAATCCTGCAGCGCCAGCACGGCATTGCCCGGCCATTCGCCCCCAAGCCGATGCAGCAGCCGCGTCTCGGCCGCGTCCATGTCGCCAAGGCACAGATAGGCGCGCATCAGCGCGCCCTCATTGGTATCGGCGAGCGGCACCATCCGCGCGATCCAGGGCCGCGCCTCGGCGCCGCGGTCCAGCCCCGCCAGCGCGCAGACCATTGCCGACCAGGCCCAGAGCCGGCCGAAATCGTTCATCCGGCTGCCATAGGCTCCAACCAATGCCTGCGCGCCGAGCAGCGCCTCGCGGTGACGGCCGGCCGACCAGAGGAAGCTGGCATGATTGTTGTGGAGATCGACGAAGGGCGGCGCGGTGATCGGAATCGCGGCCAGGCGGGCGAACAAGGCGATGGCCTCGTCGGTCCGGCCCAGCGCCAGCAAATCATAAGCGGCATGCTCGACGAGCCACATGCCCTGCCGGTCCGCGGCGACGGTTTCCGCGACGTTGCCCAGATAGGGCTGGAGCAAGGCGAGCGCGTCCTCGAACCGCCCGACGCTGGTAAGCAACCGGGCGCGTGCGAGCAGGAGCTGGCCGTCGCGCGGCCGTTCGGCGAGCATCCGCTGGGTGCGCGCGTCATGGTCCGCGAGCGCGCGTTCGATCCGCCCCGGATCGCCGGCGTCGGGCAGAATGGAATCGTAGCGCCTGGCGACGAGCAGCCGCAGCAACTGACCCGGCGTCGAGATTTCGCGCGCGAGCGCGAGCGCGGCCGCACGATTGCCCTGATCGAGGCGTATGTCGAGCAGCCGTCCGCGCAGGTAATCCCGCGATTCCAGATCATTGTCGCCCGGCCAGCCGATCTCGACCAATGTCTTGAAGAGGCGTGCGCGCAGCGCTGCGGACCCCTCGTTCTCGGCATAGCGGACCAGGTCCCAGACCTGGCTCGAATCCAGCTGCGCGAACAGCGCCGCGCGGCTTTGCGCCGGCACGCGGCGGCCGGCGGCCTCGATAATTTCGAGCGCGCGATTGGCGTCGCGCAGCATTGTCGCGGCCTGCCAAAGCATGGGATAATCGGACGGCGCGGCGGCCGCGCCGGCGAGGGTTTCGTCGATCAACGCGGCGCTCTCCTCCCGCCGCCGCATCGCCGCGAGCACGGCCGCGCGCGTCGCCGCCAGCGTCCTTCGCTCCGGCGGACCCGGCGCCTGGGCGGCAAGCATGTCGAGCGAGCCGAGCAGGCGTTCGCCATAAGCCGGGTCCGTCGCCGCCCGGGCAAGATCGAACGACCCGGCAAGCTCGATCGTCCGCGTCGTTCCCCGCTCCGGCTCGGCCTGGGCGGGCGGCTGGGCACCCGCGCCGGCCGCGGCCATTGTCGCGGCCGCCCCGATCAGGGCGATCAATGCCCTTCCCTCCACCCGTCTCACAGCCATTCCAGTGGCTTAACCAATCGCGCCCGCCGCGCAACCCCATTCGCGCGCCGCGATCCGCGTGCCATTTCCCTGTCGCCTTTCCCGGGCCAGCCGCTAGAAACGCTGCCGTGCCCCGCTTTCTCATCATCGGCTCCATGTTTCTCGCGCTGGCCGCCTGCACCACGTCGCGCGAGGTGGTCGCGCCGCCGACGGCGGAGCGGCCCAATGACGGCTGGCGCACGCTCGCCACCGAGGACGATCGCGCGCGCCTGCGCCGCTGGCGCGACACCTGGATCGAGGCGCTGCCGCGCGCGCGGGCCGCCGCCGCTCAGGCGGTGGCGCGCGAGGGGGCGCTGCTCGAGCCCGACGCGGCTTTGTCGGGCGCCTTGCCGCCGCCCGGCGAATATCTGTGCCGCACCATCAAGCTCGGCGCGCAGGCCGCGGGCCATTCCGAATATACCAGCTACCCGCCCGCTTTGTGCCGGATCCACATGCAGGGCACCCGGCTCCACTTCACCCGGGTGACCGGCCCGCAGCGGCCGATCGGCATCCTCTTCCCCGACAACCGCCGCCGCCTGATCTTTCTCGGCACCCTCCAGCTCGGCGACGAGGCGCTCGCCTACCGCTACAGCCGCGACCGCGAGCGCGACATGATCGGCCTGTTCGAGCGGGTCGGCGACGATCGCTGGCGGCTCGTTTTGCCGCACCCCCATTTCGAATCCCTGCTCGACGTGATCGAGCTCGTTCCAGCCCGATGAGGTCCCAACCATGCGCACCCGCTTCTTCGCCGCCCTCCTGCTGGCGTCCGTGATGACCGCCCCCGTCCCCGCCTTCGCCCAGGACCTGCGCCAGGCGATCGCGCGCGACATGCCCGATTTGATGACCCTCTACCGCGACCTCCACGCCAACCCCGAGCTCTCGATGCAGGAGACGCGCAGCGCCGCGCGCATGGCCGCGGAGGCGCGGCGCGCGGGCTTTACCGTCACCAACAATGTCGGCGGCACCGGCGTCGTCGCGGTGATGGAGAACGGCCCCGGCCCGATCCTCCTGCTGCGCGCCGACATGGACGCGCTGCCGGTCGAGGAGCAGACTGGCCTGCCGTTCGCCAGCCATGTGCGCGGCACCAGCCTGACCGGCGTCGAAAGCGGCGTCATGCACGCTTGCGGCCACGACACCCACATGACGACCTGGGTCGGCACCGCCCGCCGGCTGGCGGCGATGCGCAGCCAGTGGTCGGGAACGCTGGTGATGATCGCCCAGCCCGGCGAGGAGATCGGCCGCGGCGCGATGGCGATGCTCGAGGACGGGCTGTTCACCCGCTTCCCGCATCCGACCCACGCGATCGCCTTCCACGATTCGGCGAGCCTGCCCGCGGGCGTGATCGGCTATTCGGCCGGTCCCGCTTTGGCCAATGTCGATTCGGTCGACATCCAGGTGCGCGGCACCGGCGGCCACGGCGCCTATCCGCACACCACCCGCGATCCGATCGTGCTCGCCAGCCGGATCGTCACCACGCTGCAGACCCTGGTCAGCCGCGAGCTCAATCCGCTCGAATCCGCGGTCGTCACCGTCGGCAGCTTCCATAGCGGCACTAAGCACAACATCATCTCCGACGAGGCGCGCCTCCAGCTGACCGTGCGCAGCTTCACCCCCGAGGTCCGCCGCCAGATGCTCGACGGCATCGCCCGCATCGCCCGCGGCGAGGCGATCGCCGCGGGAATCGCCGAGGATCGGATGCCGGTGGTCACGATCCGCGAAGCCGAGTTCACCCCCGCCACGGTCAACACCGAGGCGCTGACCCAGAGCACCGCCGCTCTGTTCACCAGCCATTTCGGCGCGGCGCGGGTGCAGCGGACGCCGCCAGTGATGGGCGGCGAGGATTTCTCCCGCTACCATCTCGCCGACCCCCGGATCGAAAGCCTGATCTTCTGGGTCGGCGGCGTGCCGCAGGCGCGCTGGGACGCGGCGGGCGGCGACGTCGCCCGCCTGCCCTCGCTGCACAGCGCGTTCTGGGCGCCCGACGCCGAAGCCGTGGTCTCGACCGCGACCGAAGCGATGGTCGTCGCGGCGCTCGGCGTGCTGGGGCGGCGCTGACCTCTGGCGTCCGCGCGTGATTTGGCCGATAAGGACGCCGGGCGGACGTCAGGCGTGGCCCCGAGCGATGCCGCTGTGCGCCCGGAAAGAGGGCGGTATGAACTGGAAGCCAATCGTCATCGCCGCCGCCGCGGCTGCAGGGCTGGCGGCACCGGCCCCGGCCTGGGCGCAGGGCGCATATTCTCTGCGCAACAACGCCGGCCGATCGCTCCCCTGCCGGCTCCAGCGGCCGCACAGCGCGGCCGCCGACCGCTTCACCCTGCGCGACGGCGAGGAATGGCGCCGGCCGGCGCAGAGCGCCGCGCCGCGCAGGCTGGTATGCGACACCGGCGCAGACCCGCTGTGGGCGGTGCTGCGGCCGGGCCCGCGCTACGTGCTGGTCCTCGATCCGGGGTCGCGCCGAATCGTGGTGCGGATCGCCCCGGCGGACTAGCAGCTTTGCCGGGCTGGCATTTGCGCGCGCTTTGACCAATAAAGGCGCGGGCGGCGGCGCGCCGCCCGAAACGAGGGGGCTCGATGATCCGCAAGACGATGGCGATCGCGTCCGTCCTGCTTGCCGCGGCGCCGGCGCATGCATTCGCCCAGGACAATTATTATGTGCGCAACGGCACCGGCCGGGCGCTGACCTGCGGCCTCCGGCGCGAGCCGCGGCGGGTGATCGATCGCTTCCTGCTCCGGCGCGACACCGAGGCGGTGCGAACCGCCAGGGGCGGCCGGCTGCGAACTTTGTCCTGCGACACGCGGCCGGTGGCCCAGAACTTCCGGATGCGGCCCGGGATTCGCTACAGCCTGGTGAATGACGAGGGCGTGGTCAGCCTGCGGCAGGTCGATTCGTCGGACTGACCCCGCCGACGGCTAGTGCGACGCCGCCTGGTCGCCCCACACCGCCCTGAGCCGCGCATCCTTGCCGCAGCCGCGCCGATAGAGACCGTAGCTGAGCGAATTCCGCCGCGCATAATCTTGGTGATAGGCCTCGGCCGGATAGAAAGGCGCGGCGTCGCGCACCGGCGTCACCACCCGCCCGCCGAGGATCCGGTTGGCCTCGGCCAGCGCCGCCTCGGCCGCCCGGCGCTGGGCCGGATTGAGCGCGAAGATCGCGGTCCGGTAGTTCGCGCCGCGGTCGCAGAACTGGCCGCCGGGGTCGGTCGGGTCGATCGTCCTCAGGAAGCGCGCTGCCAGCTGGCCGTAGGAGATGCGCGCCGGATCGAACGTCACCCGCACCGCCTCGAGATGGCCGGTCCGCCCGCTCGTCACCTGCTCGTAGGTCGGATTGGCGAGGCGTCCGCCGGCGAAGCCCGACACCGCCTCGACGACGCCCGGCACATGCTCGATATCGCTCTCCGCCGACCAGAAGCAGCCGCCGGCGAACAAGGCGGTCTCGGTGCGGGCCGGCCGCGGCCGCTGCGCCTCGGCTTGGTCCGCCGAGGATTGCCCGCAGGCGGCGAGGAGGAGGGCGGCGAGAAGGAATCGTTTTTTCATCGGGAGCCCATAGCGCGTCGCGCGATGAAGCGCTGCTGAATCCGACGCCCTCGCGTCGCCGGCCCCGGCGACCCGTGCTATCCGGAAGCGGGGCGTCGCGCGGAAGCGGAGGGGAGGCAGGTGGGGCAAAGCAACCTGGCGGATTCGCCGGCTTGATCGGCGCGGGCCGCTCCCTGGCCCATTTTCCAACCTTTCGACGCTCCATGACCACATTTTGGCCGCATGCCTGCACGACATGGCACGCAAGGGGGATTGGCATAACCGGCCGAACCCGCGCGCGGGCCGGCACCAGTACCCAGGAGTAAGCGAGTCATGGTGTTGAAGTTTCTGGCAAGAGCGGGGTTGGCGGCGCTGGCGCTCGGCGTCGTGCCGGCGGGCGCGCAGGCGCAGCTCGGCGGCGACGCCGCGGTCTGCCGCGCCCGCCAGCCCTCGATCCTCGTCAACGTCGTCGGCCTGTCGCGGCGCAGCGGCAATATCCGCGTCGCGCTCTACAACAATCCGTCGACCTTCCTCGACCGCGGCCAGACGCTGCGCAAGGTCAACGTGCCGGTGACCGCCGCCGGGCCGATACGGGTCTGCATCGCCGTGCCGCGCGCCGGCCAATATGCGATCGCGGTCCGCCACGACGTCGACGGCGACAATGCCCGCGGCGACTGGAGCGACGGCGGCGGCTTCACCCGCAACCCGCGTTTGTCGCTGATGCATTTGCGGCCGCGCTTCGGCGAGGTCGCGGTCAATGTCGGCCAGGACGTGCTCGGCGTGAACGTCGTCCTGAACTATCGCTTCGGCCTGTCGATCCGGCCGGTGAACGGATGACCTCGATCGCGCTCCTGTCCAATCCCAAGTCGACCGGCAACCAGTCGTTGCTGCCGCAGGTGCGCGCCTTTTGCGAGGGCCATAGCGACATCTTCCATTACGAGGTCGAATCGGTCGGCCAGATCGCCGAGGCGCTGCGCACGATCGCCCGGGTGCGGCCGCGCGTACTGGTCATCAACGGGGGCGACGGGACGGTGCAGGCGGCGCTGACCGAGCTTTACCATGGCGGCCATTTCGGCGCTTCGCCGCCGCCGGTGGCGGTGCTGCCGAACGGTAAGACCAATCTGATCGCCTACGATCTCGGCGCGGTCGGCGACCCGATCGAAGCGCTCGCGCGGGTGCTCGATCTGGCGCGCACCGACCTGGTGCCGCATATCGTCTCGCGCGAGCTGATCGAGCTGACCGGCGGCGGCCGCGCGGACGGCGGCGCGCCCGTGCTCGGCATGTTCCTCGGCGGTGCCGGGCTCGCCGACATGATCCTTTATTGCCGCCACAAAATCTATCCGCTCGGCCTGCCCAATTGGGCGGCGCACGGGCTGACCTTCCTGCTCGGGCTGGCGTCGGTGCTGGTCGGGCGCCGCTCGCGGCTGCTGCCGGCCAAATGGACGCCGCTCAGGGTCACGGTCACCAGGAGCGGCGAGATGCAGGGCAAGTTCGCCTTGATCATGGTGACCACGCTCGAGCGGCTGCTGCTCAACGGCTCGATGGGCGGCCCGGGCCAGCGCCCGGGAGCGATGCAGCTGCTGGTGATCGAGCGCAGTTTGTTCGCGATCCTGGGCACGCTGCTCTCCGCGGTCCGCGGCCGGCTCGGGCGCGACCGGCTGCGCGGCGTCCACTTCTCGCGCGGCGACGAGATCAGGATCCACGGCCACCGCTCGAACGTCATCCTCGACGGCGAGATGTTCGAGGCCAATGACGACCGCCCGATCGTCCTGCGCCCAACCGCGCCGGTGCCGTTTTTGCGGCTGGCGGCCTAGGCTTCGGATCAAGCTGCAATCCCGGTCCGCGCCAGGAGAGCCAACATGGCGACCCTTTTTGTTTGGGCGCGCGTCCGGTAGCGTCGCGGTGCCATGAAGACCACGCGCTACTTCGAAGAGTAGGTGCTGCGGAAACGGCCCTAGATCGAGCGGACCTGCCCTATATCGAGCGAACCTGGTGCGAGGCCGCGATTACGGCGCCGATCCGCAGCGCAGTCCAGCCAGACGGCCGGATCCGCTTCTGGACCGAAATCACTTTGCCGAGCGAACCAGAGCCACATGTGCTAAGGGTGGTGACGCTGGAGGACGGTGAGACGGTGCACAACGCTTTCTTCGACCGCAACTTCCCCAAGGAGCCGTGATGAAGCTGCATTATTATCCCGAGACCGACAGCCTCTATATCGAGCTGAAGGCCGGCCCCGGCGCCGAAACGCGGGAGGTCGCGTCGGGGGTCAACACCGATTTCGGCGCGGATGGAACGATCGTCGGCCTCGACATAGACGGCGCGAGCAAGCTCGATCTGTCGACGCTGGAAACGCTCGGCGTGCCGCTGGTGGCGCTGAAGGCGGCGTGACGGATTAACGCAGGCGGTTGGCGGCCTAACCCGCTTTTACCCGGCGGCGGGGCGCTGCGGGCGCTCGGTGCCGCATTCGCTCATCTCGGTATGCCAGACCGGGCCGCCGAGCCGCCGCACGAAGCGGAAGCGGCCGCGGCGCGGGATCCAGTCGAGCCGGGGGCGCGGGACTTCGTAGAGCGTCGGCTCGCGGGCGACCTCGAACGCGCAAGCCGCCTCGGACGGCGCGGTGAGCGTGCAGGACGAACGGCGCGCCGCGATCCGCTCGAAGGTGGGGTCGACATAATCCTCCCGGCCGAGCTGCTTCCTCATCTCCTCGGTGACGCGATATTCAGCCCTGGTTGCAGGCCATTTCGATCTCGGTGTCGGTCGGCGGCACGCGCGCCTGCGCCGGCCGGGGCGCGGGCGGGGCGGGCGGCGCGGACGCCTCGCCGCACGACGCGAGGACGAAAAGGGCGACCGACAGCAGCTTCTTCATCCGATGACCTCCGCACCGGGCAGCTTGCCAGAGGCCGGGCCGGCTGGAAACAAGCGGGCGAACAGCGGCTGTAAGCGGCCGCCGCGCGTGGACGACGAAAAGGCCGGCGCGGCCGGCGGCCAATCCTGCCGCCGAAACGCAGACTAAAAGGGCCGTCGCGCAATCGTTGTCCAGCCGACCCTTACGTGCCATATTGCGACTCGGGCAATAATGGCGGCATCGCGCCGCGGCGGCGACAAGCGGGGAGGTTCGGGCATGGCGAATTCACCTTCAGGGACGGATACCGAGTTCGAGCATGCCCCGTCGGGCGAGAAGGCGCGGATCGATAATGTCGCGGCGCTGACCAAGCATCAGCTCGACCGGCGCTACACCGCGAAGAACCAGCCCTCGCTGCGCGGGGTCCACCCCAAAGACCATGGCTGCGTCGAGGCGCTGTTCGCCGTCTCGCCGAAGCTGCCGGCTTCGCTTCGCGTCGGCGCGTTCAGCCCCGGCGTCACATATCGCGCCGCGATCCGCTACTCGAACGCGGCGCCGCTGGTGACGGCAGACACGCCTCTGGAGGACGTGCCGGGCGCGCCCGCGGGCACGCCGCAATTCAGGGCGCACGGCAGCCGCGGCATGGCGATCAAGCTCTACGATGTGTCCGGCGAACGGCTGCTGCCCAACGACGGCGAGCATTCGCAGGACTTCCTTATGATCAACCAACCGGTTTTCGCCTTCGCCAATGTCGAGGATTACGAGGCGCTGAGCATCGCGATCCGCGACGACGACAGCCGCGGGGGCGATTTCTTCGCGCGGCTGCAGAGCAAGGATCCGGCGGTCAAGGCGCGCGCCGCCAGGTCGCGGGGCATCATCGCGACGATCAAGGGCTTGCTGAAGCCGGCCTTCCAGCCGGCGCCGATGAGCCCGTTCGACAACCGCTATTTCAGCGCCGCGCCGTTCCTGTTCGGCAAGGGGCGGGTGATGAAATTCTCCGCCAATCCGGTCAACCCGATGGCGGGAGATCCCGGCACGGCGGTCGCCGACCCGGATTATCTGCGGGCCGCGATGCGCAAGCGCATCGCCGCCGCGGACGGCAAGGAAATCTGCTTCGATTTCCAGCTCCAGGTGCGCAGCGCCGAAAGCCTCGCCGGCAAGATCGACACCGACATGGAGGACATGTGCACCTTGTGGGACGAGAAGGAATTCCCGTTCGTCACGGTCGCTCGGATCACGATCCCGCAACAGGACATTGCCACGCCGGAGCGGCAGAAGTTTTGCGAGACCTTGTTCTACACCCCGTGGCACGGACTTCGGGCGCACCGCCCGCTCGGCGGAATCAACCGCCTGCGGCAGAAGGTCTACGAGGTCTCGGCGGCGCATCGCGGCTGCCCGGTCTCGCCGCCGCTGCCGCCGGAGCCCAAGAAGGGGAAGTGAGGCGGCGCGGGGGCTAGGGGCGCAGGTGCCGCTGCTCTAATCGTCATTCCGGCGTACGCCGGAATCTCGCTTCCTTTCCGACGCCGGATAAAGGCAAAGAGATTCCATGAATGGGACCCACAGTCCCGTCCGGGGACGGGACGCCCATTCATTTCGCTGGAATGACGATTCATGACCGAACGCCTCCACGACCTCGTCGCCGCCGAGCTTGGCGAGCCGGTAGATCCGCGCGTCGCGGCTATGGCGGCGGCGATCGCGGACGAATATTCGGGCGCGGCGCGGGCGGTCTTGTTCTACGGGTCGTGCCTGCGGGAGCGGGTGCTCGACGGGCTGATGCTCGATTTCTACCTGATCGTTTCCGATTATCGCGCGGCTTACGGGCGCGGCTGGTTCGCGCTCGCCAACGCGCTGGTTCCGCCCAACGTCTTCCCGTTCGCGCATGACGGGCTGGCCGCCAAATATGCGGTGCTGAGCGAGGACCATTTCCGCCGGGAATGCGGCCCGGGGGCGCGGACGGCTTCCGTCTTTGCACGTTTCGCGCAGCCGTCGCGACTGGTCTGGGCGGCCGACCGGGGTGCCCGCAACATGGCCGTCGACGCCGTCTCGCGCGCCGCGCCGACCCTATTGGAGCTGACTCGGCCCAGCATGACCGATGAGGATGCTTCCGACCCGCTCGCCATCTGGCGCAAGGGCTTCACCTTCACTTATGGCGCCGAATTGAGAGCGGAACGGGAATCACGGCCCGCGGCGATCGTCGATGCCGACGCGGAGCGCTACCGCCGCTTCGCCCAAGCGGTGCGGGTGACAAGCGCTCGGGGCGGCAGCGAGCTCCAACGCCTGGCTTCGGAGCAAGCGTGGCGACATGCCCAGCGGCGCGGGAAAAGGGCGACGGTGCTTCGACTTCTCAAGGCGACCACCACTTATGCCGGCGGCGTCGACTATCTCGCCTGGAAGATCAACCGCCACGCCGGGACCGGGATCGAGGTCAAGCCATGGCAGCGGCGCTGGCCGATATTGGGCGCGCTCACTCTGCTGCCTCGTCTGTTGCGGCGCGGCGCGATCCGCTGAGCCGCGCCGCAAGCGCGGCGGCGACCGCGGAGGCGAGCGCGTTGACCGTGAACGGCTTCCTCAGCACCGCCCGGCCGGCCAGATCCTCGGCGTCGCCGGCCTCGCCGACATAGCCGGTGACGAACATCAGGGCGATTTCGGGGTAGAGCCGCGCCACCTCGGCGGCGAGCTCGGTGCCGGTCATTTCGGGCATCATCACGTCGCTGACGACGAGCTCGATGTCGGGGTCGCGGGCGAGCAGGTCGAGCGCCTCGCGGCCGCTGGCGCAGGCGTGCGGACGGTAGCCCAATTCCTCGAGCGCGGCGACGGTCGAGCGGCTGACGCGCGGATCGTCCTCGACGACCAGGATCGCGGCGCCGGGATAAGCGAGCGGCGGATCGGCCCGGCGCGCGGCCGATTGCGGCGGGCGGGCGGCGGCGCGCTCGGCCGCCGCGGTCGAGCGGGGCAGGTAGAGGGCGACGCTGGTGCCGCGGCCAAGCTCGGATTCGAGCGCGACGTCGCCGCCCGACTGGCGGGCGAAGGCGAAGATCTGGCTGAGGCCGAGGCCGGTGCCCTTGCCGACCGACTTGGTGGTGAAGAAAGGCTCGAACACCCGGTCGAGATGCTCGGGGTGGATGCCGCGGCCGGTGTCGGCGACGCGGATGCGGACATAGTCGCCCGCCGGCAGGTTGAGAATCTCGGCCTCGGCGAGGGTGACATTGTCGACCTGGAGGCTGAGGTCGCCGGCCCCTTCCATCGCGTCGCGGGCGTTGACCGCGAGGTTGAGCACGGCATTTTCGAGCTGGGTCGGGTCGGCCCAGACGTGCCAGGGCTGGCCGGCGAAGCGGGTGTGGACCGTGATCCGCTCGCCGATCGCCCGGTCGACCAGTTCGAGCATGTTCTCGACCAGCTCGGCCGGCGCCACCGCGTCGGGCAGCAAAGGCTCGGCGCGGGCGAAGGCGAGCAGGCGGCGGGTCAGCGCGGCGGCGCGGGTCGCGCCCTCCATCGCATTGTCGAGGTGGAATTCGACCTCGCGGCGCGAGCCGTGCAGCTTGCGCCGGGCAAGATCGAGGCCGCCGACGACGACGGCGAGCATATTGTTGAAATCGTGGGCGATGCCGCCGGTCAGCTGGCCGACCGCCTCCATCTTCTGGACCTGGCGCAATTGCGCCTCGGCGGCGGCGCGCTCGGCCGCCTCGGCGCGCAGCGCCTCGTTGGCGTCGGAGAGCTCGCGGGTGCGGGTCTGCACCGCCTCTTCGAGGTCCATCGCCCGCCACGCCTGCGCCTCGGCCTCGCGGCGCGCCGCCACCCCTTCGGTGAACGCGCGCCAAGCGAGCAAGGCGAGGCCCAGAGCGGCGAGGCCGACGAGGATGGCAAGCCAGCCGAGCCAGTCGGTATAGGTGTCGGCGCGGGTGACGAGGCCCTGGGTTTCGGCCATGCGCTGGTCGAGATTGGCGCGCTCGGTCCGCGCGATCTCCTCGAGCTTGGTGCGCAGCGCCTGCAGCGTCGGCGAGGAGGAGGCCTGGAAGAGCAGGCTGATCCCGCCCGTCCCCCGGCCGCCCTGCGCGGCGGTGGCGGCCGGCGCGAGCTCGGCGCCGCGGCGGTCGTAGAGCGCGCGCAAGCCGTGGGCGTTGCGCGCCTGGCCCGGGTCGTCGCGGGTCATCCGCTCGAGCTGGCCGATCTGCCAGCCGGCCGAGCGCCATTCGTTGTAATAAGCGGTGCCCGTGGTCGGCAGCTCGTTGAGCACGTAGCGGCCCAATGCCGCCTCGGAGCGGGCGATGGCGGCGTCGATATTGCGGGTCAAAAGGACGATCTCGGAGCTGCGCCGCTCCCAGCCGATCGCCTCGTCGCGGGCGCGGTTCGAGGCGGTGATCATCAGGATCAAGGCGATCAGCGCCAAGGTCAGCGCCAGCGCCAGCGCGCTGACCAGCACGGCCCGCCGCGACGCGCCATTATTCTCCCCGGCCCCGATCTCCGTTGCCACCTCCACCATATGCGGAATTTACGGCATCGGGGCGGGGCTTGGGAAGCGGGGGCGGGGGGATTTGCCCCGCGCCACGGCTCGGTTCGCCGCAGTTAGGGATGAATTGTGCCGAGACCGTTCGCTGGAATGACGGTTATTGGATCACGCCCGTCGCCTTGCCGGCGCGTTCGAACATCTGGAGGATCTGCCCGACCTCCGCCTCGCTATGCTCGGCGCAGAGCGAGCAGCGCAGCAGGGTCATACCGGCCGGGGTTGCCGGGGGGCGCGCGAGGTTGACGTAGAGGCCTTGCTCGAGCAGCGCTTCCCACATCGCGGCGCCCTTTTCGAGGTCGGGCATGATCACCGCGATGATCGCCGATTGCGGCTCGTCGGTGCCGAGGGTGAAGCCGAGCCGCTTCAGGCCGGCGTGGAGCCGCTGCGAATTCGCCCAGAGGTGGGCGCGCTTGTCCTGGCCGTGCATCAGCTTGCGGATCGAGGTGGCGGCGGTGGCGACGACGCTCGGCGGCAGCGAGGCGGTGAACACGTAGGGGCGGCAGACCAGGCGGAGGATCTCGAACTTGGGATGGTTGGAGACGCAGAAGCCGCCGACCGTGCCGACGCTCTTGGAGAAGGTGCCGATGACGAAATCGACGTCATCGAGCACGCCCTGTTCCTCCGCGACGCCGCGCCCGTTGGCGCCGATGAAGCCCATCGAATGGGCCTCGTCGACCAGCACCATCGCCCCGGCGGCCTTCGAAACGGCGACCATCTCCTTCAGCGGCGCGATGTCGCCGAGCATCGAATAGACGCCCTCGAGCACGACCAGCTTGCCGGCGCCTTCCGGCACGCGGGCGAGGCGCTTTTCGAGCGCAGCGACGTCGTTGTGGCGGAACGGGACGATCTGGGCGTTGCCCATCGCGCAGCCGTCGTAGATCGAGGCGTGGCTGTCGATGTCGAGGATGATGTAATCGTCCTTGCCCGCCAAGGTGGAGATCACGCCGAGATTGGCCTGGTAACCGGTCGAGAAGACCATGGCGTGGTCCATCGCGTAGAAATCCTTCAGCGCCTCCTCGCAGGCCTTGTGGCCGACATAGGTGCCGTTGAGCACGCGGCTGCCGGTCGTGCCCGAGCCGAACTCGTCCAGGGCCTGCTTGCCGGCGGCGATGACGTCTGGATCGAAGGTCATCCCCATATAATTGTAGGTGCCTAGGAGGATCGTCTCCCTGCCGTTGCAGATCGCGCGGGTCGGCGAGAGCACCTTTTCCATGACGAGGCCGAACGGATTGACCCCCGTCTCGAGCAAGGCGTCGCGTTCGGCGATGACCGCGTCGAATTTGGAGAAGAGGTCGGGCGCGGGCGGCGTTTCGCCCGCCAGGCTCATGGCGGTCCGGACAGCTTCGGTCATCAATACCTCATCCTTGCGGCCGGCCTGTCGAGCGGCTGCTTGCGGTCAGCTCGTCAAGCGAAATGTCGGGCGGGACATTGAGCCCCGCGGCGCGGACGCGTTCGGGAGGCAGCAGCAGATGAAGCGAGATCCCGGGATCGTGCCCCATCTGGACCATCGCCACCAATTGTCCGTTTGCGCTGGCGCTCATCAGGATCAGCTTCTCGCCGAAACGGTCGGTTCGAAGCCGCCGCAGAACCGGAGACTGCGCGATCCGGGCACATTCGGGACGGGCCTCGGCTGAACGCGCGGCCGCAGCCGGGCCGACGCACCAGAAAAGCCCGCTGCGATTGAGCGCGCGCAATGCGATCCCGTCGGGAGAGCGGGCCAGCCGCGCGACCGCCTCGAGCTCGGCGTTCGCGCGCGCCGAGGGCTCCGACCGAAGCTGCATCGCGCGCAGGGCGAACGCCTGCTCGCGCGCCGGCGGCAGCCTCCCGCCGCGCGCATATTCCCGGTTCATCTCTTCCTCCAGCGCCGTCTGCTGCCGCGCGACGTCCGGGTTCAGTAGCTCGACCGCCCGATTGTCGATCATCAAGGCGACGAGGGGCGGATAAAGCGAGAGCTCCGCGCGCCGCTGCTCGGCGGCGAAGGCCCGTGCCTGCGCCGCTCGGTCCGGGTTGCTCGCGACGAGAGCCTCGATCGCGGGCTGCCAGAACATATCGACGATCCGCGCCGCTTCCTCCTCGATGCCGATCGCATCGATGAAGTTCTGGACCGCGCTGAACCGGAGCGTCGGGCGCGCATGGTCTTCGCCCTCGGCAGCGGCTGCCGGCGGGACGGCAGGCTGGGCCTGAGCCATCCAGCCCGAGCACAGCAAGGCGCCGCAGACGAGGCTGCGCGACAGCCGGGACGACCATTTCATCCCTCGGTCCTCAGGCTTTCGATCGCGTCGACGAGCTGGCCGACGCTCTCGATCTCGGCCTGCATGTTCATCGTGATCAATATGTCGAACTCGTCCTCGACGTTGGCGACGAAGTCCATCACCACGAGGCTGTCCCATTCGAGATCGCCGGCAAAGGTCGTGGCCTCGGCCAATGCGACGCCCTTCTTGTTGAACGGCGCGATCAGCCTGGCGACCTTGTCGAAGGTCTCGTCTCTGTCGGTCATGCCTGCCCTTTAGGTTCGGGCGAACCAAGTGCCAAGCGAATAGGGCCGGAACAAGGCCGGCGCTTGGCAAGCCGATGACGCGCGTGCGATGAAGGTTCGGGACGGAAGGGAGGTTGACGGTGGCCGACGACAAGACGCCCAAATCGCCGATCTACCCGGTCAACGCCGCGCACATGATGCGCACCGCCCAGCTCGCCCAAATCCAGCTCTCGGCGATGGCCGACGCCAAGGCCAGCATCCTGATGGGCGCGACGTTCGTCATCTTCACCATCACGATCGGCCAGGCGCGCGCCGGCGCGGCGCCGGTTCCGCTGCTGATCCTGGGCGGCGCGGCCTTCTTCTCGGCGATCTTCGCGGTGCTGGCGGTGCTGCCGATGACCCGCGGCCGCAACGGCGCGGGCGAGGCCAACATCCTGTTCTTCGGCGTGTTCAGCCGGATGGGGGAGGAGGAGTTCATCGACGCGGTGACCGCCCGGCTTGCGACCGAGGACAGCATCTACCGGACGATGGCGCGCGATATCCACCAGGCGGGGACGGTGCTGCAGAACAAGAAATACCGGCTGCTCCGCTACGCCTACGGCATCTTCCTCGCCGGCCTGGTGGCGAGCTGCGCGGCTTATGTGGCACTCTATCTGATCTGACCGTTCTAATTAGGGATAGTCCCCATTTTCCTATCTGGTAAATGGGGACTGTCCCTTTCTAGCGGAGCCAGCCTTGGGCGCGATACCAGTCGGCGGTCTGCTTGAGGCCGGTGGCGGTGCGGACAATGGGGGTCCAGAGCGCGGCGGGCGGGCGCGCCTCGGCGGCGGCGACCCAGTCGGGGTGGCAGTAATAGCGGGCGCGGTCCGGGGTCAGGCGCGCCCTCGAGCGGCGGACGAGCCGGTCGAGCCGGGCGGCGCCCTTGACCAGCATCTTGGGCATGGCGAGGGTGGCGGCGCGCTTGCCGAACACCCGGCTCAGGGTGCGGGCGAAATGGCGGTGGTCCCAGCCCTCGGGGCGGCCGTCGTCGGGCTCGTAGGTGGCGAGCAGCGTCTCGGGCCGCTCGACAATGGCGAGGATCAGCCGGCACAAATCGGCGACGTGGAGCACCGAGAAGCGGCCCTTGGGCGGCAGCAAGGCGAGGCCGCGGCGGGCCATCTTGAACAATTCGAACGTCTCGCGGTCGCCCGGGCCATAGATGGCCGGCGGGCGCAGGATCGTCCAGTCGAGGCCGGAGGCGGCGACCAGCCGCTCGGCCTTCGCCTTGGACCAGCCGTAATCGCTGAGCTCCGGCTCGCGCGCGGCGAGCGACGAGATGTGGATGAAGCGGCGCATGCCGGCGCCGCGCGCGGCGTCGACCATCGCCGCGGTGCCGCCGACATTGACCGCCTCGAAGCCGGCGCGGCCGGCGGCGTTGATCAGGCCGGCGATGTGGACGATCGCGTCGGCGCCCGCGCAGAGCGAAGCGAGCGCGTCGGGACGGTCGAGCGCGCCCTCGATCCAGGTCACGCCCGGCTCGGGCGGGCGCCAGCCGCGGGTCAAGGCGCGGACCTCGTAGCCCGCCTCGCGCGCGGCGCGCAGCAAATGGGTGCCGACGAAGCCGGTACCGCCGGTGACGGCGAGGGTTGGGGGAGAGCCCGGCCTGGTCATGATGAGCCGACCTCTTCCGCTCGTGTCGAGCGAAGTCGAGACACCCCTTCGAGCGGAGCCGAGAAAAATGGCCTCGGCTTCGCTCGGCTGGGTCCCTCGACTTCGCTCGGGACGAGCGGGGTTTTGTATGGCGGCTTTCTCATAAAGGCGACCAGTCGGGCTCGGCCTCGGTCCCGACCGCTGCCTTCGCCCCGCCGAGCCGCTCGACCAGAGCGTCGAGCACCGCGTCGACGCCGGCGCCGGTCGCCCCCGAGACGGCGAAAACCGGGGCGTCCGCGACGGCGCCGAGCTCGGCCGCCAGCGCCGCGGCCAGCTCGTCGTCGATCAGGTCGCACTTGTTGAGCGCGATCAATTCGATCTTGTGCTCGAGGCCCGCGCCATAAGCGTCGAGCTCGCCCCGCACCGTGCGGTAGGCGGCGGCGACGTCTTCGACATTGGCGTCGACCAGGTGGAGCAGGATGCGGGTGCGCTCGACATGGCCGAGGAAGCGGTCGCCGACGCCGGCGCCTTCCGCGGCGCCCTCGATCAGGCCGGGAATGTCGGCGAGGACGAAGTCGACGCCCTTGTGGCGGACCACGCCCAATTTGGGGTGGAGGGTGGTGAACGGATAGTCGCCGACCTTGGCCTTGGCGTTGGAGACCGCGTTCAAAAAGGTCGATTTGCCGGCATTGGGCAGGCCGACGAGGCCGACGTCGGCGATCAGCTTGAGCCTGAGCCAGACCCACAGCTCCTCGCCCGGCCAGCCCTGCCCATGCTGGCGCGGGGCGCGGTTGGTCGAGCTCTTGTAGCTGGCATTGCCGCGGCCGCCGTCGCCCCCCTTCAGGAGGACGATCCGCTGGCCGATTTCGGTGAAGTCCGCCAGCACCTGCTCCTTATCGTCGGAGAGGATCTGGGTGCCGACCGGGACCTTGACGACCAGATCCTCGCCGCCGGCGCCGGTCCTGTTCTGGCCCGCGCCGCCGGTGCCGCGCGGCGCCTTGAAATGCTGGGTGTAGCGGAAGTCGATCAACGTGTTGAGGCCATCGACCGCCTCGAAGACGATGTCGCCGCCCTTGCCGCCGTCGCCGCCGTCGGGCCCGCCATATTCGATATATTTCTCGCGCCGGAAGCCGACCGCGCCCGGCCCGCCGGCGCCCGAGCGAATGAAGATCTTGGCTTGGTCGAGGAAGTGCATGGCCGGGCATGTAGGGGATTAGGCCCCGCCCTTCCAGAGAGGGGCAATGTCAGGGCCGCGCGTGCCTAGCCTCGTAGACGCCGAGCCTGCCGCCGCCGGGCAGCGGCACGTAGGTGATGCGGCCCCAGGCTTCCGCTTCGACCGCGCCGCAGGTCACGCCCCTGCCGGTCATGGCGGCGACGAACGCGTCGACGTCGTCGCAGATGAAATAAAGCTGGTGGAAGTCGTTGTCGCCGCCGTGCACGCCCAATTCGGCCGGCGGCAATTTGAAGATCAGCCAGCCCCCGCCCGAATCGATGCACGGGATTTCGAGCACGTCCTTCAGGAAAATGCGGTCGGCTTCCGGATCCTTGCTGAAGATCATCGCATGCGCGCCGGTGATCATTTCTCTCCTCCTTCTCCAAGCCGGGTCGTCGCGAGCAGCAGGCCGCGAACGATCTCGCGCGCCTTGCCGCGGCTGAGGCCGAGCGATTGCGCCATTTCCGCGCCGAGCAGCGAATCGCCCATCGCGATCAGCACGATCCACAAGGTCGTCTCCTTGACCGGGCGGTCCTCATGGCCGTCGCGCAGATGGTCGACGAGCTGGTGGATGGCGTCGAGCACCGGATCGAGCGCATCGCGATTTCCCGAGAGGATCATCCAGGCGGCGAGCGCGCCGGCGCCCTCGCGGCCGAAGGCGTCGAAGGTGCGGTCGACGATCTCGATCGGGTCGGTCTGATGGGCGCGGGCGCGCCGCACCGCCTCCTCGATCCCGGCGCAGACGCGGGCGCTGATCAGCTCGGCCAGCGCCGCCTGCAGCCCCGCCGCCGAGCCGAAATGGTGGAGCAGATTGGCGTGGGTCTTGCCGACCTTCGCCGCCACCGCCTTCAGCGTCACCGCCTGCGGCCCCTCATTGATCAGCAGGGTGCGCGCCGCCTCCAATGCGGCGGCGCGACTCAGCTCGGGGGTCAGGCGCTCGCGAGTTATTGACATGCGTGTAAGTATCTACTATTCGTGACGCCAAGGAGATACAGCATGGCGCGCGCGCGTACACCCGAAGACTTGACGATCACCCCGCGCGACCGGCGGTTCGGCCGCGGCATGGCCCAGGCGCGCTGGTGGATGGGCGGCGATCCGGTCGCCACCGCTTTCTACAACGCGCTGTCGGCCACCTTTCCCAAGGGCGAGGCGTTCTTCGTCGAGAGCGTGCGCCTGTTCCGCGAGGGGACGCCGCCCAGGCTCGCCGAAGAGATCAAGGCGTTCGTGACGCAAGAGGTGATGCACAGCCGCGAGCATGTCCAGTTCAACAAGCGCGCGCTCGAGTCCGGCTACGATCTGTCGGCGCTCGAGGCGCGGGTCGAATGGCGGCTGTCGATCACCCGCGCGCGGCCGCCGATCGTCAACCTCGCGGCGACGATGTGCCTCGAACACTTCACCGCGATCCTCGCCCACCAATTGCTCGGCAATCCGCGCCACCTCGATTTGGCCGATTCCGAAAGCGCCGCTTTGTGGCGCTGGCACGCGATCGAGGAGATCGAGCACAAGGCGGTCGCCTACGACACCTGGCTGCACGCGACCCGCGGCCTGACGCGCTGGCGGCGCTGGAAGATCAAGGCCAGGGTGATGCTGTTCGTCACCCGCAACTTCGTCGTCGACCGCAGCTGGGGGACGATCCAATTGCTCGCCCAGGACGGGATTACCGGGCCGCGCGCCTGGGCACGGATGCTGTGGTTCGCCTGGGTGCGGCCCGGCATGCTGCGCAAGATATTGGGCGCCTGGCTGGCTTTCTTCCTGCCCGGCTTCCACCCCTGGAACGAGGACGATAGGGGGCTGATCGCCAAGGCCGAGCAAAGGCTCGCGCAAAGCGAAGCCTACGCCTGACCGCCGCGGGGGACAGTCCCATTCGCCACCGCCGCGGGACTGTCCCCGTTTGGGGACTGTCCCTATGCCGCCATCGCGCACGGGCCGTCCGCCTGTGCTGCGGCCAGATCGAGCTCGAACAGGCGGCAATCGACGTCGCCCCCGCGGCCGGCGCTATAGCGGTGGGCGACATGGCCGGTGGGCCGGAAGCCCAATTTGGCGAGCACCCGTCCCGACGCCGGATTGTCGACGAAATGACCCGAGACGAGCCGCTTCAGCCCGAGCGCGTGGCGCGCGATTCCGACCATTGCCCGGCCGGCCTCGGTCGCATAGCCGCGGCCCCAGGCGTCGGGCGCCAGCCAGTAGCCGAGCTCGTGACCGCCGCCCTCCTCGGGCTGGACGCCGATGCCGCCGACGAGGTGCGGACGCTCGCCTTCGTGGCTCAGGATGAGCAGAAAGACTTCTGTCGGGCCGCGCGGCCGAGCGAGGAAGCGCTCGGCGTCGCCCAGCGCATAGGGCCACGGCGCCTGCGCCAGCATCCGCACCACCGGCTCGTGGCCGATCGCTCGGCTGAGCGCGGGCGCGTCCTCGGGCCAGCCGGGGCGTAACGTCAGTCTCTGGGTTCTCGCGAACATCGTCTCGCTCCTCGCTCTCGCACCGGCCCTGGCCCCGAAGGATTACCGACCGGCGACACGTCGTTGTGAGGGAGACAAAATAAAAGGGAGGGGGTGCGACCCCTCCCTCACTTGGTCCTGCCTTGAGAACCCTGGGCCGCTCCTCCCGGAACAGCCCGTCCTCGGCTGTTCCTATGTGTCCGCGCTAATCGGCATCTCGACGCAGACGAACTTGCGGCCGAGCTTGCCGTCGCGAAACGCGACGCGCCCGGCGGTAAGCGCGAACAGGGTATGATCCTTGCCGATGCCGACATTGGCGCCCGGATAATATTTGGTGCCGCGCTGGCGCACGATGATGTTGCCGCCGACGACATTCTCGCCGCCGAACTTTTTCACGCCGAGGCGCTTGGATTGTGAATCGCGGCCGTTACGCGACGAGCCGCCTGCTTTCTTATGTGCCATCGTTCTTCTCTAGCCTTGAATCTCTTTACGCGCCCTTATCAGCGGCGGGCTTCTTTGTCGACTTTTTCGCGGGCGCCGCCCCCTCGGCCTTGCTCGGGGCAGGCCTGGTCGCGGCGGCCTTCTTGGGCGCCTCGGCCGTCGCTTCGGGCGCCGCTTCCGCGCCGCCCTTGGCTGGAGCCTCGGGCTTCGGCCCCTCGACCTTGCTCGGGACAGGCTTGGCCGCCTTGGCGGGCTTCTCGGCGGCGGGGGCTGCCTCTTCCTTCTTCGATGCGGCTTTCTTGCCGCCGATCGCGGTGATCCGGAGGATCGTCAGCTGCTGGCGGTGGCCGCGCTTGCGGCGGTAATTGTGGCGGCGCTTCTTCTTGAAGACGGTGACCTTGTCGGCCTTCGCCTGGGCGACGATCTCGGCCGAGACGGTCAGGCCGTCGGTCGATTTCGCCTCGCCGCCGTCGCCGGCGAACAGGACGTCGTCGAGGGTGACCGCGTCGCCGGCATTGCCGGCGAGCTTCTCGACCACGATCTTGTCTCCGGCGGCGACGCGATACTGCTTGCCGCCCGTGCGCACGATAGCGAACATGGGCTCATCCAATAAGTCGAAACGAGTGACGCGCGAGGCGGGCCCCGCGCGGGAAGCAGGGCTGCTACCGGGGGAGGGGGCGGCTGTCAACCGGAGGCGCGGAATGGGGACAGCGCGAATTGGGGACAGTTACGAGTAACTGTCCCCTAGTGCCGCCGCTCGCGCTTGAGCTGGTAGCGGCCCTTGGCGAAATCCTCGAACATCCCCGAAATGGCGGGATGGTCGACCGGCTCGCCGTCGGGGTCGGGCAGCAGATTCTGCTGGCTGACATAGGCAATGTAGGAGCTCTCCGCATTCTCGGCGAGGAGGTGGTAATAAGGCTGGTCCTTGGCCGGGCGGATCTCCTCGGGGATCGCCTGGTACCATTCCTCCGAATTGGCGAAGACCGGGTCGACGTCGAAGATCACGCCGCGGAAATCGAACAAGCGGTGGCGGACCACCTCGCCAATCCCGAAGCGGGCAGTCGCGAAGGCCGGAGCCGGGTTTTCGCCTTGGGTCATGGTTTCCTATTTAGGGTGCGCCCCGGGCGCCCGCAAGCGAGCCCCTTCGACCCCGGCCTTCGCCGGGGCAGGCAAGCGCGGGACGTGCTTGGCAAGGGGCCGGGCTTCGGCTAGAGCGCGCGGCTCATTCGACCAGGCGAGCGGCCCTGCCGGGCGCAGGCCTCACATGCGGAGAGGTGCCGGAGTGGTCGATCGGGGCGGTCTCGAAAACCGTTGAGCGCGCAAGCGTTCCGAGGGTTCGAATCCCTCCCTCTCCGCCATACTCTCCCCCGCCCTTGCCCCGGCGGCCAGTGGAGGCGTAGTTTCATCGCCATGGACGCGGCGACCAACGCTCTGATCGATACCTTCGGGCGGCGGATCAGCTATGTGCGGCTGTCGGTCACCGACCGCTGCGACCTGCGCTGCCGCTATTGCATGGCCGAAGAGATGACCTTCCTGCCGCGCAGCGAGGTGCTGAGCTTCGAGGAGATCGAGGCGCTTGCCGATTTGTTGATCGCGCGCGGGGTGCGGCGGATCCGGCTGACCGGCGGCGAGCCGTTGGTGCGGCGCGGCGTCGGCGAGCTGATCGCGCGGCTGGGCAGGCGGGTCGGCGGCGGCCTCGACGAGCTGACGATGACCACCAACGGGACGCGGCTCGCACTGCATGCCGATGCGCTTTACGCAGCCGGGATCAGGCGGGTGAACGTCAGCCTCGACAGCCGCGATCCCGAGCGATTCCGCTACATCACCCGGCACGGCCAGCTCGATCGCGTGCTCGGCGGGATCGATGCGGCCGCGGCGGCGGGACTCAAGATCAAGATCAACATGGTCGCGCTCAAGGGCCTCAACGAGGACGAGATCGAGGCGATGCTGCGCTGGTGCATCGGCCGCGGGCACGATCTGACCTTGATCGAGACGATGCCGATGGGCCAGGTCGAGGAGGACCGCACCCGCCATTATCTGCCGCTCGACGCGGTCAAAACCGGGCTCGAGCAAAGCTTCGCCCTGGTCCCGTCGCTTCACCGCACCGGCGGGCCGGCCCGCTATTACGAGGTCCACGGAATACGCCTGGGGCTGATCACGCCGCTGACCGGCAATTTCTGTGCAGGGTGCAACCGCATAAGGATCGCGGCGACGGGGACCGTCTATGGCTGCCTCGGCCACGACCAGAAGGTCGAGCTGCGCGACCTGCTGCGCGCGGGCGGCGCGGATGCGGTGAACGCCGCGCTCGACGCCTTGATCGCGGGCAAGCCGAAAGGGCACGATTTCGCGATCGGGGCGCCGCGGCCGGCGGTGGCGCGGCATATGAGCGTCACCGGCGGCTGATGGACGGATCGACTTTGCTCTGGATCGCCTTGCTGATGGCGGTCGCGGCGGCGCTTTATTCCTCGGTCGGCCATGGCGGGGCTTCGGCCTATCTCGCGATCATGGCGCTGTTCGCGGTCGCGCCGGAGACGATGCGGCCGACCGCGCTGGCGCTGAACCTGGTCGTCGCCGGATTGGGGGCACTCCGCTACGGTCTCAGGGGCCAGACCAATTACCGTCTGCTCCTCGCCTTCGCGGTGACGGCGATGCCCGCCGCCTTCATCGGCGGTTCGATCCACCTCCCGCCCGAATATTACCGGCCGTCGGTCGGCGTGCTGCTCTGGGCGGCGGCGATCCGCTTGTTCTGGCAGCCGAAGGCGCTCGCCTATCGCGAGGTGCATATGCCCTCGCTCTTCGTCGCCCTTCCCGCCGGCGCCGGGCTCGGCCTGCTCGCCGGGCTGACCGGAACGGGCGGCGGCATCTTCCTCTCGCCGCTGATCATCCTCTTCGGCTGGGAACGGCCGCGGCATACGTCGGGCGTAGCGGCGGGCTTCATCCTCCTCAATTCGGTGGCGGGCCTTGCCGGCAATGTCGCATCGGTCCGGGCGCTGCCGGCGGAGCTGCCGATCCTCGCCGCCGCGGTGGCGGCGGGCGCCTTGCTCGGCACCTGGCTCGGGGTCGAGAAACTGCCGCGCGAGCGGTTGCTGCAGGCGCTCGGCCTCGTCCTGGTCGTCGCCGGCTACAAACTGGTGTTCGCATGAGGATCGTCGTCCTGGCCGGCGGCGAGGGGCGGCGGATCGGCGGCCACAAGCCGCTGCGGCTGCTCGGCGGCGAGACCTTGCTCGATCGCGCGCTGCGGCGGGCGTGGGGCTGGTCGGACGACGTGCTGGTGGCGACCGCGGAAACCGATATGCCGGGGATCGAAGGGCCGCTCGGCGGGGTCGCCGCGGCGCTGGCGGGCGGTGGGGACGTGCTCACCATCCCCTGCGACATGCCGTTCCTGCCGGACGACTTGCCGGAGCGCCTCCAAAGCAAGGAGACCGCAACGATCGCGATGAGCGGCGGCCGGCTCCACCCAGTCTGCGCCTTGTGGCGGGCGCGGGCGATCGAGGGCCTTGCCGGCTATGTGGCGACCGGGCGCCGCTCGCTGCGCGGCTTCGCCGAAGCGGTCGGCTACAAGGCGGTCGTCTGGGACGCGGACCCGGTCGACCCCTTTTTCAACATCAACGACGAGGCGGATTTGGCCCAGGCCGAGGCGCTGCTCAGAAGTCGATGATTTCGACCATGTCGCCCGCCTGGGCGGCAGGGGCCCCGGCGCGGCGGCGGATCAGGAGGGCGGCGTCGGCGAGCGTCTTTTGCCCGCCCGAATCCTGGTTGGCGAAGGCGCGAACCGCTTCTCCATCCCATTCCGCGCGGACGAAGGTCTCACGCTCGCCGCAGGGGCCGATCGCCTCGGCCAGCGGTGCCCGCCGCCAGTCCAGCCCCGCATCGCGGCCGCCGAGGCCGGCGAGCAAAGGGGCGAGCAGCAGCCGGGCGGTGACCATCGCCGAACTCGGGTTGCCGGGCAGGCCGATCACCAGCTTCTCGCCGACGCGCCCCAGCCAGACCGGCTTGCCCGGCTTGATCGCCGCCTTCGAGAAGAGCAGCTCCAGCCCCGCGGGCGCGAACATCGCCTTGGCGAAATCGCGCTCGCCGACCGACGCGCCGCCGGTGACGACGACGACGTCCGCCGCGTCGAGCGCTTCGGCGGCGGCGCGCTCCAAAGCGGGGAGGTCGTCGTCGAGGCGCTTGCGGTCGACCACCTCCGCGCCCCATTGCGCGGCGAGCGCGGCGACGCCGAGCGAGACGCTTTCGGGGATGGCGCCGGGCGTCGCCCGCGCCGTGCCGGGCGCGGCCAGCTCGTCGCCGGTGCCGAGCACGATCAGCCGCGGGCGGCGCCAGACCTCGAGCTCGGCCAGATCGCCGGCGGCGGCGGCGACGAGCGCGCGCGGATCGATCAGGCGGCCGGGCGCGAGCAGCATGTCGCCCCTGGCGAAATCCGACCCGCGCGCGCGGATGTGGCGGGCGGAGCCGGGCGGTTCGAAAGCGGCGACGTCGCCCTCGCGGCGGACGTCCTCCTGGATGACGATGCGATCGGCCCCGTCGGGCACCGGCGCGCCGGTGAAGATCCGCACGCACTGGCCGGGCGGGAGGGCGGGGGCGGGGCGCCCGGGGAGGGACGGGCCGGCAACGCCAAGGCGCCCCGGCAGGTCGGCGTCGCGCACCGCATAGCCGTCCATCGCCGAGACGTCGCAGGGGGGCGAATCGACCAGCGCCCGCACCGCCTCGGCCAGCACGCGGCCGGCAGCGCGGTCGATCGGAACCGTCTCACGGCCGAGCGGCTTCGCCGCGTCCGCGACCAGGGCCAGCGCTTCGTCGAAGCCGATCACCAGTCGGGCGACTTGCCGCCGGTCTTCGAGGTCACGGCGATGCCGCCGATCTCCATCTTCCGGTCGATCGCCTTGAGCATGTCGAACAAGGTCAGGCAGGCGACCGAGACCGCGGTCAGCGCCTCCATCTCGACGCCGGTGGCGGCGTGGGTGCGGATTTCTGACACCACGCGAAAGCCGGGCAGCGCCTCGTCGATCGCGATCGTCACCGCGGCCTTGGTGAGGGCGAGCGGGTGGCAGAGCGGGATCAGGTCGGCGGTGCGCTTGGCCGCCATCGTCCCGGCGAGCTCGGCGGTGTCGATCACCGCGCCCTTGGGCGTGGTGCCGGCGCGGACCTGGCCGAGCGTCGCAGGCGTGCAGCGCAAATGGCCGGCGGCGGTGGCGATACGCAGCGTCGGCGCCTTGTCCGACACATCGACCATCCGCGCCCGGCCGTCCTTGCCGACATGGCTGAGCCCGGTCATGGGCATTGGTCCCTGAGGCGCGGGATCTGCCCGGCGAGCGAGCACGGCCGGTAGCGGCTGTCGAGCTCGAGGCCGAGCACCAGATCCCAGCCGTCGCGGCAGGCGCCGGTCGAGCCGGGCAGGCAAAAGATGAACGTGTCGCCGATCTGGCCGGCAAAGGCCCGCGATTGCAGCGTGGAGACGCCGATCGTGCCTTGGCTGGCGCGGTGGAAGACGACCGCAAAGCCGTCCATCTCGCGCGTCAGCAGCGGCTTGACCGCCTCGGGCGTGACGTCGCGCGGCGCGAAGCCGGTGCCCCCGGTGCTGATGATCAGGTCGATCTGCGGATCGGCCGCCCAGGCCGAGACCTGCCGCCGGATCGCGTCGATATCGTCGGGCGCGGTGGCGCGGCCGGCAAGTGCGTGGCCCGCCGCGGTCAGCCGCTCGACCAGCAGATTGCCCGACGTGTCGGTCTCCTCAGTGCGCGTGTCCGATATCGTCAGGATCGCGATCCTGAGCGGAAAGAAAGCGAGATTTTCGTCGATCCCGGGCATCAATCGCTCCAGCGGGCGCGGTCGGCGCGGTCGCTTTGCCGGGGCTCGACCCAGGCCGCGCCCCCGGCTTTGTCCTCGCGCTTCCAGAAGGCGGCGTCGGTCTTCAGCCGGTCCATCAGATAATCGGCCGCTTCGAAGGCGGCGCGGCGGTGCGGCGCGGCGGCGGCCGCGAACACGATCGGCGCACCGGGCGCGACCGCGCCGCTGCGGTGGACGATCGCGACCGCGCTGATCTGGAAGCGGGCGTGGGCGTCGGCGGCAATCGCGTCCAATGAGGCCTCGGTCATCCCCGGATAGCAATCGAGGAACAGGCCGGTCACCGCCTTGCCGGAATCATCGGTCGCGCGGGCGAGGCCGACGAAGCTGACCACCGCGCCGTCGCCGGCGAGGGAGGCGATGAAGCGCTCAAGCGCCTCGGCCGGACGCAGCTCGTCGGGTTCGAGCCGGACCATCTCAGCCGCCCGACAGCGGAGGGACGAAGGCGACTTCGTGGCCGGGGAGCACAAGCGCCGTTTCGGGCACGATCTCCCGGTCGATGCAGGCGCGCACCGTGTCGGCGGCAAGCGCGCCATGAGCCTCGGCGAGGCGGGCGCGCAGCTCGGCGATCGTGCAGCCCTCGGCCGGGAGATCGACATGAATCTCCCGCCCGATCGTCTCGCCGAGCCGGCCGAAGAAGAGGATCTTCATCGCGCGAGGATATCGCGATTGACCCCGGCGATGGAAGTGACGCCGGTGAGCTGCATCGCGACCCGCAATTCTGCCTCGAAGATGTCCAGTAATTGCGCGACCCCGGCTCCCCCACGCGCGCCGAGCGCATAAGCCCAGGCGCGGCCGAGCAGGACGCCTTTGGCGCCGAGCGCGAGCATGCGCAGCACGTCGAGGCCCGAGCGGATGCCGCCGTCGGCGAGAATGACGAGGTCGTCGCCCACCGCGTCGGCGATCCCCGGCAGCGCGCGAGCGGTGGAAAGGACGCCATCCAATTGCCGCCCGCCATGGTTGGAGACGACGATCCCTTCGGCACCGAGCTTGACCGCCTCGCGCGCGTCCTCGGGGTCGAGAATGCCCTTGACGATCAGCGGCCCGTCCCAATGCTGGCGGATCCAGGCGATGTCCTTCCAGGCGATCGAGGGATCGAAATTGCGGCCGATCCAGGCGACATAGTCGTTGAGGCCGCTGGTCTTTTCGAGCACGCCGGCGAAATTGCCGAGGCTGTGCGGCTTGCCCTTGACGCCGACGTCCCAGGCCCAGCGCGGATGGCTGATTATCTCGCGCAGCCGACGCCAGCGCCCCTTGGGATCGGTCAGGCCCGAATGGACGTCGCGGTAGCGCGCTCCCGGGACGGGCAGGTCGACCGTGAAGACCAGGGCGCCGCACTTCACCTCCTTCGCCACCGCCAGCAATTCGGCCATGTAGGCGCGGTCGCGGATCACATAGAGCTGAAACCAGAGCGGGTCGGCGCCCGCCGCGGCGACCTCGCGCAAATCGCACAGCGAGACGCTCGAGAGGCAGAGCGGGATGCCCCTGGCGGCGGCGGCGCGCGCCGCCTGCGCTTCGCCGCGGCGCGCATACATGCCGGCCATGCCGACCGGGCCCAAGGCGATTGGCATGGCGAGGTCGCGGCCGAACAATCGGGTGGAGAGGTCGATGGTTGAGACGTCGACGAGGACGCGCTGGCGCAGCGCAATATCGGCGAGATCGTCGACGTTGCGGCGCAACGTGATCTCGGCATAGGCGCCGCCGTCGATATAATCGAACAGGAAGCGCGGCAGGCGTGCTTGCGCTTCGCGGCGGAAATCGGCGGCGCAGGCGATCGCCATTCAGAAGCCTCCCCTCGCGGCCAGTGTCGGCGTGCCCGGCGCGGAATTCAAGCGGGCCATCAGGCGCGCCCTTCGGCGGCGAAGCCGGTCAGCGACAGGCTCTGCCGGGTCGCCCGGAGCCACAGAGCGAGGATCGCACCGTAGGCGGCGAGGCCGGCGAGGAGGCCGAGGCCGTCGTCCGGTATCGCCAGAATGGCGGCGGCGGCCGCGGTCGTCGCAGCCAGCGGCCCGGCGAGATGGGCGCGCGGCACGGCGACGCCGAACGAGGCATGAAGGACGAGGCTGCGCAATATGGAGCGCAACGCGTAAGCCGCGAACAGGGCGAAAGCGGCGCCGGTGATGCCGAACGGCGGGATCAGCAGCAAGGCGGCGGTGACGCCGACCGCGATGCTGGCGAGGGTGAGGTAGAGGCCGATCCGCGGGCGCAGATAGACGAAGATCAGATCGCCGATGCTGAGCGCGGACTGGAGCACCTCCGCCGTGGCGAGGATCAGCAGCGGCCAATAGCCGGCCGCGAAGCCCGCCCCGAGCCACGACATCAGCCGCTCGCCTATCGCGAGCAAGGCGATCAGGATCGGCAGCTGGATGACGAGGACCAGCCGGGTCGCGGAAGCGAGCGCCTCGCCGGCGCCGCCGGCGCCGCGCACCCCGATCGTCTTCGCAACCGCGGGGACGAGCAGGCCGTCGAAGCTCTGGCGCACCTGGCGGATCGGCGTCGTCACCTGGCGGGCCATGCCGTAAATGCCGGTCGGGCCTTCGCCGAGCAGGATGCCGACGAGATAGAGATCGACGCGCATGTAGAGCGCGTTGAGGAAGTCGGTCGCGCTGTTCGCCGCCGCCGTGCGGGCGATGCCGGCAAAGACCGCGCGGCTCGGCCGGTAATGAGCGAGGCCGAAGCCCTCATAGGTGCGCGCGGCGCCGTAGATCGCATAGGCCAAAGCGGCGAGCGTGCCGCACCAATAGCCGATCAGCAGGCCGTGATCGGTCAAGCCCGCATAGAAAGCGGCGATCGCCCCCAAGGCGAGGAAATAGGGTTCGATCAGCGAGCGGCTGACCACTTCGTAGCGCACCTTCTGCCGCCAGCGGGCGGCGGCGAGGAACAGATCGAGCAGCGCCTGGCCGGCGATCATCGGCGCGAGGATCAACACCGCCGTGGCGGTATCGGGCGGGATCAGGCGTGCGGGCAGCAGCAAAGCGGCGAGCATCAGCGCACCCGCCAGCGCCAGCGAGGCCAAAGTGACCAGCAAGGCGGCGTCGATCAGGACGTGGGAGAGCGAGCGCCCAAGCGGTTCGGCGTGCCGGTCCGCGTACCGGTCGAGCAGAGGAAAGAGCGTCTTCTTGGTGCCGAGGCTGCCGAGGCTGACGCCGAGCTCGACCATCGCCGCGGCGAGGACGAACGCGCCGAACAGGCCGGCGCCGTAGAGCCGCCCCGCGACGAACAGGAAGAGGAGCCGGGCGGAGAAGCGGGCGAGGAAGCCCAAAGCGGTCGCCTGCGCGCCCCGCACGATCGTTCGACCGGCTCTATCGTCCTCGTCCATCACGCCCCTTGTATCGGGCGCGATTCGCGATGACTAATCCCCGATGGCGGAGCGCTTGCCACCCCCATTCGATCTTGACCAGCGGCCGCTCGTCGCGGTGTTCCGTTCGCCGGTCTTCAACGCCTCGGAAACCTTCGTGCGCGCCCAGGCGGCGGCGCTGGTCCGCTACCAGCCCCTGGTGGTCGGCTTCGAGGACAAGGGCCATGTGCCGCCCGAGCTGGCGGGGCGGGTGCTGCTCCGGCCCGGCGCCGCGCGCCTGCGCGGCTTTGCTCCGGTGCTCGTCCACGCCCATTTCGGCCCCGACGGCTTGCGCGCGCTGCCGCTGGCGGCGCGGCTCGGCGTGCCGCTGGTGACCAGCCTGCGCGGCTACGATCTGAGCCGCTCGCGTGCGGCTTTGCTGATGTCGGGGCGTCTCTCGTGGATGAACTATGCCTTGTTCCAGCGCCGGCTGATGCGCCGCGGCGACCTGTTCCTCGCCGTCTCCGACGCACTGCGGCGCCGGGCGATCGCACGGGGCTATCCCGAGGAGCGTACGCTTACCCATTATAACGGCGTGGACCTCGCTCGCTTTTTCCCCGGGCCCGGCGGCCGGGATACGATCCTGTTCGTCGGGCGGCTGGTCGAGAAAAAGGGCCTGGCGACCTTGCTGCGCGCCTTCGCCGAGCTGCGCACCGTGCGCCCTGCGGCGACTTTGGTCGTGATCGGCGACGGGCCGCTCCGCGCCGGGCTGGAAGAATCGGCGGGCGATCGGGTGCGCTTCCTGGGCTGGCTGCCGCCGGGCGACGTCGCCGGCTGGATGCGCCGGGCGACCGTGCTCGCCGCGCCGAGCGTCCCCGCCCGCGACGGCGACGCCGAGGGGCTGCCCAATGCGCTGGTCGAGGCCGCCGCCTCCGCGCTGCCCGCGGTCGGCACCGACCATGAAGGCATCCCGGAAGCGATCGCCGAGGGCGAGACCGGCTTCCTCGTGCCCGAGAACGACGCCGCGGCGCTGGCGGTGCGGCTCGGCGCGATCCTCGATTCGCGCGAGCTGCGCGCCCGGATGGGCGCGGCGGCGCGGGCGCTGGCCGAGGCGCGCTTCGACTTCGCCCGGCAGATGCGGCGGCTCGAGGAGATTTACGACGAAGTCAGGGCCGGCGGGTGCGGATAATCTATCCGCTGATGTGGGCGCGGCCGGACCGCAAGGCCGACCGCGAGCAATCGGTCAACACCGCCGCCGCCTTGGCGCGGCGCGGGGTCGAAATGACCCTGCTGATGCCGCAAGGCAGGGACGATCCATCGCTGGGCGCGGACGATCTGCGCGCCTGGTTCGGCGTCGAGGGCGATTTCCGCTTGGTCCAGCGGTCGAGCCGCTGGGCGGGCGAATCGCTGGCGCGGAGCCTGATGTGGCTGCGCCAGGTGTCCCGCGACCCCGCTTTGGCCCGGGCGGACCTGGTCTATTCGCGGATCCCGGCGATGCTCGGGGTCGGGCAGCGCGCGCCGCTGCCGTTCGCGGCCGATCATTACCGCCCGTGGCCCGACGATGCGCCGCTGGCCCGGCCGCTTATCCGGCGGACCGCGCGCCACCGCAAATGCCTCGGCCTGATCCTCCATTCGCATTATGCGGCGCAGGCCTATCGGCGCGCCGGCGTGCCCGACGCTAAGATCCTGGTGGCGCACAACGGCGCCGGCGTCGCGATGACGGGTCCGCCGGGCGATCAGGGCGCCGCGCGCGCCGTGCTCGGCCTGCCGGCGGCGAGGAAGATCGCGCTCTATGCCGGACGGGTGAACGGCGAGAAGGGGCTCGACCAGATCGTCGCGCTCGCCGCGCTCCGGCCGGAGGTCCTGTTCGTGCTGGTCGGGGCGGAGGGCGCGAGCGCGATCGAATCGCGCGGCAACGTCCGGGTCGTGCCGTGGCAGGCGCCGGCGGCCTTGCCCGCCTGGCTCCACGCCGCCGACGTGCTGCTGATCCCGCCCTCGCGCGCGCCGCTCGAGCAGTTCCGCAATTGCGTGCTGCCGCTGAAGCTCTTCTCCTATCTCGCCGCCGGCCGGCCGATCCTCGCGCCGGCCGCCCCCGACACCGCGGAATTGCTCAGCGACGGCGTGAACGCGCTGCTGGTGCCGCCCGGCATGCCCGAGGTCGCCGCGGCGGCGCTCGACCGGATCCTCGGCGATGGCGCGCTGGCGGCGCGGCTCGGCGCGGCGGCGCTCGATCAGGCGCGCGACCTGACCTGGGACAGAAGGGCGGAGCGGATCGCGGGCTTCCTCGAGGCGCGGCTCAGCGGCGGCTGATCGCGGCCGCGAGCCTGCGCTCGACGCGCTTGTGGTGGACGATCGAGACCAGGAGGATGAGGTTGAGCGCGACCAAGGTCGTCAGGAAATAATAGACCGGGCTGCCGAGCGCGATGCTCGCGGCGATGATCAACGTCTTGGGATTCGCGCCGAGCAGCTTTTCCAGGACCAGCGAGGTGCGCGCCGAGCGGCGGACCAGCTGGCGGATGCGCCCGGTCGCCGCCGGATCGCCCGCGGCCCTGGCCAGAGCCTCGTCGATCGGGTTGGCGCTTGGGCTCATCCGAGTGGACAGCCAGACGTAGCCGATTGCCCAGAAGCCGAACCAGCGCGTGAACCAGCTTTCCCTGCGGAACACCACGTCGCCCGATTCGGCGGCGGTACGCAGCCAGGGCACGCCATAGGCCCGCCACAGATAGAGCCGGCGCTGGGTCTCGGCATGGTTGGTCTGGAGGACATGGCTGCCGGCCGCGCTCCACCCCAGCGCCCAGGCCCACCCGCCCATCGTGTCGTCGAGCCAGAAGGCGAAGGCGAAATACATGACGACGTTGCCGGCATAGTCGCAGACGCCGTCGACCAGCTCCCCGGTCGCCGAGGCGCGGCCGGTCATCCGGGCGAGATCGCCGTCGGCGCCGTCGACGACGTGCCAGAGCAGCATGAAGCCCAAGCCGGCGAGCGCGTTGGCCGGCCAGGCGAGGCTCGTGAAAGCCCAGGTGGCGGCAAGCAGCGCGAGCAGGCTGCCGACCGAGACCAGATTGGGCGAGATGCCGGTGGGGACGAGCCGCCGCGCCAGTCGCGCCGCGAGCGGATGGTAGATGTAGAAGTTGAGCGGGTCCTCGAGCTCGCGCGGGCGGCTGCGGGGCGGAATGCCGGCGGCGGGCATCGATGCCATAGTCCGGCCTCCTTTCTGGGCGAAGACGCTGTTTGAACCGTTCCTTGCGGTAAGGAGCCGCCCGATGGGAAGCGAAAAATCCACCGCCGCTTTCGTCTCCGCGGCGGAGGCGGACCGGCGAATCGCGGGCGTCGCCGCCGCGGCCCGGGCGGTCAAGACGCTGGCCGATGCCGGCGCGGACGAAATCCGGCTGCTGATCGGCGACGCGGGCGCGCCGGCACGCGCGACTCGGGACGATATCGAGCGGCTGCGCGGTTCGGCGCGGGTCGCGATGGAGCGCGGCGAGGGACCCGCCTTTCCGCTGCCGACGTCGTGGGACGTGGTCCGCGCCACCGGCAAGGCGAGCGACGGCCTGGTTTCGCGCTGGCTCAATCGGCCGATCTCGCAGCGCCTCACGATGCTCGCGCTCGCGGTCCCGCGCGCGCGGCCGATTCACGTGACGGCGGTCAACGCGATGATCGCCGTGCTGATCGTGCCGATCCTGCTGTTCGGCGGTCACGCGGGGCTGGTTCTCGGCGGCATCCTGTTCCAGTCCGCCTCGATCCTCGACGGCGTCGACGGCGAGATGGCGCGCGCGACCTGGCGCACCTCGCCGGCCGGCGCCACCATGGACAGCGCGGTCGACATCGCCACCAACCTCCTGTTCGTCACCGCGCTGACGGTGAACCTCGCGCTGCGCGACCACGACGCGATCGGCTGGATCGGCGGATGGGCGGTGACGCTGTCGGTCATCGGCGGGATGCTGATCGCCTGGCGGGTGCGCGCCGGCGGCGGGCCGCTCGGTTTCGACCTGCTCAAGCGGCGCTCGCACAGGATCCGCGGCGCTGTCGACCTCATTTACTGGGCGGTGCAGACGCTGACCGGCCGCGACTGTTTCGCCTTCCTTTTCATGACATTGATCATCGCGGGGCTTGAGCGGGTGGCGCTATACATCTATGCGGGCGTCGGCACGGTCTGGCTGCTCTACGTATTCGCGTCGTTGCTTCCCTGGCCCCGGCCGGGATTCCGCGGTGCAGCATAGGTTATTGACTTTCCCACAGAGTGTGACGAGCGTATGACGACGCGCCGGCCCTGCAGCCGGGCCAGAACAACCGGAGACTTATGAAAACGATAAAGGTGGCGCTGGTCGGCATCGGCAATTGCGCGAGTTCCCTGGTTCAGGGACGCTATTTTTACGAGGGCAAGCGCTCTCCGGCGGGGCTGATGCACGAGCGGCTCGGCGGCTACAAGCTGTCGGACA
>JAXDPI010000033.1:0-31863 GCA_034668465.1 Sphingomonadales bacterium
CTGCATCGGTGATGCGAACGCCATGGTGCAGCTCATATTTTTCCTTGAGCCCGCGCAGGATCGAGATCGTGTCCTCGACGGTCGGCTCGCCGATGAAGACCGGCTGGAAGCGCCGCTGCAGCGCCGGGTCCTTCTCCACATATTTGCGATATTCGTCGAGCGTGGTCGCGCCGATGCAGTGCAATTCGCCGCGCGCGAGGGCGGGCTTGAGGAGGTTCGACGCGTCCATCGATCCTTCCGCCTTGCCGGCGCCGACCAGCGTGTGCATCTCGTCGATGAACAGGATGATCTCGCCCGCGCCCTGCTTGACCTCGTCGAGCACGCCCTTCAGCCGCTCCTCGAACTCGCCGCGATATTTGGCGCCGGCAATCAGGCTGCCCATGTCGAGCGCCATCAGCCGGCGGTCCTTGAGGCTGTCGGGCACGTCGCCATTGGCGATGCGCAGCGCGAGCCCCTCGGCGATCGCGGTCTTGCCGACGCCGGGATCGCCGATCAGCACCGGATTGTTCTTGGTGCGGCGGGCGAGGATCTGAACGGTGCGGCGAATCTCCTCGTCGCGGCCGATCACCGGATCGAGCTTGCCGTCACGCGCGGCTTGCGTGAGGTCCCGCGCGAACTTCTTCAAGGCGTCGTAGCGGTCCTCGGCACTCTGGGTGTCGGCGGTGCGGCCGCCGCGCAATTCGTTGATCGCGGCGTTCAGCGTCTCGGCCTTTAGCCCCGCATCCTTGAGCGCCTTGCCGGCGTCGGTGTTGGAGAGGACGAGCGCGAGCAGCATCCGCTCGACGGTCACGTAGGAATCGCCCGCCTTCTGCGCGATCTGCTCGGCCTGGTCGAGGACGCGGATGATCTCGCCGTCGAGGCTCGGCGCCGCGCTGGCGCCGGCGCCCGAGACGGCCGGGATCTTGGCGAGCAATTCGTCGGTCTCGCGCCGCGCCGCCTCGGCGCTCCCGCCGGCGCGCGCGATCAGCCCTGCGGCCATCCCCTGCTCGTCCTCGAGCAGCGCCTTGAGCAAATGGGCGGGGGCAATGCGCTGGTGGTTCAGCCGCACCGCCACGGTCTGCGCCGACTGCAGGAAGCCCTTCGCGCGGTCGGTGAATTTCTCGAGATTCATGGCGGTCCCTGTCGGTTGCTCAGCCACCATGTAATGGCGCGGACCGATCACGGAAGGGCCTCAGCGCGGATTTCGGCAAGTCGTTCGTCGGAAGCGTATTGCTTTGCCCGTACACCGCTGTAGTGTCCGCCGCCTGCACGAGATGAGGATTCACATGCGCACGATCCTGACCGCTTTCGCCTTCGCCGCCGGCCTGTCGCTCGCCGGCGCGGCCATTGCCGCCCAACCCGCCCCGGCGCCGCGATCGGCCGCCGCCGATCCGGTCCAGCAGCTGGTTCGCCAAGTCAACATCCCGCACGAGACCTTCACCCTGGCCAACGGCCTCCGCGTCGTCGTCCACGAGGACCGCAAGGCGCCGATCGTCGCGGTTTCGGTCTGGTACAATGTCGGCTCCAAGGACGAACCCGCCGGCCGCACCGGCTTCGCCCACCTGTTCGAGCACCTGATGTTCAACGGCTCCGAGAATTCGCCGGGCGATTATTTCGCCCCGTTGCGCGAGATCGGCGCCACCGACTTCAACGGCACCACCTGGTTCGACCGCACCAATTATTTCCAGACCGTGCCGCGCAACGCGCTCGAACGCGCGCTCTATCTGGAGAGCGACCGGATGGGGCATTTGCTCGGCGCGATCAATCAGGAGAATCTGACCAATCAGATCGGCGTCGTCCAGAACGAGAAAAGGCAGGGCGACAACGAGCCCTACGGCATGGTCGAATATGCCCAGCTCGACGCCCTCTATCCGGCCAATCATCCCTATCACCACTCGACGATCGGCTCGATGGCCGACCTGTCCGCGGCATCGCTCGACACGGTGCGCGACTGGTTCCGCAGCAAATACGGGCCGAACAATGCGGTGCTCGTCCTCGCCGGCGACATCAACGCCGCCGAGGCCCGGCCGCTGGTCGAGCGCTATTTCGGCGACATTCCGCGCGGGCCGGTCAACACGCCGGCCGCCGCCGACGTGCCGACGCTGCCGGCCCGGGTCGACCGGCTGATGCACGATCGCGTCGCCAACACGCGGCTCTATCGCAACTGGGTCGTCCCCGGCCTCACCGACCAAGACCAGGTTCCGCTCCAGGTCGCCGCCTCGGTGCTCGGCGGGCTCTCGAGCTCGCGTCTCGACAATGCCCTGGTCCGCGGCGAGCAGACCGCGGTCGGCGTCTCCGCGGGCGTCCAGGCTTTCCAGCGCGTCAGCCAGTTCGAGGTCGAGGTCAACGTCAAGCCGGGCCAGGATGCCGACGCCGTCTCGCGCCGGCTCGACGCGATCATCGCCGATTTCGTCCGCACCGGCCCGACCCGGGACGAAGTGCGCCGCGCCGTGATGCGGACGCTGTCGGGCCGCGTTCAGGGCCTCGAGCAGGTCGGCGGCTTCGGCGGCAAGGCCGTCGCGCTCGCCGAGGGCATGCTCTACGCCAACGACGCCAATTTCTACCGCACCCGCCTGCAACAACTCGCCGCGGTGACGCCGGAGCAGGTCCGCGCCGCGATGCAGCGCTGGCTCAATCGCCCGGTGCTCGCGATCCGCGTCGACCCGGGCGAGCGCGAGGCCTATGACGAGGCGCCGGGCGTGACCGGCACCCGCGCCGGCGCCGCCGCGCCGTCGACCCCGTCCCAGCGGCCGCGCTATTACGCGCCGCCCCAGCCGGGCGACCGGCCGCTGGCGCCTTCGGCAGTCGCGCAGTGCGACCCGTCCCAATGCTCGGGCGCCGCGCAGAGCGCCCGTCCCCGCGACCCGATGCCGGGCGTGACCGGCACGACCGCGCTCGATTTCCCGGCCACCGAACGCGCCCGCCTCGCGAACGGCATCCAGGTGATCTACGCCCGCCGCTCGGCGGTGCCGGTGACCCGGGTCACGGTCGAATTCAACGCCGGCATCGCCGCCGATCCCGCCGCGCGGCTCGGCACCCAGGCGATGATGCTGAACCTGTTGACCGAAGGAACGACTCACCTCAACTCGACCCAGCTCGCCGAAGCCCAGGAGCGGCTCGGCGCCGCGATCGGCACCGGCGCTTCGCTCGATCGGACCACGGTTTCGCTGAGCGCGATGACGCCGAGCCTCGGCGCGTCGCTCGACCTGCTCGCCGATGTGATCCGCAATCCGGCCTTCGCGCCGGCCGAAGTGGAGCGCATCCGCCAGCAGCAGCTCGCCGGCATCGCCTCCGAGCTGACCCAGCCCCAGGGCCTGGGGCTGCGCGCGCTTCCGGGCGTGCTCTATGGGCCGGACCACCCGTACGCCAAGCCGTTCACCGGTTCCGGCAATCCCGGCGTCGTCCAGACCCTGACCCGCGCCGAGCTGGTCGGGTTTCACCAGCGCTGGATCCGGCCGGACAATGCGACGATCTACGTCGTCTCCGATATGCCGCTCGCCCAGCTGCAGCCACTGCTCCAGGCGCGCTTCGGCACCTGGCGGGCGCCGAGCGTGGCGCGCGGGACCAAGACGTTCACCGCGCCGATCCCGGCGGCGAGGCCGCGGATCGTGCTGATCGACCGGCCGCAATCGCCGCAGTCGGTCATTCTCGGCGCCCAGGTCATTCCGGCCGAGGGGACGCAGGACCTGCTGAACCTGACCGCGGCCAACGAGGCGCTGGGCGGCAGCTTCCTCGCCCGCATCAACATGGAGCTGCGCGAGCGGCGCGGCTGGTCCTACGGCGCGCGCGGCGCGCCCAATCTCGTCGAGCATCAGGTGCCCTACATCATCACCGCGCCGGTCCAGGCCGACCGGACCGGCGAATCGATCGCCGCGGCGATGGAGATGGTCCGCAACTTCCTGACGACGGAGGGCGTCAAGCCCGAGGAGATGAACCGGATCGTGATGGGCAATACCCGCCAGCTGCCCGGCCAGTTCGAGACGTCGGGCGCGATTCTCGGCGCGCTGCGCTCGAACGCGCTTTACCATCGCCCCGACAATTACTGGTCGACGGTCGCGGATCGCTATCGCGCGATGGATGCGCGGACGCTGGACGCGACCGCGCGCCGCTACATCAACCCGAACAATTTCGTCTGGGTGGTGGTCGGCGACGCGGCCCGGATCCGGCCGCAGCTCGAGCGGCTCAACATGCCGATCGAGGTAATGACGCTGCAGGGCGCCGCGCCGGCCGCGCCCAGATAAAGGCCAGAAATAAATAGTGACAGTCACTCTTTTTCGAAAAAGAGGGACTGTCCCTATTTATCGAGCAGGCGGGTGACGTGGCCCATCTTGCGCCCCGGCCGGGCCTCGCTTTTGCCGTAGAGGTGGAGGTGGGCGGCCGGATCGGCCAGGATTTCGTGCCAGCCCTCCGCCTGATCCCCGACCAGATTGGCCATTTCGATGCGCGCGGCGGTCAGCTCGGTCGCGCCCAGCGGCAGGCCGCAGATCGCGCGGATATGGTTCTCGAACTGCGAGGTGCGCGCGCCCTCGATCGTCCAGTGGCCGCTATTGTGGACGCGCGGCGCCATCTCGTTGAAGATCGCCGCGCCCGCCACCGCGAAAAACTCCATCGCCATCACCCCGACATAGCCGAGCGCCTGCGCGACCTCGCGCGCCAGCGCCTCGCCCTCGGCGATCGCCGCGGCAAGCCCGGGCCCGGCCGGCACGCTCGACGCGACCAGGATGCCGCCGTCGTGGCGGTTGCGCGGCGCCTCCCAGACCCGCACTTCGCCCGCGGCGTTGCGGCATGAGAGGATCGAGAATTCGGCCTCGAAGCGAACCAGGCCCTCGAGCACGCACGGTGCGCCCTGCACATCCGTCCAGGCGGCGCCGGCCGCATCGGCCGCGTCGATCCGGATCTGCCCCTTGCCGTCATAGCCGAAGCGCCGCGTCTTGAGGATCGCGGGCGTGCCGATCGCCGCCAATGCGGCGTCGAGCCCGGCGCGGTCGTCGACCCGCGCGAACGCCGCCGGCGTCCCGCCGTGAAGCTGGATGAACTTCTTCTCCTCGAGCCGATCCTGGGCGATCTCCAGCGCCGCGACCGAGGGCAGGAGCGGCACGATCCCGGCGAGCGCGGCGAGCGGGCGCGACGGGATATTCTCGAATTCGTAGGTGGCGACGTCGATTTCGGCGGCGAAGCGGGTCAGCGCGGCTTCGTCGCCGAATCCCCCTTGGGTGAAAGCGGAGGCGACCTGGGCCGCGACGCTGTCCGCGGCGGGCGCGTAGACGTGGCTGCGATAGCCCAATTGCGCGGCGGCGAGCGCCAGCATGCGGCCCAATTGGCCGCCGCCGACGATTCCTATCGTGGAGCCTGGGCCGATGGTGGAGCCGGGCGGGACGATCATTCCGGCGCTTCGGCCACCGATTCGGTCTGCCGCGCGCGCCACGCCTCGAGCCGGCGGGCGAGCGCTTCGTCCGTCGTGGCGAGGATCGCGGCGGCGAGCAGGCCGGCATTGGTCGCCCCGGCCTTGCCGATCGCCAGCGTGCCGACCGGTACGCCGGCGGGCATCTGGACGATCGACAGCAGGCTGTCCATCCCCTTCAGAGTCTTCGTCTCGACCGGCACGCCGAGCACCGGCAGCCGGGTCATCGAGGCGGCCATGCCGGGCAGATGGGCAGCGCCGCCGGCGCCGGCGATGATCAGCTTGAGGCCGCGCTCCGCCGCTTTTCCGGCATAATCGTAGAGCCGGCCGGGCGTGCGGTGGGCGGAAACCACCTTGGTCTCATAAGCGATGCCCAGCGCGTCGAGCGTCTCGGCGGCGTGGCGCATCGTCTCCCAGTCGGAGCGGCTGCCCATGATGATCCCGATGCGAGGCGCGTCGTCCGGCATCCGCGCGCCTTAGCCCGCGCGCGCGCCCCAAGGCAATCAACAGCAGCGCTCTAAGCAATGCGTTAACCTTCGCGTTTTAAGTTCGCGCGCATGACACGCCGGACCGACAATGCCAAAGCCGAGGCGCCCGATCGCGAAGCGCGCGAGGCGCTGTCGCGCCTGAACGACGAAAACGCCCTGCTCCGCGCCGCTCTGGCCGAGGCCCGCGCCCGGCTCGGCGAGGCCGAGGAGACGACCGGACGCGACCCGCTCACCTTCCTGCTCGACCCGCGCCAATTCGCCCGCGAGCTCGAGCGCGTGCTCAGCCACGCCGCGCGCCACGGCACGCCCGCGGCCCTGATCTCGGTCGATCTCAAGGACCTGAAGTCGATCAACGAGGGTCATGGCCGGGTCGCCGGCGATGCCGCGCTGCGCCACGTCGCCCGCCTGCTCAAGAGCCTGATTCGCGCCAGCGACGTCGCCGCGCGCGGCGGCGGCGGCGCTTTCTCGCTGCTGCTCGACCATCTCGACGCCGAATCTGCGCTCGACACGGCGGAGCGGATCGCGCGCTGCATATCCGCGCACCCGCTCGACATCGGCCATGCCGTGGTGCGGCTCGAAGCGACCGTCAGCGTCGCCACGATCATGCCCGGCGACACGGTCGAGGAAGTGCTGCGCCGCTCGGCCCGCAACCGCGAGCGCGTCAAGGAATTCTGACGCCTCGTTCCCCGGCGAAAGCCGGGGCCCAGTTTCCGGAATCGCGCCGCTGGACCCCGGCTTTCGCCGGGGAACTCCAAGGGAAGGCAATTCTAGGCCGCTTCGGCAGGCCCCGGCGTCCGGTCCCTGATCCACTGCGACAAGATCCATTTCTCGCCGCGCGTCGGCGGCTTGCCCGCGTGCAGGGCCATGCGGTCGGGGGCGCCCGCGGGGTCGACATTGGCGAAGAACAAGGCGTCGCCGCGCCGCCCGCGGTGGCTGATTCCGACCGAGGGGAAATCGGTCTCGCCGCCCTCGAAATCCTCGTTGAGATAGAGAAGGAAGGTCGCGATCCGCTGGCCGTAGCGCTTGAGCTGAGCGGCCCAGCCCGCGGCATCGTCGGTGAGGAAATCGTAATGCGGGCGGAATTCCTCGCCGACGCCGTAGTGCATGATCTGGGCGGGCTCGAATACCGGCAGGGGCAGGTTGGTCGCGGTCGCGATCCGGGCGCGCAGCATTTGCAGGACGACGTCCATCGCGGTCACGTTGAGCTCGATCGCCTTGTTGGTCCGGTCGGGGTGGGTGGCCTCCAGCCCGGTAAGCTGGTCGAGCACCATTGCCGGCCCCAGGCGGCCATGCGCCCGCGCCATCACCCAGTCGCACTCGGCGGCCGTCGCGAACCCTTCGATCACCCGGATACGCGGCGCCTCGCTCAGCGAGCGCTTCGCCGGCGGCGCGATCAGGCTGCCGATGTCGCCCCCGAGCAGCGCCAGCTGGGCCCGCGCGCTCTCGGAGCCCAGGTCGGCCGCGCGGTTCAGCCAGCCCAGCGCCCGTTCCCAGCTCTGCGGCCCGGCCACGCCCATCGCCTCGACCGTCGCCAGCAAAGCGGCCGCCTCGGCATCGCCCTCGTCCGCCGCGGCGGTGAGCAGCGCCGCCGCCTGCACCGGGTCGAGCGGCGCGCGCTCGCCGGTCAGCAATTGCATCGCCAGGGTCAGCCGGGTCTCCACGCCCCGATTATGCCTCAGCGTTCGTGGAGATAATAGCGGTCGATCGCCTTCAGATCATCGTCGAGCTCGTAGACCATCGGGCGCCCGGTCGGGATTTCGAGGCCGACGATCTCGTCGTCGGGGATCGCCGAAAGGTGCTTGACCAGCGCCCTCAGCGAATTGCCGTGGGCCGAGACGACTACCCGGCTGCCGTCGCGCAGCGCCGGCGCGATCCGCTCCTCCCAATAAGGCAGGACGCGGGCGATCGTGTCCTTGAGGCTCTCATGGGTCGGGATGGCGATGCCGGCATAGCGGCGGTCGTTGGTGAGGTCGAATTCGCCGCCCGGCTCGAGCGCGGGCGGCGGGATGTCGAACGAGCGCCGCCAGATCCTGACCTGCTCCTCGCCATGCCTGGCCGCGGTCTCCGCCTTGTCGAGGCCGGTGAGGCCGCCATAATGGCGCTCGTTGAGCCGCCAGTGCTTCTCCTCCGGGACCCACAGCCGGCCCATCGCCTCCAGCACGATGTGCAGCGTCTTGATCGCCCGGGTCTGCAAGGAGGTGAAGCCGATATCGAAGTCGAACCCCCTCGCGGCGAGCAATTCGCCCGCGGCCTCGGCCTCGGCCTCGCCCTGCGGGGTCAGGCCGACGTCCCACCAGCCGGTGAAGCGGTTCTCCAAATTCCAGGCCGACTGGCCGTGGCGGATGAGGACCAGCCTCGGCATCAGCCGCTGCGATACGCCGCGATCCGGTTGATCATCGCGTGGAGCGCGTGGAGGCAGGCGCCGGCGAGCAGCCGGCAGCGGTCGGGCGACCAGCCGTAGACGGGGTCGGGCAGGTCGCCATTGTCCTTGAACGGCATTTCCAGCGTCATCGACACCGCGCCGTAGCGCTCGGCGAGCTGGGCGGTGGACATCGAGAGGTTGGCCTGGCCCGGCGCCGGGATCTCATAGCCCTTGTCGGTCTGGAAATCGGGCGTCGCGGCGAGCAAAGCGGCGGTGAAGGCGTCGAACAGGTCCTGCTGCTCCTGCTTCCACGACGGGATGCCCTCGAAGCCGGCGAGGAAATTGGCGGCGATCGCCTCGTCGCCATGGACATCCATCGCGAAATCGACCCCGGTCCGGTCCATCTCGCCGCGGACGTGGAAGACCTCCGGGCTGCGCTCGAGGCTCGGCGCATGCCATTCGCGGTTGAGGTTGGCGCCACAGGCGTTGGTCCGCAAATGGCCGCGGAACGAGCCGTCCGGATTCATGTTGGGGACGATGTGGAAGGTCGCTTTCTCGCGCAGCCGCCGGGCCAGCGGATCGGCATCGTCGAGCAGCCGCTCGAGCGCGCCCTCCATCCACCATTCGGCCATCGTCTCGCCCGGATGCTGGCGGGCGTAGAGCCAGACCTGGAGCGGGCCGCCGTCGAGCCGGAAATAGTCCATCTCGCGGCCGTCGAGCGTCTGGCCCAATGAGCGGTAATGGACGCCCGCTATCGCCGCGACCGAGGCGACGAGATCGTGGTGCCGCTCCATCGTGTAGGGCGCGAAATAGGCGATCCAGACGCTGTCCGACGCCGGCGTCAGGCTGATCGTCAGCACGCCGTCCGCATAGGACGTGTCGACCCGGCGCCATTCCTCGCGGTCCTCGGAGAGGCAGGCGCGATAGTCGTTCCAGCCGAGCGGGTAGGCGGCGCCGGCGCAGTTGACGATGCGCAAGGTGACCGCCTTGCCGCCGCCGCCGGTCAGCCGGAAATAGAACCATTGGTAGAAATCGGATTGATGATCCTTGACGATCTCAAGGTCCACGCGGTCGCCGTCGATCGCGACCAGACGAATATTGCCGCCGTCGAAGGCGCTCGAAACTGAAAGGGTCATGGGGTCCTTGGGGAATGTTGGTTCGGGTTTAGCGGACCCTGATAGTGCGGCCGGACTCTCCGGGGAAGTCCCGAAACAAAGCCGCGGCGAGGCGATCCGCGGCCGCGGCGCGGGTGGCCAGCGGCGCGTCGGCGCGGGCCTCGGTCGAAGCGCGCCCTTCCCAGGCGACGGTCGCGTCGGAGCGGCGCTGGATGCGGACGCTGAGCTGGGTCGCGACTGCCTGGCTGGCGCCGCCGCCGCCGACCGGAATGGTGACTCCGCCGCCGACTCCGACCCCGCCGCCGCGGCCGTAGCTGCCGGTGCCGCCGCCGACGCCGATCGAAAGGCCCGAGCGCCGCGCCGCTTCGCGCGACTGCTGGGTGACGCCGACCAGGGCGACCTGCTCGGAGCGGGCATTGCCCTGCGCCACCGTCCAGCCGAGCCGCGTCAGCTCGCGTCCGACCGCGGCCGAGATCTGCGAGAATTCGAGGCTGCCCGCGTCGCGCGGGTCGGCGGGCTCGACCGCGATCTGGGCGCGGGCGATCGGCTGGCCGAGGTGGAAGCGGGTGACGGAGGTTCCGGTGGCGATATCGTCGGTTGCGCAGCCGGCGACGAGCGTGAGAGCGCAGAGCGCGCCCAGGCACGATGCGAATTTGTTCATGACCCACCTCGTCCTTAACCAGGGAGACTGTATAGGATGTGTAACGAGTTTAGCGGCTTTTTGCTGCATGCGACAGTGACGGAAGCGTGAATGGCGACAAGCAGGCAAAAGGTGCTGGTGACGGGCGGGGCGGGCTATATCGGCAGCCATGCCGTGCTCGCCTTGCTCGACGCGGGCTGGGAGGTCGTGGTGATCGACGACCTTTCGACCGGATTCGCCTGGGCGGTGCCCGAGGGGGCGCTGTTCGCCAGGGGCGACGTCGCCGACCAGGCGCTGGTCGCCGGGCTGATCGCCGAGCACCGGATCGGCGCGATCATGCATTTCGCGGGCTCGCTGGTGGTGCCCGAATCGGTCGCGCAGCCGCTCGAATATTATCATAACAACACGGTAAAGAGCCGCGCCCTGATCGAGAGCGCGGTCGCCGGCGGCGTGCGCCACTTCATCTTTTCGTCGACCGCCGCGGCCTACGGCATCCCGGCGGCGATCCCGGTCTCCGAGGAAGCGCCGGCCGCGCCGATCAACCCTTATGGCGCCTCCAAGCTGATGACCGAGCGGATGCTCACCGATGCCGCCGCGGCGCACCCCCTCAATGCCGGCATATTGCGCTATTTCAACGTCGCCGGCGCCGATCCCCAAGGTCGCGCCGGCCTCTCCAGCAAAAACGCGACCCACTTGCTCAAGGTCGCGGTCGAGGCGGCGACCGGCAAGCGCGGCCATGTCGACATTTACGGCAATGATTTCGACACGCCGGACGGCACCGGCGTGCGCGACTATATCCATGTCAGCGACCTCGCCGCCGCCCATGTCCGGACGCTCGAGCGGCTGATCGCCCGCCCGGACGAGAGCCTGCTGCTCAATTGCGGCTACGGGCACGGCTTTTCGGTGCTGGAAGTGCTCGACAGCGTCGACCGCGTCACCAACCGAAAGATCGAGCGCCGCATCGCGCCGCGCCGCGCCGGCGACCCGCCCGCGATCGTCGCCGACAATCGCCGGATCCTCGCCACGCTCGATTGGCGCCCGCAGCGCGACGATCTCGACACGATCGTCGCCGACGCGCTCGCCTGGGAGCGCCAGCTCGCCGAGCGGACCGGGTAGGATCTTTCAATCGCGCCGGCGCGGGTAGGACGAGCCCGCCTTGCGCCGCCGCTCTCCGGGCAAATCCGTGCATTTTTGCATTTCCGCATTGCCGCGCGGCCGCCGCCATGGTCTCTTGCGCGCCGTCCACGATTCGAAACAAGGGGGATGAAGAGATGAAACGCCTTTCCACCGCATTGCTCGCGGTCGGCCTGCTGGCCGTGGCCGCCTGCGGCGGACGCCCGGCCAACAACAGCGCCGCCAACACCGCAGTCAACGACGTCTACAACGTTTCGCCGGACGATCTCGGCGCCGGCAATGAGCTCGGCAACGACGTCGGCGGTAACGGATCGGGGTCCAACGCCTCGTCCAACGCGGCGGGCAACGCGCAGTAGGTTGCCAATTCCAGCCGCCGAGGTCTCCCTGGTTGAAGCGGCCCGACTGGGCTCCCGGAGCGAACAGGCTCCGGGGGCCGCTTTCGCGGGGACAGTTACTTTCGTGGGACAGTTACGAGTAACTGTCCCCGTTTCGCAGCGGGTAGGCGGTGGTGCTCTTGACCCGCTCCATCGCGAAGCGCGAGGTGACGTTCTTCAGCGGCACCTCGGCAATCAGCCGGCGGTAGAAATCGTCATATTCGGCCATCGAGCCGACCGCGACGCGCAGCAGATAATCGATGTCGCCCGCCATCCGGTAGACCTCCATCACTTCGGGCAGCGCCTGGACCGAGGCGGCGAAGCGGCCGAGCCAGTCGGCCGAATGGTCGCCGGTCTCGATCTCGACGAACACCGAAAGGCCGAGGCCGACCGCTTCCGGATTGAGGATTGCGACGCGGCGCTCGATCACGCCGGCCGCCTCGAGCTTCTGGATGCGGCGCCAGCACGGCGTCTGCGACAAATTGACCCGGCTCGCCACCTCGGCGACCGGCAGCGACGAATCCTGCTGGAGGATGGCAAGAATCCTGAGATCGGTGCGGTCCATGGCTGCGATCATGGACGAATTGGCAGGATCTTCCAAGCGAGGGTCTGCAGGGCGGCAGGAGGAGCAGAATCTGCTCATATCGCCCGCTCCGGTAGTGGGTCAGTTTGAAATTTAGGCCTCGTCGCGCCGCTGCGGAGCCTCCTGCGAATAACGCAGCACCGCCTCATCCATCGCCTTTCGGATCGCTAAGCCCCGGAATATGCCTTTGCTCATGTGGACTGAGTAAGCCCCGACCATGACGGCGGCTTTGACGCGGTCGTTCGGATCGGCGCCTTCGTCGTCGGCGAGGATCGCCAGATAGTCATAGGTCTTAGGATCGTAGCTGCGGGGCGCGGGAAGTTTTAGATTTCGCAATTCATCTAGCGCGGCATCGGCTAAGTCCCTCCCTGCGAACAGCCACAAATAAATGGCGCCCGTTATGAGATTGAGCATCCCCAAGATCGCAAGGGCGGCCAGATACAAGCCTAAGGCTACCAGGCCAGCGCCACCGGGGTTGCGGTAATAGGGTTCGGCGAAGATGCGGTCGAAGATGACCCCTGCCAAGAAAACGATCACCAGCGAAAGGATCGTTTGCTTTATGATAATCGCCCAGAAGCGCTTCTGCATATTCACCCCTCCCCGGCGGGAGGATATCAGGCTTGGCGCTTCTTGTAAGGGCCGCGCTTGGCGGGCTTGGGATCGTTCGCCTCGATCAGCTTCACAATATCGCCAATCTCCCAAAGCCGATCCGTCACGCGAGCGGCCATCGCCGGGGTGACGCGCAGGGTCGAGTGCAGCTTGACGAAGTTGTAGTACATGAAGTGCAGCGCCACCGCGTAAGCGTGGTTTTCGATCTTCTTCGAGAATGCGTTGGTAAGCCGGGTGAAGCGGCGCATGTGCATCCGCATGGTGAGATTGGAACGCTCGGCGTAGGAGGTCGAGACGTGCGACTTGTCGGGGCGGCCGACGATACGGCGCTTGCGTGCCCCGGTGCAGATCGGCGGGCTGTAGCGGCCCTTCGGCCCCGGCGCTTCGCCGTACTGCTTCACCAGCATGGCATAATCGATATCGTCGCCGAACGCGTCCTCGACCGCGCCGATATATGCGTTGTGACCGTCGCTCGTTAGCTGGATGCGGTCGCGGCAGCGGTCGGCTAGGTCCTGAATGAACTCGACCGCATATTCGGCGTCACGCCTGCCGACGAGGTAGGAGATTATCAGCTTGGAGTCGGCGTCGATTGCGGTCCACGTCCATGTGTCGCCAGCCCAATCCGGGGCCGTCTTGGCGGTCGGCACGTTGCGCTGCTTGGCATAGGTGAACGTCCAGATTTCATCCACCTGGACCTGTACGGCATCGACGTTCCAGACATGCTCGTCATGGTAGGCCATGCAAGCCTTGCCCGCGTCGGCGAGAAGCTTCGCCACGGTGTTCTTGCTCGCGCCAGTGGTGCGGGTGATCGCCCGGATGCTCATGCCCTCGCATAGAAGGTGGAGGATTTGGGCGCGCTCGGCGGGGGTCAGCTTGTTCATACTGACTCTTATGCTTGACTTACGCGGCGGTGTCAACGCGGTTTCAACCTTAGTGTGTGAAAAGCAGCGCAAGTGTGCTAGCCTCTGCCGAATCATGCTTTGGAGTACGCGGTGAACGAACTATTTACAGGGGATGGCCGCCAGTTGGACGACACCGATTGGCAGTTGAAAATATATGACGCGCTCGATTTGTTCAGCCCGGGCGCGCCCATCGATGAGGGCCAACTTCTCGCGGGCCGAGGAAAGCAGATAGACCAGCTTGTCGAGGTTGTCTTTCAGCGTGGCCAGCACGCCATTCTCTACGGAGAAAGGGGGGTTGGTAAGTCATCTCTTGCCAACGTTTTCGCCACAAAGATCATGGCGGGCGCGCGCACGCTCACCATGATTCATATCAACTGCGATCCCAGCGACGACTTCACCAAAATCTGGCGGAAAGTCTTCCGGCGCCTGTCCACGGAGGATGCGGAGTTGGTCGAGCGATATCCAGATGAGATCACGCCAGACGATATCGTCATCGAATTCGGAAAGTTTGCGCTCAACACCATCCCCATCGTCATCTTAGACGAGTTCGATAAGCTGGCGGATTTCGACGCGCGGCTCCTGACGGCGAACGCAATCAAGAACCTGTCGGACCGCTCCAGCCGGGCGACTGTCATCATCGTTGGCGTAGCGGATTCGGTGGACAAGCTGGTCGAGGATCACGCTTCAATCTCGCGGTGCCTTCGGCAAATACCTATGCAGCGCATGTTTCCTTCGGAATTGCGCGAGATTGTCGAAGCCAGGCTCCAGCGCGTTGGCATGGCAATTCAGCCGGACGCACTGGCCCACATCGTAGCGCTGTCACGCGGGTTGCCGCATTATACCCATCTGTTCGGTCAACGCTCCGCCAAGGCCGCCCTAGAACGCCGCAGCTTGATTGTAGAGCTAGACGACATCGATGCGGGCATGGGCGAATGTATCGAGCAAATCGATCAGGTAATCCGCAAGCAGTATCATCAAGCGACCATCAGCCCCCGGAGCGGCAATCTGTACAAGGAAGTTTTGCTCGCGGCGGCGCTCGCGCCTGTCGATGATCTAGGCTATTTCGCTCCGGCTGACCTACGGATTCCACTGTCAGCGCTTCTTGGGAGGGACGCACCTGTTTCGCTCTTCGGGCAGCATCTAAAGAGCCTATGCGAAGAGGATCACGGCCATATTCTTGAACAGGTCGGATCCGCCCGCAAGTTTCGTTATCGGTTCGCTGAGCCGATGATGCAGCCCTTCATCCTAATGAACGGGCGCCGCAACGACTTGATCACGAGAGAGCAGGTCGACCAACTCGCCCTCAGTCACTACGAGCCGAGGCTTTCCAGCGACTTTTAGCGGCTGACTTCGCAATCTCAGAGCGCCGCGTTGGGGTCAGAGTCTTGGCTCTGGCGGGACCGCCCTTCTTCCCCGCTGCGCTCGCCCTCGCCACGCGGGGCGACGGCGGCTCTTGTGCCTGGATCACATCCCCCGTCGCGATGTCCACGATCATCTTGGCGAGCTGGTTAGGGTCGCGGGGGCGCTTGGGATGCTTCTCTGCCATGCTGATAATATGGCAGGACCCTAGGCCATCCGCCAGCCCGGCTCATTTTCAAACTGACCCACTACCCCCGCTCCCCTCCGGCTTGACTTGAGCGGTCCCTCCCACTAGGTGGGCGCCTCGCATTTTTCAGCAAACAATCGACCAAGAAACAGGCAGGCGTCCCGGCCATGAAGATCCGCAATTCGCTCAAGTCCCTCAAGTCGCGCCACCGCGACTGCCGCGTGATCCGCCGCCGGGGCCGCACCTACGTCATCAACAAGACCAACCGCCGCTTCAAGGCGCGCCAGGGCTGACGTCCGCGTGCCGGTAAAAGCCGTCGTCTTCGACGTCGGCAACGTGCTTTACGGCTGGGATCCCGATTCCTTCCTCGTGCGGCAGATCGCCGACGATGCGGCGCGCCTCAAGTTCATCGAGGATGTCGACCTCTACGCCTGGCACGACAGCCTGGACGGCGGCCGCCCCTATGACGAAGCCGCGGCCGAACTCAACGAGAAATTCCCGCAATATGCCGGGCTGATCGCCGCCTGGAGCGAGCGTTTCGGCGAGACCATCACCGGCCCGGTCCCCGGCGTGCACGCGATCGTCGAGGCGCTCGACGGAAAAGGCGTGCCCTTGTTCGCGATCACCAATTTCTCGGCCGATTTCTGGCCGCCCTTCCATGACCGGGAGCGGGCGTTCTTCGCGCGCTTCCGCGACATCATCGTCTCGGGCGAAGTCGCTCTGCTCAAGCCCGATCCCGCGATCTTCTATCTCGCGCTCGACCGGTTCCGGCTGCGCCCGGCCGACGCTTTGTTCGTCGACGACCGCGCGATCAACGTCGAGGCGGCGCTTGCCGTCGGCATGCACGCGCATCTGTTCACCGACGCCGCCGACCTCGCCGACCGGCTCGAGGCCGAAGCTTTGCTCTGAACCTTTGGGCCGCTCGCGCTTTGTTTCGGGCGTGAGACAAAGGTGGCCCGAAAAGCTCTGGATCGTCCGCCACGGGCAAAGCGCCGGCAACGTCGCGCGCGACGCGGCGCACGCGGCGGGCCTCGCCACGATCGACATCGCCATCCGCGACGTCGATGTGCCGCTGAGCGACCTCGGCCACGAGCAGGCCGCGGCGCTCGGCCGCTGGTTCGCCGCTTTGCCCGAAGCGGAAAGGCCCGAAGTCGTCCTTTCCTCGCCCTATGTCCGCGCGCGCCAGACCGCCCGGGCGATCTGCGAGGCCGGCGGAGTCACCGCCGAAGCGCGCCAGCCGATCGTCGACGAGCGCCTGCGCGAGCGTGAGTTCGGCGTCTTCGACCGGCTCACCACCAACGGCATTCGCGAAAAATATCCCGAGCTCGCCGAGCATCGCGCCCTGCTCGGCAAATTCTACCATCGCGCGCCCGGCGGCGAGAGCTGGGCCGACGTGATCCTGCGCCTGCGCAGCGCGCTCGACACGATCAGCCTCCACCATGCCGACCGGCGCGTGCTGATCGTCTGCCACCAGGTCGTCGTCTTGTGCCTGCGCTACATCCTCGAGGAGATGGACGAGGCGCAAATCCTCGCGATCGACAAGCAGGGCGACGTCGTCAATTGCGGCGTCTGCGAATATGAGTTCGAGCCCGACGACGCCAAGGCCTGCGTGCCGAAGCTGGCCCGCTACAATTTCGCCGCGCCGCTGATCGAGGAGGCGGCGCCGGTCACCTCGGAGCCGGACGCGATGGTCGCCGCGCGATGAGCGGACCCGCCCGGCTCGACGCCGATCTGCTGCGATCCTTTCCATTGCCCTGCCTGCCCGAGGAGGGTGACAAGGAGGAGCGGGGGCGGCTGCTGGTCGTCGGCGGCAGCCGCGAGGTGCCGGGCGCCGCCTTGCTGGCCGGCGGCGGGGGGATGCGGGCCGGCGCGGGCAAGCTCCAGATCGCGACCGCGGCGAGCGTCGCCGTCGCACTCGGCATCGCCATGCCGGAGGCGCGGGTGGTCGGCTTTGCCGAGACCGCGGAGGGGTGCCTCGCGCCGGACGCGATCGCGCCGATCCTCAAGCTGGTCGAGCAGGCGCAGGCGGTTACGATCGGCTGCGGCCTGGAGCATGGCGATGCGCTCGACGCGCTGCTCGACGCCTTGTTCGCGAGCGGGCACGACAGCCCGCTGGTGCTCGACGCCGCCGTGCTCGGCGCGCTGCCGTCGCGCGCGGCTGCGGTACGGGCCTGGCGGGCAGGAAGCATTCTGCTTCCCCACAGCCGCGAGATGGCGCGGCTGCTCGAATGCGAAGCGGAGGCGGTCGAGACCGACCCGCTCGGCGCGGTCCGGCGCGCCGCCGAGCGCTACGAGGCCGTCGCTCTGGTCAAGGGCCGCTTCAGCTTCATCGCCGCGCCGGACGGGCGCGCCTTCTGCTTCGAGGGCGGCGGCGTCGGTCTCGCCACATCGGGCTCGGGCGACGTGCTGGCGGGGATCGTCGGCGGCCTCGCCGCGCGCGGCGCCGATCCGCTGACCGCGACGCTCTGGGGCGTCTGGTTGCACGGCGAGGCGGGTCGGATCCTGACCGAGCGGGTCGGCCGCGTCGGCTTCCTCGCGCGGGAGATTTCGGATCTGGTGCCGGGGCTGCTCGCAGAATAGTCATCCCGGCGAAGGCCGGGACCCATGACTATCTTGTCGTGAGGGGAGGCGACGGCGCTTTCGCTTCCCCACCAGGCCGTATTCATCGGTCCCGGCCTTCGCCGGGATGACTCCTTATTGACCCCCTCTGTGCCGCTCCAGCTCGTCGCCGATCAGGCGGGCGACGTGGACGACGTTGGTCGAGCCGGGCACGCCGAACGGCACGCCGGCGGTGACGATCAGCCGGTCGCCGCCCTTGGCGAGGCCGTGGCGCAGCGCCATCCGCTTCGATTTGTCGACCATTTCCTCGAAGCTGTGGACGTCGCGGGTGCGGACCGCGTGCGCGCCCCACAGGATACCGAGCTGCCGCGCCGTCTTGAGCGACGGCGTCAGCACCAGCAAGGGCACGGTCGGCCGCTCGCGCGCCACCCGCCGCGCGGTCGAGCCCGAGCTGGTGAAGCAGACGATCGCATTGGCGCCGACGGTGCGGACGATGTCGCTCGCGGCGCGCGCGATCGCGTCGTTGGTGGTCGCGTCGGGCAGGGTCTCGGTGAAATGGACGCGGGCATAATGGGTCGGATCGGATTCGGCGCTGGTCGCGATCCGGTTCATCATCTCGACCGCTTCGCACGGATATTGGCCCGAAGCGCTTTCCGCCGAGAGCATGATCGCGTCGGCGCCGTCATAGACCGCGGTGGCGACGTCGGAGACCTCGGCCCGGGTCGGCGAGGGCGAGCTGATCATCGATTCGAGCATCTGCGTCGCGACCACCACCGGCCGCCCCATCCGCCGCGCCGCCTCGACGATCCTCTTCTGCAGCGGCGGCACCGCCTCGGGCGGCATTTCGACGCCGAGATCGCCGCGCGCGACCATCACCGCATCGGCCAGCTCCAATATGCCTTCGAGCCGGTCGATCGCCGCCGGCTTCTCGATCTTGGCGAGCAGGTTGGCCTTGCCGCCGATCAGCCGGCGCGCCTCGGCAACATCCTCGGGCCGCTGGACGAAGGACAAAGCGATCCAGTCGACATGCTGGTCGAGCGCGAAGGCGAGGTCGGCGCGGTCCTTGTCGGTCAGCGCCGCCAGCGGCAGCACCACGTCGGGTACGTTGAGGCCCTTGTTGTTGGAGATCGTGCCGCCGACCTCGACCTTGGTCTCGATCCGGTCGGGGGTGACGCCGACCACGCGAAAGACGAGCTTGCCGTCGTCGACCAGAAGGCGCGTCCCGCGCGCCACCGCGGCGAAGATTTCGCGGTGCGGCAGCGAGACGCGGGTCGAATCGCCGAGCGCTTTGGCCTGATCGAAGACGAACCTCTGGCCGGCCTTCAACTCGGCCTGGTCGCCCCTGAACCGGCCGACCCGGAGCTTGGGGCCCTGGAGGTCGGCGAGGATCGTGGTCGGCCGGTCGAGCTCGGCCTCGAGGGCGCGGATCGCGGCGATCCGGCGGGCATGGTCCTTGTGGTCGCCATGGCTCATGTTGATCCGGAAGGCGTCGGCGCCCGCCTCGGCGAGGCGGCGGATCATCGCCGGACTGTCCGACGCCGGGCCCAAAGTCGCGAGGATGCGGACCTTGCGGCTGCGCGGCACGAACCGGCTGGGTGCGCTCTCCTTGGTCGGCATGTCAGCGGCAATAGCCGCTCGACATGACAGTGCAAGCCGCTAGAGCCGGGGCTCAACCGAATCCCAGGGAGCGTGAATTGGCGGAAGGAAGCATTGCGGCCGATGAATTGCGGCTGCTGATCGAGCGGATCGAGCGGCTCGAGGAGGAGAAGAAGGCGATCGCCGACGACGTCCGCGACGTCTATGCCGAAGCCAAGGCGCGCGGCTACGACCCAAAGACGATGCGCACCATCGTCCGCCTCAGGAAGATGGAATCGCACGACCGCCAGGAGGCCGAAGCGCTGCTCGACACCTACAAGGCGGCTTTGGGGCTCGCCTGAGCGGATCAAGTGTGAAAGGGTGAGCGGCGATGGCCGGCCACAGCAAGTATAAGAACATCATGTACCGCAAGGGCGCGCAGGACAAGAAGCGCTCGGCGATGTTTTCCAAGCTGAGCCGCGAGATCACGGTCGCGGCCAAGATGGGCGTGCCCGATCCGGACATGAACGCCCGCCTGCGCGCCGCGGTCAACGCGGCCAAGGCGCAGTCGATGCCCAAGGACAATATCCAGCGCTCGATCGACAAGGCGTCGGCGGCCGACGGCGAGAATTACGAGGAGATCCGTTACGAGGGCTTCGGCCCGGGCGGGGTTTCGCTGGTGGTCGAGGCGCTGACCGACAACCGCAACCGCACCGCGACCAGCGTGCGCACCGCTTTCTCCAAGAATGGCGGCAATCTCGGCGCCTCCGGCGCGGTGACGCACGGCTTTTCGCGGCTCGGCCTGATCGAATATCCGGCCGCGGCCGGCGATGCCGACAAGGTCTTCGAAGCGGCGATCGAGGCGGGCGCGGAGGACGTCGAATCCGACGAGGACGGCCATCAAATCTGGACCAGCATCGACGATCTCCACGGCGTCGCCCGCGGGCTCGAAGCGGCGCTCGGGGAAGCGGAAAGCGTCAAGCTCGCCTGGCGGGCGCAGGTTTCGGTCGAGGTCGGCGCGGGCGATGCCGAGCAGCTGATGAAGCTGGTCGACACGCTCGAGGAGGATGACGACGTCCAGACCGTCTGGGGCAATTACGAAGTCTCCGAAGAGGTGCTGGAGAAGCTCGCTTGATCATCCTCGGTCTCGATCCGGGCCTGGGCTGCACCGGCTGGGGGGTGATTGCGGCTGAGGGGAACCGGCTCAGCCATGTCGCCAACGGCCAGGTGCGGACCGATCCGAAGCTGGCGCTGGCGGCGCGGCTGGTGACGCTCGAGGAGGCGCTCGGCAAGGTGATCGAAACGCACCGCCCGGCCGAGGCGGCGGTCGAAGAAGTGTTCGTCAACGAGAATCCGCAGTCGACGCTGAAGCTGGGCCAGGCGCGCGGCGTGGTGCTGTTCGCGGCCGGGCGCCGCGGCCTGCCGGTCGGTGAATATGCGGCGCGGCTGGTCAAGAAGGCTTTGGTCGGCACCGGCGCCGCCGAAAAGGTCCAGGTCCATGCGATGGTCCAGCGGCTGCTGCCGGGGGCCAAGATCGCCGGCGCCGACGCCGCCGACGCGCTCGCGGTGGCGATCACCCATGCGCACCACCTGGCGACGGCCCGGCGCGTTGCCTGATTTCGCTTTCCTACAGGCAAGCGTTCCGCATATGTACCAATTCGTGACGCGCATTCTTTCCTTTTTCACCGCTTTGCCGATCGGGGCATCAGGCTCGTTCGGGCGGCAAAGGCAAACCTCTTACCAAGCCTCAACTTCCTCAACTTATTTCGGGATCGGGCAATGATTGCGAGGCTGCGCGGGCTTCTCGACAGCTTCGGCGCGGACCATGCGGTGATCGACGTCGCCGGCGTGGGCTATCTCGTCTCCGCCTCGACCCGGACCCTCGCCGCGCTCGGCGCGGTCGGCGAGGAGGTCGTGCTCCATACCGAGATGCTGGTCGCCGAGGATATGATCCGGCTGGTCGGCTTCACCACCGCCGCCGAGCGCGACTGGTTCCGGCTGCTGACCTCGGTCCAGGGGGTCGGCGCCCGCGTGGCGCTCGCCATCCTTTCGGCGCTGTCGATCGACGAGGTCCACCGCGCCGTGGCGAGCGGCGACAATGCGATGATCGCCCGCGCCCAGGGCGTCGGCCCCAAGCTCGCTTTGCGCATCGTCCATGAATTGAAGGACAAGGCCGGCAGCGTCGCTCTCGGCCCCGGCGGGCCCGCGATTCCGGTCGGCGGTAACGCGCAGGACGCGCTCTCCGCGCTCGCCAATCTCGGCTTCCGCCCGTCCGAAGCCGCCGCCGCCGTCGCCCGCGCCGAAGCGGAAGTCGGCTCCGACGCCGGCCTCGATCTGCTGGTCCGCACCGCGCTCAAGAAAGCGGCGAAATGAAGCTTCTCCGCGGCGCGCCCTTCTATTGAAACGTGTCTCCCACCTCCACGGCATCGCCCATCTGGCGCAGCGCGAGCGCGCCGCGGATGCCGTTGATCAGGCCGAGCAGGATCGCGAGATAGATGACATACCACAAGATGCCCACGAAGGGCCCCGAGAAGATCTTCATCCCGATCTCGATGACGAAGATGAGCAGCGCCGCCGAGCCGGCCATCAGCCCCTTGCCCATGCGGAAGCGGAAGGCGGCGAAAAGGGCGACGGCGAGCTCGGCGCAGACGAAGGCCGTTCCCACCATGCGCTCCGTCGGGTCGAGATTCTCGGCACCGAGCAGGGCGCCGTTGCTGACCAGCAGCACGACGATGCCGATGACGAGCATCGCCCCGAAGCCGAGCGACGCATACATGCCGCTCCGCGTGGCGCTGCGCGCGCCGTCATAGGTTTCGGTGTCCTTGAACCAGATCGACATGGCCTGCCCCCGGACGGGCAGCCTGATACGGCGCCTGCCCCATGTCAATCTCCCGCCCCGGCAAGGCGATGTTGCAGAAGCCCCGCTTATGGCATCTAAAGCGCCGATGACCGACCCCGACCGCATCACCACGCCCGAGCGCCGTCCCGAGGACCTCGACGTGGCTTTGCGCCCCAAGACGCTCGACGAGTTCGTCGGCCAGAAGGCGGCGCGCGACAATCTGCGGGTGTTCATCGACGCCGCCAAGCGGCGCGGCGATCCGCTCGACCATGTCCTGTTCTTCGGCCCGCCGGGCCTCGGCAAGACGACGCTGGCGCAGATCGTCGCGCGCGAGCTTGGCGTCGGCTTTCGCGCCACCTCCGGGCCGGTGATCGCCAAATCGGGCGACCTGGCAGCCCTGCTCACCAACCTCGAGGATGGCGACGTCCTGTTCATCGACGAGATCCACCGGCTGGCGCCCGCGGTCGAGGAGATCCTCTATCCGGCGATGGAGGATCGGATGCTCGATCTGATGATCGGCGAGGGGCCGTCGGCGCGCTCGGTCCGGATCGACCTGCCCAAATTCACCCTGATCGGCGCCACCACCCGCCAGGGCCTGATCACGACGCCGCTGCGCGACCGGTTCGGCATTCCGGTGCGGCTCACTTTCTATTCGGTCGCGGAGCTCGAGCAGGTCGTCCGCCGCGCCGCGCGGCTGCTCGGCCTCCATCTCACCGACGACGGCGCCCGCGAAGTCGCCCGCCGGGCGCGGGGGACGCCGCGCGTCGCGGGGCGGCTGCTGCGCCGGGTGCGCGATTTCGCCCAGTCGGCGGGCGATGCCGAGGTGAATGCCGAAGTGGCCGACGCCGCTTTGACCCGGATGGAGGTCGACCATCTCGGTCTTGACGCGATGGACCGGCGCTACCTCATGATGATCGCCGACATTTACCGCGGCGGCCCGGTCGGGGTCGAGACGCTGGCCGCGGGCCTTTCCGAGCCGCGCGACACGATCGAGGAGGTGATCGAGCCCTATCTGATCCAATTGGGCCTGATCGCGCGGACCGCGCGCGGCCGCTGCCTCAACGGGCCGGGCTGGACCCATCTCGGCCTGCCCATGCCCAAAGGCGGGCAAACCGGCCTGTTCGACGAGACATGAGGGAGAGAGCGATGAAGCGGATGATCCTCGCGCTGGCTTTGTTCGCGGCGCCGGCTTCGGCCCAGACAGCGCAGCCTGCCCAGTCGACGCCGCCTCCGAGCGCGCCGGCGGCGCCGCTCGATTATTCCGCGGCCGATCTGTGGCTGTGCCTGCCGGGCCGCGCCGATGCCTGCGCGGCGCCGCTGGCGACCGCCGAGCTCGAGCCCAATGGCTATGGCGCGGTGACGACGCCCACGCCGGCCGCCGACCCGCCGATCGACTGCTTCTACGTCTACCCGACGGTCTCGCGCGACCCGACGCCGAACAGCGACACCATTCCCGGCCGGACCGAGGAAATTGGCGCGACGATAGTCCAGTTCGGCCGCTTCGCCACCATCTGCCGGCCTTATGCGCCCGTCTACCGCTCGGCGACGCTCTCGATGATTCCGCGCGCGCGCGCCGGCGAGAATGTCGCCCCGCTCTTCGACCTCGCCTATCGGGACGTCCGCGCCGCCTGGCTTTACTATCTCGACCATTACAATCGCGGCCGCCCGGTCGTCCTGATCGGCCACAGCCAGGGCACGATCCACTTGACCCGCTTGCTCGCCGAGGAGATTGAGAACCGCCCGGCCGCGGCCCGCCTTCTCTCGGCGCTGCTGATCGGCTTCGCCGTCGAGGTGCCGGAGGGGCAGGTCGTCGGCGGCACGCTGCGGCGCACCCCGCTCTGCACCCGCGCCGGCGAGACCGGCTGCGTCGTCACCTACATGTCGTTCCGCGCCGCCGCGCCGCCGCCGCCGGGCGCGCTGATGGGCCGCGCCGTCCGGCCGGGGATGACGGCCGGCTGCGTCAATCCGGCGGCGCTCGCCGGCGGCAGCGCGCGCCTCGATTCCTACTGGTTCGCGATGCCGAGCCAGATGGGCGGCCCGCCGACGATTTGGTCCTCGACCGGGCCGGCGCCGACCCCCTTCCTCCACACGAACGGCCTGATCAGCGGCGAATGCCGGCATGACGGCCCGGCCGGCTGGCTGGCGATCAGTGTCAATGCCGATCCCGCCGACGCGCGCACCGACGACGTGCCCGGAGACGTCCCGATTCCCGGCTGGGGCATGCATCTCGGCGACGTCGGCTATGCGCAGGGCGACCTCATCCGCCTCGTCGCGGCGCAGCGCGACGCTTGGCTGCGGGCGCGGCGTTAGGGACCCTTAGCGCATCTCAAGCCGCGCATAGCGCAGCAAGGCGGTCGCGATCGTCAGGTCGAGCAGAACGCGCAAACCCTGACGCAGCGAGAGGTCCCATTGGAAGCTGGCGCAATAGAGGGCGAGGCCGCCGATCGCGGCGACCCAGAAGCCGGCCTGAAGCGCCTTGCTGCGATTGGCCAAAGCGACCTCGTCGTTGAGCACGTTGCGAACGCTCTTGCGCAGCCGCAGCCAGCCGCCGGTGGCGAGGATGACCAGCCAGAGCAGGATCATCGTCGCCCAGCCGGCGTGGCGCACCCACGTCCGGGTCGCGCCGGACGCTTCGTCGCTGAAGCCGAGAAAGGCGCTGAGGACGAGGATCACCGCGATCGCGGCCATTAAGGAAGCGCGCAGGCGCGAGGCCTGTTCGGCCTGGTTGATGTCGGAAGCAGTCATGTCGGGCAAACTCCTATTCGTCGTTCAGGACGAACAGCTCTTCGACCGGCCGCCCCAATGCCCGCGCCAGCTTGAGCGCGAGCAGGGTGGAGGGGACGAAGACGCCGTTCTCCACGGTGTTGATCGTCTTGCGGCTGACCCCGACCGCCTCGGCGAGCGCCGCCTGGGTGAGGCCGCGCTCGGCGCGCAGCGCCAGCAGCCGATTGCCGAGCTTCTCAGCCATCCCTGAGCGCGCGCCGCTCGAGCGTGCCGAATCGGATAAGCGCGGCGCCGACCGCGGCGGTCAGGACGAGGTGGATCGCCTCGCGCCCGGTGACCGGCTCGAACATCATCAGCACATAGACCAGGATCGCCGCCGCGCAGGCCGCCCAGAAGCCGGCCGCATAGCCGCGCAGGCGGTTGGCGCTGCTGACCTCGTCCTCGACCAGCGAACGCACCTTGGCGCCGCGGAAATGACCGCCGGCGAAGGCGAGCGCGATCATCAGCACGATGGCCCAGACCAGCCAGGCGGAGAGCTTGAACGCGGCGATCCGCGCCGGCTCCTCGGCGTGGCGGAAGAACATCGCCTGGCCGGCGATGAAATAGATTCCGAGCAGCGGAAACATCCGCGCACGCCGGCGGCTGATCCGTTCGGCGACCTCGAACTCCGATGGGCTTGTCATGGGCCTGTCCCTTCGTGTAACCTGAAGGTGACATGTAACCTATGCGTTACACTCCCGTCAACACGAAATCGGCTCGGCTCGTCCGGGGGTGGTAACACGGGGTTTCCGCGCGCGCCGCACGCCGGTAGACGCGCCCGGATGAGCGACCTCAACCATCCTTACGAAGGGGCCTTCGTCGACGGCATTCATCATTTCGCGCTCCGCGTCTATTTCGAGGACACGGACGTCGCGGGGGTCGTCTATTACGCCAATTATCTCAAGTTCATGGAGCGGGCGCGCTCGGACATGCTGCGCTGCGCCGGGATCGACCAGCGCGCCGCGATCGAGAGCGGCGCGGGCGTCTATGTCGTCGCCGAGGCGCACGTCAAATATCGCGCTTCGGCCAAGCTCGACGACGACCTCGTCGTGCTGAGCGAGGTCAAAGCGGTGCGCGCCGCCTCGTGCCTCATTCATCAGCGAGTCATGCGCGGCCATGCCATTCTCGCCGACGCGATGATAACGGCCGCCTTCCTTGTCGAGGGACGGCCGAAACGCCAGCCGCGCGCATGGGTCGAGGCATTCGAGCGGCTGAAGAAGGAAGATTAGGTGGACATATTGACAGTCCGCACCGACGCGATGTCGCCCGTGACCCTGTTCCTGCAGGCGGACATCGTCGTCAAGGTGGTGATGGTCGGGCTCCTGCTCGCCAGCGTCTGGACTTGGACGATCATCGTCGTCCAGTGGGCGCGGATGCGCCGCGTCGCCCGCGCGAACGAGCAGTTCGAGCGCGACTTCTGGAAAGCGGAGGACATCGACGGCTTCTACGAGGCGCGCGGCCGGGCCGATCTGCCCGCCGCCAAGGTGCTCGCCGCCGGAGTCGCCGAATGGCGCCGCTCGACCGCGGGCCGCAAGGTCGACCGGGAGGGGACGCGGTCGCGCCTCGCCGTCGCGCTGGGCTCGGCCGTGGTCGCCGAGACCGACAGGCTCGCCGCCCGGCTCAACATCCTCGCCACAGTGGGCTCGGTGGCGCCGTTCGTCGGTCTGTTCGGCACGGTCTGGGGGATCATGCGCAGCTTTTCCGACATCGCCGGCGCGCAGAACACCTCGCTCGCCGTGGTCGCGCCCGGGATCGCCGAGGCCCTGTTCGCGACCGCTTTGGGCCTGTTCGCGGCGATCCCGGCGGTGATCGCCTACAACCGCTTCAGCTACGGCATCAACCGGATCGAGGCGCGCCTCCAGCGCTTCGCCGACGGCTTCCATGGCACCTTGTCGCGCGAGCTGGAGGTAGAGGGATGATCGTTCCCTTCAAATCCTCCGGGGAGGAGCTTTAGATGGCGATGGGCCCGATCCTCGGCGCCGGCCGGCGCGGGCGGCGGACGCCGATGGCCGAGATCAACGTCACGCCGATGGTCGATGTGATGCTCGTCCTGCTGATCATCTTCATGGTCACCGCGCCGTTGCTCGCCGCCGGCGTCCAGGTCGATTTGCCCGAGAGCAAGGCGGCGGCGCTGGAGCAGAACAACGAACCGGTGGCGATCTCGATCGACGCCGCCGGCAATGTGTTCGTCGACGACGCGCCGGTCGCAATCGAGGCGCTCGGCGCCCGGCTCCGGCAAGTCGCGGCGGCAAGCCGCGAGCCGGGCGGCCCGCGCATCTTCCTGCGCGCCGACCAGCGGCTCGACTATGGCCGAGTGATGCGGGTGATGGGCGAGATCAACCGTGCCGGGCTGCGCAAGGTGGCGATGGTCACCGTCCCGCCGGGCGAGGCGCGCTGATGGACCGCGCGGAAGCAACCGGCCTCGGCGTCGTGGTCGCCGGCCACGCCGCCCTCCTCGCGGCCCTGACCTTCGCCCTCGGCAGAATAGGGGTTCCGCCGGTCGCGCCCCAGGCCATGGAAGTCTCGTTCGTCGATGAGGTCGGCCTGACTTCCGCTTCGCCTTCGCCCACCCCGGAGCCCGCCGTGGCGGCGCTCGCGCCCGAGATCGGGCCGGTCGAGGATTCCGCGCCCGCCCCGGCGCCGCCGACTCCCGCTCCGCAGAGGGAGGCGGTGACCGCGCCGTCGCCGATCCCGGCGCCGCACCCGCCAAGCCGCGCTTTGCCCAGGCCCACCCCTGCCGCCCCGCCGGGCACCGGCCAGGCCACGCGCCGCCCGGGCCTTGGCGACCTGGACCCGCGCGCCTTCGGACGCGATCCGGCGGCGCGCTCGAACAATCCCCCGGCGGCGGTGATGAACGCGCAGGCGGCGGCCAGCATCGGCGATGCGATCAAGCGCCAGGTCCAGCCCTGCGCGGACCGGCAGTCGATACCCTATGGCGCCGGCGAGATCGTTACCCAGATCAACTTGCGGCTCAACCGCGACGGGTCGCTCGCGGCGCGGCCGCGCGTGATCCGCCAGCTCAACGCGGACGGCGACAACAGCCGTTATGCGCAGCGGGCCGCGGACATCGCCATCGCCGCCTTCACCCAATGCTCGCCGCTGCGCGGACTGCCGCAGGAATTGTACGACGTGCCGCGCGGCTGGAGCAATTTCACCATGAACTATCGTTTGCCAGGATGAGGAATTCGATCGTGCGTATGTCCCTGATCGCCGCCGCCGCGTGGAGCCTGACCCTCGGCGCCGGCGCCGCTTCGGCCCAAACCGAACCGGTGCCGGTCCAGGCGCCGCCGCCGGCGCGGCAGGGGGGCGAGGATGGCCAACTCGTCGTCGACGTCACCGGCGGCCGCCGCGCGGCGCTGCCGATCGCCATTCCCTACATGCCGACCCCGCAGGCGGCCGACACCGCGGCGGGCAATAGCGCCGCGCTCGGCCGCCAGGTCGCCGAGATCGTCGCCGCCGATTTGCGCAACTCCGAGCTGTTTACGCCGATCGGCCCGGGCGGGCTGCGCGCGATCGCCTTCGCGCAGGTGGCCCAGCCCGATTTTCCCTATTTCTCGACCACCGGCGCCCAGAATCTGGTCCAGGGCTTCGTCCAGGCCAATGGCAACGGCTCGCTGGCGATCGGCTGCTACCTCTACGACGTCGCCGCCGGGACCGAGCTCGCGCGCCAGGGCTATGTCGTCCAGCCGCGCGACTGGCGCCGCGCCGCCCACCGCTGCGCCGACGCGATCTATTCGCGGCTGACCGGCGAGGGGGGCTATTTCGATACGAGGATCGTCTACGTCTCGGAGACCGGCCCGGCGCGCCGCCGGATCAAGCGGCTGGCGATCATGGATTATGACGGCGCCAACCACCGCTTCCTGACCAACGGCCAGTGGACCGTGCTGACGCCGCGGTTCGCGCCCAATCAGCAGACGATCACCTTCATGACCTACCAGGACGAGCGGCCCCGGGTGATGGTCTACGAGCTCGATTCGGGGCGGACCCGGCCGCTCGTCGCGCAGCCCTACATGACCTTCGCGCCGCGTTACTCTCCCGACAGCCGCTCGATCATCTTCTCGATGGCAGTGAACGGCAATACCGACATCTACCGGATCCCGGTCGGCGGCGGCACGCCGACGCGCCTCACCAATTCGCCCGGGATCGACACCGGCGGCTCCTATTCGCCCGACGGCAGCCGGATCACCTTCGAAAGCGACCGCGGCGGCAGCCAGCAAATCTACCTGATGGACGCCGACGGCTCGAACCAGCGCCGGATCAGCTTCGGCGGCGGCGGCTATGCGACCCCGGTCTGGAGCCCGCGCGGCGACTTGATCGCCTTCACCCGCACCGGCGGCTTCCGGATCGGCGTGATGGCGCCCGACGGCTCGGGCGAGCGGATCCTGACCGGCGGCGGCTATGCCGAAGGTCCGAGCTGGGCGCCGAACGGCCGCGCGATCATGTTCACTCGCGGCGCGAGCGCCGGCCAGCTCTGGTATGTCGACGTCGCCTCGGGCGCGACCCGCCAGGTGCCGACGCCGCTCGGCGGGTCCGATCCGGCCTGGTCGCCGTTGCGGCCGTGACCCAAACATTACCCAAGGCGAACAATTGAAGGAGCGTAAGATGAAGAGAACGACCAGCCTGATCGCGATCGCCGCGGCGCTGTCGCTGACCGCCGGCTGCGCGCACCGGCGCACGGCCGCCGAGCTTCCGCCCCAGCCGCCGAGCTCGACCGAAACGGCCGCCGACACCGCCGACCAGCCGGGCAATGTGTCCGGCACGCCGCTGCCCGGCTCGCGCGGCGATTTCCTGCAGAGCGTGCCGTCGGACCGGGTGTTCTTCGCGCTCGATTCCCATTCGCTCGACAGCCAGTCGCAGGCCACGCTCGACGCCCAGGCCGGCTGGCTCCAGCGCAACGCCAATGTGCGGGTGATGATCGAAGGCCATGCCGACGAGCGCGGCACGCGCGAGTACAACCTCGCTTTGGGCGACCGCCGCGCCAATGCGGCGCGCGATTACCTCCAGTCGCGCGGCGTGGCGGCGAGCCGGATGCAGACGATCAGCTGGGGCAAGGAGCGTCCGGCGGACCCCGGCCATGACGAAAACGCCTGGGCCCAGAACCGCCGCGCCGTGACGGTCGTGCCGGAGTAAGAATGGGGACAGTTACTGGTAACTGTCCCCCATCACTCACGGCTCGTCCCCGTAAATGGCGACCGAGCGGCCGCGCGGAGAGGCCTGGCCGCGATACATGCCGGGCGTGTTGAAGCTGGCCAGGCGCTCGCCCGCGGGGGTGACGAGGATCACCCCGCCCGCGCCGCCGAGCGCGCCCAGTTCGGCCATCACCGCGTCGGCCACCTCCTGGGCGGCGGCGCCCGCCGGGCGGAAGCGAAGCTGGGCGCAGATTTCGTGGGCGACGCCGACGCGGATGAAATATTCGCCCGCGCCGGTCGCCGAGACCGCGCAGGCGCGGTCGTCGGCATAGGTACCCGCCCCGATGATCGGCGTGTCGCCGATCCGCCCCCAGCGCTTGCCGGTCAGCCCGCCGGTCGAGGTCGCGGCGGCGACATGGCCGGCCTCGTCGAGCGCGACCGCGCCGACCGTGCCGTATTTCAAATGCACGTCGAAATGCTCGGCCTCGGGCCGGGCGCGCAGCTCGTCGAGCTGGCGGCGGCGCTCGTCGGTCTCGAAATATTCGCCCGGCGCCTGCTCGAGGCCCTGCTCGCGCGAGAATTGGTCGGCGCCCTCGCGGCTGAGGAAGACGTGTGGGCTCGCTTCCATCACCCGGCGGGCGAGGCTGATCGGGTTGCGGGTGGCGGTGACCCCGGTGACTGCGCCGGCGCCACGATCGGCGCCATCCATGATCGAGGCGTCCATCTCGATCCGCCCCTCATAGGTGAAGACCGAGCCGCGGCCGGCGTTGAAATGGGGATCGTCCTCGAGCACGCGCACCGACGCCTCGACCGCGTCGAGCGCGCCGCCGCCGTCGATCAGGATCGCCGCGCCGGCGTCGAGCGCGCGGTTCAGCGCGGCGCGGATCGCTGAGTCTTCCTCCGGCGGGATGCGGCCGCGCTCGATCACGCCGGCGCCGCCATGGATGACGAGTCGCCAGTTCATCTCGTTCGGGCCGGCGCTGCTCATTGCGGTGGGCTTTAGCAGAAGCGGCGGGCCCGGACAGTCCTGCTTTGGCGGTATTTCGCGACCGCAACGATTCCGCTTGCGGCGCTTCTCCGATATAAATATGATATCATCATTACTGGGAGGAAAATGCCATGTCCACTAACGTTGATTCGGCCGGCGCGATCGCCCTCAGCCTCTCGCGCGAGCGGCCCGCATCGACCCAGAACGGCTTTGCAATGCTGTTCCTGCTGCTGGTCCTGCTCGTCGCCATCGTCATGGATTTCGGCTGGCTCGCCAGCACGGCCGGCAAGGGCGGCGGCAATCCCGCCGTCGCTGCGATCCTGCTCGTCCTGCTGGCGATCGCGTTCCTGTTCGTGCTGGTCGGCTTCTACCTGCTCCAGCCCAACCAGGCGGCGGCGATCCTTTTGTTCGGCGATTACAAGGGCACCGACCGAACCAACGGCCTCAGGTGGCGCCTGCCCTGGCTGTCGCGGACCAAGATCTCGACCCGGATCCACAACATCACCTCGGACAAGATCAAGGTGAACGACCTGCGCGGCAACCCGGTCGAGATCGCGACCAACGTGGTCTGGCGGGTGACCGACACCGCCCAGGCCCTGTTCGACGTCGCCAATTATATGGAGTTCGTCGGCATCCAGATCGAAAGCGCGGTGCGCGCCATCGCCGGCAGATATCCCTATGACGATATCGAGCATAAGGAGGTCACCCTGCGCGGCGACGCCGAAGTGGTCAGCGAGGAGCTCGAGCGCGAGCTCCAGGAGCGGGTCACCCGCGCCGGCATCACCATCGACGAATGCCGCCTCACCCACCTCGCTTATTCGGCCGAGATCGCCCAGGCGATGCTGCGCCGCCAGCAGGCCGAAGCGGTGATCGCCGC
>JAXDPI010000034.1:0-121281 GCA_034668465.1 Sphingomonadales bacterium
ATTATGCCGTCAACCGCTCCTACACGACCAACGGGCTCAACCAATATGCGGCTGCCGGCGGCGCGACGTTCGGCTACGACGCCAACGGCAATCTGACCTCGGACGGGACGCGGACCTACAGCTACGACATCGAGAACCGGATGGTATCCGGGAACGGCGCCGCGCTGAGCTACGATCCGCTCGGCCGGCTGTTCCAGGTGACCGCGAGCGGGGGAGGGATCACAAGGTTCCTCTACGATGGCGAGGCCCTGGTCGCCGAATATGACGGCGCCGGGGCGATGACGCGCCGCTACCTCCACTGGGACGGCGCCGACGTACCGGTCATGGCCTACGCGAATGCCGCGCTCACCAGCCCCTCCTATCTCCACCCCGATCACCAGGGCTCGATCGTCGCCCTCTCGGGGCCCGCGGGCACCCCGGTGACGATCAACCGCTACGATGAATATGGCATACCGGGCGCGGGCAATGCAGGGCGGTTCCAGTACACCGGCCAGATCTGGCTCGCCGAGCTCGGCATGTACCACTACAAGGCGCGGGTCTACTCGCCTACGCTTGGAAGGTTCATGCAGACCGATCCGGTCGGGTATGAGGGTGGCAACAACCTCTATGCCTATGTGGGGAATGACCCGGTCAATTTGGCGGACCCCACGGGAACGACTTGCGAGGAAAGACGAAACGGTACTTTTTGTAGGGTTGATCAGCAGGGCAGTCTTACGGACGAGCAAGTTACTATAGCCAACGCTGCCTATACTACAGCCTACACCACTTTGAGGGCGAATCCAGATCGGCAACAGCAGATCACGGTAGATGGCGTAACCGTGACCGTAACTGCAGGAGAGGTGGCTGAACGCTTGAAGGTAACCGAAGTGATTGGTGGTGACATGTCTGACTTCCGTATGGCCACGCTTAGTGGCGGGCCGCTTGATCCGGAAGGCGCCACCTCCGACGGTCGGCCGATAATGAGGATACTGGGAGGATTCTTCAGCTCTTTTGATTCCAATTTCCCCGATCTAGCGGCCGGGCCTCGTGCCGAGATCTTCGTTCATGAGGGAATACATGCTGATAGAAGCAGTGAAGCTTTCAAGGACATGTATAGGAGAGACCCTCAACGATTTAACAATATTCACGAAGACCCTTTTAATAGAGCGGCGCGAGGTCTATATTATGGACGCTAGAATGTTCGTCCAGCTTGCTCTGGTTTGTGTATTGACGTCCTGTCAGAGCACGGCAATTTCCGGCCTTGGTCAAGAATTTATTGGGTATCGCGCCCAGAATAGTATGCTCACTGAGGTGTTCGAGATGGACCTGAGCTTGTCCACGCGCGGGGGTCCGGAGATCCTCGGGCCAGGGCGCTTCCGCCACGAATTCGCCGGCCCAATCGAATCTTGCGCTGATGCCCAATATTATTGTTTTTCGTCGACCTTGCGCCTTGCTGTTCCGCGCACCGGCACGGCATCGTCCTGGACGGCCGGCGGTCATGCGTGCCGCGTGCTGGACTCCCCCACTTTGTCTCCGGACCGCCCAGTGAGGATTCTGTGTCGTTCCAATGAACAATATTCCGTCGAGTTTACGTTTGAGCGCCGGCGAGGCATCCTGTCATACCGACGCCAGTGCCCCGGCTGTTTTGACGGGGAATATGTGCTGGCAACCGAAACGGGGCTATTCGCGTCTCCCCGCCAGCACTGACCAATGCCAATTCCGGAGACATCAGCGATGAATTGGGCAAAGTTAGCGCTCGCCGCAGCCCCGCTTGCCGCATGCATGTCCGCTCCGCGCGGACAGGAACCCGTTGTAATAGGATTGTATATTGTAGGCGATGACGGTGCCACCCAACGGCTTGCTGAGACGCTCAGGCAGCAGCTTGGCTCTTCGGGTCGCTATCGGCTCGGGTTGGCGGAAGATCGGGCGGCGACAAGGCTGACAATCACGAATCATGTCAGCTCAATGGTAGTTAGAGGCACAGATTATATTGGATACCGGGTTACGTTCGCGCGGCCGGATGAAAGCGAGCTGGGCCGAAGCGTCGGAAGATGCCCATTCCGGAGGATGGAAGTATGTGCCTCAGCAATCGTTCTTGACCTCGATCGGACTTTGCGGTCGCAGCGACAGCGGTAAAAATGAATGCCGCGAACTATGAGCTGCCCCGCCGCTTTGGCCGGCGCTTCGGCGTTCACCGGCGCCACCCGCTACGATGCGATGGGGCGGGTGACGGGGACGATCGCGCCCGATCCCGACGGGGCGGGGGCGCTCCATCACCTGGCGGTGCGCAACTTCTATGACGCCGCCGGGCGGCTGACCAAGGTCCAGACCGGCGAGCTCGCGGCGTGGCTGAGCGAGGAGTTCGCGCCCGCGGGCTGGAGCGGCTATACGATCTTCCGCACGCTCGAGACGAGCTACGACGCGATGGGGCGCAAGATCCGCGACAGCTTGCGCGAGGGCGACACCGGCCCGATCCGCACCATGACTCAATACGATGCCGCCGGCCGCCCCGAATGCACCGCGGTGCGGATGAACCCGGGCGTGTTCGCTGCGCTGCCCGCCTCGGCCTCCACGCCGGGCACGGCGGGCGCCGACGGCCCCGACCGGATCACGCGGACGCTCTACGACGCGGCCGGCCAGCGGCGGCGGCTTCGCGATCAGCGCGGCAGGCCCAGGGCCCGATAAGCTCCCTCCAGCGTCGGCGCCGCCACCGCCGCCGCCTTTTGCGAGCCGGCGGCGAGGATGGCGTCGATCGCAGCGGGATCGGCTTCGAAATCCTTCAGGCGCGCCCGGATCGGTGCGATCGTCTCGACGAGGAGGTCGGCGAGGACCGGCTTGAACGTGCCGAAGCCCTGGCCGGGAAATTCGTCCAGCACCGACTGCTGGGTGCGGTCGGTCAGCGCCGCGTAGATGGTGACGAGGTTGAGCGCCTCCGGGCGGCCCGCCAGCGCCGCCGCCGAATCGGGGAGCGGCTCGGCATCCGTCTTCGCCTTGCGGATTTTCTGCGCAATCAGGTCGCTGTCGTCGCTCAAATTGATCCGGCTCATGTCCGACGGGTCCGACTTGGACATTTTCGCATTGCCGTCGCGCAACGACATGATCCGCGCCGCGGTCTCGCCGATATGCGGCGCGGGCAGGGTGAAGAGGTCGACCTTATAGTCCGCGTTGAACTTCGCGCCGATGTCCCGAATGAGCTCGATATGCTGCTTCTGGTCTTCGCCGACCGGAACGTGGGTCGCATGGTAGAGAAGCACGTCGGCGGCCTGGAGCACGGGATAATCGTAGAGCCCGACGCTGACCCCCGCCTTGTCCTTGCCCGATTTCTCCTTGAACTGGGTCATGCGGTTGAGCCAGCCCATCCGCGCCGTGCAGTTCAGGATCCACGTCATTTCGCAATGCGCGGGAATCCGCGCCTGATGATAGAGAACCGACTTTTTCGTGTCGATGCCGCAGGCGATCAGCGCGGCCGCCATATCCTGTATGCTTCGGGCGAGCTCGGCCGGGTCGTTGTAGACGGTGATGGCGTGCAGGTCGGCGATGAAGAAGAAGCACTCCGCCTCGTCCTGCATCTTCACCCAGCGCCGGATCGCCCCGAGATAATTGCCGAGATGGAGATTGCCGGTGGGCTGAATGCCGGAAACTACGCGCATCGAGGCTCTTCCATCCTTGTCGGCGCCAGCCGCGTATGAGGTCCACGTCGGCCGGGATTTCATGAGAGCCAATAAAGCTAGCGGATTGGGCGGCGCCGGTAAAGCTGCACAAATTCACGGCCCGCTTCCCGACAAGCGAATAGCCCAAATGATTTTCTGCCCTACATTCCTGTGTTAGAATTGATGCGGCAACGACGAATCGGGGGTCCAGGTGTCCTTAAGTTCAAATGAAAACGCAGTAAAACCAAATGCTTATGGTGAATATCTGCTGATTTCTCAGCTAATTAGCTTACAGAAGAGACGTTCGGTTGACGAAAATAATCCTGTGCACGATGAGACACTATTCATTGTAATTCATCAGACGATTGAACTTTGGTTCTATCAAATTATAATCGAATTGAAGTCAATTCGAGCATCAATAAGAGAAGATGATTTCGAATACGCCCGTGACGGCCTCGTGAGAATTGCAAGAATATTTTCGGTTCTGACCCTGAGTTGGGAAGTTTTGTCGACATTGCGCGTACGAGAATTCTGGGAGTTTCGAAAATATTTTATGAAGGACGGGGCAAGCGGGTTGCAATCCAAGCAGTTCCGGGAAATTGAATTCCTGTTCGGAGTCGGCCCCAAGCCGACATGGGTCGAACCGAACGGCGAAATTGAAGCGCGAAGCATTTGGGATGAAATGAATGTCGCGTTGGTGAGGCGGAAGGTCATGGCCTCCGATGACTTGGCCGCCCGCGACTGGGCGACCCCCTATCCCTATGCGAGTGAGGACGACGACGGTAATATCAGTGGGGATCCCAAGATCGAGGCAGCGTGGTTTGAGATTTATGACACCGGCGCACATCCAGATTTCTATCAGCTTGGAGAACTCATGCTCGATGTTGCGAGTGCGCTGGGCGTCTGGCGCGCCAAGCATATTGCCACGGTGCAAAGGTTCATCGGAGACCTACGGGGCTCCGGCAACACAGAGGGGGTCCGCTATCTTAGAAGGACTCTGAAAAAACGCGCATTTCCGGAGCTTTGGTCGGTAAGGAACCAGTTCGGCCGCTGGCTTTCCGATACCATTTCAAAGCCCTGAGCTGGACCAGACGGCGCGCGTCATCAACTCTTCCTGCCAGGATCCGCCGCCCGCCGCCTGAGCAGCGCCCTCAGATCGTCGATCGCGAAGGCGCCGGTCAAGAAGCAGGCGAGCGCATAGACCAGCACGCCGCCGCCGGCCAGCGCGCCGAGCGCCAGGCCGCGCTCGAGCAGCGAGCGGGTCAGCCAGGGATCGGCATAAGGCGCCAGCGCGTAGACGACGCCGCCCATCATCAGCGCCGCGATCGCCAGCCGCGGCAGCCGGCGCTTCAACTGGTGGTCGGCCTCGAAATGGCCGCGCCGGCGCAGCACCCGGTAGAGCATGACGACGTTGATCGTCGAGGCCAGGGCGGTCGCCAGCGGCGGCCCGACATGGCCGAAGCCGAACGGGGCGAGCGCGGGTATCAGGATCAAATTGCCGGCCAGGTTCACGCCCACCGAAAAAAGCGCGAGCCGGACCGGCGTTCTGGTGTCGGCGCGGGCATAGAAGCCGGGCGTCAGCACCTTGATCAGCACGTAGGAGGGCAGGCCGATCGAGAAGGCGCTCAACGCCCAGCTGCACAGCAAGGTGTCGCGCGCGGTGAAGGCGCCGTGCTGGAACAGGCCGCGCAGGATCGGCTCGGAGGCGAAGATGAAGGCGGCGGTGGCGGGCAGGGTCAGGAAGAGAGCGAGCTCGATGCCGCGATTCTGGGTCTCCATCGCCTCGGCGTCCTTGCCGGCCGAGAGCAGGCGCGAGACGGTCGGCAGCAGGATCGTGCCGAGGCCGATGCCGATCAGGCCGAGCGGGAGCTGGTTCAGCCGGTCGGCGTAGAAGATGTAGGAGATCGAGCCGGCGTCGAGCAGGCCGCCGGCGAGCGCGGTCGAGACGAGGAGGTTGATCTGGACCGCGCCGGCGCCGATCGCGGCCGGCAGCATCACCTTCATCAGCCGGCGCACGTCGTCGTCGAGGCGCGGGCGCTTGAGCTTGAGGCGGACCCCGGCCATCCGGCAGGCGATTATCAGCCAGCCCAGCTGAAGCACGCCGCCGACGGTGACCGCGATCGCCTGGGCGCGCGCCGTTTCATAGGCGTCGGCGCCGTGGAAGAACCACAAGGCGGCGATCATCGCGAGGTTGAGCAGGATCGGCGCCGCCGCGTTGACCCAGAAGCGGTCGAGCGAATTGAGGATGCCGCCGAGCAGCGAGGCGACCGAGATCAGCATCAGATAGGGGATGGTGATCCGCGACAGCGTCACCGCGAAGGCGAACTGCTCCGGGGTCGGGTCCCTGAACCCGCCCGACAGGCCCCAGGTGACCGGCCAGGCGGCGGCGAGCATCAGCAAAGTGAAGACGACCAGCACCGGCAGCAGCACGGCGAGCGCGCGCTCGGCGAAGCGCAGGCCGGCGGACAGGTCGCCTTCCTCGCCGACCTTGCGGTTGAACATCGGGATGAAGGCGGCGGAGAAAGCCCCTTCCGCGAACAGGGCACGGAACATGTTGGGCAGCCGGAACGCGACGAAGAAAGCGTCCGAGGCGAAGCCCGCGCCGACGAAGCTCGCCTGCAGCGTGTCGCGCACCAGCGCGAGCATGCGGCTGACCAGGGTCAGGCCCCCGACCGAGCCCAATGAGCGGACCAGCTTCACGCGCTAAACCCCTCCCGTCCTTCGATACGCAGCTTCGACAAGCTCAGCCGCTACTCAGGATGAGCGCATAGGGTAAAGCAGAATTCGCTCATCCTGAGTAGGCATTGAGCCTGGCGAAATGCCGTATCGAAGGACGGGGTGGGAAAGCAGCTCAGGCCTGGCCGGTCACGTCCCCGGCCTGGCCGCCGGTTGCTTCGGCCTGGGCCTGGGCGGCGCTCTGCATGTAGAGGCCGGCGAAGTCGATCGGGTCGAGCCGCAGCGGCGGGAAGCCGCCCTCCATCGCGGCGTCGGCGATGATCTTGCGCGCGAACGGGAAGAGCAGCCGCGGCGCCTCGGCGAGCAGGAAGGGCTGGAGCTGCTCGGCCGGGATGTTCCTCAGCGCGAACAGGCCGGCATAGAGCAGCTCGATACGGAAGGCCGTGCCCTCGGTCGCGACCGCGGTGATGTCGATCTTGAGCGAGACCTCGTGCAGGTCCTCGCCGGCCAAGGCGGTGCCGATGTTGAACTGGACGTCGGTCTGCGGCTGGCTCTGCCATTGGAAGACCGCCGGGGCGTTGGGGTTCTCGAACGAGAAGTCCTTCACATATTGGGCGAGGACGCCGATCTGGGGCAAAGTGTCGCTGCCGTTGCCGGCGATCTCATTGGTGTCGGCGGCGCCTTGGTCTTCGGCCATGTCTTTCAAATCTTTCAAGCCTGGAGTGAGCGGGCCGGCGCTGGCGCCGGTCGCGCCGGCGGGTAGCAGGAGCGTGCCCTGCGCGCAACATCCGCGCCCGGCGTTCGTTGCGGGATTGCCTATTTGAAACCTTAACGCCACGCGCCTATGTAGTGGGTGTCGTTTCCGGAGAAACTGGTTGACCCTCGAGATCGTCCTGCTCGCCATGATTGCGGTGTTCGTCGGCCTGCGGCTCTATGCCGTGCTCGGCCAGCGCACCGGCCACGAGCAGCAGCGCCCCGTCACCCGGCCCGACGCCGCCCCGGAGGCCGCGCCGGCCGCCGCGGCGCCCGACCTCTCCCCCAATTCGGCCGAGCCGAGCGGCCTCGCTTATGAGAAGGGCGCCGCCGCCGGCATCCGCGCGATCGTCGGCGCCGATCCCGGTTTCGACGTCGCCCGCTTCATCGAGGGCGCGCAAGCCGCCTATCGGATGACCCTCGAAGCCTTCTGGAAGGGCGACCGCGCCGAGCTTGCCTTGCTCGCCAACGAGGAGGTCGCCGCCGCCTTCGTCGCCGCGATCGACATGCGCGAGGCGGCGGGCCACACGCTCGACAACCGGCTGGTCGCGATCGAGCGGGCGGCGATCGAGGACGCCCGGCTCGACGGCAAGGTCGCCGAGATCGAGGTCCGCTTCGACGCCTTCGTCGCCGCGGTGACGCGCGACAAGGACGGCGACCTGATCGCCGGATCGATGTCCGACGCGGTGCCGGCGAACGATATCTGGACCTTCCAGCGGAATTTGGCCAGCAAGGACCCCAACTGGCTGCTCGTCGAGACCGACGAGGCCGCCTGATCCGCCGCGGCCTGCTCGGCCTGGTGATCGGGCTGGGCCTTGGCAGCTGCGTCGGTCCCACCCGGCCGCCGGCCGCCATTCCCCCCGCGACGCCGCCCGCGAGCGCGCTCGAAGCGGGCGTGCGCCGCGGCCCTTCGCTGCGCGGGCTCGACGCGGCGGGCGCGCGGCGTGCCTGGCGGGCGTTCCGCATCTCCTGCCCGTCCCTGGTCGCCCGCGAGGATGCGAGCGGCCTGACCCGGCCCGAGGATTGGCGCGAGGTCTGCGCGGCCGAGCCGGACGACGCGGTCCGCTTCATCCGCCGCAATTTCGAGACGGTCGAGGTCGGCGACGGCGCCGCCTTCGCGACCGGCTATTACGAGCCCGAGATAGCGGGATCGCGCACCCGCCAGCCGGGCTACGACGTGCCGGTATATCGCAAGCCGCCCGATCTGCTCGACGCGAATTCCGCGACCGGCGCGCGGGGCAGGGGCCGGGTCGACGAAGCCGGCAATTACGTCCTCTATCACGACCGCGCGGCGATCGAGGAAGGCGCGCTCGCGGGGCGCGGGCTCGAGCTCGCCTGGGCGGCCGACCCGGTCGACCTGTTCTTCCTCCAGATCCAGGGCTCGGGGCGCCTGCGTCTGCCCGACGGGACGGTGATGCGGATCGGCTATGCCGGCCAGAACGGCCGCGAATATGTCGCGATCGGGCGGCTGCTGCGCGATCGCTCCATCCTCCAGCCGCCGATCTCGATGCAGCGCATCCGCGAGTGGATCCGCGCCAATCCCGATGCCGGCCGGGCGCTGATGCGCGAGAATCCGAGCTACGTCTTCTTCCAGGAGCTGACCGGGCCGGGGCCGTTGGGCGCGCTCGGCCGGCCGGTGACGCCGAACGCCAGCGTCGCCGCCGATCCCAAATTCGTGCCGCTCGGCGCCCCGGTGCTGCTGACCGGCATGGACAATCCGCGGGCGAACGGCCTGTGGGTGGCGCAGGACACCGGCGGCGCGATTCGCGGGCCCAACCGGTTCGACACCTTCTGGGGCGCGGGCGAGGAGGCGGCGGGAATCGCGGGCTCGATGCAGTCGCGCGGGCGCGCTTACCTGCTGCTGCCGCGCGGCGCGCTCGACCGGATCCGCCGCCGTGCGCCGCCTCAGCGCTGAGGAGCGCGCGCTCTGGCGCAGGGTGGTCGAGAGCGTGCGCCCGCTCCACCAGGCGGTTGAGACTATCGAAGAGGCCGCGCCGGCGCCGCCGAAGCGCCGCGCCGCGCAACCCGCCCCCGCGAAAAAGGCTGCGCCCGGCACCACGCTCGACGGAACCTGGGACCGGCGGCTGTCGCGCGGGCTGGCCGCGCCCGATGCGAGCCTCGATCTCCACGGCCATAATCTCGCGACCGCCTACGCGCTGCTCGACGACCGGCTCGAGCGCGCGATCGGATCGGGGGCGCGGCTGCTGCTGCTGATCACCGGCAAGCCGCCGGGCGCGGGCGCGGGCAGGCGCGGCGCGATCCGCTCGGCGGTCGGCGACTGGCTCGCCGCCTCGCGCCACGCCGCCTCGATCGCCGCGGTCCGCGGCGCCCACCCGCGCCACGGCGGCGCCGGCGCGCTCTACATCGTCCTCAGGAAGAAAAAATAGGGACTGTCCCTATTTTTAGGGACTGTCCCTATTTTTGCAGGGCGGCCCTGATCACCCGCGCGTAGATCCGCTGGAGGGCGCGGATGTCGTCGACCGCGGCGGCCTCGTCGAGCTTGTGCATGGTCGCGTTGGGCAGGCCGAAATCGACCACCGGGCAGAGCGCGATCAGGAAGCGGCCGTCCGAGGTGCCGCCATGGGTGGAGAGGCGCGGCTTTGCGCCCGTCTCGGCCGCGATCGCCGCGCTGACGATCTCGTAGATCGGCCCGGGCGGGGTCAGGAACGCCTCGCCGGAGATTTTCGCCTCGACGGTCGCGCCCGGCGCGGCTCCTTCCGCGATCCGCCGCACCAGCTCCACCAGGTCGGCGCCGCGCTGGAGGTTGTTGAAGCGGATGTTGAGCTGGACGCTCGCCGATCCGGGGATGACGTTGGTCGCCTTGCTCGACGTCCCGACCGCGGTGACCTCGAGGTTCGAGGGCTGGAACGAATCGTTGCCGTCGTCGAGGTGGATCGCCTCCAGCGCGGCGATCAGCCTGCCGAGCTTCGGCACCGGATTGTCGGCGCGGTGCGGGTAGGCGACGTGGCCCTGCATGCCGGGGATATTGACCCACATGTTGACCGAGCCGCGCCGCCCGATCTTGACCACGTCGCCGAGCCGGTCCTCGGAGGTCGGCTCGCCGATCAGAATCATGTCGGGGCGGATATCGCGCGCCGCCATCCAGTCCATGATCGCCGGCGTGCCCCAGGTGGCGGGGCCTTCCTCGTCGCCGGTGACGATCAGGCTCAGCGTGCCCGGATGGTCGGCGTCGGCGCAGGCGGCGACGAAGGCGGCGATACCGCCTTTCATGTCGACCGCGCCGCGGCCGTGCAGCAGGCCGCCGCGGATTTCCGGGGTGAACGCATCGCTCGTCCAGCCGTCGCCCGGCGGCACCACGTCGAGATGGCCGGCGAAGGCAAAATGGGGCGCCCCGGACCCGCGCGACGCAAACAGATTCTCGACAGGGCCGTCGGGCGCTTCTCCGAGGATGAAGCGATGAACCTCGAAGCCCAGCGGAGCCAGCGCTTCTTCGAGCACATCGAACACCGCGCCTTGCGCGGGCGTAACGCTGGGGCAGGCGATCAGCCGTGCGGCGAGGTCGACCGGGTCGATTGCGGCGCTCATCCGACCCGCCTAGCATCGGCGGCGGGAGAAACGCCATGCCCAAGCTCGACCTCGACGCAATCGAATCGACCAACCGCACCGGCTATCCGCCGCCTTATGACGCGCCGATGGCCAGGCGCCATTACCGCCGGATCGCGCCAGCGGCCGGGATCGAGGATTTCGGGGTGAGCCATGTCGCGCTCGAGCCGGGCGGCATCTCCAGCCAGCGTCACTGGCACGAGGGCGAGGACGAGCTCGTCGTCATGCTCGAAGGCGAGGCGGTGCTGGTCGAGGACGAGGGCGAGACGCTGATGCGGCCAGGCGACCTTGCCGCTTTTCCCAAGGGCGTCGCCAACGGCCACCATCTGGTGAACCGCTCGGATGCGCGGTGCGTGTTCGTCGCGATCGGCAAGCCGGCGGTGACCGACTGCCACTACCCCGACATCGACCTGCACTTGGACACCGCGTCGGGCGCCTTCACGCGCAGGGACGGTTCGCCTTATTAGGGACAGTTACTTTCCGGCTGCCCAGCCTGAAAGCGCGTGCGATCGCGCGTGAAAGTAACTGTCCCTATGCCTGGGGCGCCTCATATTGCTCGATCACCCAGGGCTCGTCCTGCGCTGCCTCGATCCATTCCTTCATCCAGGCGTGGTCGAGGATCGTTTCCATATAAGCGGCGTGGAAGCGCGGGACCGGGATCGAATAGGTGATGAAGCGGGTAACGACGGGCGCGAACATGATGTCGACCGCGCCGAACTCGCCGAACAGATAGGGGCCGCCGCTGCCGTGGCGGGCGCGCGCCTGCGCCCACAATTCGAGGATGCGCAGGATCTCGGCCTTGACCGGCTCCTTGAGGTCGGGGGTCGGGAAGGCCTTGCGCACGTTCATCGACAGCTCGCGGCGCAGATTGGGATAGCCCGAATGCATCTCGGCTGCCATCGAGCGGGCCATGCCGCGGGCGGCGTCGTCGCGCGGCCAGTAGCGCGCCCGGTCGGTCTTGTCGGCGAGCCACTCGATGATCGCGAGCGAATCCCAGATCACCGTCTTGTCGTCCCACAGGATCGGCACCTTGCCGCCCGACGGCGCGAACTCGTCGCCCTGGGTGCGCTTGCCCCAGGCCTCGTCGAACATCGGCACGGTGATCTCCTCGAACAGCAGGCCCGATTGCCTGACCGCCAGCCAGCCCCGGAGGGACCAGGAGGAATAAGCCTTGTTGCCGATAATGAGCTTGAGCATTGCGGACCTCTAGGTGAGCGCCGCCTCTAGCACCGCCGCGCGCAGGCGGTCCATGCCGAGGCCCTTCTCGCTCGACGTAGCGATGATCTCGGGATGGGCGGCGGGGTGTCGTCTCGCCTCCTCCGCGGTGCGCGCCTCGACCTCCGCGAGCTCGGAAGCCTTGATCTTGTCGGCCTTGGTGAGGATCAGGCGATAGCTGACCGCGGCATCGTCGAGCATCTTCATGATCTCGCGGTCGACGTCCTTGAGCCCGTGCCGGCTGTCGACCAGCAGCAGGGTGCGCTTCAGCACCTGGCGGCCCCGCAGATAGTCATTGACCAGATAGCGCCATTTGCGCGCCATGTCCCTGGGCGCCTTGGCGAAGCCGTAGCCGGGCATGTCGACCAGCCGCAGCAGCAGCGGCGCGCCGACCTCGAAGATGTTCAGCTCCTGCGTCCGCCCCGGCGTGTTCGAAGTGCGGGCCAGGCTGTTGCGGTTGGTCAGCCGGTTGAGCAAAGAGGATTTGCCGACGTTAGAACGGCCGGCGAAGGCGATCTCCGGCACGCTCGGATCGGGCAGGAACTTGAGCTCGGGCGCCGACTTCAGGAACGCGACCGGGCCGGAAAAGAGCTTGCGCGCCGCCTCCTCCAATTCCATCTCGCCGCTCATTTCGGCGGCGGCGTCGGCGGCGGCAATGCCGCCTTCAGCTGCGGGTGGCGGCTGTAGAGCCACTTTTGCTGGGCGATGGTGAGGATGTTGTTGGTCACCCAGTAAAGCTGCAGGCCGGCGGCGAAGCTCGCCATCACGAACATCAGCACCCAGGGCATCAAAGCGAAAATCTGCCGCTGCACCGGATCGGGCATTTGCGGGTTGAGCCGCATCTGCAGCCACATGGTGATGCCGAGCAGGATCGGCAGCACGCCGATCGCGAGGAAATGCGGCGGCACGAAATCGAGATAGCCGAACAGATTGACCGGGGTCAGCGGATCGGGCGACGACAGATCCTGGATCCAGAGCGCGAACGGCTTGTGGCGCATCTCGACCGACACCATCAGCACCTTGTAGAGCGCATAGAAGACCGGGATCTGGAGGAAGATCGGCAGGCAGCCCGCCGCGGGATTCACCTTTTCCTCCTTGTAGAGCTTCATTACCTCCTGCTGCATCGTCATCCGGTCGTCGGCGTAGCGCTCCTGGATCGCCTTCATCTTGGGCTGGATCGCGCGCACCGCCGCCATCGAGGCGAATTGCCGCTGCGCGATCGGGAACAGGAGGGTGCGCACGATCAGGGTCAGGCAGATGATCGCCACGCCGAAATTGCCGATATGGGCGTAGAGCCAGACCAAAAGGGCGAAGATCGGCTTCATGAACCAGCGGAACCAGCCCCAGTCGATCGCGCGCTCGATCTGGGTGCCGAGCGCCTCCGAATAGTTTTCGAGGAGCTGAACCTCCTTGGCGCCGGCGAACAGGTGCGAGACGTAGCGGGCGCCGCGGCCCGGCGCGACGATCTGCGGCGGCGCGGAAAAATCGGCCTGGAACGCGTCGGTCGGGGCGCTGTGGCGGAAGGCGGCTTCGACATTGCTCGCCTGATCGGGGATCACCGCCGCCAGCCAATATTTGTCGGTGAAGCCGAGCCAGCCGCCGCGGCTGTCGAAACGGCGCTGCCCGTCGGTCGCGATATCGCTGTAATTGTTGCCGTAATTGGCGGCCTCGTTGAATACGCCCATCGGCCCGACATGGGCGGTCCAGCTGTCCACGTCGTGCGAGGCGCCGACCCGGCTGACCAGAGAGAAGGGCCGGACCGCGACCGCGCCCGCTCCGTGGTTGATCATGCGCTGCTCGACGGTGAACAGATAGGCGTCGTCGACCGCGAGCAGAATCTCGAAAATCTGCCCCTGGCCGTTGTTCCAGCTCAACGTCACCGGCGTCGCCGGGGTCAGCTGGGTGCCGCTCGCCTGCCAGATCGTGTCCGGGCCGGGCGCGGCGACGCCGGTGCCGGTCCAGCCGAAGCCGGCGAAATAGGCGCCCGGCGCGCCGGCCGGGGAGAACAGCCGCACCGGCGGCGAATCGTGGGCGATGGTCTCGCGCTCGGTGGTGAGGACGAGGTCGTCCACGCGCGCGCCACGCAGATTGATCGAGCCGGCCAGCCGCGGCGTGCGGATCGCCACGCGCGGGCTCTCGCGCATCACGATCGCACGGTCGCGGACCGCGCGAGGCGTGTTGACGGTCGGGCTGGCCTGGGGCTGGGGCGTCGGCACCTGACGCCCGTTCTCGATCTTGGTGACCGGCGGGTTGGCGGTCGGGAAATAGCGTTCGGAAAGCAACGTCCAGCCGAGCAGCACCAGCGCCGACAGGGCAACCGCCAGGATCATGTTCTTATGTTCGTTCACCTTGATCCCTCAGCTGACTTTTTCTCGGGCACGGGGTCGAAGCCGGATCCCCCCCAGGGGTGGCAACGCGCGAGCCGCCTGGCGGCCAGCCAGCTTCCGCGCAGCGCGCCATAGCGGGAAAGCGCGGTGATTGCATAGGCCGAGCAGCTCGGCCGATAGCGGCAGCTCGGCGGCAGCACGCGGGACGGCCCCAATTGCCAGCCGCGCGCGATCAGGATCAGCAGCCTGGCGATCACCGCGCGACCCTGGCAAGGGCGCGCTTCAGGTCCGCTTCGAGCTCGGGGAACGGCCGCTCGACGCCGCCGGCGCGGCCGATCAGGACATGGTCGGCGCCGGCGATGCCCGCCTCGGGCAGGATCGCGCGGGCGAGCGCGCGCAGGCGGCGCTTCATCCGGTTGCGGACGACGGCGTTGCCGACCTTCTTCGAAAAGGTGAGGCCGAGGCGGATGGCGGGATCGCCGTCGCCGCGCGGGCGGACGAGAAGGACGAAGGCGGGCATCGGCGCGCGCAGGGCGCCATTGGCGGCGAGAAAATCCGCGCGGCGCTTCAGCTTGCCGATCGTGCTCGTATTTAGGCCGACAGCTTCTTGCGGCCGCGGCTGCGGCGCGCGGCCAGGACCTTGCGCCCGCCGACGGTCGCCATCCGGGCGCGGAAGCCGTGCCGGCGCTTGCGCACGAGATTGCTCGGCTGGAAGGTGCGCTTCATCGCTCATTCCTCGTAATTCGGATCGAAAGAAAACGGCCGCCAATGGGGCGGCCTGGTTGGCGAGCGCGATAGGCAAGGCCGCCGCCAAAGTCAATTCTCGCCTTCGCTTTGCTTGAGCCGTTCCTCGCGCCGGCGCGCGCTGGGCCGCCTGAGGCTCCAGTCGGCCCAGCGGCCCTTGTACGGATGCCGGCGCTTGAGGCGGACGTAGAAACGCTTCGCCCAGCCGCTATATTTGAGGACCAGGCTCAGCCCCGCGCCGAACACGATCACCCCGCCGGGCCCGGGGATCGGCCCGACCAGCGGGGTGATCGCGATCAGGAAGAAGCCGAGGACGACCAGGCTTTGTCGCACCACCGGGACATTGGTCCAGCCTCTCCGCTTCCTGCTCATCTTCCCGCTCATCCTTTTCATCTGGGGACGGTGTGTGAGGAGTGCAATACGCTCAAGCGACTTTGCATTTTCGATGGGTCGGCCGCCTCATTGCTCGACTTTCGCTGCATTTCTCTGCACAACGGCCTCCTTCTCGGGGGGAAACCCATGGTCGCCCACGTCGCCACGGTCGCCTTTCTTGGCCTGGAGGCGCGCGGCGTCGAGGTGCAGGTGCAAATCGCCGCGGGCCTGCCGAAGTTCCTCGTCGTCGGCCTGCCGGACAAGGCGGTCGGCGAAAGCCGCGAGCGGGTCCATGCCGCCCTGGCCGCGATCGGCCTGTCGCTGCCGCCCAAAAGGATCACGGTCAACCTGTCGCCGGCCGACCTGCCCAAGGAAGGCTCGCATTACGATCTGCCGATCGCGCTGGGCTTGCTCGCGGCGATGGGCGCGATCGATCGGGAGACGCTGGCCTCCTATCTCGCGGTCGGCGAGCTGGGCCTCGACGGCCGGATCGCGCCGTCGCCCGGCGTGCTGCTCGCCGCGATCCACGCCTCGGCGAGCGGGCTCGGCCTGATCTGCCCGGCGGCGCAGGGCCCCGAAGCGGCCTGGGCCGGCGACGTCGAGGTGATCGCCGCGCCCGACCTCATTGCCTTGCTCAACCATCTGCGCGGCAGCGCGGTGCTGCCCCCGCCCCGTCCGGGTGAGGCCGATCCGCCCGGCATGGGCCCCGATCTCGCCCAGGTGAAGGGGCAGGAGACGGCGAAGCGCGCGCTGGAGATCGCCGCCGCCGGCGGCCACAATCTGTTGATGACCGGCCCACCGGGCGCCGGCAAGTCGCTGCTCGCCGCCTGCCTGCCGGCGATCCTGCCCGAGCTGACGCCGTCGGAAGCGCTCGAAGTGTCGATGATCGCCTCGGTCGCCGGCGAATTGAAGGACGGGCGGCTGATCCGCACCAGGCCCTATCGCGCGCCGCACCACAGCGCGTCGATGCCGGCGCTGGTCGGCGGCGGCCTCAAGGTGCGCCCGGGCGAGGTCAGCCTCGCCCATCTCGGCGTGCTCTTCCTCGACGAGCTGCCCGAATTCCAGCGCAATGTCCTCGATTCGCTGCGCCAGCCGCTCGAGACCGGCCGCGTCCAGGTCGCCCGCGCCAACGCCCATGTCACCTTTCCGGCGCGGGTCCAGCTGATCGCGGCGATGAACCCGTGCCGCTGCGGCCATCTCGGCGACCCGGCTTTGGCCTGTGCGCGTGCCCCGCGCTGCGCCGCCGATTACCAGGCCAAGGTCTCGGGGCCTTTGCTCGACCGGATCGACATCCATGTCGAGGTCGCCCCGGTCGCCGCCGCCGACCTGGTGCTGCCGCCGCCGAGCGAGGGCTCGGCCCAGGTTGCCCGCCGCATCGCCGCCGCCCGCCGCATCCAGACCCGCCGCTACGAGGCGCACGGCATCCGTACCAACGCCGAGGCCGACGGCGACCTGCTCGATGCGGTCGCCACCCCGGAGGAGCCCGGCCGCCGGCTGCTGGCGCAGGCGGCCGAAGCGATGCGGCTCTCGGCGCGCGGCTACCACCGGGTGATGCGGGTGGCGCGGACGGTGGCGGACCTGGCGGGCAGCGAGACGGTCGGGCGGGTCCATGTCGCGGAAGCGCTGAGCTACCGCAGGCAGGCGCCGCGCAACTGAGCGGGCATTTTTGCCGTCCCGCGGTGGATCGCGGCGGAGCTTCGGGATATTGAGACCAGCGACAATGCAGGAAGCTCCGGCGCTCATCTGGATCAACGGCGCATTCGGCGTCGGCAAAACCAGCGTCGCGCGCCATCTCGCGTCGCGCTATTCGAAAGCCTGGCTGTTTGATCCGGAGCAAATCGGCTTCCTGCTGCGGCGGCTCATGCCGTGGACGCAGCAGACCGACTTTCAATCGCTTCCAGCCTGGCGGCAAATGACCGTCCAGGCGATCCGGCAGGCGCTGAGCGATCGGCCGGCGCAGATTCCAATCGTCCCGATGACCCTGGTCGAGCCGACCTATTTCGCCGAGGTCGTGGGCGAGCTGCGCCGCAGCGGGATCGCGGTTCATCACTTCTGTCTGTTGGCGTCCGATGCAGTTTTGCGGCGGCGAATCGGATGGAGGATCGATCGCCCCGCCTCTCGCCGATGGGCTTTGTCGAACATCGCGCGATGCGGCGCCCTGACCAGCGCCCAATTTGCCATGCATATCGAAACCGATCGGCGCCGGATTTCCGAAATAGCGACCGAGATCGCCGGCCTCCTTCCTCCCGCGCTCGAATCGGGCATGAGGTGAGGCGGCAGGCGCCGCGCAATTAGTTCGTGGCGCCCACGCCGCCGCCGCGGGAGACGCGGACGCCGCCCTGCATCATCACCCGCGGGCCGGCAGCAACCGCAGCCCGACGTGGCGAGGCGCGGCTCGTCGCGGCCGCCGGCCGCGCGCCGCCGATCGTGCGGAACAGCACGGGTCGCTCGATGACCGGAATCTCGACCAGCGGCATCGCGGCATAGCGGAACCGCGCCGGGCGCTGCCGCTCTTGCCGCTGCGGGCTCGCATAAATCGGCGCCGCGTCGGGCTCGTCCTCGGAAGGCGCCTGGCTGAACGCGTCGAGCGTGCCGCCGCGGCCGGGCCTGCGGTAGAAGATGTGCGCGCCGACCACGGCCTGAGGAACCAGGCTTGGCGCCCAATAGGGGCTGATCGCGGTGGTATGATAATTGGTGGCGAGGCCGACCGGACGGTAGACGCTGCCGCGCAACGCCGCCGCGGCGATCCGGCGGGCGCGCTCCCAGGCATAGGGCTCGATCGCAGCGCTCATCGATCCGTCGCAGGTGAAGGTGAACTGGCAGCCGGTGGCGCGCTCCGAGCCCTGGTAGACGACGCCGCAGACGCTGTTGGGATAGGCCGGGTGGCGCATGCGGTTCAGCACCACTTGCGCGACGGCCCGCTGGCCGTCCTCGGATTCGCTGCGCGCCTCATAATAGACCGCCTGGGCAAGGCATTCGAGCGCGCGCTCGTTGACCGCCGAGTCGCTGCTCGCGAAAGCCGGCGCCGCGGACGGCACCGCCGAGAGGAGCGCGACGCTCGAAAGGAAAAATATGCGCATGAGAACCCGATCCGCTGATCGGATCGGGCTCTAGCGGCGGAATCTTGGAAACCGGTTAACCGGCTTCCGCGTCTTATTTGCCGGACTGGTTGGCCGCGGCGGGTGCGGGCGCGGGCGCCGGAGCCGCGGCCGGCGGATTGTCGATCCGGATATCCGGCAGCTCGATCTTGGGCGTGCCGACATTGACGTTGATGTTGGTTTCGTCGGCCGCCTTCTGGAGATAGCCGCCGAAGAAGAGGAAGGCGAGCACGCCGAGCACCAGGATCACCAGGATCGCCGCGATCGCGCCGCCGCTGCCGCCGCCACGGTCGCCGCCGGTGTCGACCACCACGGTCTCGCGCTCGACCTGTCTGTCTTCGTCCATGATCTTCACCTCGGGATTGTTGCGGGCCCAGAACGCCGGGCGGAACGGGCCAGTTCCGAATCCCGCTGGACAGGCAAAGCCGGCCGGTTATCAATCCGCACCGGATCAACAGGGGGATTTGCCGATGACCATCGCGCCCGACCGCCGCTCCGTCCTCAAAGGCGCCGCCGCCACCGCCGCTTTGCTGGCGCCCGCCGCCGGGCTCGCCCAATCCCGCCGCGACAGCGACCGCGAGGCGCTTGCCCGCGCGGTCGACGCCGGCTTCGAGGAAGCGGTGCGCCGCATCCAGCAATGGATCGCGCTGCCGACCATCGCCGCCGAGCAGCTGAACATCAACGAGGGCGCCGACTACATGGCCCGGCTCGCCGCCGAAGCGGGCTTCACCGGCGTGCGCAAGGTCCCGACCGGCGGCGTGCCGGCGGTGTTCGGCATGCTCGACGCCGGCGCGGCGCGCACCGTCGGCATCTATTTCATGTACGACGTCAAGCAATTCGATCCGGCCGAATGGGCCTCGCCGCCGCTCGAGGGGCGGATCTTCGATCATCCGCTCGGCCGCGCGATCCGCGGCCGCGGCGCGGTCAACCAAAAGGGCCCGGAGGGCGCCTTCCTCGCCGCGCTGCACGCGTTCAAGGCGGCCAACAAGAGGCTGCCGGTCAACCTCGTCCTGCTCGCCGAAGGCGAAGAGGAGATCGGCTCGCCCCATTTCCACAACGTCTTCGACGACGCCGCCGTGCTCGCGGCGATGCGCCGCGCGAGCGGGGTGATCATCCCGTCGGCCGGGCAGGGCGCCAACGGCGCGGCCCAGATCAATCTCGGCGCCAAGGGGATCATCGAGTGCGAATTGATTTCGTCGGGCGAGCGCTGGGGCAGGGGCCCGGCGCGCGACGTCCACTCCAGCCTCAAGGCGCAGGTCGACAGCCCGGTCTGGCACCTGGTCGAGGCCTTGTCCTGCCTGGTGACCGACCATGGCAACCGGCCGGCGATCGAGGGCTGGTTCGAGCATGTCCGCGCGCTGACGCAGCGCGAGCGCGCGCTGATCGCCGAATCGGCGCGCACCCGCAGCGAGGAGGAGGTCAAGCGCTCGCTCGGCGTCCAGCGCTGGATCGACGATTTGCCGTGGCGCGAATCGCTCGAGCGGCTGACCTCGCAGCCGACGGTCAACATCGAGGGGCTGGTGGCCGGCTATACCGGGCCGGGCGGCAAGACCGTGCTGCCGGCCCGCGCGGTCGCCAAGCTCGACCTGAGGCTGGTGCCGGACATGACCGTCGCCGATTGCCTGTCCAAGCTGCGCGCGCATCTCGCCGCGCGCGGTTTCGGCGACGTCGAGGTCAACATGTCGGGCGGCTACGACCCGACCGAGACCGCCGAGGACAGCATTGTCGTCCGCGCCCAGCAGGCGGCGTTCACCCGCGCGAACATTCCCTTCTCGCTCTATCCGCGCAGCGCCGGCTCGTGGCCGGGCTACGTCTTCACCGGCGCGCCGCTCCGGGTCGGGGCCGGCCAGTTCGGCCTCGGTTACGGCAGCGGCGCGCACGCGCCCGACGAATATTACATCATCGAAAGCGGCAACGGCCGGGTCGCCGGCCTGCGCGAATCGGCGATGGGCTTCGTCGACTTCCTCTACGAGATGGCGACGATCTGACCCGCAAGCGAAGGGGGTTGACGGCGCGGCGGGTCGGATTTGCGCGAAAGTCACGATTACACCGGATTCGGCGAAATTTCGGGGCCGTCCGGGCCGCTTTCGGCGCCGGCTTTGCCCTCCCGCCCCTCCAGCGACCGCGCGATCAGCGGCAAGATTCGGTCGAAAACCTGAGTCATGAAGTCTGCGATTTCACTGCGCAGGCCATTGCCGAACTCCGCGACCTCGGCGGCCACCTGCCTCTTGATCTTCCTCTCCAGCCTCTCGATCAGCGGGGCGAGACCGGCGGCGCGGCCATATTTCTCCGGCTGATCGGCGGCGAGGAGCTTGATCAACGTGGCGTCCGACAGGCGCCGCCGGGTGTGGCTGAGCTTGCCGTAGCGGTAGACCGGCTCCTCGATGCCGTCGACGCCGCGCGCGAACGCGGCGAGCTCGAGCGGGACTTTCGCCATCCGGCAGGCGAGATCCCAGGCGCGTGCGAAATCCGGATCGCGCTCGCGGTGGCGATAGGCGGTCCGGCTGGAGACGCCGATTGCCGCTGCGGCCGCCAGCACGCTGTCGCCCCGGCGCAAGCCGACGAGGAACAGCTGCTTCCTCTCCTCGCAAAAACTGTCGTGCCGCGGCCTCGGCGCGCGCCGATCGCTTTCCTCCCGATCTTTCTCCGCGGCCATCGCGCCTGCTCCCAGCAATCCGATTCGCGGCAGTTCAGCAGGCGAAATCCAACATTGCAAGCGAAAATGTTCAGCATTTGTTCTCATGACGCGAGGATGGGGCGAGGAGTCATTCCGGCGAAGGCCGGGACCCATGAACGCCACCCTCGGGCGAAATGCGGGGTGGCCGCATCAAACCGGCAAGCTCACGGTTCATAGGTCCCGGCCTTCGCCGGGATGACTCTTCGGGTTATGCTCACGCCCCATGGCCGGCCACCTCTACATCCTTGCCAGCCGCAGGCACGGCACGCTCTACATCGGCGTCACAACCGACCTTCCCAAGCGCGTCTATGAGCATCGCAGCGGCCTCGTCCCCGGCTTCACCCGCAAATATGGGGTGAAGCGGCTGGTCTATGTCGAAACCTATGACGACGTCAGCGACGCGATCCTTCGCGAGAAGCGGATGAAAGAATGGAAACGGGACTGGAAGATCAGGCGGATCGAGGAGGAAAACCCTCTCTGGGACGACCTGGCCGTGAACCTGCTTGGCTTCGAACCGCTCGCAAACAAATGAGTCATACCGACGAAGGCCAGAGGGGTATCACGAGTCATCCCGGCGCAGGGGTCCCCACAAAGTACTACTTTGTGGGGACCCCGAAGGCCGGGACCCATGACCACGATTGGCCGGGTGCACGCGAAGGCGCTTTCGCTCATCTTCCAGCGGCGGCGTTCATGGGTCCCGGCCTTCGCCGGGATGACTAATGTTGCGATGCGGCCCCGATCACTGCCTCGGCGAAGGCCGCGCCGCCGGCGGGGTCGTGCTCGAGATAGAGGTCGGGCTCGACCAGCTCCAATTCCATCAGTACGGGCGCGCCCGATCGGTCGCGGCAGATGTCGACGCGGGCGTAGAGCAGGTCCTCCTCGACCGCGGCGAGGATCGCGTCGGCCGCGGCGCGTTCGTCGGGGGCGGGGTCGTGCGGGGTGACGATGCCGTCATGCTCGGGCTGAACGCGGAAATCGCCGGGGCGGGGGCGCTTGCGGATCGCGTGGCTGAAGCGGCCGGCGAGGTAGATCAGCGAGATCTCGCCCTCGTCGAGGATCGCCGGCAGGAAGGGCTGGATCATCGCCGGGCCCGCGGGGCCGCCGGCGAGCGGCGCGCCCGGCGACCAGCGGATCGTCTGCCAGGCCGAGGCCGAGATTTGCGGCTTGGCGATCAGCGCCTCGCTGCCGAACGCGGCCGCCGCGGCGTGCATCGCGGCTTCGTCCACCCGCTCGACATAGCGCGTCGGCACGACCGGCGCGCCGCGCGCGGCGAGCCGTCCCAGATAGGCCTTGTCGACGTTCCAGCTGAGCACGGCGGGCGGATTCCTGACGTTGAAACCACGCGATGCCCAATCCCCGACCGCCGCCTGCCAGGCCGGCGCGGCGCGGCAATAGCCCCAGGTCAATAGCGGCAGGACGAGGTCGAACGAGACGAAGTCGGCCGGGTCGACCCAGGCGCGATTCTCGACCGCGAGCCCAGCCTGGCGCAGCACCGCCGCTTTCTCGTCATACACCTCGCGCCAGCGGGAGTGAGCGAAGTCCCTGTCCGCCGGATCGGGAGTCAGGATCGCGACCCTCATGCCTCGGGCAGGAAGTCCGGGACCGAGAGATAGCGCTCGCCGGTGTCGTAGTTGAAGCCGAGCACGCGCTTGCCGGCGGGCAGCTCGGCGAGCTTCTGCCTGATCGCCTGCAGCGTCGCGCCCGAGCTGATGCCGACCAGCATGCCCTCCTCGCGCGCGGCGCGGCGGGCCATCTCCTTGGCGTCGGCGGGATCGACCTGGATGATGCCGTCCATCAAGCTCACGTCCATGATCGCGGGGACGAAGCCGGCGCCGATCCCCTGGATCGGGTGCGGGCCGGGATCGCCGCCGGAAAGGACCGGCGACAAGGTCGGCTCGACCGCGAAAATCTGCAGATCGGGCCATTGCGGCTTCAGCACCTGTGCGCAGGCGGTGATGTGGCCGCCGGTGCCGACGCCGGTGATCAATACGTCGATCGGCGCATCGCGGAAGTCCGCCAATATCTCCTGCGCGGTGGTGCGGCGGTGGACTTCGAGATTGGCGGGATTTTCGAACTGCTGCGGCATCCAGCTGTCGGGCGTCCCGGCGATCAGCTCCTCGGCCCGCGCGATCGCGCCCTTCATGCCCTTCTCCTTGGGGGTCAGATCGAACGTCGCGCCGTAAGCGAGCATCAGCCGGCGCCGCTCGAGGCTCATGCTCTCGGGCATGACCAGGACGAGCCGGTAGCCCTTGACCGCGGCGACCATGGCGAGGCCGATGCCGGTATTGCCGCTGGTCGGCTCGATGATCGTGCCGCCGGGCTTCAGCCTGCCCGATTGCTCGGCGTCCTCGATCATCGAGAGGGCAATGCGGTCCTTGATCGAGGCGCCGGGATTGGCGCGCTCTTGCTTGATCCAGACTTCGGCGGACGCGAACAGGCGGTTGACGCGGACGTGCGGCGTGTTGCCGATCGTCTCGAGGATGTTGCCGGCTTTCATGACTTTGCTCCTGGTATTAGGCTGGTTGAATGTCGCGCATTTATCTCGCAATTCCGGCCGCGTTCGACGACGCGCAATGCGATGCGATCGTAGCTTTGGCCGCCGGCGCGCCGATGGAAGACGGGCCGCTCTACGGAGGCGACGGCAGGCAGGTCGACAAGGCGCGGCGCGACGTGCGCTCGCGGCTCGTCGCGCGCGGCCAAGCGCCGTGGCTGTTCGACCGGCTCGACGCTTTGTTCGCGCAGGGCGCCGGGGAATTCGGCCTGCCGGTGGGGCCGCTCAGCGAGGCGGTCCAGCTGCTGCGCTATGACGAAGGCGGCCATTTCGCGATGTGGCATACCGATGCCGGCGTCGATGCGCAGCGGCGCATCTCGATGTCGGTCGAGCTCTCCGAACGCGCGGCCTATGACGGCGGCGAGCTGGAGGTCGCGCCCGACCTCGTCGGCCGCGCCCGCATCCTGCCGCGCGGCAGCGCCCAGCTCTTCCCGTCGCGCGCGCTGCACCGGGTGACGCCGGTGACGCGCGGCACGCGCTGGGCTTTGGTCGCCTGGACCGGTTGAGCCGCTCATTGCGCCGCCTCCGGCACGGGCGTGGGAGGGGGCGTTTCGAAGCTGCGCGCGCGTCGCAATTCGGGGAACCACAAGGCCCAGAGCAGGGTCACGCCGATCGCGCCGATGCCGCCGGCCACGACCGCGACCACCGGCCCGACCAGCGCGGCGAGGAAGCCGCTCTCGGCCTCGCCCAATTCGTTCGAGGCGGAGATGAACAAGGACGAGACCGCGCCGACCCGGCCGCGCTTGTCGTCGGGCGTGTAGAGCTGGATCAACGACTGGCGGACGTAGACCGAGAACATGTCGGCGGCGCCGAGCAGGGTCAGGCAGACCAGCGACAAAGGCATCCAGCGCGACAGGCCGAAGACGATGGTCGCCGCGCCGAAGATGCCGACCGCGGCGAGCATCTTCACGCCGACGTCGCGCTTCAGCGGGCGGAACGAGAAATAGATCGCGATCAAGGTCGCGCCGAGGGCCGGCGCGGCGCGCAAATGGCCGAGGCCGGTCGGCCCGGCATGGAGGATGTCGCGCGCGAACACGGGCAGCATCGCCGTCGCCCCGCCGAGCAGCACCGCGAACAGATCGAGCGAGATCGCGCCGAGCACGAGCTTGTTGCCGCGCACGTAGCGCAGCCCGTCGACCATCTGGTGCCAGGGATGCTTCGAGCCCTCGATCGGGGTGCGCGGCCTGGGCCCGATCATGAACATGCAGAACAAGGACAGGCCGAACAGGCAGCCGGCGACGGTGTAGGGCAGATGCGGCGCGGCCGCGTAGAGATAGCCGCCGATCGCCGGCCCGGCGATCGCCCCCGATTGCCAGGCGATCGAGCTCATCGCGATCGCCTTGGGCAGGATCGCGCGCGGCACCAGATTGGGCGACAAGGCCTGCAGCGCCGGCATCGCGAAGGCGCGCGCGACGCCGAGCAGCCCGGCGACCGCGAACAAAGCGGGCAGGGTCACATTCGCCCGCCACGACATCCAGCCGAGGATCGCCGCGCACAGGATTTCAAGCGCGATCGTGGCGCGGGCGATGATTCGGCGGTCGAGCCGGTCCGCGGTCCAGCCGGTGACCAGGGTCAGCGCGAACAGGGGCACGAACTGGACGATTCCGACCAGGCCGAGCTGGAAGGCGGCGGCCTTCAGCCCCATCGTGGCGCGGGCGATGTCGTAGACCTGCCAGCCGATCACGATCACCATGATCATCTGGCCGATCGTCGAGGCGAGCCGCGTCACCCAGTAGAAGCGGAAGTCGGCGATCGCGAAAGGAGAATTGGGCGCCATCGCTGCGGCGATTAGGCCGGAGCGGCAGCGGCTTCAACATCGCATGATGCGAAAGCGCCGATCGCGTGCCGCCCGCCGCCGCCGCGCGGCTTTCTTCCAACGCGGGCGGCGGGATTGGAAAAGTCTTGCGCTGGCGCGGCCGGGATTTTCAGCTAGAAGCGCCTCCGGTGGGCGGGGATTCGCGAAACGCGGAGGATGCTATGGCGCGCCGGTTCACCACTTTCCTGATTGGCGCCGCGGCGCTTTCGCTGAGCAGCTGCATGGCCGCGGATTCGCCCGCGCCGGCGCCCGGCGCCGCAGCGGCCGAAACCTGGCCGGCCTTCATGGCGCGCTACATCGAGCAGGATTTCCGCGCCAACCCGGCGTTCGCCGTCGGTCAGGGCCGGCACGAATATGACGGCCAATTGCCCGACTGGAGCGAAACCGGCCTGGCGAACGAAAAGGAGCGGCTGCGCAGCGCGCTCGCCGCGGCTTCCGCGTTCGATCCGCGCCGGCTGACCCGCGAGCAGCGGTTCGAGCGCGACTATCTGATCGCGCGCACGCGCGGCGCTTTGTTCTGGATCGACGCCGCCGACCAGCCGCACGCCAACCCGGCTTATTACATGAATAACGGGCTCGATCCGTCGGTCTATGTGACGCGGCCCTACGCGCCCGCCGCGACGCGGCTGCGCGCCTACATCGCCTATCTGCGCGAGATCCCGCGCGCGGCGCGCCAGATCCGCGCCAATCTGCGCACGCCCCTGCCGGTCAGCTTCATCGATTACGGCAAGTCGGCATTCGGCGGCTTTGCCGCTTATTATCCGGGCGACGGCACCGCCGCCTTCGCCGAGGTCCAGGACGCGGCGTTGCAGTCCGAGCTGCGCGCCGCCTCGCGCGACGCGGCGGCAGCGATGCGCGGCCTGGCCGACTGGCTGGAAGCGCAACGCGCGACCGCGACGACCAACTTCCAGCTCGGGCCCGAGCGCTTCGCCCAGATGGTCCGCGACACCGAGATGGTCGACGTGCCGATCCCCGAGCTGGAAGCGATCGGCCGCGCCGATCTGCTGCGCAACCAGCGCGCGCTCCAGGCGGCCTGCGCCCAATATGCGCCGGGCGCCACCGTGCCGGCCTGCATGGACCGGATGAACGCGCGCAAGCCCGAGGGCGGCCCGGTCGCCGGCGCGCGCCGCCAGCTCGCCGGATTGAAGGCGTTCATCCAGAGCCACGACCTCGTCACCATCCCCGGCACCGAGGAGGCCCATGTCGAGGAGGCGCCGCCCTATAATAGGCAGAACTCGGCCTATATCGACATACCCGGGCCGTTCGAGACGGGCCTGCCTTCGGTCTATTACATCGCCCCGCCCGATCCGAGCTGGACGCCCGAGGTCCAGGCGGGCTTCGTCCCCGGCGAGGCGGACCTTTTGTTCACCTCGGTGCACGAGGTCTGGCCGGGTCACTTCCTCAACTTCCTCCATTCGAACCGCTCGTCCTTCCTGTTCGGCCGGGTCTATGTCGGCTACGCCTTCGCCGAGGGCTGGGCCCATTATGGCGAGGAGATGATGTGGGAGGCGGGGCTCGGCAATGGCGACCCGGAAACCCATGTCGGCCAGCTCTCCAACGCCTTGCTGCGCAACTGCCGTTTCCTCTCGGCGATCGGCATGCACACCGGGAGGATGACCCAGGAGCAATCGCGCGCGATGTTCCGGACCGAATGCTACCAGGACGAAGGCAATGCCCGCCAGCAGGCGGCGCGCGGCACCTACGACCCCGCCTACCTCAACTACACGATGGGCAAATTGATGATCCGCCGCCTGCGCGAGGATTGGACGCGGACGCGGGGCGGCAGAAGCGCCTGGAAAGCGTTCCACGACCGCTTCCTGAGCTATGGCGGTCCGCCGATTCCGCTGGTCCGGGCGCAGATGATGGGCGGGGCGCCACGGGCGGTGTTTTAGGCGGGCGCGGCATCGCCGACGTTGCGGCGCGGCCGAACGGCCGATAGAATTGAGCCGAGAGGACCGGCGCCATGGATGCAACGAAGCGACTCGCTATCGAACTTCCCGAGGAGCTGGCGCAGGCGGTCGACGCCCGCGTCGCCTCCGGTCGCTTCGCCAATGCCAGCGAGGTGATTCAGGAAGGGCTGCGGCTGCTCGACGAGCAGGAAAGCGATCCGCTGGACGAATGGCTGCGCGCCGAAGTTACCCAGCGGTGCCGCCGGATCGACGAGGGCGAGGCGCGCCTGCTGAGCGGCGATGAGCTGCGCACCGACCTGGAACGGCGGCGCGCGCGGTCCGACAAAGCGGCGTGACGGCCTATCGGGTGACGTTCAGCGAGGATGCTTCCGCGGACATCCACCAAATCGAACTCTATGTCGCTTCGCAGGCCTCTTTGCCGGTGGCCCGCCGTTTTACCGAGGCGTTGATTGAGCGCTGCGAGGCCCTCGGCGAATTTCCTGATCGCGGCCGGCTTCGCGACGATTGGGCGCCAGGCATTCGAACGATCAGCCATCGGAGGAGGGTGCTGGTCGTGTACAGGGTGGGGGAACAGCATGTGACGATCGTCGCCTGCTTCTACCGCGGCCGCGACGTCGATGCCGCCATGCGGGAGCGTTCGAGAACTGGCGGTTGACGGTCGGGATCGACGCGGGCGCGATCGAGGATATGGACGAGGAGGATTATCACTAATGGCGATCAAGCTTCACGACAGCTTCGCGGTGCATCCGGGCGCGTGGCTGCGCGCGGAGATCGTCGAGCCCGAGGGCTTCAGCGTCACCGCGCTGGCCGAGCGGCTTCACGTCACGCGGCAGGCGGCAAGCAATTTGCTCAACGGCAATGCGGGCCTCTCGGCCGAAATGGCGATCCGGTTCGAGAAAGCGTTCGGGCTGAGGGCCGCCACATTGATGCGGATGCAGGCGGCCTACGCACTGGCCGAGGCGCGGACTCGGGAGGATGAGATCGAGGTGGAGGCGGCGTAAACGCACATTCAACCAGGCACTTGGATCTGAAGGTCTCGCTTCAAGCTTTGGTGACGCGAGTAGTTCATTCACGAGCGTCTCGAGTTCCCAAGGATAAATTGCGTACGGGCTGCCCAGATCGGCGGTTACAGCGCCTGCGGGGTAGAGCGATCCAAGCACAGACTCGGCAGACGAGGTGCGATCCGATTGGAGGGCGTGCACGCCCCATATGAGATCCAAGAATCCTCGATCAGGTACGCCGCCGAGTTGCTTCCGTAGCAGGTCCCGCGTTAGCTCATGCTGAGGCGTAGACAACGTCCTCAAGCCAAACTCACAAAGCTGTCCAACACCCGCTTCCTGCCCGCATGCTCAAAGTCTATCTCCAGCTTGTTGCCTTCGATCTGGGCGACCTCGCCGTAACCGAATTTGGAGTGGAACACGCGCTGGCCCAATGAAATGTCGCTCCGCCCGGGATTGCCCAGGCTGACCGCGCTGGCCTTGACCTCCAGCACCCGCGCCGGCGTGCGCTCGAACTGACCGCCCGAGACGGCGCGTTGCCAGCCGGGGCCGCGGCCGGTGCCGCGCGCGACGTCGGCGAAGGGGTCGGCGCGTTCGGACCAGTTGGCGCGCCAGAGCGAGGCGCCGCCGGTCATGGTGCTTTCCGAGTCGATGTTGGCTTCGGGCAGCTCGGTGACGAAGCGCGAGGGGATCGAGCTTGTCCACTGGCCGTAGATGCGGCGGTTGGCGGCGTGGAGGATGATGCAGCGCTTGCGGGCGCGGGTGATCGCGACGTAGGCGAGGCGGCGCTCCTCCTCCAGCGACGCATTGCCGCCCTCGTCCAGGGAGCGCTGCGAGGGGAAGACGCCCTCCTCCCAGCCGGCGAGGAAGACGGTGTCGAATTCGAGCCCCTTGGCGGCGTGGATGGTCATGATCGTGACCTTGTCGCTCTCGCGGTCGGCGTCGTTGTCCATCACCAGGCTGACATGTTCGAGGAACGCGCCGAGCGTCTCATATTCCTCCATCGCCCGGGCCAGCTCGGCGAGATTTTCCAGGCGGCCGGCGCTCTCGGCCGAGCGGTCGGCCTGGAGCATCGCGGTGTAGCCCGATTCGTCGAGCACGATGCGCGCGAGCTCGGGATGGGGCATCTGGTCGAGCTTGGCGCGCCAGCGGGCGAAATCGCCGACCAGATTGCCGAGCGCGCGCCGCGCCTGCGGCGTCAGCTCGTCGGTATCGAGGATTTGCGCTGCCGCCTGGACCAAAGGCACGCCTTGCGCCCGCGCCAGCATATGGATCTTCGCCACAGCCTTGTCGCCGAGGCCGCGCTTGGGAATGTTGACGATCCGCTCGAAGGCGAGATCGTCGGCCGGCTGGGCGATGACGCGGAGGTATGCGAGCGCGTCGCGGATCTCGGCGCGCTCGTAGAAGCGGAAGCCGCCGACGATCCTGTAGGGAAGGCCGATGGCGATGAACCGATCCTCGAACTCGCGGGTCTGGAACTGGGCGCGCACCAGGATCGCGCATTCGTCCAGGCGTCCGCCCCTGTGCTGGATCGTCTCGAGCTCGTCGCCGACCCGGCGCGCCTCCTCGGGCCCGTCCCAGATTCCGATCACCTGGACCTTGTCGCCCTCGCCCTCCTCGGTCCACAGCGTCTTGCCCAGCCGCCCGGCATTTTGCGCGATCAGGCCCGAGGCGGCGGCGAGGATGTGGGGCGTCGAGCGGTAATTCTGCTCGAGGCGGATGATCTTGGCGCCTGGAAAGTCGTGCTCGAACCTCAGGATGTTGGAGACCTCGGCGCCGCGCCAGGAGTAGATCGACTGGTCGTCGTCGCCGACGCAAGCGATGTTCTTGCGCTCCTGGGCGAGCAGGCGGAGCCAGAGATACTGGCTCTGGTTGGTGTCCTGATATTCGTCGACGAGGATGTAGCGGAAGCGCTGCTGGTAGAGTTCGAGCACGTCGCGGTGGCGCTTGAGGATCACCAGCATGTGGAGCAGCAGATCGCCGAAATCGCAGGCGTTCAGCTCGCGCAGCCGCGCCTGGTAGAGCGTGTAGAGCTTGGCGCCCTTGCCGTTGGCATAGGCTTCGGCCTCGCCGGCATCGACCTGGTCCGGCGTCCAGCCCTTGTTCTTCCAGCGGTCGATCATCCCGCCCAGCAGCCGCGCCGGCCAGCGTTTCTCGTCGATGTCGGCGGCGAGGATCAGCTGCTTCATCAGCCGCAATTGATCGTCGGTGTCGAGGATCGTGAAATTGCTCTTGAGGCCGACCAATTCGGCATGGCGGCGCAGCATCTTGGCGCCGATCGAATGGAAGGTGCCGAGCCACGGCATCCCCTCGACCGCCTCGCCGACGATGCGGCCGACCCGCTCCTTCATCTCGCGCGCCGCCTTGTTGGTGAAGGTGACCGCGAGCAGCTCGGACGGCCAGGCCTTGCGGGTGTAAAGCAGGTGCGCGAGCCGCGCGGTCAGCGCCGCGGTCTTGCCGGTGCCCGCCCCGGCGAGCACCAGCACCGGCCCCTCGGTGGTCAGCACCGCCTCGCGCTGCGGCGGGTTGAGGCCGGCGAGATAAGCGGGTTCCGGGGAAGGGGCGGGGAGGTCGGTCACAGGCCGAACAGGTAGGGAACGGGACGGGCTTGGGCAAGCGCCGCTAAAAGGGGCGCCAGCGGCGGCGGGCCGGCCGCTCGGGCTCCCGCTCGGGCTCTTCGTCCTGGGTTTCCCAATAATGGTCCTGGACGATCCGCGAGCGGACCGGGCGGCCGGCGCGGTCGTGCGACGGGTTGAAGCGGAAGCGCTGCTCGATCAGCCGGCAGGTGGTCTCGTCGAGCGTGTCGTTGCCGCTCGAATTGGTGATCATGCAGTTGGTCGCCCGGCCGTCGGTCTCGACGGTGTAGATCACCGACACGGTGCCGCCGATGCCGGCCTCGCCGAGACCGGCCGGATAGTCGCGGTCGCCGATGCTGCCGCGGATCCGGCGCGGCGGGGAGAGGCCGTCGCCGTCGCCGTCGCCGCCGCCGCCCGGACCGTTGCCGCGGCCGCCGCTGCCGGTGCCGTTGCCCTCGCCGCCGCTGCCCGTGCCGGGGCCGGGCACGTCCGCATTCCCCGCCGACGGATCGACGCCGACGTCCGCGACCGGCGCGGTGACCACGAGCGGCGGCACCAGCGGCACGACCGGCGGCGCGACGATCTCGGTCCGGCGCGATTCGAGATTGGGCGGCGAGGCGGCGCCTTCCGGCCTGCGGCTCCGCTCCCGGACGGGCGGGTTCACCTTGGCCTGAGGCGGCGGCGGCGGCGGGGCGAGGTCGATCAGGGCCATGACGATCCGCTGCGGCGCCGGCAGTTCGACGCCGAGGCTGCGCATCAGCGCCAAGGCGAGCAAAAGGTGGACGACCAGCGTGGGGACGCCGGCTTTCGCGCGATCACGATAGGTTATTGCTTCTGCCGTCATGCTCTGGCCCGGTCGCGGTTACATTCACGCGCCTTGCCAATAGTTTAGCCGGATGAACGCGCGCTTGCCAGATGAAACAGGCTGATTAGTGCCTTGCCGAAGCGCCGTTCGGCGACGACGGCAAGGCCGGCGGGCGGCGCGAGCTTTTCACCATGGCTTTCCAGGCTGATCCAACCACCCGGCGCGAGCCAGTCCGCGGCGCGGTCGAGCCCCGCCAAAGCGAGCCCGGTGCCGTAGGGCGGGTCGATGAAGACGATGTCGTACAAGCGCGCCGGGGGCGGCGCATGCTCGACCGCCTGGGCGCGGATGTCGGCGCGATCGCCGGCGCCGAGCCGCTCGACATTGCGCCTGAGCGCATCGAGCGCCGTCCGGTCCTTCTCGACGAAGGTGCAATGCGCGGCGCCGCGCGACAGGGCTTCGAGGCCGAGCGCGCCCGTACCCGCGAACAAATCGGCGATCTGAAGGTCTTCGAAGCTGCCGATCCGGCTGGCGAGCATCGAGAACAGGCCCTCGCGGGCGCGGTCGCTGGTCGGGCGGGTCGCGGTCCCGGCCGGCGCGTCGATCGTCCGGCCCCGCCACGCGCCGGCGATGATCCTCACTTAGATCCTCCCCGGAACGGGGAGGGGGACCGCGCGCCCCTGGCGCGTGGTGGAGGGGGTTTCGTGCGGGGCGTAGGCCCCCCTCCACCATGCTGCGCATGGTCCCCCTCCCCGTGCCGGGGAGGATTTGAGTCCAAGGCCTTCCTGAACGCGACGAGATCGTGCTGCCTGACCTCGTCGACCGCGCCGGCCGGCAGGTCGGCGAGCGCGAACGGGCCGTAGGCGGTGCGGATCAGGCGCGAGACCTTGAGGCCGAGATGCTCGAGCACGCGGCGGACCTCGCGGTTCTTGCCCTCGCGCAGCTGCATCTCGACCCAGCCATTACGGCCCGTGCGCCGCTCCAGATTGGCGTTGATCGGGCCGTAACGCATGCCCTCGATCTCGATGCCGTGGATCAAATCCTCGAGCTGCGCCTGGCTGACCGCACCGAACACGCGCGCCCGGTAGCTGCGCTCGACGCCGGTCGCGGGCAGCTCGAGCTGGCGCTTCAGCTCGCCGTCGGTGGTGAGCAGCAGCAGCCCCTCGGTGTTCATGTCGAGCCGCCCGACGGGCATCAGCCGCGGCAGGTCCCTGGGCAGCCGGTCGTAGATCGTCGGCCGCCCCTTGGGATCGCGCTCGGCGGTCAGGAGGCCGGTCGGCTTGTGGTAGCGGAACAGGCGCGCGGGCGCGGCTTCCCTGACCGGCTTGCCGTCGACCGTCACCCCGTGCAGCGAAGTCAGCAGGGTGGCCGGCTTCTCGACCTTGACCCCGCCGATCGCGATCCTGCCCTCCTCGATCATCCGCTCGATCTCACGGCGCGAGGCGATGCCGGCCCGGGCGAGCAATTTGGCGATGCGCTGGGGTTCGCGGGGCGGGGGCATGACGACTGTCCTAGGCGGTTCGAAGCTTATTTGAGCCGGGGCGATTGCACGCCGCGGCACAAGCCCCCAAATTGCTCGTTACGCGTTCATATCGAACCGCAATCGGGAGGGGTGCGCCCTACATGCTCTTCGGCAAGCGCGAAAGGCTGATCCGCCGCATCATGATCGTCGAGGACGAGCCCCTGGTCGCGTTCGACAACGAATATATGCTGCAGGACGCCGATTATGAGGTGGTCGCCACCGTCGACAGCTTCGCCGACGCGGCCGAGGTGATCGCGGCCGAGCAGATCGACCTGATCATGACCGACATCAGCCTTGCCGGCGAGGGCGACGGCGTCGATGTCGCCCGCGCGGCGGCGGCGAGGAGCGTGCCGGTGCTGTTCGTCACCGGCAATTGCACGGCGGAGGCGCAGAGCCTCGCGCTCGGCTGCCTCACCAAGCCCTATAGCGAGCGGGTCCTGCTCAACGCGCTGGCGGCGATCGACGACCATCTCCAGGGCAAGAAACCGAAGAAGATCCCCGAGCAGCTGACGCTCTATGTCCGGGCGTGAAAAATAGGGACTGTCCCTAATTACGCGAGCGCGCGCTCGATCTGGTCGTGGAAGTAGCGGATGCCGGTTTCGAGCGTGCCGAGCGTAAGCTCGGCGATCGAGCCCGAGGCGAGGCCGTTCTGGCCCAAGGCGGCGGCGCGGTAATCCTCGGCCTCGAACACGCCCTGATCGAGCAGGGTCCAGCTCCGCTCCCAATGGTCCTCCTCCTCGGGCGTCTGCGGCGCCTCCGGGATCAGCATGAAATCCTCGACCAAAGTGCGGCCCTCGGCCTGCGGCATCAGCACCATCAGGTTGACGTAATCGGGGCTCATGATGACGATCGTCGCCGGGAAGAGCTGGTAGGCGAAGGTGATCACCGCCCGCAAAGCCGGCCAGTCCTCATGATCGACGCGCTCGAGATATTCGGTGCGACCGACCGCCGAGCGCTGGTGGACGCCGATCGCGTCGGCCGCGGTGACGCCGTCGGTGAAGAAGCGGGCGATGGTCCCGGCGTGGAGCCGCTGGACGTGATAGCTTTCGAGGAACGCGTCCATGATCAGCTTCCAGTTCGCCGGCACGTCGTGGATCCTGCGGCGGAACAAATGATGGCCGGCGAGGCCGAACGCGTCGAATTCGGGCGCGAGCGCCTCGGCGTCGGCGAAGTCGCTCGCTTCGCGCGCGAACCAGATCAGCCCGCCCGCCTCGCGGCTCGGCAGCGCCTTGAGATGATGGTTCGCCTTGTCGAGCCCGGGAAAGGTGTCGGGCCGCGGCATCGCGGCGAGCGCGCCGTCGGCGAGATAGGTCCAGGCGTGATAGGGGCAGGTGATCCTCGGCGCGCGCTGGACGTCGCCGCCCTCGACCAGCCGCGTGCCGCGATGGCGGCAGACGTTCCAGAAGACGTGCGCCTCGCCCTTTTTGTCGCGGGTCAGCAGCAGCGGCATGCCGAAGCCGTCATGCGCGACCGCCATATTGGGCGCGGGCAGCAGCGCCGAGGGCGCGATTACCTGCGGCAGCCGGTCGAACAGGCGCGCTTTCTCGGCCGCGAACCGGGCCGGATCGGTGTAGACGCTTGCCGGGACCGTGGTGATCCCAATTCCCTTCGTCCCGGCCCCCGCCGCGATCGTCCGGGCGAGGCCGAGCTGGCCTTGGGTCGGGCGCTGGCGGGTCGGCATGTCCATGGGCGCAAAGTGCGTCTTTGCGGCGCGCAAGGCAAGCGCGCAAAATGGCTTCCCGGCGCGCCCTCACGCGTTACAAAGGCGGCATGAGCGAACCGAGCAAGACCGCATCGCCCGGCTGGTCCAGCCGCCTCGCCGCCGGCCTCAAGCCCTATTTCGAGAAAGCGCCGCTCGCGGCCTTCTTCCTCGGAATCTCGTCGGGCTTCCCCTACGCGATGATCGGCGCGACCTTGACGTCGCGCCTGGCGCAGGACGGGATCACCAAATCGACGGTGACGACCTTCACGCTCGCCTTCCTGGTCTACAATTTCAAATGGCTTTGGTCCTGGATCGTCGACGGCGTCCACATCCCGCTGCTCGGCCGGCTCGGCCAGCGCGTGTCGTGGCTGATCGTCGCCGGCATCATGGTGATCGCCGCGGTCGCCAATCTGGCGCTGCAGGACCCTTCCGCCAACATCTATCAGACGGCGTTGGCGGCGATCCTCGTCGGCTTCGCCGGCGCGACCTACGATATCGTGATCGACGCCTACCGGATCGAGCTGCTGGAGCCGCGCCAGCTCGGCGTCGGCTCGGGCATGTCGCAATATGGCTGGCGGATCGGCTCGGTCGCCGCCGGCGCTCTGGCGCTGGTGCTCGCCGATCGGGTCGGCTGGCAGATCGCCTATCTCGCCTGCGCCAGCTTCGCGCTGCCGGCCATGCTGACCGGGCTGCTGGTCGGCGAGCCCGAACGGCACCGGCCGCCGACCGACAAGAAAGGGCTGGCCGAGACCTGGGCCGCGATCATCGGCCCGTTCGTCGAATTCTTCATGCGCAGGGGCGCACTGCTCGTTTTGCTCTTCATCCTGCTGCACAAGATCGGCGACACGCTCGGCCAGCTCGTGCTGCGGCTGCTGCTCGACGACATGGGCTACACCAACGATCAGATCGCGATCTACGACGTCGGCGTCGGCTTCTGGGCCTATCTCGTCGGCATCTTCGTCGGCGGCGTGCTCTATGCGGCGATCGGGATGAAGCGTTCGGTGCTGATCAGCCTGATCCTGATGGGCGTCTCCAACGCGAGCTTCGCGCTGCTCGCCGCGGCCGGGCATACCAATCTGGGTCTCGCCGGCGCGATGGGCTTCGAGAATTTCGCCAGCGGCGTCGGCGGCGTCGTCGTGGTCGCCTATTTCTCGGCGCTGACCGACCTGCGCTTCACCGCCGCGCAATATGCGCTGATCTCGGCCGCGGCCAGCTTCGTCGGGCGGGTGCTGACGGGGACGAGCGCGGGCGCCCTGGTCGAGGCGATGGGCTTCGTCAATTATTACTGGCTGACCACGTTCGCCGCGCTGCCGGGCATCATCCTGTTCTGGCTGATGATGCGCGCCGGCCTGATCGACGCCTCGATCGGCACCGCCGGGACCGAAGGCGCGGGCGATGCCCGGTCGGGGCAGCCGGCGAAGTAGGCGCCCTGATGCACTTCATCGCCCTTTCGATCTCGATCCAGATCCTCTGCGCCGTGCATTGCGTGCGCGGCGGGCGCAACCAGCTGTGGCTGATGGTGATCATCTTCCTCTCGATCCCCGGCTGCCTCGCTTATGCCTTTTTCGAGATCCTTCCCGAGCTCGCCGGGCGGCGCGAGGTCAGGGCGATGAAGCGCGCCGCGGCCAAGGTGCTCGACCCGGAACGCGACCTGCGCGCCGCGCGCGACGCGCTCGATATCGCCGAGACCGCGGCCAATCACAGCGCGCTCGCCGACGCGCTCGGCGCTTTGGGCCGCTGGTCCGAGGCGATCCCGCATTACGAGGCGGCGGAAAACAAGGCGCCCGGCATCGACCGCGGCCTCCAATTGAAGCGCGCCAAGGCCTGCTTCGAGGCCGGCCGCACCGCCCAGGCCCGCGCCCTCCTCGAACGGCTGCCGCCGTCGGGCTCGCAGAGCGAGAACGACCGCGCGGCGCTGCTGCTCGCCCGGCTGCTCGAAACGGACGGCGAGACGGAGCGGGCGCTCGCCATCTACGCCGATGTCGGCGAGCGCCTGCCGGGCGCCGAGGCGCAATGCCGCCGCGCCGCCTTGCTGATCGCCGAGGGGCGGCCCGCCGAGGCGCTGCCGCTGCTGGCCGAGGCCGAGAAGCGCGCCAGGCGGATGGACCGCCACGAGCGCGCCAAGGAGGCCGAGATGTACGATTGGGCCGCCGAGCGCCTCGCCGAGCTGCGCACCGGGCGCGGCTGACGCATACCGCTTGTTAACCATGACGGCCGCATAGCGGTCTCATGCCATTCGGCCGCTGCCAACGCAGGGTTGCAGCCGCTCTCGCCGCGGCGCCGGCGGCGCTTGTTCCGGCCACGCCGGCTTGGGCGGACCCGCCACGGCTCGATCTGCCCGCAAGCCTCACCGCCGTGATCGATTTCCGGATCGTCCTGACCGACGGCGAGCGCGCGTTCACCGACGGCGGCTTCGGCCGGTCGCGCTTCGGCGGCGGCGGCGACGGGATCGACGTCCACGCCGTGCCGGCCGAGGCCGAATTGGTCTGGCACGGACCGCTCGCCTGGAATGTCGAGGGCACGCTGGCGATCGCCGCGCAGGACGAGCAGGACCAGCCGGTCGACCTGATCGAGGCGTTCGCCACCTGGCGGCCGGTGCCGCGCGGGGCAACCCGCTTCTCGGTCCGCGCCGGCCTCTATTGGCCGCAGGTCTCGCTCGAGCATGAAGGCCCGGCTTGGCAGGTTTCGGACATGATTACGCCCTCCGCGATCAATTCCTGGATCGGCGAAGAGGTGAAGGTCGTCGGCCTCGAGGGCAGTGCGAGCCATCCGCTCGCCGGCGGCCGGCTCACCGCGACGCTCGGCCTGTTCGGCTTCAACGACACCGCCGGCGCCCTGCTCGCCTTCAGGGGCTGGGCGCTGCACGACCAGAAAACCGGGGCCTTCAGCCGTCAGCCCTTGCCGCCGCTCGGCCCCGACATGGCCGGCGCCCAGCCGCAATGGACGACGCCGACGCTGGAAGCCGACCATCGGCCCGGCTTTTACGGGCGGCTGGCCTACCAGCTGATCGCGCCGGTCTCGGTCGAGGCCTTCTATTATGACAATCGCGGCGATCCGTTCGCCGTCACCCCCGATCTCCAATGGGGCTGGCGGACGCGCTTCCTCAACGTCGGCGCGCGCGTCGATCTCGGCGCGCACACCCGCCTGCTCGCCCAGGCGCTGACCGGCTCGACCCGGATGGGCGCCGACGAACCGGGCGCGGACGAGGTGTGGGTCGACACCCGTTTCCGTTCCGCTTTCCTGCGCCTTACCCATGAGATCGGGCCGGTGGCGCTGTCCGGGCGGGTCGACCTGTTTCAGACCCGTCAGCGCGGCGAATATGTCTACCAGGACGACAGCGAGGACGGCTGGTCGCTGACCGGCGCACTCGACTGGCGCCTGACCGACCAGGCGCAGGTGATCGTCGAAGGGCTCCACGTCGAGACCGAGCGCGGCGCCCGCGCCCGGATCGGCCTCGCGCCGCGCCAGGATCAGGAGGTCGTCCAGGCCTCGATGCGGATCACGCTATAAAAAGCAATCGTTTACCGGTTTTTTCACCTGTTGCGCGCATAGCGGGACGATGCGCGCGCTTTGCCTCATCCCTGCGCTCCTGGCTTCGGCTTCGCCGGCCGCGGCGGGCGACCTCGCCGTTGAGGTGCGGACGGCGAGCGGGGTCGGCGTGCCCAATGCGGTGGTGACGCTCTATCCGGGCGGGCGGCCGTCGCCTTTGGGAGCACGCGGCGGCGCCTATCAGATCGCCCAGCGCGACCTCCAATTCTCGCCGTTCGTGCTGGTCGTCCCGGTCGGCGCGTCGGTCTCCTTCCCCAATTTCGACAATGTTCGCCACCATGTTTACTCCTTCTCGCCGGTGCGCCGGTTCGAGCTTCGGCTCTACGCCCGCGAGCAGCAGCGCACCGTCCGCTTCGACCTGCCGGGCATCGTCCCGCTCGGCTGCAACATCCACGACAACATGATCGCCTTCATCGATGTCGTCGACACCGCCTTCGCCGCGCGGACCGACAATGCCGGGCGGGCGAGCTTCACCGCCGTTCCGGGCGGGCCGGTGGTCGCGCGGGTCTGGCACCCTTATCTGCGCGCGCCGGGCAACCAGCTCGAGCTGCGCGTCGCGGTCCCCGACCATGGCAGCGTCGCCCAGGCCGTTGCGGTCAATCTCAGGGCGCCGCCGCGGCCGGGACGGACCTACTGATGTTCGGCCATATCCGCACCCGCCTCGCGTTCCTCTACGCCGGCCTGTTCGCGCTGGCGCTCGGCCTGGTCGCGGTCACGCTCTACCTCGTCGTCGCCGCCACCGCCGAGCGCCAGGTGCGCGGCGAGCTCGTCGCCAGCTCGACCGTGTTCGACCGCCTGCTCGAGCTGCGCACCCGCGAGCTCGGCAATGCGGCGGGGCTGCTGTCGCGCGATTTCGGCTTCCGCGCCGCGGTCGCCACCGGCGATCCCGGGACGGCGCTTTCGGCGCTCGACAATCTCAAGGCGCGGCTGGGGCTGCGCACCGCGTTCATCGTCGGCATGGACGGCAGCGTCACCGGCCTCGCCGATCCGCGGCTGCGGGGCGACGCCCGCGCGCTGTGGACGGCGCTCGACGCCGGCCAGACCAGCGGCATCGCCCGCCTGGGCGGCGTGCCGCACCATGTCGTCGCCGCGCCGATCATGGCGCCGAGCCTGGTCGGCTGGGTGGTGTTCGCCGCCGAGCTCGGCCCCGCCCAGATGCAGCGGCTCGAACAATTGTCGGCGATCCCGATCAGCGCGCGCGTGCTCCAGCACGGCCGGGGTGAAAGCTGGAGCGCCGAGCCCGGGCTCGCCGGCTTCGTCGACGCGCGCATCGGCGACGGCGCCCCCGCCCGGCTTGTCGAAGAGAGCGGCACCGCGATCGCGCTGGTCAAGCCGCTGCACTCGATGGGCGAGGGCGAATCCGCCGCCTTGCTGCTGCGCTATCCGCTGGCGCTGGCGATGGCGCCCTACCTGCCGCTGCAGATCGCGATGGGGCTAACCGGCCTCGTCGGCCTGATCCTCGTCCTGTTCGGTTCGTGGCGGCTTTCGCTGACGCTGACCCGCCCGATTTCCGCCCTCGACCACGCCGCGCAGCGGATGGAGGAGGGCGAGACGATCGAGGTCAAGGTCGAGACCAGGGACGAGATCGGCCGGCTCGCGCAGAGCTTCAACCGGATGGCCGCCGGCATCGCCGAGCGCGAGAAAAGGATCACCCAGCTCGCCTTCAACGACAGCCTGACCGGCCTGCCCAACCGCGCTTATTTCCGCCAGGACCTGGATCTCGCGCTCAAGCAGGCCGAACGGCGCGGCCGCGGCCTCGCTTTGCTCTGCGTCGACCTCGACAATTTCAAATCGGTCAACGACACGCTCGGCCACCCGGTCGGCGACGAGCTGTTGCGCGCCGTCGCCGCCCGCCTCTCCGCCAATGTCGGCGACGCGATGGTCGCCCGGCTCGGCGGCGACGAGTTCACCATCATCCTGTCGCAGCGCGACGCGCAGGAAGCGGCAGGCGCGGTCGCGGGGCGGCTGATCGCCGCGCTCGCCGAGCCGTTCGACGTCCGCGGCAACGAGCTCGCGATCGGCGCCAGCGCCGGCATCGCGATCGCGCCCGGCGACGGCGGCGACGCCGACACCTTGCTCAAACATGCCGATCTTGCGCTCTACCAGGCGAAGGGCGAGGGCGGCGGCACCTACCGTTTCTTCGAGGCCGAGATGAACGCCCGCACCCAGGCCCGGCACAAGCTCGAAACCGAGCTGAGGCGCGCGGTCGCGGGCGGCGAATTCGAGCTCTACTTCCAGCCTTTGTTCGACCTCGAGACCAACCGGATCGGGTCGTTCGAGGCGCTGATCCGCTGGAACCACCCGACCCGCGGCCTGGTCGCGCCCGACGAGTTCATCCCGCTCGCCGAGGAGACCGGCCTGATCGTCCCGATCGGCACCTGGGTGATCCAGGAAGCGTGCCGGCACGCCGCGAAATGGCCGCTGGACGTGCGCGTCGCGGTCAACGTCTCGTCGGTCCAGTTCCGCAAGCCGGGCCTCGCCAACGTGCTGATCCAGGCGCTGGCGGCGAGCGGGCTCGATCCCAAGCGGCTCGAGGTCGAGATCACCGAATCGGTCTTCCTCGAAAGCTCCGAGACGCTGGTTGCCGTGCTCCATTCGCTGCGCACGCTCGGCATCCGCATCGCCCTCGACGATTTCGGCACCGGCTATTCGAGCCTTTCCTATTTGCAGAGCTTCCCGTTCGACAAGATCAAGATCGACCGCTCGTTCATCCAGCAATTGCTGAGCCGCTCGGGCTCGACCGCGATCGTGCGCGCGATCACCGACCTCGCCCGCGCGCTCGGCATGGAGACGACCGCCGAAGGGGTCGAGAATTCCGAGCAGCTCGCCGAGCTGCGCCTGCAGGGCTGCTCCTCGGTTCAGGGCTATTTGTTCAGCCGCCCGGTCAACGCCGCCGGCGTCCTCAAGGCGCTCGCCGCCGCCAATTCCGAGCGCGACGTCGCCTGAACCCGGGGACAGTCCCCGCCAAAGGAAAGGCCCCGCCGGCGTGCTGCCGGCAGGGCCCTTTCGATAGCCGAAGGCGCGCCGGTTACGGCGTGAACTCGACCTCGGTGGTCTCGCACAGGTTGACGGCGCGCAGGTCGTTGGTGTCGCCGTCGTCATAGGTGACGCGGATGTCCCAGACGCATTCGTCCTCGTTGCGGTCGAAGCTGATCTCGGCCTGCTCGTCGTCGCCGAGCACGTCGCGGCCGAGAATGTCGGGACCCCAATTGTTGCTGCTGTTGGGCGACACGTTCAGCGTCATGATCACGTGGCCGGTGTGGTTGGTGACCGTGAAATCCTGCTGCGCCGCATAGGCCGCGCTGGCCACGGCGGACGCCAACAGGGCGCCCAAAATCCATAACTTTCTCATGCAATAAGCTCCTTTTGCCGGAGCCGGCACCATAGAGGCGGCTTGCGGCTTGGCAATCCGCTATTTGTCGGGTTGCGGACCCTATTGCGTGCGCTCGAACGGCCCTTGCGGCGGCTGGCCGGGGGCGGTGACGCGGAACGCGCTCGCCCGGCCGTCCGTCACAAGGAACTCCAGGCGGATGCCGGGATCGTCCTCGAAAGTGAATGCATTGCCGCCGAGCGCGACCAGCGTGGCGCGGGGCCGACCCGCACGCTGGTAGAAGAGGCGGTCGCCCTCCACGCTGATCGCGCGCTCGCCATAGCTGCCGGCATAGGCGGCGGCCGGCAACGCAGCCGGGCGATGGGCGGTGCGGGCCGCGACGCCTTCTGCGGCCGCCTCGAGCCGGGCGCGCTCCGGGCCGGCGGCGGCGGCGGCGAGGCGGCGCAGCGCCAGCGCGTGGGCCGTGTCGAGGGCCGCGCCGACCTCGCTCGGGACGGTGGGCGCGTGGCCGACCGCCTCCCAGTCGCGGCCGGTCGAGGCGAGCACCGCGCGTCCGACCGAGACGCTGAGCACGAAGCCGCCGGGGATCGGCACCAGATCGTTGCGGAAGCCGGCGCCCGCGGTGTTCTCGCCGACCAGCTCGCCGAGACGGTAGCCGGCGACATGGCCGGTGAACTCCTCCGCCGCCGATCCGGTGCCGTTGCTGATCAGGACGTAAAGCGGCCTGCCGACCATCCGCCCCGCCGGCAGTTCGGCGAGCGTGGCGAGCCGGTCCGGCTCGGGGCGGCCGTCCATGTAGAAGGTCACGAGCGGGCGCCCGGCCTCGAGGAAGTGGCTGATGATATATTGGACCGCCTGCGGGCTGCCGCCGCCGTTGCGCCGCAAGTCGATGATCACCGCGTCGCCGCCGGCGAGAAAGCGCATCGCCGTTTCGAGCGCGGCGGCGCTTTCAGGGCCGATCCACATGAAGCCGTCATAACGCATATAGCGGACATTGCCGGAGAGCAGCCTGAGCTCGGTCACGCCGTGATTGGACGCGCGGACCTGGCGTTCGTACCCGCTGGCGTCGGGCTGGGGTCGGCGGCCGGCGGCGAGCTGCTCGGCTTGGCGGGGGTTGTACTGGAAATTGAGATGACGGTCGTGGCCGGCGGTTTCGAGGTCGGCGTTGATCCGCTCGGCAAGCGCCTGGGCGTCGGGGACGTCGTAGCGGCCCGCAGCGAGGCCCTGGGCGAGGATCGCGTCGAGCGCGGGTCGGCGCTCGGGCAGGACGTAGCGCTCGGCGATAATGCGGCGGACCTCGGCGACGACCGCGCGCGGATCGAGCTGCGCCGCCGTCGCAACCGCAGGCTGCTGGGCAGCCATGGGACCGGCAAGCAAGGTGGCGGCCAAGGCGGACAGCAAGACAAAAGCCAGGCGCATTTCGAGAACTCCTCATCGAGGTCGGCCCCTTATCCCTTGGGAACCGCGGCGATTTCGGGCAAAGACGCCACATTCGTTGCCAGAATCTGGCAAGTTTGGGAGCAGGGCCGGCGGATGCGTGCAAGGCTGGACAAGCTCGACAGGCATTTGCTCGCCTGCCTGCAGGAGAACAATCTCCAGACCGCCGACCGGCTCGCCGAAAAGGTCGGGCGCTCGCCGTCCGCGGTCGCCCGGCGGCTGCGCCGGCTGCGCGCCACCGGCGCCGTCGCCGCCGACGTGTCGCTGATTTCGGAGGCCGCGGCGGGCCATCCCTTGTCGGCGATCGTCCAGCTCCAGCTCGAGCGCCATGCGCCGCACGAGGCCGACGCGGTCCGGCGGCGCCTTGCCGCCAGCCCCAATGTCCAGCTCTGCCTCGATCTGGCGGGGGCGTTCGACATCCTCCTGTTGGTCGTGGCCAGCGACATGGACTCCTATAACGATTTCACCGGGCGGCTGCTCGAGCAGCCGGGGGTGCGCCGCTTCGAAACCACTTTCGTCAAGAAGCGGGTGAAGGCGACGCTCGCGGTGCCGCTGGCGGACTGAGGAGGCGGCCGATATAGCGCCGGCCATGACGCGGGCGGCATCGAGCGATATCCTGATCATCGGCGCGGGGCACAACGCCCTCGTCTGCGCTTATTATCTCGCGCGGCGCGGGCTTTCGGTGACGATGCTGGAGGCGCGTTCCGTGGTCGGCGGCGCGGCGGTGACCGAGGAGTTTCACCCGGGTTTCCGCAACTCGACCGCGAGCTACACCGTCAGCCTGCTCAACCCGAAGGTGATCCGCGACATGCGGCTCTACCAGCACGGCCTCAAGGTCGTGCTGCGCAAGATCGACAATTTCCTGCCCACCGAAGGCGCCGACCATCTGCTCGCCGGACGCGGCGGTCTCACCAAGCGCGAGATCGCCCGCCATTCGCCGGCCGACGCCGAGAATTACGACGCTTATTCGGCGGCGCTGAACGGAGTCGTCGGCGTCCTCCGGCAATGGCTGTTGCGCGCGCCGCCCAATGCCGGCGGCGGCCTCGGCGATCTCTTCGCGCTGCTCAGGCTCGGCGGCGGCGTCGGCCGGCTCGGGCTCGAGCAGCAGCGTCACCTGGTCGATTTCTTCACCAAGTCGGCGGCCGACGTGCTCGGCCGCTATTTCTCGCACGATCTGGTCCAGGCGCTGTTCGGCTTCGACGCGGTCGTCGGCCATTATGCCAGCCCTTATGCCCCCGGCTCCGCCTATGTCCTGCTGCACCATGTGTTCGGCGAGGCGGCCGGCGTCGAAGGCGCCTGGGGCCACGCGATCGGCGGGATGGGCGCGATCACGCAGGCGATGGCCAAAGCCTGCCGCGAGGAGGGGGTCGAGATCCATCTCGCTACGCCGGTCGAGGAGGTGATCGTCGAGCGCGGCAAGGCAGTCGGCGCGGTCGCCGGCGGCAGCGCCTACCGCGCCAAGGCGGTGGTCGCCGGCGTCCACCCCAAATTGCTGTTCACCCGATTGCTGCCCGAAGGCGCGGTCGCGCCCGAGCCCGCCCGCCGGATGGCGCACTGGGCAAGCGAATCGGCGACCTTCCGGATGAACCTCGCTCTGTCCGAGCTGCCGCGCTTCACCTCTCTGCCCGAGCCCGGCGACCATCTCACCGCCGGGATCATCGTCGCGCCGTCATTGGCCTATATGGACCGCGCCTATTTGAGCGCGCGCACCGAAGGCTTCTCGGCGGAGCCGGTCGTCGAGATGCTGATTCCGTCGACCCTCGACGACAGCCTCGCGCCCGCGGGCAGCCACGTCGCCAGCCTGTTCTGCCAGCATTTCCCCTACGACGTGCCGGGCGGCTGGGACGCGCGCCGCGACGAAGCAGCGGACCGGATCATCGCCCATGTCGACCGCTACGCGCCAGGCTTCAAATCGTCGGTGCTCGGCCGGCTGGCGCTGTCCCCGCTCGATCTGGAGCGGAGGTTCGGCCTGGTCGGCGGCGACATCTTCCACGGCAAGATGGGGCTCGACCAGCTCTTTTCGAACCGGCCGATGCTCGGCCACGCCGATTACCGGATGCCCCTGCCGGGCCTCTATTTGTGCGGCGCCGGCGCCCATCCCGGCGGCGGCGTCACCGGCGCGCCGGGCCACAATGCCGCCCGGGCGGTGCTCGCCGACCGGAGGAAGCTCCGGATTTAGGGAAGGGGACAATTACTTTCACGCGCACGCGCCGAAAGGCTCGCGCAGCGTGCCGAAAGTAACTGTCCCGTGCTTCAGTCCGGCCGCCGATAGGTGTCGTGGCAGGCGGCGCAGGTCGCGCGGACGTCGGTCCAGCGGGCGAGGAAGGCGGCGCGGTCGCCCGATTGGGCCGCTTCCGCCATCAGCCGCGCCGCTTCGGCATAGGCCGCGGCGCGTGCCTCGAAGCCGGCGCGGTCGCTCCAGATCGTCGGCAACGCCTTGCTGTTGGCCAGGTTGGTGCCTGCCGGGAACAGGCTCGGCAGCGTCCGCGCCCAGCGCGCCAGCGTGCGCGAGGGAAAGGAGAGCGTGCGCACGTCGGCGCCGGCATCCGCCGCCGCCTTCATCGAAGCGAAGCTCCCGCCCGACAGCATGTAGGCCGATTGCCGCGCCGCGACGATCTGCTCCGGAGTGAGGCCCGCGGCGGGCGTGCCGGTCTGGGCCATAGCGGCGGTGAGCGGAATGGCGGCCAAGGCCGCGACCAGCAACAAGGTCCGTTTCATGCGTCCTCCTAACCCGTCGCGCCAGCCTAGTCGCGTTCCCGGCTCGCAACAATCGGGAACCTGGCCGACCCGCGAAGCGCTTAACCAAAGAGGGGCGGGGCGACAGGAATTTTGAAATGTCGAGGATGGGTCGCCTGTGCGGTGCGCTGGCGTTTCCGTTCGTCCTGGCGGCCACCGTCGCCGAGGCGCAAATCAGCCGGTCGGCCTTGGCCGCTCCGGTCGAGGCGGCCCTCAGCATCGTGCCCGTCCAACCCGGCCGGCAGAATTTCCGGATGCCGGGCGAGGACTTGCGCGAAGTCGGCCGGCCGCCGCGGAGCGGCCTCGTCGCCACGCTGCCGGTCGCCGATAATCTCAACATCGGCGTCGGTCGATTCGCGATCCCGGAACCGGCCGGGCGGCGCAGCAATATGGAGTCCGAGCGGCGCCCGACCGATATGCGGCGGCGGGACCGGGCGGTCGCCGCAATCGCCTTCAGCTTCCGATTCTAGAATTGCCCCTGACCGCCGGCTCGATCGAACCCCGCTCAAATCGAACTCAGATGATCGGATGCTGCTCCCAGTCGACCTTCGCGCTGCGGCCGGTCATCCGGCGGTGGAGCTTGTCCATCGTCCGGCTGCCGGTCTTGACGAACAGGAAGGGGAAGACCGCATGGACCAAAGCGGCGAGCCCGCCGGCCAGCATCCTCAGGCCGAACGCCGAAGCGTTGATGAAATGCGCGCCGTAGCTTTCGCCGAGTTCGCGGGGATGGTTGGTGAACGGATTGCCCGCCATAAGCCGTTTCTTCCTTGCTGACGCCAGCCTTAGCCGGTTGGGGCGATGAAAAAAACCCGCGCCGCCGATGAGAGCAGCGCGGGTCCTTTTTCAAGCCGTGCGGGTCAGCGGCGGCGGCCGCGTCCGCAATTGGCCGGATCGGAGTTCGGCCCCGAATCGGCGTCGCTGGTGCGGTTGCCGCGGCCGTTGCCGGCCGGATCGGCATTGCTGCCGGTGTCGTTGTCGGTGCAGCCGCGGATGTGGTTGTTGCCGCGCCCGCGCCCGGCGCCGTCGGCATGCGGGCCCGAATCGGCATCGGTGACCTGCGCCTCGGCCTTGCCCGAAAGCAGGACGAGCGCCCCGCCCGTGGCGACCGCGCCCCCGGCCACGCGCGTCAGGAACGAGCGGCGGCTCAGCTTTCTGCTACTCTTCATGGTACAAACTCCCCTTCCCAGGTCGGCTCGGCCTAACGCAATTCGGCCGGGGTCACAATAAGCGTTCGGCCGCGCCTCCGGCTTGCCGGGCGGGCTCTCTTCCCTCTAGGAGCGGCGCTTGAGCGAAAGGGAATGACATGAAACTCGACAGCAGCATCGCCGCGGTGGTCACCGGCGGCGCTTCGGGCCTCGGCGAGGCGACCGCGCGGGCGCTCGCCGCCAAGGGGGTCAAGGTCGCGATCTTCGACCGCGATGCCGAGCGCGGCGAGGCGGTCGCCGGCGAGATCGGCGGCGTCTTCTGCCAGGTCGACGTGACCTCGGACGAGGCGGTCGACGCCGGCTTCGCCAGGGCGCGCGAGGCGCACGGCCAGGAGCGGATCTGCGTCAATTGCGCGGGCGTCGCCAACGCGATGAAGACGGTCGGCCGCGACAAGACGACCGGCGAGATCAGGCGCTACCCGATCCACCAGTTCGAGATGGTCGTCCAGATCAACCTGATCGGCACATTCCGCGTCCTCGCCGCTTCCGCCGCCGGCATGGCGACGCTCGCGCCGCTTGAGGACGGCGAGAAGGGGGTGATCGTCAACACCGCCTCGGTCGCCGCCCAGGACGGCCAGATCGGCCAGGCCGCCTACACCGCGTCCAAGGCCGGCGTGCTCGGCATGGCGCTGCCGATCGCCCGCGATCTGATGGGGGAGGGGATCCGGGTCAACACCATCCTGCCGGGCGTGTTCGAAACGCCGATGGTGGCGATGATGCCGCAGCAGGTGAAGGACGCGCTCGCCGCCCAGGTGCCCTTCCCCAAGCGCCTCGGCCAGCCGGAAGAATATGCCCGGCTCGCTCTGTTCATGGCCGAGAATCCCTATCTCAACGGCGAATATGTCCGCCTCGACGGCGCGATAAGGATGGCGCCGCGCTAGAAGCCCTCCCCCATCAAGGGGAGGGGCTTAGCCACTCCCGCTGGAACGCCACTGCCGCGCCGAGCAGGCCCGGCTCCTCGATCGTCACCAGCTTGACCGGGATCCGCTCCATCCGGTCCCGGTAGCGTCCCTTGGCGAGGAAGCGCCCGGCGAATTCGGGGCCGCGCAGCAGGTGAGCGATGCGGTTGGCGAGGCCGCCGGTGATCGCGACGCCCATCGCGCCCTGGGCGAGCGCGATGTCGCCGGCCGCCGCGCCGAAGCAGCGGACCAGGATGGCGAGCGCGCGCGCCGCGATCGCATCGCTGCCGTCGATCGCCCGCTGCCAGAGATCGCCGGCCAAATGCGGGTCCCACTCGCCGCCGCCGAGGAAGCGGTGGATGTCGACCAAACCGGGGCCGGAGACGATTCGCTCGATCGAGACGCGGCCGTAGCGCGCGGCGAGCGCGCCGCGCAGCGCCTCCTCCTCGGCGTTGAGGGCTGCGAAGGCGACGTGTGAGGCCTCGGTCTCGATCACCATGACCTCGCCGCCCCTGCGCCTGAACAAAGCGACGCCGAGGCCGGTGCCGGCACCGAGCACGGTGATGACGCCCGCGTCCGGCAGCGGGGCGTCCGGCCCCATGATCGGCGCCATCTCGGCCTCGTCGAGCACCGAGACGGCATGCGCCACCGCGCCGAAATCGTTGACTAGGGTCAGCCGCTCGAGGCCGAGATCGGCGGCGAGCGTGCGCCGGTCGATCCGCCAGTCGGAGTTCATGAAGGTCAGGATCTCGCCCTCGACCGGCGCCGCGACGCCGAGCGCCGCATTGCGCGGCAATACCCCGATATCCTTCTCGAACGCCGCCCAGGCCGAGGCGAGGCCCGCATGCTCGCGCGTCCGGTAGCGCCTGATCGCGCCGATCCTGGGGCGTTCGCCGGGCTCGAGCTGCGCCAGCGCGAAGCGGGCGTGGGTTCCCCCGATATCGGCCGCGACGAGCTGCATCAGCGGTTGCGGCCCATCCGGCGGAAATAGTCGCAGCCTTCCAGCAGATCGTCGGCAAAGGCGGCGTCCGCCGCTGAGAAGTGCTTGCGCCATCCGCCGACCCGGCCCTCGCGGGTCTTGTAGGAATCGGGATCGGCCGGGTCGCCCGGCTCGAGCGCGTCGCCATACAGCCTGGCGCCGCGGCCGCTGGTCTCGATCGCGCGCATATTGTCGAAGCGGCCGGCGGCGACCGCTTCGTGCAAAGCGGATTCGGGCCCGCAATGGCCGCGCGCGAAGGCGACCGCTCTGCCGAGCTCGCCCAGGGTGTCGGCGTGAAGCGTCTCGTAGCTCAGCACCGGACCCTCGTGGCGGCCGGCCTGCTCGCGCCAGAAGAGATTGAAGCGGACGACCTCCGCCAGCCCGATCTCCGGATCGCGCAGCAGATCGGCCAGCGACCCGCCATAGCCGGGCCCGCGCTTGGCAAGGGCGAACCAGTGCGAGACCGCGGTGTCGCGGGGATCGCGGTGAAGAAAGATGATCTTCTTGCCTTCCCACGCGGCCGGCAGCGGCCGTGCCGGACGCTGATGCGAGTAGGTCAGGTGGATGCCGAGCTGATCGAGCATGTAGCGCAGCCAGGTCCGCCCCGATTTCGGATAGGAGACGACGACGATCTCGCGGTCGCTCAGGGCGATCCGCCTGCCTTCGTGGAAGAGCCTGGCCAGCACCGCGCCCAGCAGCTCGAGGCGCTTGCCGCGATGCTTCTGCGCGCCGAGCCTGAGGATAGGGCCGCCGCTCGCCCGCAGCAGCATGGCGGTGGCGGACAATCGTTCCATAGTCACCGGTTCCGGCGCCCCTCGATCAGATCGTCGACCAGCGACGGATCGGCGAGCGTGGAGGTGTCGCCGAGCGCGCCGAAATCGTTCTCCGCGATCTTGCGCAAGATCCGGCGCATGATTTTGCCGCTCCGCGTCTTGGGTAAAGCGGGCGTGAAATGGATCAGATCGGGCGAGGCGATCGGGCTGATTTCGGTGCGCACGGTCGCGCGCAGCTCGGCTTCCAGCGTGGGCGAACCCTGCACGCCGGCGTTGAGCGTGACGTAGCAATAAATGCCCTGGCCCTTGATGTCGTGCGGGTAGCCGACCACCGCCGCCTCGGCGACGAGGGGGTGGCTGACGAGCGCGCTCTCGATCTCCGCCGTCCCGAGGCGGTGGCCCGAAATATTGAGCACGTCGTCGACCCGGCCGGTGATCCAATAATAGCCGTCTTCGTCGCGGCGGCAGCCGTCGCCGGTGAAATATCTGCCGCGATAGGCGCTGAAATAGGTTTGGGCGAAGCGTTCGTGGTCGCCGTAGAGGGTGCGCGCCTGGCCGGGCCAGGAGCGCGCGATGCAGAGGTTGCCGGACGCGGGCCCTTCCATCGCCGCGCCGCCGCCGTCGACCAGCTCGGGGACGATGCCGAAGAAGGGCTTGCCGGCCGACCCGGGCTTCATGTCGTGCGCGGCGGGCAAAGTGGTGATCATGATCCCGCCGGTCTCGGTCTGCCACCAGGTGTCGACGATCGGGCAGCGTTCCTCGCCGACGACGCGCCAGTACCATAGCCAGGCCTCGGGGTTGATCGGCTCGCCGACCGTGCCGAGCAGCCGTACCGAGGAGCGGTCGTGCCTGGTAACCCAGGCATCGCCCTCGCGCATCAGCGCGCGGATCGCGGTCGGGGCGGTGTAGAAGATGTCGACCTTGTGGCGCTCGATCACGTCCCAGAAGCGGGCGAAATCGGGATGATTGGGGACGCCTTCGAACATCAGCGAGGCCGCGCCGTTGGCGAGCGGGCCGTAGACGACGTAGGAGTGGCCCGTCACCCAGCCGACGTCGGCGGTGCACCAGAAGAGCTCGCCCGGCCGGTAGTCGAATACATAATGGAAGGTGGCGGCGGTCCAGACCGCATAGCCGCCGGTTGTGTGCAGCACGCCCTTGGGCTTGCCGGTCGAGCCCGACGTGTAGAGGATGAAGAGCGGGTCCTCGGCACCCATCGGCTCGCACGGGCAATCGTCGGGGACTGTCCCCGCCAGCGTGTCGTACCAATGGTCGCGGCCGGCCTGCATCGCGATCTCGTTGCCGAGGTGGCGGACGACGATCACGCCGGCGATCTCGGCCCCGCGCGCGAGCGCCGCGTCGACATTGGCCTTGAGCGGGACCAATTTGCCGCCGCGCCGGCCGCCGTCGGCGGTGACGACGAAGCGGCTCGCGCAATCCTCGATCCGGCCGTGCAGCGCTTCCGGCGAGAAGCCGCCGAAGACGACGCTGTGCACCGCCCCGATCCGCGCGCAGGCGAGCATCGCCACCGCCGCCTCGGGGATCATCGGCATGTAGATGGTGACCCGGGCGCCCTTGCCGGCGCCGAGCGCCTTCAGGCTGTTCGCCATCCGCACCACCTCGGCGTGAAGCGCGCCGTAGCTCAGAATGCGGACCACGCCCGGCTCGTCGCCTTCCCAGACGAGCGCGGTCTCGGCCGATCGCGCTTCCAGATGGCGGTCGACGCAATTGTAACACAGATTGAGAACACCGTCCTCGAACCATTTGATATCGACCGGATCGTAGGACCAGTCGGCGATCCGTTCCGGCGCCTTCACCCAGTCGATCCGCCGCGCCTGCTCGGCCCAGAAGCCGTCCGGATCGGCGAGCGAGCGGGCGTAGAGCGCGTCATATTGGGCGGGCGTGCAGTGCGTGCCGGGAAGGGCGGAGGCAGGTGGCGGGATGCGGTCGGGCATTGTCCTCCCCTATCCGCTCGCCGGCGCTGGCGCTACTGCCCGAGGGGGAAGGCCGCGGCGGCGATCCCGCCCCCGGCGAGCAAGGCAAGGCCGGTCGAAACTCTTGTTTTGGTCATTCAAGTTCCCATCTGTCGAATGCAGGATATCATTCCGCTCAGACGTTAAAAGCGTGGAATTTCGCCTCGTGACGGAGCCGTTCCGTCCCGATCGCGTTGACGGCGCTACGGGCAAAGCTCATGTGCCGAGTTGCGAATCAGGTGTATTATGTGTATAATGCACCTGCGAAATAATTATGGAGATTCGATGACGGCTTTGGCTCTCAAGCCCACAGGATTCGCTGTGCCGGACGCGTTGCGGCGGCACTGGCGCGCCTGGGCCGTGCTCGGCGCGATGGCGGCCCTGTGGGCGGCGGCGGCGTTCAGCGTGGCGATGCAGAGCGTCGTGCCGTCGCCCGAGCTCGAGGGGGTCGCCTCGCCCGAGCTCACCAGGCTGCGCGCCGCCGTGCCGCAGACGTCGGCGACCGCCTTGCGCCAGGTCGACCCGCTCGCCGCTCTGGCGCTCAACGCGGCGATCCCGATCGCGAACCAGGCCAATCCCGCGGCGCGGCCGTTCGTCCTGCTCGGCAATCCGGCCGACCGCGCCCGCTCGCTCGATTGCCTGACCGCGGCGATCTATTACGAGGCCGCGCGCGAGCCGACCGACGGCCAGCGCGCCGTCGCCCAGGTCGTCCTCAACCGCGTCCGCCACCCGGCCTATCCGGCGACGGTCTGCGGCGTCGTGTTCGAGGGCGCGCGGCGCTCGACCGGCTGCCAGTTCAGCTTCAGCTGCGACGGCTCGCTGCGCAGCGCGCCGGTGGCGTCCTATTGGGAGCGCGCGCGCGCCGTCGCGCAGGCGGCGCTGACCGGCTACGTCTACGCGCCGGTCGGCTGGGCGACCCATTATCACGCCAATTACGTCATGCCTTATTGGGCGCCGACTTTGGTCAAATCGGCCAATGTCGGCCTGCACATCTTTTATCGCTGGCGCGGCGGCTGGGGCCGGCCGGACGCCTTCGTCAACCGCTATTCCGGGATCGAGCCGGCGATCGCCTGGCGCGGCGGCTTCGGCCAGCCGATTGCCGCGCAAGTCCAGCTGGCGGCGAGCACGCGCGACGCGATCGCCGCCCAGGCCGCCGCCGCGGCCGGCCTGACCACCGGCGGCGGCAGCGTCGACAGCTTCCAGCGCGCGGTGCTGCGCCGCTACGAGCCGATGCAGCGCGAAAGCGCCAGCGCGGTGATCGCCGACCGCGCCCGCGCCAATCCGGCGCTCACCAACAGCCAGCGCTGGGCGTTGACCGGCTCGGACAGCGGCCCCGCGGCGCAGGCGCCGCTCGGCCGCCGCGCCGAAGGCGCCGAGCCGCCGCGCGAGCTGCAGGGCGTCCGCTACCGCTGGGATCCGGCCCCGCCGGCGCACCCGGGCGGTGCCGCCGGCGGCGACCAGGCCCCGCCGAGCGCGGCGGCGACCAGCGGGCGCTAACCCCGTCATTCCAGCGAAAGCTGGAATCTCATTTCCTTCGAGGCTGCCCGTGCGGAAAGAAGTGGGATTCTAGCTTTCGCCGGGACGACGAGCGCCCGCTAGGGTTCGGACTCAATTAGAAGCCGCATTCTCGTCGTGAATTGAGGGAGTCATCCCGGCGAAGGCCGGGACCCATGAACACCGATCGTCGCGTAAAAGCGACGCCTAATCGCCGGTCTTGCGCCGTCCGAGTTCATGGGTCCCGGCCTTCGCCGGGATGACTGTGAAATTGCCAGCAAATCCGGCGTATCTACAAATCGGCTAATTGAGTACGGACCCTAGGCCGCCGTCAGCAGCCGGCGCTCGCCGGCGAGGTTCATCAGCGCCTTCTGCAATTTCTCGAACGCGCGCACCTCGATCTGGCGGATGCGCTCGCGGCTGACGTCGTAGACCTGGCTCAATTCCTCGAGCGTCTTGGGCTCGTCGGTCAGCCGCCGCTCGGTCAGGATATGCTTCTCGCGGTCGTTGAGGCTCTCCATCGCCTCGACCAGCAGATCGTGGCGGATCCTGGTCTCCTGGGCATCGGCGACGCGCTCGTCCTGCAGCGGTTCGCTGTCGACCAGGAAATCCTGCCAGCTGCCCTCGCTGTCGTCGCGCAGCGGCACGTTCAATGACGTGTCGCCGCCCATCGCCATGCGCCGGTTCATCGATACGACGTCCTCCTCGGAGACGCCGAGATCGGTGGCGATCTTGGTGACGTCCTCGGGCTTCAGATCGCCCTCCTCGAACGCCTCGATCCGGTTCTTCATCCGCCTCAAGTTGAAGAACAATTTCTTCTGCGCCGCGGTCGTGCCCATTTTCACCAGCGACCAGCTGCGCAGGATGAATTCCTGGATCGAGGCGCGGATCCACCACATCGCATAAGTGGCGAGGCGGAAGCCGCGCTCGGGCTCGAACTTCTTCACGCCCTGCATCAGGCCGATATTGCCTTCGGAAATCAGCTCGGCGAGCGGCAGGCCGTAGCCTCGATAGCCCATCGCGATCTTGGCGACGAGGCGCAGGTGCGAGTTGACCAGCCGGGCCGCCGCATCGGTATCCTGATGCTCGGTCCAGCGCTTGGCCAGCATATATTCCTCTTCCGGCGTCAGGATCGGGAATTTCTTGATTTCGGCCAGATAGCGGTTGAGGCCGGCCTCGCCGCCGCCTGCCGGGATCGTCGCCGGTACGTTACGACCTGCCATGTGTCTCTCTTACTCCCTGGTGCCTTGCCTTTATAATACACCGCGCAGGCACACAATCATTATACGGTGAGCGCACCCAACAGTTCCTGAATATCAGACGGAAGCGCGCTTTCAAAGGTTAAGTTTTGTTTCGAAACTGGATGGACGAAGCCGAGCGCGGCGGCATGCAGCGCCTGGCGGTGAAAGTTCAGTCTTTTCAACAGCTCGCGGTGCGCGGGCTTGTCCCGTCCGTAGACCGGGTCGCCGAGCAGCGAATGGCCGATCGACGCCATGTGCACGCGGACCTGATGGGTGCGCCCCGTTTCGAGGCGGCATTCGACCAAGGCGGCATCCTCCAGCACCTGCACGATTCGGTAACGCGTTACCGCCCTCTTGCCGCGCGCTTCCTTGACGATCGCCATCTTCTTGCGGTTCGCCGAGGAGCGGGCGAGCGGGGCGTCGATCGTTCCGGCGGGCGGGATCGGAATGCCCGAGGCGATCGCCAGATAGCGCCGCTCGATGCTGTGCCTGGCGAATTGCGCCGCCAATCCCTCGTGGGCGACGTCGGTCTTGGCGACCACCAGCAGCCCGGACGTGTCCTTGTCGATGCGGTGGACGATCCCCGGCCGCGCCACCCCGCCGATCCCGCTCAATCGCCCGGCGCAATGATGGAGCAGGGCGTTGACCAGGGTGCCGTCGAAATTGCCCGCCGCGGGATGGACGACCATGCCGGCCGGCTTGTCGACCACCAGCAGGTGCTCGTCCTCGAACACGATCTCGAGCGCGATGTCCTGCGCTTCGTTGTGGGCGGGCCGGGGCTCGGGGACGGCGACCTGGTAATTTCCGGCAAGTGCCTTGACCGCGGGATCGCGCAGCGGCGCACCCTGCGGCCCGATCACCGCGCCGGCGCTGATCAGCGCCTTGAGCCGCTCGCGCGACATCGTAGGCACGGCCGCCGCCAGCGCCCGGTCGAGCCGCCACCCGGCGCTGTCGTCCGCGATCGTCGCGATGATGATGGAATGCCCCCCAGACACTGGCGTTCAAGATGGGGTTGAATCGCGGATTTTCAAGGCGTGGACAGCGCGCAGCCCCGTGGAGCGACGGCAACGATGTCGCCTCGCCGAATGAGCCCGATCCGGCTTCCTGCCCGGCAATATTGGGTCGCCCCGCGATGGACGCCCAGCTGGAGGACGCGGCCATCCGTCATCCTGACCAAAACGACGGGCCTCGGGCCATCGTCGGCGCTGTAGGCGCCGAAGCGGACGACCACACCTTCCTCCTCCATCGGCGGCAAGTCATGGTTGCGCGTCGCCCACAGGCCAATGGCTATCAGGAAGGCCGCGAGGCCGAGGACGAGCAGAATCACCTTCCAATAGTCCCGGATCCAGTAGGACAGGCCCTCAAAAGCGTGCTTCCTCACCGTCTCAGCATGCTATTCTCGGCCACCGCCTTGCAACCTTGAATCCGAGAGGCCAATAGGGGCCACGACCGAGAAGGGCTCTAACGCATGAAATCCCACGAATTCGCCAGCCTGCTCTGCTCGCGCCTGTGCCACGATTTGCTCTCGCCGGTCGGCGCGCTCAACAACGGCATCGAATTGCTCGCCGACGAGCACGATCCGGAGATGCGCGCGCGCTGCCTCGAGCTGCTCGCCGAGAGCGCGCGGGCCTCGGCCAACAAGCTCAAATTCTTCCGGTTGGCGTTCGGCGCCGCGGGCGGGTTCGCCGACGTCGTCGACACCCGCGAGGCGCGCGCCGCGATCGAGGGGCTGTTCGGCGGCGACGGCAGGATCCAATTGGGCTGGATGGTCGACGAGCCGACCATGAGCAAGGCGGCCTTGAAGGTGCTCCTGAACCTCGTCCTGATCGCCGGCGACGCCTTGGTGCGCGGCGGCAGCCTCGACGTCGGCGCCGAGAAGCACGATCACGGCCTCGACATCGTCGTCCGCGCCGAGGGCAGCCGGATCGTGCTCGACCCCGAATTGCGCCGCGTCCTGGTCGGCGAGATGAGCGAGGACGAGGTCGTGCCGCGCGCCGCCGCGGCATGGCTCGCCCAGTCGCTGGTCGAGGAAGGCGGCGGCACCATCCAGGTCGCCGACAACGAGGACGGCATCCTGATCATCGGCACCAGCCTGCCCGCCTGAAAAGAGGGACTGTCCCTATTTACCAGATCGGAAATTAGGGACTGTCCCTATTTTTCACCGGCATTGCCGCGCCGGAATCGCAATGCGATCGCTGAAGAAGACGATGTTCAAACCGCTTAGGCGGTAAACGGCTTGTTTACCCAAGCCTCGCATAAGCTGGTCCGGCATGGACGAGCTGCTCAACGATTTCATCGCCGAGACCCGCGACATGGCGCAGGCCCTGTCCGGCGCGATCGTCGCGTGGGAGGCCGCGCCGGGCGACCGCGAGCGGCTCGACGAGATTTTCCGCTTCGTCCACACCGTCAAAGGCAATTCCGGCTTCTTCGACCTGCCGCGGCTCGAGCAGCTGAGCCATGCCGCCGAGGGCGCGCTCGCCGAGGTCCGCGCCGGCACCCGGACCGCCGACACCGCCCTGGTCAACGCCGTCCTCGCCGTGATCGACCGGATCGGCGAGCTCGTCCAGGCGCTCGAAACCGGTGAACCGCCGGCGAGCGGGGACGACGCCCAGCTGATCGACGCGCTGTCGAGCGCGCCGGTGCTCGAAGCAGTCGCCGAGGCCGCCGCGCCCGAGCCCGAAGCGAGGAAGTCGGTCCGCTCGATCCGCCTTTCGGTCGACCTGCTCGACCGGATGATGAGCGGCGTCTCCGATGCGGTGCTGGCGCGCAACGAGCTCGCCCGGCGGCTGCGCGACGCCCCGCGCGACGTCGCGGTCGAGGCGGCGTTCGAGCGCGTTTCGGCCTGCATCGCCGAAATCCGCGACGGCATCACCCGCACCCGCATGCAGCGGATCGACAGCCTGTTCTCGGGCCTGCCGCGGCTGGTCCGCGACCTCTCCGCCGAGCTCGGCAAGCAGGTCCGCCTCGACGTCGATGGCGGCGACGTCGAACTGGACCGCGAAATGATCGAGATGATCCGCGATCCGCTGACCCATATCGTCCGCAACGCGATCGACCACGGCATCGAGAGCCCAGAAGAGCGCGCCGCCGCCGGCAAGAAGGCCGCCGGCACGCTCAAGGTCTCGGCCCGTCAGGCCGGCAACCAGATTTTGATCGAGGTCGCCGACGACGGCCGCGGCATCGACGGCGAGGCGCTCGTCCGCACCGCCAAGGCCGCAGGCCTGATCTCGGCCGAGCATGCCGAGCGCCTCGGCCCGGCGCAGAAGCTCGCTTTGATCTTCACGCCGAGCCTCTCCACCGCCGAGCGGGTCACCGCCATTTCCGGCCGCGGCGTCGGCATGGACGTGGTCCGCGCCAATATCGAGCGGATCGGCGGGGTCGTCGATATCGACAGCCGGCCGAGCCAGGGCGTGCGCCTTTGCATCCGCGTGCCGCTGACGCTGACCATCATTCCGGCGCTGACAATCACCGCCGGCGGTCAGGTTTTCGCCATACCGCGCTCGGCGATCGATGAGATCCTGCGAGCCTCCTCGGTCCGGATCGACCGGGTCGGCGAGGCCGAAATCGCCACCGTGCGCGACCGCCGCCTGCCGCTGGTCGCGCTCTCCGCGCTGCTCGGGATCGACAGTGCCACGCCGCGCGCCGAGCAGAAGATCGTGCTCCTCAAGCCCGCCGGCAGCCGGATTTACGCGCTCGCCGTCGAAGCGGTTCATGACCATGAGGAGCTGGTGGTGAAGCCCGCCGCGCCGGCGGTGATGGCCGCCGGACTCTATGCCGGCACGACGCTGGCCGACGACGGCAGCCCGATCCTGCTGCTCGATCCTTCCGGCATGGCCAAATGCGCCGGCATCGACTTCAACGAGAGCGAGATCGAGCGGGCGCTGCAGGGCAATGCGGCCGAAGCCGAAGCGGCGCGCGAGACCAGCCTGCTGCTGTTCCGCGGCTTCGACGGCTGCCGCCGCGCGGTGCCGGTGGCGGTGGTCGAGCGGATCGAGGACGTCGCCGCCGAGGCGGTGTCGTTCGGCGCCGGCAAGCTGCGCGTCGCGATCGGCGAGCGGATCCTGCCGCTGGCGGGCTGCGAGGCCGGTCCCGCCGAGGGCAAGCTGCGCATTCTCCGGCTCACCGACGGCGTCGCCCAGATCGCCTACGGTTTTGCCGAGGTGATCGACATCCGCTCGCTCGTGCTCGAGCTCCAGCCCGCGCCCGCGCCGGGCGAGATCGCCGGCGTCGCCCTGATCGACGGCGTCCAGGTCGAGCTGCTTGATCCCCACTGGCTGTTCGCCGCGCATGCCGATGCCGCGTCGTCGCAGGCGGCGCCGGTTTGCGCGCTGCCCGAGGGCGATCCCTGGGTCGACAACATGCTGCGCCCGCTGATCGAAAGCCTCGGCTACCGCATCGCCGGAGCAGGCGAAGGCGCCGACGTGGTGATCGCGCTCGACGGCGACGACGCTCCCGCCGACGCCCATGTCGTCCGCATCCGCGCTTCCGCCGAAGGGGAGAGCGGCATCTATCGCTACGACCGCGCCGGCCTGATCGGCGCGCTCAGCGCCGCCAAGGGGAGCGCGCATGGCTGAGCTGCTGCTCATCGCCCGCCTCGCCGGCCGGCGCATCGCCTTTCCCGCCGCCAGCGTGGAAGCGGTGGTCGAGCTCGAGGGCATCACCCCCGCGCCCGGCGCCGCGCCCCATGTCGCCGGCCTTTCCGCGCTGCGCAGCCGGGTGCTGACGGTGATCGACGGCCTCGCGGCGATCGAGCACGGGCGCGCCAATCACGCCGCCGCGCGCGACGCGATCGTCGTCCCGTTCGACGGCCATACCTATGCGCTGATCGTCGAGGAGGTCGAGGACGTGGTCGAGGCCGACGGCCCCTGTGCCCCGCTCGCCGCCCCGGTCGGCGCCGGCTGGGACCGGGTCGCGCTCGGCACGGTCGAGGCCGGCGACGAGCTGTTCCTGCTGGTCGACCCCCATCTCCTGATCGCGGGCCCGGCCGCGCAGGCCGCGTGAGGGCCTATGCCGATGATTAACCTTCTCCCGTTACTGCTCGGGCGGCTGCGCGTGACAAAGGATTGGATATGAGAAGCTGTCTTGTCGTCGACGATAGCAAGGTGATCCGCAAGGTCGCCCGGCATATCCTCGAAACCCTGAATTTCGCCGTCGACGAAGCCGAGGACGGGCGCGAGGCGCTGACCCGCTGCGAGGCGGCGATCCCCGACGTCATCCTGCTCGACTGGAACATGCCGGTGATGAGCGGGATGGAGTTCCTGCGGGCGCTGCGCCAGGCCGACCTCGCCGTCCAGCCCAAGGTCGTGTTCTGCACCACCGAGAACGACATCGCCCATATCCGCGCCGCGATCGACGCCGGCGCCGACGAATATGTGATGAAGCCGTTCGACCGCGACACGCTCCACTCCAAGCTGCAGATCGTCGGCGTCGCGTGACCGGGCAGGCCGCCCTTGCCCGGCGGCGGCTCGAGACGGCCGCCGCGCCGCCGCTGCGCGTGATGATCGTCGACGATTCGGCGGTCGCGCGGGCGGTGCTGTCGCGGATGATCGCCACTTATGCCGATTTCGAGATCGTCGCGACCGCCGGCAATGCCGGCGAAGCGCTCGACGCGCTCAAGGTGGTGCGCGCGGACGTGATCCTGCTCGACGTCGAGATGCCCGGCGCGAGCGGCCTCCAGGCGCTGCCCGACATCATTCGGGCCGGCAAGGGCGCGCGCGTGCTGATCGTCTCCTCGATGGCCGAGGACGGTGCGGCGACGACGGTGAACGCGCTTGCCGAGGGCGCCGCCGACACCTTGCCCAAGCCCGGCATCGGCAATTTCGCGGGCCGCTTCAGCCAGGTCCTGGCCGACAAATTGCGCCGCCTCGGCCGCGCCGAGCGCGAGCCCGACATTGAGGTTCCGGCGGCCGCGGCCGCCCCGATTCGCCTGCGCGTCATGGAGGCCGGGCCGCTCGGCTGCGTCGCGCTCGCCGCCTCGACCGGCGGGCTTCCGGCCTTGTTCGATTTCCTGCGCCCGCTTCCCAAAAAGATCGGCGTGCCGATCCTCGTCACCCAGCATCTGCCGGCCTTGTTCATGTCCCATTTCGCCCGCCAGCTCACCAACGCCTCGGGCCGCAAGGCGCGGGTCGCTGAGGATGGCGAGCTGCTTGCCGACGATCTCATCCACGTCGCCCCGGGCGACGCCCACCTCTGCGTCGAGCGCGCCGCCGACGGCGTCCGCGTCCGGCTCGACCGCAAGCGCGCGCCGAGCGGCTGCCGCCCGTCGGCCGATCCGATGCTCGCCTCGGTCGCCGAGACTTACGGCCCCGCCGGCATCGGCGTGGTGCTGAGCGGCATGGGCCGCGACGGGCTGATCGGCAGCCGCCGCCTGGTCGAGAAAGGCGGCGCGATGCTCGCCCAGGACCGCCACAGCGCGGCGATCTGGGGCATGCCGCGCGCCGTCGCCGAAGCCGGCCTCGCCGCGGCCGTGCTGCCGCCGGCCGAGCTCGCCCGCCGCGTCGCGGAGCGCGCCGCATGGAGGTGAGCGACTCCTCGCGCCGCATCCTGGCCAGCCTGCTCGAGGCGCGCACCGGCCAGCAGCTTTCGATGAACCGCCGCTGGCGGATCGACACCGCGCTCGCCGCGATCGTCCGCGCGCGCGGCTTCGCCTCGGTCGACCAGCTGGTCGCCCGTCTGGTCTCGGGCCGCGAAGCGGCGCTCTCCGAGCAGGTGATCGAGGCGTTGCTCAACAACGAGACCTATTTCTTCCGCGACCGGCTGCCGTTCGACCTGTTGCTCGGCGGACCGCTCAAGCGGCTCGAGCGGGTGCGCGCGGGCGAGAAGCGCCTGTCGATCTGGTGCGCGGGCTGCTCGACCGGGCAGGAGGCCTATTCGCTGGCGATGAGCTTCGCCGACGAGCCGGCGCGCTGGCAGGGCTGGAAGATCGAGATCACCGGCACCGATCTCTCTCGCGCCGCGATCGAGCGCGCGCGCGCCGGCATCTACTCGCAGTTCGAGGTCCAGCGCGGCCTTCCCGTGATGCAGATGATCCGCTGGTTCGAGGAGCTCGGCGGCGGCGACTGGCGCGTCTCCCCGAAGCTGCGCGAACGCGTCCGCTTCGACGTCCGCAACCTGATCGAACCGCCGCCGCATCCGGGCCGGTTCGACATCATCCTGTGCCGCAACGTCCTGCTCTATTTCGCCCCCGACATGCGCCGGCTCGCCTTCGGCCGCCTCGCCGAGGCCTGTCAGGCCGACGGCACCTTGATGCTCGGCGCCGGCGAGACGGTGATCGGCCAGACCGAGCGGTTCGTCTCCGACCCCGATTGCCGCGGCCTCTATCTGCCCGCGCCGGTTCACGCCAGCGAGGCCCGCGTCGCCTAGGGCGGGGACAGTTACCGGGGACAGTTACCAGTAACTGTCCCCATCTCGATACGCCTTGACCTGAGCCCCGTTTTCGCGCGCTAAGGGGCCATGGAAGGCATGATCGACAGCCCTTCGCCCAATTTCGACGCGCGCGACCAGGCGATCTCGATGGTCGTGCTCCATTATACCGGCATGCAGGACGCCGAATCGGCGATCGCCCGGTTGCGCGACCCCGAAGCGCGCGTTTCCGCCCATTATCTGATCGCCGAGGACGGCCAGATATTGCGGATGGTCGACGAGGCGAACCGCGCCTGGCATGCGGGCCTCTCCTACTGGCGCGGCGTCTCGGGGGTGAACGGCTGCTCGGTCGGCATCGAGATCGTCAATCCGGGTCACGAATATGGCTATCGGCCGTTCACCGACGAGCAGATGGAATCGCTGATCCCGTTGCTCGCCGACATCGCCGACCGCCACCAAGTGCCGCGCGCCAATATCGTCGGCCATTCCGACGTCGCGCCGGCGCGCAAGCAGGATCCCGGCGAATTGTTCGACTGGGCCCGGCTGGCGCGCCATGGCCTCGCCGTCGCCCGCCCGAGCCGCGACCTCATCGATCCGCACTGGACCGACGGCGGCTTCCTGCTCGCGCTCGAACGCTACGGCTACGACGTGCGCGAGTCGCAAAAGGCGGTGATCGCCTTCCAGCGCCGCTTCCGCCCGGAAATGCTCGACGGCACGATCGACGGCGAATGCCGCGCGATTCTGCTCCAGCTGCTCTTGGAGCGCGAGCGCGGCCACGTTATATAGGCTGGGCCAGAGGGTTGGGCGGCCGCGGCCTGGCGCATGCCAGGGCGAGGAAAGTCCGGGCTCCATGGAACGACGGTGCCGGTTAATGGCCGGCGGGGGCGACCCCAGGGAAAGTGCCACAGAAAGCAGGTCGCTCAGGCTTCGGTCCAGCGACAGTGAAAGGGTGCGGTAAGAGCGCACCGCGTCCCTGGCAACAGGGACGGCACGGCAAACCCCACCGGGAGCAAGACCGAATAGGGGCGGCAAATGGGGCCTCCCCAAAAAGGAGTACTTTTTGGGATTCCCATAAGGGCGTGTTCCCGCTCGTCGCCCGGGTTGGTTGCTTGAGGGGCGGAGCGATCCGCCTCCTAGAGGAATGGCCGCACATCCGCCTTAGCCTTGGCGACGGCGGAGGACAGAACCCGGCTTACAAACCCTCTGGCACTTAATTAGGGACAGTCCCTATTTTCCTGTTTGGTAATTAGGGACTGTCCCTAATTTTCAGCGTTCCATCGCGAACGGGCGCAGCTCGGCGCCGAACCAGAGGAACAGGACGAGGATCGCCGCCGCGCTCGGCGCGACCGGCAGCTGCTCGAGGGTCAGCGCCGGGCTAAGCCGCCACAGCAGGTAGAAAGCGGCGATCACCGCCGCGCTCGCCACGATTTCGATCCCGAAGCGACGCCACAGGGCCACCCTCGCCGCCGCCATCCGCCGCTCGGCATCGACGGCGCGCGCGACGCGGGCGACGAACGCCTCGTCCGGCGCGCGCTCCGGCGCCGCGAACAAAGCGGCAATCCTTTCGTCCGCGGTCATGCTGCTACCTCCAGTCGCTCGACGAGCGCGGCGCGGGCCCGCGCCACGATGGACTTCAGCGTGCCGAGCGGAAGCCCCATGATCCGCGCCGCCTCATTGTGCGAGCAGCCCTCGCCGAAGCAGAGCAGGGCCGCGGCCCGCTCGCGCTCGTCCAGGGCCGCCAAAGCGCGTGAAAGATCGATCGTCAAATCGGGATCGGACGGGGCGTCCGTGCCGGCCTCGAACGCCGCCTGGTCGCGCAGCGCACGCCGCCCGCCCGCGCGATAGGCGGTGAGGAACATCGTCCAGGCGATCCGCAGCAGCCAGCCGCGATAGCTGCCCTCGCCGCGCCAGTCGGCGGCGCGGCGCCAGGCCTTGAGGAACACCTCCTGGGCAAGGTCGTCGGCGCCGTCTCCGCGGGTCAGGCGAACAAGGAAGCGCCGCACCGCACCTTCATGCGCGCGCACCAAAGCGGCGAAGGCGGCGGCATCGCCCGCCGCCGCCCGCCGGGCCAGCTCGCTGTCCTGGTCCATGTCGCGCCTTGCCCCGCCGAAGCCGCCCCTAGCGGGCGCGCTTCTTCGCGAAATAGTGGCGGATCAGCAGAGCGACGCCGACGAAGGTCGGAAACAGCGCCGCCCCGCCCATGTTCCTGAGGTCGTCGGGATCGCCCTGGATCACCGCAAACAGGAACAGAGCGGCGCCCAGCGCGATCAGCACGACCGCCGTGCGGTCGTCGTTCGAGCCGCTCGGCTGCTGCTCGAGCTCGGCCCCGGCGAGCAGATCGGCGACCGCCGGGCTGTCCCGGCTGATCGCCTCGCGGATCGTCTTGTGCTGCATGCCGGCCCGCCACAGCCGCGCGACCTGGGTCAGGCCGAGCACCACGCCGGTAGTCAGCACCGCGAAAATGAGAACGTCTTCACCCATGATGGCTTCCCTTCGATTGCATTGTCGGTGGCTTGATGCCGCCCGGGACGCATTTGGATGAGCGAACGCGAATTTTTTACGATTCGGGGGCGTGCGCTCGCGCGCCAAGCCGTTTAGATGGGCCGTATCTATGGCCAAGGCAAAGAGATCGAACGATTGGGGCTTCCCGCGCTGGCGCGCCTATGGCACCGCCCGCGAGGCGGAGCCGGTGCGCCAGTGCGACCGTCACGGCTGCGAGGAGCCGGGCGACCGGCCCGCGCCCAAATCGCCGAACAGCAAGGAGCGCTGGTATTTCTGCGAGCGCCACGCCGCCGAATATAATCGCGGCTGGAATTATTTCGAAGGCCTGAGCGCCGAGGACGCGGCGGCGCGCGAGAGCGACGAGCAGCGCGAGGCGAGCGCCTTCCGCCAGGCCAATCATTATGGCTGGGGCGGCCCCGGCGACGGCAGCCGCAGCCGCGACGAGATGCGCGCCCTCGACATGCTCGAGCTCGAAACCGACGCCGGCTTCGAGGAGATCAAGGCCGCCTATCGCCGCCTCGCCAAGGCCAACCATCCCGACCTCAAGCCCGGCGACAAGGAAGCCGCCGCCCGCTTCCAGATGATCCAGGCGAGCTACGACGTGCTGAGAAGGGCGGAGGAACGGCGCGCGAGCCTCAGCCCGTGAACATGAACGTGCCGGTGACGCTGGCGACCGGATCCTCGGCATCGCCGTCATGCGCCATGCCGCGGACGAAGCCGACGCTCCGGGTTACGCCGTAGCAGGTGCCGCGGCCGATGATGGCGTTGCCCGGCGTGGCGGGCCGCAGATAGTCGACCCTGAGGTCGAGCGTCGCCTGGTGGCGGAAGCTGCCGAGGCGGATCCAGATGGCGAGGCTGGTCGCCATGTCCATCAGGCTGATGATCGGCCCCGAGGCGATGATCCCGCTCTCGGGCATGCCGATCAGCCGTTCGTCATAGGGCAGGCTCAATTCCGCCCAATCCTCGCCATGGCCGACATAGGAAATGCCGATCGCGCCGCCATGGCCGACCTTGCGGACGTAGGACATGAAGCGCGCGGGATCGAACGGCCCGGCGGCGTGCGGGCCGGTCATGCGGCGAGCCTCTGCGCGGTTTCGCGGATCAGCGCGATCATGTTGGGAATGCCCTGGGTCCGGTTCGAGCTCAGCTGGCTCCTGAGGGCGAAGCGCTCGAGCGCCGCCTCGATGTCGAGCGCGAGAATCTCGGCCGGCGTGCGATCCTGGACCGCGAGCAGGATCAGGGCGACGATCCCCTTGGTGATCGCGGCATTCGAATCGGCGAGGAAATGGAGCCGGCCGTCCCGCCCCGCCGTCGGATAGACCCAGACCGCCGCCGAGCAGCCGCGCACCAGCGTCGCGTCGGTCTTCAGCGCCGCGGGCATCGGCTCGAGCGCGCGGCCGAGATCGATCAGCAGCCGGTAGCGGTCGTCCGCTTCGAGCAGCTCGTAATCGGCATAGACGTCGTCGAGGGAAGCAAAGGACATGGCCTCCGCCCATAAACCCACCCCGCTGGCCTGGCTATTCCTCGCCGCCATTGGCGATCGCCTCGAGCCGTTTCACCCGCTCGCGCAGGTCGGCGAGCTCGAGCCGGGCGGCGGCCGGGGAGGGAGGGGCGCCGCGCCGCCCCTGGTTCAATTCCAACCGGCGCAGCTCGAGCCAGCCGTCCCAGCCCTTGAGCGCGGCGAGGCTGATCATCGCCAGCGCCACCACCGCCGCCGCCAGCACCGCCACCAAAGTGCCCGGATCGCCCATCTGCTATTGGTCCCGCAGCCTTTCGATCTCGCGCTCGAGGCTGTTTTCCTTCTCGACCGTGATCCGCTCGATCACCGCGAGCCGGTCCTTCAGCTGCTTGACCTCGTCGCGCAGCCGCCTGGTCTCGGCGTCCTCCTGGACGGCCGGGCGCTCCCCGCGGTCGCCGCGCTTGCCGCCGCGGCGCACGCCGAGCAGCGAGCGGAGCACGCCGGTGATCATCACGATCGCCACAATGAGGACGACCATCTCGAACTGGTTCATGCCAAAAGTCTCCCGTTTCTCAGCTCACGCGCTCGTCGCGCAGCCGCTCGATCTCGTCGGCGACGACGATGCCCTTGTCGGTCACGATCCGCTCGAGCACCCGCACGCGCTGCTCGAGCTGCTCGTTCCTGACCGTCTTTCCGACCGCGATCTGCGCCTCCAGCTCGAGCCTTTTCTCGCGATGCCTGAGCATCCGGCTGATCAGCACGAAAATGGCGATCGTCGGCAGGCCGATGACAATGAAGGCGATCGTTGCTTCGGCAAAACCCATGGCTCAATTCCTCGGGATGCGCAGGGATTCGATCTCCTGCGTCAGGCGGTGGCTGTCGTCGGTGACGATCCGCTCGACATTGGCGAGCCGGTCCTTGACCGCGCCCAGTTCGGCGCGGAGCTGGGCGTTCTCCTGGGAGAGCAGTTTCACCCGCTCGACCATCTCGTCATTGGTCTTGGGATAGATCGCCTGGCCCCAGGCCCCGTCGAGCGGATAGCCGTGCTTGATCCGAAGCCAGGTGGTGAACACCCAGCCGAGCACTGCCGCCATGCCGATCAGCATCGCCATCACCGCGATCATCGGGCCGTAATTTTCGAGCAGATTATCCATGACGCGCGTGTTTCCTTTCCGCTTATCGCAATTGCTCGATCTCGCGCGCGGTGCGCTCGGCCGGGTCGGTGGCGATCCGCTCGAGCACCGCGAGCCGCTCCTCGAGCCGGCCGATCTGGCCGGTCAGCCGCTCGTTCTCGTTGGTCAAAAGCTCGATCTTGCGCGCCGCGTCGGGCGCATCGCCCTTGTGCGCCATGCCGTCCCACTCATTTTCGAGCGGGTAGCCGTGGCGGGCGCGGATCCAGCTGGTCATGACCCAGCCGAAGGTCGAGATGGCGATGATCGCGATGACGAAATTCGGTCCGGCGAAGCTCATTTCGATCCCCTTCTTCTAGCGCAACTGCTCGATCGCGTGGGCGGTGCGCTCGGCCGGATCGGTGGCGATCCGCTCGAGCACCGCGAGCCGCTCGTGCAGCCGGTCGTTTTCCTGCCGCAGCGTCTCGATCTGCCGTCCGGCCTCATTATCCTGCGGCGCCGGGGCCGGCCGGCGATACTTGATCCACATCGCCGTCAGATAGGCGAACAGGATCATGCCGGTCATGATCAGGATGAAGAGCGCGCTATTCTCGTCCATGGCAGCTTATCCCCCTTCCTTGTCGTTCAGCGCAGCTGCTCGATCTCGCGCGCGAGGCGGTTGTCCGAGCTGGTCACATAGGTCTCGACGTCGGCGAGGCGGCGGTCGATGTCGCGGAAGCGCAGGCGCACGTCGCGGGCGCTGCGGCGCGGATTGGCGCGCACGCCCTGCCAGAATTTCTTCTCGTCGGCGGTCTCGTCCTGGAGGTCGTGCGGCTTCTTGGGCGCCATCCAGGCGATGACGAAATAGGCCATCAGCATCATCCCCGACGACATGAACATGCCGAGCACGAAGCCGAGCCGGATCACGGTGACGTCGACGCCGGTATAATCGGCGATGCCCGCGCAGACGCCGGCCCATTTGCGGTTCTGCTTGTCGAGGTAGAATTTGGTCCGTTGCGACGTCATCAGGTCCTCCTCGCCGGGCGGTTGGAGCGGCCGGCGGCTTCGTAGATCCGCTCGGAGCGGTCCTCGAGCGCGGTCTCGACCGGGTCGCCGGCGAGTGCGCGCCAATTGGGGTTGTCGGCCTGGACGATCCGCTCGATCGTGACCATCCGGTCGTCGAGCCGGCGGGCGAGCTCGTGCAGCTCGTCGAGCAGATTTTCGTCCTCGGCGGTGAGCGTCTTCGCCGTCTTCCACTTGGTGATGTAGTGGAAGATCAGCCACGGCAGGCCGATGATCGGGACGAGGATCGCGATGACCGGGATGAGGACATGTTCCATCGGCTTATTCCCCCTTCTTCGCGGCGTCGCCGCCGTTGGTGCGCCTGGCCAGCGAGGCCTTCAGCGCCTCGAGCTCGGCGTCGACCTTGTCGGCATTCCTGAGCTCGGAAATCTCTTCCTCGAGCGTCTTGGGCGCGGCGCCGAGCGCGAGCGCGTCGGCCTGGCCCTCGGCCAGGTCAGCGTGGCGCTCGAGCACGTCGAAGCGCGAGAAGGCGTCGTCGACCTTGGGCCCCGAATAAAGCTCCCTGAGCCGGCTGCGGTTGTGCGCGCTTTCCATCCGCGTCATCACCGCGTTCTGGCGGGTGCGCGCCTCGCGCAATTTGTTCTGCAGCTTGGCGATGTCGGCCTCGGCGGCGCGCAGCGCGTCGTTGAGCACCTCGATCTCGGCCTTGAGCTGGCCGGCCATGTCGGCCGCCTTCTGCTTCTCGAACAGGGCCGCCTTGGCGAGGTCGTCGCGGCCCTTGGACAAAGCGAGCTCGGCCTTCTCGACCCAATTGTCCTGGAGCCGATCCAATTTGCCGATCTGGCGGCCCATCTCCTTCTGGTCGGCGATGGTGCGCGCGGCCGAGGCGCGGACTTCGACGAGGGTCTCCTCCATCTCCATGATGATCATCCGGATCATCTTGGCGGGGTCTTCCGCCTTGTCGAGCAGGTCGGTGACGTTGGCGGCAATGATATCGCGCGTCCGCGAAAAGATGCCCATGGGAAAATGCTCCTTCACATTGAAATAGCGCGGCGCCGGTGCGGATTCGGTCATAGCGCGGGAAGCGGTGATGCGCATCAGCTCCCCTGGCCCGACCTTGATCCTGACCGGCCGCGTCTTAGGCATGCGCCGCGCCCGCCTGGGCCGAGGCGACCTGCGCCGGCGTCCGGGCGGCCGCGCCGACCGGGCCGACCGCGGCGGCGATCGAAAGCGTCGAAAGGACGACCGCGCCGACGGCGGCGGTGGCGACGCGGGTAAAACGGTTGAACATCTGACGTCTCCCTGAACCTTGGTGCGTTCGTCCCGCCGACCATCGGCTTGACACGATTTCTTAAGCAGGGTGCGTGCCAAGTCGGGAAAAAGCCGGAAATCCGCCAAAAACAAACTTTTCCGCTGCCGAAATCATCGATAATCCTTGCCAACAGGTGGGAAAATACGCCAATTGTTCGGCAATGGAACGCAACACCCACCTGGTCGGCCAGTCGACCTCCTTCCTCGACGCGGTCGAGCGCGCGAGCCGCGCCGCGCCGCTCGACCGGCCGGTGCTGGTGATCGGCGAGCGCGGCACCGGCAAGGAGCTGATCGCCGAGCGCCTCCACCATCTCAGCGCGCGCTGGGACGGGCCGCTGATCATCATGAACTGCGCCGCACTGCCCGAGACCCTGATCGAGGCGGAATTGTTCGGGCACGAGGCGGGCGCCTTCACCGGCGCGACCAAGGCCCGCCAGGGCCGGTTCGAGGAGGCCAATGGCGGCACGCTCTTTCTCGACGAGCTCGCCACCTTGTCGAGCCCGGCTCAGGACCGGCTGCTGCGGGCGATCGAATATGGCGAGGTGACCCGGATCGGCTCGAGCCGGCCCTTACAGGTCGACGTCCGCATCGTCGCCGCGACCAACGAGCATCTGCCGCGGCTGGTCGACGAGGGCCGCTTCCGCGCCGATCTGCTCGATCGGCTGAGCTTCGAGGTCGTCACCCTGCCGCCGCTGCGCCACCGCCAGAGCGACATCCCGGTCCTCACCGACCATTTCGGCCGGCGCATGGCGCTGATCATCGAATGGGACACCTGGCCGGGCTTCAGCCAAGCGGCGATGGAGAAACTGCTCGCTTATCCCTGGCCCGGCAACGTCCGCGAATTGCGCAACGTCGTCGAGCGCGCCGTCTACCGCTGGTCGGGGCAGGAGGGGCCGATCCAGGACATCCAGTTCGACCCGTTCGAAAGCCCTTGGCGGCCGCTGCCGGCAGCAACCTCGTCGCCGGCGACTGTCCCCTCGGGGACTGCCCTCCCCGCGACCCTGGCCGACAAGGCGGAAGCCTCGGCCGAAGCGCTGGCCGCCGGCCCGGCCCACCGCCATACGCCGGAGGAATGCGGCGACTTCCGCCTCGCCGTCGCCGAATATGAAAAAGCGATCCTCGCCGCCGCCCTCGAAAAATGCCGCTGGAACCAGCGCGCCGCGGCGACGGCGCTGAGCCTGACCTACGACCAGCTCCGGCACGCGATGCGGCGGCACGAGCTGCAGGGCTAGTCCGCATCTGGCGTCCTAGCCGGGAAGCCTCCAGACGACCGTGCTCGTCACGTAGTCCGTTGTCGCATTGCCCGCGGTATCGCGCGCCGGCGCGAAGCGGGGGCGTTCGGTCATCAGCCGGCAGGTCGTCCGGTCGAGCAGATCGCTGCCGCTCGATGAGACGATGTGGCAGTCGGTAACGATGCCCGTTGGGGAGACCTCCAGGATGAAAGTGACACGGCCCTGCACGCCTGCGCGGATGGCCTCTACGGGATAATCGAGGTCGCTGAGATAGGACGCCAGATTGGCGGTCCTGACGGGCGGCGCGACCGGGTCCGGAAGCACCCAGCGAATCCGCGACGCGACGCTGTCGGCGACCGCCTGCCCGGCTGCGTTGCGCGCCGGCGTGAATCGCGCCCGCTCGGTCATCACCCGGCAGGACGCGGCATCGAGCGACGGCGAGCCGCTCGGCGCGGTCACCCGGCAGGCAGTGACCACCCCGTCGGCTCCCACCTCGAGCCGAATTCCGACGATGCCATGCTCGCCGTTGCGGATCGCCTCGGGCGGATAGTCGGCGTCGGAAAGATATTGGGCGAGGTTGGCCTGCGCCCGGCTGGGTCCGCCGCCGACGGCACCGCTTTGAATCGTCGCGGACGCGACAAGAGCGAGAAGTTTCGCTGCGATCATTCAGGATTTCTGGCCCGGCGCGCACCGCTTGGCAAGCTGCCACCGTGGCCGGCGGTGCGCCGCATTTTGTTGGATACATGTTGGATTTCGTCTGCCAGCATGGCCGCGACTCGGGGACTGGCCTGGGTCAGGCTCTTTGAGATCGTCGATCCGGAATCTCGGAACTACTCGGCTCCGAGCCTGCATCCGCGCGCCCGGTTTTGGCGCTTTGGGGGGAAGACCCCCCGCGATTCCATGTGCCTCTTGCGCCACTCGTGCCGGTCGCGCCGCGCTTGTCGAACCGCGACGGCTCCGGCAAAGGCCGGGCATGACCGCCCCCGATTTCTACCGCATCCGCCGCCTGCCGCCCTACGTCTTCGCCGAAGTGAACGCGATGAAGGCGGCGGCGCGCGCGCGCGGCGAGGACATCGTCGATCTCGGCATGGGCAATCCCGACGGCGCGCCGCCCGCGCACGTGATCGAAAAGCTCGCCGAGGTGGCGCGCAACCCGCGCGCGCACCGTTACTCGGCCTCGAAGGGCATCCTCGGCCTCAGGAAGGCGCAGGCCGGCTATTACGCCCGCCGTTTCGGCGTCGACCTCGATCCCGACAGCGAGGTGATCGTCACCTTGGGATCGAAGGAAGGCCTCGCCAACCTCGCCCAGGCGATCACCGCGCCGGGCGACGTCGTGCTCGCGCCCAATCCCTCCTATCCGATCCACACCTTCGGCTTCATCATCGCCGGCGCCGCGATCCGCTCGATCCCGGCGGCGCCCGGTCCGGACTTCTTCACGATCCTCGACCGGGCGGTGCGCTACACCGTGCCGCAGCCCAAGGTGCTGGTGATCGGCTATCCGTCCAACCCGACCGCCTACACCGCCGATCTGGCGTTCTACGAGCAGGTCGTCGCCTTCGCCCGCGCCCATGGCCTGTGGGTGATTTCCGACCTCGCTTATGCCGAAATCTATTTCGGCGACGCGCCGACCCCTTCGATCCTCCAGGTCAAGGGCGCCAGGGAGGTCGCGGTCGAGTTCACCTCGATGTCCAAGACCTATTCGATGGCCGGCTGGCGGATCGGCTTCGCGGTCGGCAATTCGGACCTGATCGGCGCGCTGGCGCGGGTCAAATCCTATCTCGATTACGGCGCCTTCACGCCGGTCCAGGCGGCGGCGGTGGCGGCGCTCAACGGACCGCAGGACATCGTCGAGGCCAATAGGAGGCTCTACAGATCGCGCCGCGACGTCTTGGTCGAATGTTTCGGCCGGGCCGGCTGGGAGATCCCGCCGCCGGCCGCCTCGATGTTCGCCTGGGCGCCGATCCCCGAGCCCTGGCGGGCGATGGGCGCGATGGAATTTTCCAAGCGGCTGCTGGCCGAGGCGCGGGTCGCGGTCGCGCCCGGCATCGGCTTCGGCGAGGAAGGCGAGGGTTATGTCCGCATCGCCCTGGTCGAGAACGAGCAACGCCTCCGCCAGGCGGCGCGCGGCGTGAAGGCGTTCCTCGCCAAGGGGCCCGAGTGAAATGAGGGACAGTCCCTATTTTTATAGGAAAATAGGGACTGTCCCTATTTTTGGGTGTCGGGCAGCTGCGCCTTGGGGAATCCTTGCCAGGCCGCGTCATAGTCCGGCTGGGCGTGGTCGAGGGCGAAGCGGGTCGGCCGGTAGGGCCAGCAGCTCTCGACCATGAAGGCGAGGCTGCCTTCGATCTTGTGCGGCTTCAGCGCGGCCTCGCTGGCCTGCTGCCAGCTCGCCGCGTCGGGGCCGTGGCCGGCCATCAAATTGTGCAGGCTCATCCCGCCCGGGGCGAAGCCCTCTGCCTTGGCGTCGTAGGCGCCTTTGATCAGCCCCATGCACTCGCTCATCACGTTGCGGTGGAACCAGGGCGGGCGGAACGTGTCCTCGGCGACCATCCAGCGTGGGCCGAAGAGGACGAAATCGGCATTGGCCCGTCCCGGCACGTCGCTCGGGCTGGTCAGCATGGTGAAGATCGACGGGTCGGGATGGTCGTAGCTCACCGTCCCGATCGCGTTGAACGAAGCGAGGTCGTACTGCCAGGGCGCGAGATTGCCGTGCCAGGCGACGACGTCGAGCGGGCTATGGTCGAGCTCGGTCACCCACAAGGCGCCGAGCTGCTTCTGGACCAGCTCGAACCGCCCGTCGCGGTCCTCATAGGCGGCGTGCGGCGTCAGGAAGTCGCGCGGATTGGCGAGGCCGTTGGCGCCGATCGGCCCGAGCTCGGGCAGCCGGAACAGGGCGCCATAATTCTCGGCGACATAACCGCGCGCGGCCCCGTCCGGCAGCAGCACGCGGAAGCGCACCCCGCGCGGCACCAGCGCGACCTCGCCCGGGGCGATCGACATCGCTCCCATCTCGGTGCGCAGATCGAGCCGGCCCTGCTCGGGGATGATCAGCAATTCGCCGTCGGCGTCGAAGAAATAGCGGTCCGCCATGTCGGCATTGGCGCAATAGACGTGGACCGCGACGCCTTCGAGCTCGGCCGGGTCGCGATTGGCCATCATCGTCACGAGGCCGTCGACGAAGTCGGTCGGCGCTTCGGGCATTGCCGGCGGGTCCCAGCGCAGCCGGTTCGGCGGCAGCGGGCCGTCCGGCGTGCCGGGCGCGAACAAAGCCGCGCCCTCGTAGCGCACATAAAGCGGGTGGGCGGCGCTCGGCCGCATCCGGTAGAGCCACGAACGCCGGTTCTCGGCCCTGGGCGCGGTGAAGGCGGTGCCCGACAGCTGTTCGGCATAGAGGCCGAAGGCGGGACGTTGCGGCGAGTTGCGGCCCTGGGGCAGCGCGCCCGGCACGGCCTCGGTGGCGAAGTGGCTGCCGAAGCCGGACATGGTGCGAGCGGTCATGGCTGCTGTCCCGAATTGCGTGGAGGCCCGAGCCGGAATCGAACCGGCGTGCAAGGATTTGCAGTCCTCTGCGTAACCACTCCGCCATCGGGCCGCCGCCGGCGAAATGGGCGGGATTGGCTTGGCTGTCAACCGGCGCGGGTCTATCCCCGGCCGATGCCCGCCGCCGCCTTCCTCGCGCGTGAAGCGCTGAGGCCGATCCTCGATTTCGCGCTGCCGCCGCGCTGCCCGGGCTGCGGCGCCGTGACCCGGGATCCGCACCGCTTCTGCCTGCCATGCTGGTCGGCACTGGCCTTCCTCGGCGAGCCGTGCTGCGCGCGCTGCGCCTTGCCGTTCGATTTCGGCGAGGGCGAAAAGGTGATTTGCGGGCGCTGCATGGCCGAGCCGCCCGCCTACGACCGGCTGCGCGCCGCGGTCGCTTATGGCGAGATTTCGCGCGCGGTCGCGCTCAAGCTCAAATATGGCGGCCGGCCGGGCGTCGCCGAGACCATCGCCCGCTTCATGCAGCGCCACCTCGATCCGGCCGAGGGGCCGATGCTGGCGCCGGTGCCGCTGCACCGCTGGCGGATCTGGCGGCGCGGCTACAACCAGGCGGCCCTGATCGCGGGCGCGCTGGCGCGGCGGGCCGGGCTCGAGGCGCGGCTCGACCTGGTCGAGCGGGTCAAGGCGACGCCGGTGCTGAGGGGCATGAGCCCGCGCCAGCGCAAGGAGGCGGTGCGCGGCGCGTTCCGCGTCAATCCGAAGCGCAAGGCGGCGGTCAAAGGGCGGGCGATCATCCTCGTCGACGACGTCTATACCAGCGGCGCGACCGCCAATGCCTGCGCCCGCATCCTCAAGCGCGCCGGCGCGGCGCGGGTCGACATGCTCTGCTGGGCGCGCGTGGTGCGGGAAGACTTGCCGTAATGGTGGGCTTGCCCCACTGTGCGGTTTTGTACGGGACCGGAGGGGAAAGCGAGCAAATGGATACCAGCGCGGACCCGCTCGCCGAACGCATTCGGGAGGAATTGGGCCGTCGCCGCCTGACCCGGATATGGCTGGCCGACGAGGCGCGGATCAGCCTGTCGACGCTCGAAAAATGCCTCGCCGGCCAGCGCCGCTTCACCACCGCGACCCTGGTCCGGATCGAGGGCGCGCTCGGCGTCGCGCTGCGCCCGCGCGTCCGCGCGCCCGAAGCCGGACGCGGCGACATCGCCCCGACCGAGCTTGGCGCCTATGCCCGCCCCGCCGTGCAATGGCTCGAGGGCGACTATCTGACCGTACGGCCCGCATTCGGCGCCGAGGGCGCGATCTACGCCTTCCGCACGGCGATCCTCTGGGACGAGGCGGAATCGCACCTCGTGTTCCGCGAATCCGAGCGCGCGGACGCGGCCTATACCCAGCGCGGCGACGTCGCGCTCCCCCACCAATCCGGCCACATCTATTTGCTGACCCGCGAGGCCGGCCAGTTCCGGCTCGCCATCTTGAGCCGGCCGACCATCGCCGGCGCGCTATGCGGGCTGCTCAGCACGCTCCACGCCGGCGGCGGCTCGCGCCTGCTGCCGGTCGCCTGCCCGATCGCGCTGCTGCCGATCGCGGCGGGCGGGGCGCCGCGCTTCGGACTGCTGCGCGCGGGCGACGAGGATCATGCCGCTTATGCGGCCGTTCTGGCGACGATCGAAGCGGAGGGATTCGCCCGGCTGGTCGGCGCGCCGGGCGGCGAGGGCGGTTGAACATCGCCCGCCCGGCGCGCGTTGTCGGCGGCGGCGCTCATTGACATGGGCGCGGCCGGCACGCACCTCGGGTGCGCGGGAGAGTGAGATGGCGCGCGTCGAGATCTACACCAAGGCTTTCTGCCCCTATTGCTCGCGGGCCAAGCGACTGCTCGAGGACAAGGTGGTCGCTTATGAGGAATATGACATAACGATGGGCGGGCCGAAGCGCGTCGAGATGCTGTCGCGCGCCAACGGCCGCACCACCGTGCCCCAGATCTTCATCGGCGGGCGCCATATCGGCGGCTCGGACGACCTCGACGGGCTCGAGCGGAGCGGGCAGCTCGATCCGATGCTTGCGTCGGCATGAAGATCGCGCTCTTCCAGGCGCGAACCGGGATCGATCCGGCGGCCAATGCGGAAGAGCTGGTCCGGCGGATCGGGGAAGCCGCGGCCGGCGGGGCGGCGATGCTGTTCACGCCCGAGATGAGCGGCCTGCTCGACCGGGATCGCGAGCGCGCCGCGGCCCACCTTCATGAGGAAGCCGAGGATCCGGTCCTCGCGGCGGTGCGCGAAGCCGCGGCAAAGGCCGGCATCTGGGTTCATCTCGGCTCGCTCGCGCTGGCCGGCGCGCCGGGCGGGAAGCTCGCCAATCGCGGCTTCGTGATCGACGGCGAGGGGGCCATCCGCGCCCGTTACGACAAGATCCACCTGTTCGACGTCGATCTGCCGACCGGCGAGAGCTGGCGCGAATCGGCTTCCTATCGCGGCGGCGACCGGGCGATCGTGGTCGACACGCCGATCGGGCCGCTCGGCCTTTCGATCTGCTACGATCTGCGCTTCGCCGATCTCTATTCCGCGCTCAGCAATTACGGCGCGACCGCGTTCAGCATCCCCGCCGCCTTCACCGTGCCGACCGGCGAGGCGCACTGGCACGTGCTGATGCGCGCGCGCGCGATCGAGGCCGGCGCATTCGTCATCGCGGCGGCGCAGGCCGGTCGCCACGAGGACGGACGGATGACCTACGGCCACTCGCTGGTCGTCGATCCCTGGGGCGAGGTGCGGCTCGACATGGGCGGCGACGCGCCGGCGCTCGGTTTCGCGGAGATCGATCCGGGCGCGGTCGAGGAGGCGCGCCGCCGCCTGCCGGCGATCTGGCACCGCCGCCCGATCCCGCCTCCCGAGCACGTCCGATGATCATTTTCGATCTCAGATGTGCCTCACAAGGCCATGTTTTCGAAGCCTGGTTCGGTTCGACCGAGGAATTCGAGGCGCAGCGAAGCCGTGGTCTCGTCGCCTGCCCGATCTGCGGCGCGGCGGACGTCGACAAGGCGCCGATGGCGCCGCGCGTTGGTGCTAAAGGCAACGCGTCGGGTGAGCTGCCGGCGGAGGCCGTAAAAGCGGCACTGGCCGGCATGGCCGAGGCGCAGAAGAAATTGCTCGAAACCAGCGAGCATGTCGGCGATCGCTTCCCCGACGAGGCCCGCGCCATCCATCTCGGCGAGGCCGAGGCCCGCGCGATCCACGGCCGCGCCAGCGCCGCCGACGCCGAAAGCCTGCGCGACGAAGGCATTCCGATCGCGCCGCTGCCGTTCGACGTGCCGGATCCGGGTACCGAGAATTGACCCGGCAGCGCTTCCGCCAAACGGCAGCGCCGACGAGCACACCGCCCTGAACAGCCCCGGCAATCGCCCGCATTCTCCACCGATGACGCTTTCGCTTGGCGCTGACTCCGCGCGCCGATAAGGTCGTCCAGGTCATGAGCAGGCATTTCGACAACGCCTTGTTCGATCAGGTCCAGCGTCTCGGCGCGCTCCCGACGGTCAAGAGATGGCGCGGCATTCTCAGGCGCGAAACTGCCGCGTGGATAAAGGCCGGATGTCCCTCCCCGGCCCCCGACCCGGTAAAGCTGGCGATCGTCAGGAGTTACCTGAATCGCGGGCCGAGGATTTTCATCGAAACCGGCACCTTGACCGGCGTTACCGTCGATTACATCGCCCGGCGGCGAGAAGTGTTCTGCTATTCCATCGAAGTCGAGCGGCGCTATTTCGAGCGGGCGCGGCGTGTCCTTTCGGGCCGCCCCAACATCGAGTTGATCTTCGGCGACAGCGCTTACGCCCTGCCCGAGCTGTTGGCGAAGATCTCCGAACCAGCCCTTTTCTGGCTGGACGCCCACTACAGCGCCGGGCTGACCGGGCGAGGGGCGAAAGAGACTGCGATCTCCGAAGAGCTGGCTGCGATCTTCGCCCACCCGGTCAAGGATCACGTCATCCTGATCGACGATGCCCGATGCTTCGATGGAACCGGCGACTTTCCCACGCTTTCGGCCCTCCTCGCCGCCGTGGACGCCACTGGCGACTATCACGCCGAGATCAGCGCGGACATTGTCCGGATCACGCCGCTAATGGCGCGGTGAACCATGGGCGTAGGCTTCGTCCGCCTTCTGCTGGCCGTGACGGTTGTATTGGAGCACGCAGCGGTAAAGAATGCGCTGGTGGGCGGCGCCTTGGCGGTTCAACTGTTCTTCGTCCTCTCAGGTTATTTGATCTCGCACGTCCTGCTGACGAAGGATGGTTATGCGCGTCCGTCGCGCTTCTACCTCAACCGTGCGCTACGTATCTTTCCAGCCTATTGGGCGGTTGCCCTGTTGATGCTCGGGATGCGACTGTTCGAGGGGCAAAGACTGGCCGAATTCGCGGCGCTGCCTCCGGGCACGCAAGCGGCGCTCGGTGTGGCCAATCTCGCTATCTTTGGCCAGGACGCAGCTTATTTTATGCCGAACGAGGTTGGCATACGGTTCCTGCTGCTGCCGCAGTCATGGAGCCTTGCTATTGAGCTTTGCTTCTACCTGATGGCCCCCTTCCTGATCCCGCGCCCGCAAGCTTCTTTGGGCCGTCCTCGCCAGCTCGATCGCCGCGCGCCTGCTAGCCTACGGCTTCGGCTTCGACCAGGATCCCTGGGCGTACCGCTTTTTCCCTTTCGAGGCCGCCTTCTTCATCGCCGGTGCCCTGTCGCATCAAGTTCTAGCGCCACGCCTCGCCAAAATTAACTGGAAGGCGACGCCAGTCGTTGTCGCCGGGCTCCTCCTGTTCCCTTGGCTGCCAGTGCATCCGACACTTTTTGCCGCGGCCTTCGTTGCGGCTGTGCCTCTGCTGATCCGCGAAACCGGTCCGGGCGACCGATTGGCCGGCGACCTATCCTATCCGGTTTACCTGGCCCACTGGCCGGTGTGGCTCGTGGGAATGACCTTGGGCTGGTCGCCCGTTCTGGTGGTGCTTGCCACCCTGGCTGCGGCGGCCGTGCTTTTGCGCATGGTCGTCCTGCCGGTCGGACGATTGAGAGACAGGGTGCGTGGGCGTCACGCCGCGACAGAGCCGAAGGCCTTCCAAGTTCCGGGGGAGCCTGCGGCGATGCAGACCCACCCTTCCGTCCCGCTCGCCGAGGGGGTGAAGTTGTAGATTCTGGCTCCACGCTTCCACGCCCCCGAGGTCGGCGCCGCGGTTCCAATGAGCTCGCCATTGTCAAACGGCGCCCTGGTCTCGATCCAGCTCGCGCACGGGCTCTCGACGGCCATGATCTTGAGCGATTTGATTTGAAATGGCGTGCCGGATAAAGCGCCGCTTCCACGAAGACAGAGAGCATCGCGGTCCAGCATGGCCTCTCATACTACAAGTTCCGCAGAAGTTCTATCGACTGATCTTGAGAGGAGGGAATCATTAGGGAAAATGCGATTGATGTCCTCTCCGCGTTGCATCCACATCGTGCACGGCTTGTGCCGCGCTGTGCCCATGGTTCGGATTCGTTCCACTTGACCGCAAGGCCCGCATTGAAGACAGGGCGGAAATCGCGGCGGCCCCGTAGCTCAGCAGGATAGAGCGACTGATTCCTAATCAGTAGGCCACAGGTTCGAATCCTGTCGGGGTCACCAGCCGTTCATTTTGAGGCCGTCACGATAGCCCGCGCGACTCGAACGCTGGAGCGAACGATGAAGCCGACACGCACGACCAGCAGGCGCTCGTTCTTGGGCCGCGGCGGCAGTGCTTCCCTGCTCGCGCCCGGCGGCTGCACGATGGCCGGCGGTCCGATCGAGGAGCGCCGCCGGCGCCGTCACGATTAGCAGGAAGGGAACCAAGCCATGAAACCGACGCGCAGGATCAGCAGACGTTCATTCCTCGGCCGGGTCGGCGCCGGCGCAGTGGGGGCGGGGTCCTTTCTCGCGCTGACCGGCTGCGTCGGCTATCCCTACGGCTACGGTTACAGCGATGCCGACCCGTTCGATCCGGCCGGCGGCGGCGGCGGCGGAGGCGGCGGCCGCTGGCGCCGCCCGCCCGGCGAGTGCACCGACAGCGATCGGGGCTATGGCGCCGATCCCGCCGGTCGCGGCCGCAACTGCCCAAGCGGGGGAGCCAGCGACGGCGATTCGGGCCGCTATGCGGATCCGGCCGGCCAGGGCCGGCGCGGCGGCAGTGAAGGAAATAGCGACAGCGACGCCGGGCCCAATGCCGATCCGGCGGGGCAGGGGCGTGGTGGCGGCGGGGCCGGCTGCAGCGACAGCGACCGCGGTCCCAATGCCGATCCCGCCGGACGCGGGCGGCGCTGCGGCGGCGGCAATAATGGCAACGGCATCACCGACAGCGACCAGGGCCAATATGCCGATCCCCCCGGCCGTGGGCGCGGGCCACGAACCTGAACGAGGGCTGCGACGGCTGCGGCGGTGCCGCTAGGCGACTCGCCGGCTGCCGTGTATCTGCGTCGCCTTGAGGAGGCGAAGCATGGACGGCAGCTACGGCGAACCCGAAGACGGCGATCTGGTCAGCGAGCCGCGCAAGGTCGCGGTCCCGCCCGAGGTCCAGGAGGCGGTGCGGACGCTGATCCGCTGGGCCGGCGACGATCCGGACCGCGAGGGCCTGCTCGACACGCCGGCGCGGGTCGCGCGCGCCTGGCGCGAATATGCGAGCGGCTATGCCGAGGACCCGGCGCATCACCTCAGCCGCACCTTCGAGGAGGTCGGCGGCTATGACGAGATCGTGCTCCTCAGGGACATTCCGTTCCAGTCGCATTGCGAGCATCATCTCGCGCCGATCATCGGCAAGGCGGCGATCGCCTATTTGCCGAAGAACCGCGTCGTCGGCATTTCCAAGCTCGCCCGCGTCCTGCACGGCTTCGCCCGCCGGCTGCAGGTGCAGGAGCGGCTGACCGCCCAGGTCGCCGACTGCATCTGCGAGAATCTGCAGCCGCAGGGGGTCGCCGTCGTGATCGAGGCGAGCCATGCCTGCATGACCGCCCGCGGCGTCGGCACCCCCGGCGTGATGATGACCACCAGCCGGATGATGGGCGTGTTCCGCAAGGACGAGCGCAGCCGCCGCGAGGTGCTGGCGCTGATGGGCTATTGATGCGCGCGTTCCTGGCTTTGTTTGCGCTGCTCGCCGGTTGCGGAGACCGCGCCGGAATCAGCAATCAGGGGCCGAGCGAGAATCAGATCGCGCGGCTGTCGACGCCCAAGCAGGAGGCGGTCGTCGACCGGCAGGCGGCGGCGCGGCCGCAACCGCTCGCTTTGGCCGACCTCGAACAAGCGGGGATGGGCGCGCCGGCCTGCGAATTCGGCCGGGACGGACGCAGGCTGTTCGCGGTCAGCGCCGACGACGCCGTCGCCAGGATCGGCGGCGCGGTCCGTCATTTCGCCCATGCCAGCCCGGCCGGGCCGACCGGCGGCTTCTTCGAGGACCGTCAAGTCAGCGTCAGCGTCGGCCGCGTCGGCCAAGTGCCGCCGCGCGAAGGCGCCGCCGGCAGCTGGCCGGCGCGGCTTACCGTCACCAACCGCCGCGCCGACGCGCAGGTCGAGCTCGAAGGCATCTGGCGCTGCGGCGCATGACGGGGCAGGTAGCCAGGATGGAACAAGCAAAGACGCCGCTCGGCCGGGTCGTGATGGCGAGCCTGATCGGCACGACCATCGAATGGTATGATTTCTTTCTCTACGGCTCGGCCGCCGCATTGGTCTTCAACCGGCTGTTCTTCCCGAGCTTCGACCCGCTGACCGGCACCCTGCTCGCCTTCGCGACCTACGCCCTGGGCTTCGTTGCGCGCCCGGTGGGCGGCATCGTCTTCGGCCATTATGGCGACCGGATCGGGCGCAAGCGGCTGCTCATGCTGAGCCTGATCCTGATGGGCGTCGCGACCGTGCTGATCGGCCTGCTGCCCACTTATGCGCAGATCGGCGTCTGGGCGCCCATCGCCTTGATCGTCCTGCGGCTCGTCCAGGGGTTCGCGGTCGGCGGCGAATGGGGCGGAGCGGTGCTGATGGCCGCCGAGCATGGCGATGCGGCGCGACGCGGCTTCTGGGCAAGCTGGCCCCAGGCGGGCGTGGCGGCGGGAAATTTGCTCGCCGCGGGCGTGCTGGCGCTGCTCGCCGGCTTCCAGGACGAGGCCGACTTCATCGCCTGGGGCTGGCGGGTTCCGTTCCTGCTGTCGTTCGTGCTGGTGGTGGTCGGCTGGTATATCCGCAACCGGGTCGCCGAAAGCCACATGTTCGAGCAGGCGCTCGCCGAGGCGGAGGCACCGCCCAAAATGCCCGCGCTCGAGGTGCTGCGCGAGCGGCCCAGGGCGGTCGTGCTCGGCGCGGGCCTGCGGGTCGGCGAGAACATCTCCTATTACATCCTGACCGTCTTCTCGCTGACCTTTCTGGTCGACGTCGCCGCGCAAAGCCGCAGCCTCGCGCTCGACGCGCTGCTGATCGGAGCGGCGGTGCAGTTCTTCGCCATCCCCTTGTTCGCGTTCCTCTCCGATCGGATCGGGCGGCGCCCGGTCTATGCGTTCGGCGCCTTCGGCCTGGCGGCGTGGAGCTTCGCGCTGTTTCCGTTGCTGGCGAGCGGCGAGATGGGCGCGATCGTGCTGGCGCTGGTGATCGGGCTCGTCCTGCACGGCGCGATGTACGGCCCGCAGGCGGCGATGATCGCCGAGCTTTTCCCGACCCGGATCCGCTATTCGGGCGCGTCGATCGCCTATCAGCTGACCTCGATCGTGGCCGGTTCGCTGGCGCCGATCATCGCCCTGTGGCTCTACAAGAGCTACGATTCGGCGCTGCCGGTCGCGCTCTACGTCGGCACGGCCTGCACGATCAGCGGCCTGAGCGCGCTGCTCGCGCGCGAGACCAAAGGGATCGAGCTCGACGCGATCCGCTGACGCCTGGATCGACAATCAGTTCGATGCCCTCCCCCTTGATGGGGAGGGTTGGGTGGGGGTGAACGTCAATGAAGCGTGGCGCTTTTCCGGAGAGGCCACCCCTCCCCAACCCCTCCCCATCAAGGGGAGGGGCTTCAGGCCGGCGTCGAACCGAAGATCGATACAGCCTAGGCTTCGTCGGCCTTCTCGCCTTCCTCGGCGGCCGCGGCTTCGGGAGCTTCCTCCGACGCCACTTCCTCGGCGGGAGCGGCTTCCTCGGCGGGAGCAGCTTCCTCGGCGGGAGCCTCTTCCTCGGCGCTCGCCTCCTCCGGCGCGATCTCGCCCGGCTCCAGGCTCTCGTCGCGCTCCTCGATGAAGCCCGAGACGTCCTTCTCGAACATCTCGGCCATCACGTCCTTGCCGGCCGCTTGCAGCTCGGCCTCTTCGGGCGAGCGGGCGACGTTGACGCTGATCGTCACCGACACTTCGGGATGGAGCGCGATCCTGACGTCCTGGAGGCCGATCGACTTGATCGGGCGATCGAGCACGATCTGGTTCTTGGCGATCTTGTGCCCCTGGGCTTCCAGCGCCTCGGCGAGGTCGCGGGCGGAAACCGAGCCGTAGAGATGGCCGGCGTTCGACGCCTGGCGGATCAGCTGGATCCTGGCGCCCTCGACCTTGCTCGCGTCGCCCTCGGCCGCGCCGCGGCGCTCGGCGTTCTGGGCTTCGATCTTCTCGCGATTGGCTTCGAACACCTTGCGGTTGGAATCGTTGGCGCGAAGGGCCTTGCCGCGGGGAAGGAGGAAGTTGCGGGCATAGCCGTTCTTCACCTTGACCACGTCGCCGATCGATCCAAGCTTTTCGATGCGCTCGAGCAGAATGACGTCCATCGCTCTCGCTCCTTATTTCACGACATAGGGAAGCAGGCCGAGATGGCGGGCGCGCTTGATCGCCTTGGCCAGCTCGCGCTGCCTCTTGGTGCTGACCGCGGTGATGCGGCTGGGGACGATCTTGCCCCGCTCGGAGACGAAGCCCTGGAGCAGGCGGACGTCCTTATAGTCGATGCGCGGCGCGTCCTTGCCGGAGAAGGGGCAGGACTTGCGGCGGCGGAAGAATGGGCGTGCCATCGGTCTCGTGCCTCCTTAAATTTCGTAATCGTCGCGGCCGCGGCTGCGGCCGTTGCCACCCCGGTCGCCGCGATCGCCGCGATCGCCGCGGTCGTCGTCGCCGCGCCTCTTGTCGCGGTCGCCGCGCCGCATCATCGCGCTCGGGCCCTGCTCGTGCTCATCGACGCGGATCGTCATGTAGCGGATGACGTCCTCGTTGATCTGGGTCTGGCGCTCCAGCTCGGCCACGACCGGCGCCGGCGCCTCGAAATCGAGCGCGACATAATGGGCCTTGCGGTTCTTGGCGATCCGATAGGCGATGTTCCTGAGGCCCCAGGTCTCGGTCTTGACGACCTTGCCGCCATTGTCCTCGATGATCTTGGTCGCGGTTTCCGCCAGCGCGTCCACCTGGGCCTGGGCCAGGTCCTGCCGCGCGAGGAACACATGTTCGTAGAGCGCCATTTTGCGCACTTCCTTCTCTTGGCCGATTGCTGACGCCGCCCATTGCGGACGCCCCTCCGGCTGTCGTCTCAAAGCAAGACCGGGGCAGGAAGCTGACTTCCGCCCCGGGCTGCCGCGCATTTGGCTGAGAAGCCGGGGAAAATCAACCCCGCCCTGACCAGGCCTGTGCCGGGGCCGAGGCACACGAATGTCGCATCAACCGCGAAATCGGCGAAATCTTGCTCCGCCTGGCATGCGGTCTCGCGGCGTCCATTTACAGAATTTCAATGAGTTGCGGGCTGAAGCTCAGCCAAAATATGCAGAAAAAGGGTGTCGTGAAGTACACGAATCGCCGACGGCCTGCCGCGCCTGATAATCCTATTCATCGCCATCGCCGATGGACATGAGAAAGAGCCGAGTCGCCCGACGCTGGCAGATCGAATCCAACATGTATCCAACAAAGTTGCAGGCGGCCAAGGGAGCCGAACAGGCGCTTGCCTATCGGGGCGGCGCTGGCCTACCAGCCCCGCGCAAGCAGGAGGCAAGGCATGCGCGCTTTCATCTTTCCGGGGCAGGGCAGCCAGTCGGTCGGCATGGGCGCGGCGCTGGCCGGCGCGAGCCGCCAGGCCCGCGCCGTCTTCGAGGAGGTCGACGAGGCGCTCCAGCAGAATTTGTCGCGGCTGATGGCCGAAGGGCCGCTCGACGAGCTGACCCTCACCGAGAACGCCCAGCCGGCGATCATGGCCAACGCGCTGGCGACGCTGCGCGCGTCGGGCATCGAGCTTGCCGACAAGGCCGATTTCGTCGCCGGCCATTCGCTCGGCGAATATTCGGCCCTGTGCGCGGCCGGCACGTTCGACCTCGCCACCACCGCGCGGCTGCTCCGGCTGCGCGGGCGGGCGATGCAGGCGGCGGTGCCGGTGGGCGAGGGCGCTATGGCCGCTTTGCTCGGCGCCGACCTCGCCACCGCCCAGGCGATCGCCGATGAAGCGGCGCAAGGCGAAACCTGCACCATCGCCAACGACAACGACCCTTCGCAGATCGTCATTTCCGGCAGCCGCGCGGCGGTCGAGCGGGCGCTCGACATCGCCAAGGAGAAGGGCGCCAGGCGGGCGATATTGCTGCCGGTGTCGGCGCCGTTCCATTGCCCGCTGATGCAGCCGGCGGCCGAGGCGATGGCCGAGGCGCTGGCGCAGGTCGAGATGAAGCCGCCGGCGGTCTCGCTCTACGCCAACGTCACCGCCGGGCCGGTCGACAGCCCCGACACGATCCGCCAATTGCTGGTCGAGCAGGTCACCGGCCGGGTGCGCTGGCGCGAGAGCGTCGCGGCGATGGCCGAAGCCGGCGTCACCCATTTCGTCGAGTTCGGCGGCAAGGTGCTCGGGCCCATGGTCAAGCGGATCGCGCCGGACGCGGCCGCGACCAGCGTCGTCACGATGGACGATATCGACGCGCTGGTGAAGGAAGTCTAGGCTGGTTCACGCGGAGACGCGGAGACGCGGAGAGGAGCGGTTGAAGGACATCGAAGAAATCAGCGGCGACGTGCTCGATGTGTCGCTGCGGCTGCATCGTCAGCTAGGTCCGGGCCTTCTTGAGTCGGTCTACGAAACGATCTTGGCAGCCAAGCTCGCCGAGATGGGCTATCAGGTGGCGCGTCAGCAGCCGATCGGGATTGAGTTCGAGGGGCTTCGCTTCGAAGCGGCATTCCGGATCGACCTGCTGGTCGATCAACGACTGCTCGTGGAGATCAAATGTGTCGACCAGTTGCATGCTGCGCATGCAAAGCAATTGCTCACCTATCTGCGCCTTACCGGCCAGCCGGTCGGGCTGCTCATCAATTTCGCCGGAGCGACGCTCAAGGAGGGGTTCCGTCGGATCGTCAATGACTACCAGCCCTCCGCGTCTCCGCGTCTCCGCGTGAACCTTCCTCCGGCAGGGATGAATTGATGTTCGACCTCACAGGAATGACCGCCCTGGTCACCGGCGCGTCCGGCGGGATTGGGTCGGCGATCGCCAGGGGGCTGGCGGCGCAGGGGGCGCGGCTCGCTGTGTCGGGCTCGAACGTCGACAAGCTCGAGGCCTTTCGCGGCGAATTGGGCGGCGACCATGTCGCGCTTGCCTGCGACCTCTCCGACGCGGCCGCGGTCGATGCGCTGGTGCCGCGGGCGGTCGAGGGGCTCGGGCGGCTCGACATTCTGATCAACAATGCCGGCGTCACCCGCGACAATCTGGCGATGCGGATGAAGGACGAGGAATGGTCGGACGTGATCCGGATCAATCTCGAAGCCGCCTTCCGGCTCGCCCGCGCAAGCCTGAGGCCGATGATGCGCGCCCGCTTCGGCCGGATCATCTCGATCACCTCGGTGGTCGGCGCGACCGGCAATCCGGGCCAGGCCAATTATGCCGCGTCCAAGGCGGGCCTGGTCGGCATGTCCAAGGCGCTGGCGCAGGAGGTCGCCTCGCGCGGCATCACCGTCAATTGCGTCGCCCCCGGCTTCATCCGCTCGGCGATGACCGAGGTGCTGCCCGAGGCGCAGAAGCAGGCCCTGCTCGGCCGCATCCCGATCGGCGACCTCGGCAGCGGCGAGGATATCGCCGCCGCCTGCGTTTATTTCGCCAGCCGCGAGGCCGGTTACGTGACCGGCCAGACGCTCCACGTCAACGGCGGCATGGCGATGCTTTGATCGTGCGGTCGCACTTGCCATTTGCCGGTGCGAGCGGCTAGGGCGGAGGCCAATGAATAAACACCGCTAGGGAAAGGTGGATTATGAGCGAGACTGCCGACCGCGTTAAGAAGATCGTCGTCGAGCATCTGGGCGTCGAAGCCGACAAGGTCACCGAGGAAGCGAGCTTCATCGACGATCTCGGCGCCGACAGCCTCGACATCGTCGAGCTGGTCATGGCGTTCGAGGAGGAGTTCGGGGTGGAGATCCCGGACGATGCCGCCGAGAAGATCACGACCGTCAAGGACGCGATCGACTATATCGACCAGAATAAGGCCTAGCGGAGGAGGAATTCCCATCCGTTCGCCCTGAGCTTGTGCTTCGATACGGCATTTCGGCAAGCTCAATGCCTACTCAGCATGAGCGGATGATGTGGAGGAACCGCTCATCCTGAGTAGCGGCTGAGCTTGACGAAGCCGCGTATCGAAGGACAGGCTCAGCCCGAACGGGCTTGGGCCTGTCGGCATTTTGGGAGACTGAACATGCGCCGCGTCGTCGTCACCGGTCTGGGCCTCGTCACGCCGCTGGGCGGCGACGTCGAGACGAGCTGGAAGAACATCCTTGCCGCCAAATCGGGCGCCGCGACCATCACCCGTTTCGACGCGACCGATTTCCACAGCAATTATGCGTGCGAAGTGAAGCCGGCCGACCATGAATATGGCTTCGATCCCGGCAAGCGCGTCGATCACAAGGTCCAGCGCCAGGTCGATCCGTTCATCATCTACGGCATCGACGCCGCCGGCCAGGCGATCGAGGATGCCGGCCTCACCGAGATGAGCGAGGAGGAGCGGCTGCGCGCCGGCGTTTCGATCGGCTCGGGGATCGGCGGGCTGCCGGGGATCGAGAAGGAATCGCTGGTCCTCGCGGAAAAGGGACCGCGCCGGGTCAGCCCACACTTCGTCCATGGCCGGCTGATCAACCTCATCTCGGGCCAGGTCTCGATCAAATACGGCCTGATGGGGCCCAACCATGCGGTCGTCACCGCCTGCTCAACCGGCGCCCATTCGATCGGCGACGCCGCGCGGATGATCGCGATGGACGATGCCGACGTGATGCTCGCGGGCGGCGCCGAGGGCGCGATCTGCCCGATCGGCATCGCCGGCTTCGGCCAGGCCCGCGCGCTTTCGACCGGCTTCCGCGACGAGCCGTGGCGCGCCAGCCGACCGTGGGACGAAGGCCGCGACGGCTTCGTCATGGGCGAGGGCGCGGGCGTGGTCGTGCTCGAGGAATATGAGCATGCCAAGAAGCGCGGCGCCCGTATCTACGCCGAGGTCGTCGGCTACGGCCTGTCGGGCGACGCCTATCACGTCACCGCGCCGCATCCGGAAGGATCGGGCGCGTACCGGTCGATGCAGATGGCGATGCGCAAGTCCGGGCTCGAGCTTGCCGACATCGACTATATCAACGCCCACGGCACCTCGACGCCGCTCGGCGACGAGCTCGAGCTGGGCGCGGTCCGGCGGCTGTTCGGCAACAATATCGGCCATCTCTCGATGAGCTCGACCAAGTCGGCGATTGGCCATCTGCTCGGCGGCGCCGGTGCGGTCGAATCGATCTTCTGCATCCTCGCGCTGCGCGACCAGATCGTGCCGCCGACGCTCAACCTCGACAATCCGAGCGAGGGCTGCGAGGGCGTCGATCTGGTGCCGCACGTCGCCAAGCGGCGCGAGGTCAAGGCGGTGCTCAACAACAGCTTCGGCTTCGGCGGGACCAACGCCAGCCTGGTCATGAAGGCCGTGTGAAGGCGCGCAATTTACCCCTGAAGCGGCTGCTGCTGATCCTCGTTCCGGGGATCGCCATCCTCGCGGCCGGGATCGCGCTCTGGCTGCTGTGGATCGGCCCCGGGCCGGCCTCGGAGCCGAAGACGATCATCGTCGCCCAGGGAGCGAGCCTCGCCCGCGTCGCCGACCAGCTCGACGAGGCGGGGGCGATCCGTGGCGGCACGGGCCCGTTCCGGGCGTTCGCGCGCCTGCTCGGCTCGTCCGACCCGATCCAGGCGGGCGAGTTCCTGATTCCGCCGGGGCTCAGCGCCGACGGTATCCTCAACCTGCTCCAGCACGGACGGCCCGTGCAGCGGCTGGTCACCATTCCCGAAGGCATGGCCTCGGTGCTCGTCCAGGAGCGGCTGATGGCCATTCCCTATCTGACCGGCGCGATCGCGGTGCCGGAGGAGGGGTCGGTGCTGCCCAACACCTATTCGTTCCAGCGCGGCGAGACCCGCGCCGCCCTGCTCGCGCGGATGCAGGCGGCGATGCGGGCCGAGCTCGCGCGGCTCTGGGCGCGGCGGCGGCCGGGAAGCGCGGTCGCGACGCCGCGCGAGGCGATCATCCTCGCCTCGATCGTCGAGAAGGAGACCGGCAAGCCGGCAGAGCGGCGGATGGTGGCCGGCGTCTACGCCAACCGGCTGCGGCGCGGCATCCCGCTCCAGGCCGATCCGACCGTGATCTACCCGGTGACGCAGGGCCGGCCGCTCGGGCGGCGCATCCGCCAGTCCGAGCTCAACGCGAACAACGGCTACAACACCTATGCCCGCGCCGGGCTTCCCGTTGGGCCGATCGCCAATCCCGGGCGGGCCTCGATCGCCGCCGTGCTCGATCCGGCGCCGACCAATGCCTTGTTCTTCGTCGCCGACGGCAGCGGCGGCCATGTCTTCGCCGACACGCTGCAGCAGCACCAGGCCAACGTGCAGCGCTGGTTCGCGCTGCGCCGCGCGCGCGGCGAGATGTAGCCCGGGCCTAGGTCAGCCAGCCTTTCTTGTCGGCCGAATAAGCCAGCCAGACCAGCACCAGGCCGATCAGATTGACCGCGATCGGCAGGACCGGGTTTTCCGCCGGCCCGCTCGTTCTCAGCACGAACGCCCAGAGATCCTGCGCGAGGAGAGCGACGAACGAGAGCAGCAGGATCAGCTTCGACCAGCGTTTCAGCAGGAGCAGCCCGAGGCAGCCGATCGTCCCGCCGAAGACCGCGATGGCGAAGGCGCCGATCACCCAGGCGGGCATCGCCTCCATCGTCATGCCGGCACCGGCGCTGACCAGGCCGACCGTCGCCAGATAAGCGTAGACCCCGAACAGGTTCCAAATCAGGCCGAGCGCCGCGACGATGCGCAGCCAGGCCGGCGCGCGCGCGCCAAACACGTTGTTCATTCATCCTCCCCCTCTGAAGGTGGCCAAAGACTGCTCGTTTCGCCGCCGGAATGCAACCGTCAGAGGGAAAGGCGCCGCCGCTCCGCAACGTAGAGCGAGGCGGGCTCTACCGTGACCTTGCCCGCGGCGCGGCCGGCGTGGATCATCAGGAGGTCGTCGACCATCAGCCCGGCGCCGCCTTCGAACAGGATGAGGTCGCCGCGCCGCGCGGGTGCCCCGGCGGGCACCGGCGCGCCCAAAGTGGCGAGCTGGTCGAGCAGGCGCGGCGCGGCCAGGCCGCTCAGCGCGAGCGCGAGCTGGATGAGGCCGGCGGCGTCGATGCCGTGCGCGGTGCGGCCGCCGGCAAGCCAGGGGGCGCCGATCAGCCGCTCGGCGACAATCACCGGATCGCCCTCGGCGTCGCCGATCCGGCGCAGATGGGCGAGCGGGACGCAGCCATATTCGGTGGTGAGGCAAGGCCCGCTTTCCTCGCCATGGAGGCGGGACCCCAGCGGCAGCAGGGCGATGACCGGCGAGGTGACGCGGTCGTCCGGGGTGACCGGCGCGCTCTTCTCGCAGACGATGTGGGTCGGCTCGACGGCTTCGGTCAGCGCGATCGCCTCGACATAGCCGACGACATGGTCGCCGCCGCAGAAGCCCCAGGCCCAGCCGCCGGCATATTCGAGCACCGCGAAATCCTCGCCCGGGAGCAGCTCGGAGACCGCCTCGCCCTCGGCGGACGGGCGCGGCCAGACCATCGCCGCGTGCGAGCCGCAGCCGCGCCGCAGCGGCCGGGCGTAATGCGGCGCGAACACGCGGTCGGCGAGGCTGATGTCCGCCAGGTCCTTGCGCCAGGCGTGGATCCGCGCGTCGACCGGCCGCGACGGGCCGTCGAGGCGGAAATGCCTATCCGTGCTGGAGGATGAATCCGTTGCCCGCCGGGCTCCTGCGCTCGCCGCCCGATTGTTCGAGGTTGCGGTTGAAGCCTTCAAGGAAGTCGTGCCCCGTGCTGGTCTTCGCGACGAAGACGTTGCGCCTGTCGCTCTCGTCGCGAACCCGGCGCAGATAGCCGAGCGCGCCGAGCGTGTTCAAGGCGCGCGTGATGACCGGCTTCGAGACGCCGAGCATGCGGGCGAGCCCGCGCACCGTATGCGGCCCGGGCGTCAGGTAAACCAGCAGCATGAGCGCCATCTGGCGATTGGTGAGGTCTGGCTGGCCCGACCGCACATAGCTGATCAGGGTTTGCATCCAGCTCCGGAGGGACTGGTCGGCCACGGCTGCTGCTCCAATAGGATGTTTCGCGGCTATAACCGGCCAGGAACCGTTTCGTTTCCCCAATTGTCGCGGGAATGACCCGGACCGGCGGCGAAACATTGGGGCCCGCGCTATCCGCCATAGCGCTTCTTCAGCATGTCCCAGGCGGCGCGCAGGCCGAGCGCGTCGCCGCCCTTGGGCCGCCCCGGCTTGGCCGCGGGACGCCAGGCGAAGGTGTCGAGATGCGCCCAGGGCGTGGCTTCGGGAACGAATTTCTGCAGGAAAAGCGCGGCCGTCACCGCGCCCGCCAGCGGCGCTTCGGCCATGTTGCCGATGTCGGCGACGTCGGAGGCGAGCATTTCGTCATAGGCCTTCCACAGCGGCATCCGCCACAGCGGGTCCGAGACGGCGGTGCCGCTCGCGAGCAGATCGTCCGCCAGCGCGTCGTCATTGGCGAACAAAGCGGGCAAATCCGGGCCGAGCGCGACCCGCGCGGCGCCGGTCAGGGTGGCGAAATCGAGGATCAGCCCGGGCTGCTTCTCGGCCGCGCGGGCGAGCGCGTCGCCGAGGATCAGCCGGCCTTCGGCGTCGGTGTTGCCGATCTCGACGCTGAGGCCCTTGCGGCTCCGCAATATGTCGCCGGGCCGGAAAGCGGCGGCGGAGATCGCGTTCTCGACCGCGGGGATCAGCAAATGGAGGCGGACCGGAAGCCGGCTCCTGACGATCAGGCGGGCCAAGGCGAGCGCGTGCGCGGCGCCGCCCATGTCCTTCTTCATCAGCCGCATGCCGCTGGACGGCTTGATGTCGAGCCCGCCCGAATCGAAGCAGACGCCCTTGCCGATGAGCGCGATCTTCGGGTGGCGCTGGTCGCCATATTCGAACTCGATCATGCGCGGCTCGCGGCCGGGCGCGGCGGCGGCGCCGACCGCGGCGACCATCGGATAGCCTTCACTGAGCGCGTGATCGCGGGTGATGCTCACCTTGGCGCCGGATTCCTGGGCCAAAGCGAGCGCCGCCGTCTCGAGCTCGGCCGGCCCGAGATCGCCGGCGGGGGTATTGACGAGGTCGCGAACGAGGAAGGTCGCTTCGGCGATCAGCACGCTCTCGTCGATCCGCGCCGGCTCGTCGGTGAGCAGGACGCGCGGTCCGGCGGCCTTCTTGTCGCCGCGATAGCGCTCGAACCGGTATTGGCCGAGCAGCCAGCCCAAAACGGCGGGCCCGGGGCCGCGCCCGGCGACGCGGTAGGCGCCTTCGGGCAGGCTCTCGGCCGCCTTGGCGAGGCACCAGGGGCTGAGCTCCGCCACATCGGCGACGCCGAGCAAGGCCGACCATGAGTCGCGCTCTCCCGGCAGGATGGCGAGCTGGAAGCCCTCACCCTTGAAGCCCTGGGCCTGCGCGGCCTGGCGCACGCGCGCCGGCTGCGCCTTCAGCCACGCCTCGAAGCCCTTCTTGTCGACCAAGTGGAGAGGAACGGCGTGCTGACCCTTGTCGGGCTGCAGCAATATGGCGGCGTTCGTCACGTCGGCGCTCTCCCAATTGCCAAAGTCGAGCGGAAATCATTTTCCCGGCTGTTCTTCATGATGAGGCAATAAACTTTACTGAATGGCTCAGCCATAGTAAGGCCGGAGCGGGGCTGTATTTCCCGCTTATCTATCAGATCAGGGGAGGTGACTATGGACCCGACTGTTATAGGATATGTCTTGGTGGGCCTTGCAGGGATTGCAGGGGCCGGGCTCGTCAGCCGCGATGTGGGGGCGAGGTCCGTAACCGTGGTGAGCGCCGACGGCGGCTTCACGCCCGATCCCGAGGGCACTACGCCCAAAAAGCCGAAGTGGTGGGTCGGCCCATGGCCGTGGGGCCTGCTCATGGCCGAGCTTCTCTGGGTTTTCGTGGATCGCAACATAGAGACGGTTTTCGAGCCCGTGACTCCCATCCTGGTCGGCTGGACGGCAGGGGCTGCCGTGGGGACCCTGTTGCGGACATTCGCCGACGGCTGATTGCGGCCGCTCGGGCGGGGCGAGGGGATTCTAGGCGCCAATCGGGGCCTTGAACAGGTCGTGCGCGTCGGCATCCTTGGCGAGGCACCACGGGCTGAGTTCTTCGGCGTTCGCGACGCCGGGGAGCGCGGCCCAGAAGCCGCGCCCGCCGGGCAGGATCGAGGGCGTGCCCTTGTCGGCTTCAGGAGGGCGGCCAGATCGATCACGGCCATGCCTTAACGGAACTGCGCCGCCGCCGCCACGTTGGGCGGCGATGGGACTGAAAGACGAGCTGTTCGAAATCGAGGAGGGGTTCTGGACCGGCGGCGAGGATTATTTCCGCGCCCATCTCGACGAGGATTGCCTGATCGCCTTCCCGCAAATGGCCGGCAGCTATTCGCGCGACGAGGTCGCGGCGACGGCGAAGGACCCGCTGCGCTGGAAGGGCCTCGAGACGGAGAGCAAGGGCTTCATCCATCCGATCGAGGACCTCGCCATGCTCGCCTATGAGGCGCGGGCGGTGCGCGGCAATGGCGAGCCCTATCACGCGCTGGTCAGCACCGGCTACGTCCGCCGCGGCGACGGCTGGAAGATGGCGTTCCACAGCCAGACCCCGCTGGTCGACGCGCACGGCTAAACCGGCACGCCGTACAAATCGTGCTCGTCGGCGTCTTCGATGAGCACGGAAACGATGTCGCCTTGGACCAGGTGGCCTGAATCGCGCAGATATACCTCGCCGTCGATCTCGGGGGCGTCGGCCTTGCTGCGGCCGGTGGCGCCGCCGTCCGGGTCGACCGCGTCGATGATCACGTCGATCGTCCGGCCGACCTTCGCCGCGAGCTTGGCGGCGGAGATGGCGGCGCTCTTCGCCATGAAACGGGCGTAGCGCTCCTCCTTGACCGCTTCCGGCACGATGCCGGGCAGCGCATTGGCGGCGGCGCCGCTGACCGGCTCGAACTTGAAGGCGCCGACGCGGTCCAATTGGGCTTCGTCGAGCCATTGGAGGAGATAGTCGAAATCCTCCTCGGTCTCGCCGGGAAAGCCGACGATGAAGGTCGAGCGGATCGCGATGTCCGGGCAGATGCCGCGCCACGCGCGGATCCGCTCGAGCACCTTGGCCTCGTTGGCCGGCCGCTTCATCGCCTTGAGGATCTTCGGGCTGGCATGCTGGAACGGGATGTCGAGATAGGGGAGGATCAGCCCATCCGCCATCAGCGGGATGACCTTGTCGACGTGGGGATAGGGGTAGACGTAATGGAGCCGGACCCAGGCGCCGAGCCTGCCGAGCTCGCGGACGAGATCGGTCATATGGGCGCGGACTTCGCCCCCCTTCCACGGCCAGGAGGCGTGCCTCAGATCGACGCCGTAGGCCGAGGTGTCCTGGCTGATCACCAGCAATTCCTTCGTCCCCGCGGCGACCAGCTTCTCGGCCTCGCGCAGGATCGCGTCGGGGCGACGGCTGACCAGGTCGCCGCGCAGGCTCGGGATGATGCAGAAGGCGCAGCGATGGTTGCAGCCCTCGGAGATCTTCAAATAGGAGTAATGGCGCGGGGTCAGCTTGAGCCCGGCGTCCGGCACCAGGTTGAGATAGGCGGAAGGCGGGATCGGCGCGGCGACGTGGACCGCGCCGACCACGTCTTCATATTGGGCCGCGCCGGTGATCGCCAGCACCTGCGGGAAGCGCGCGCGGATCAGCTCGGCCTCCTTGCCCATGCAGCCGGTGACGATCACCCGCCCGTTTTCGGCGATCGCCTCGCCGATCGCGGCGAGGCTCTCCTCCTTGGCCGAATCGAGGAAGCCGCAGGTGTTGACCAGAACGACGTCGGCGCCGGCATAATCGGGCGACATGGCGTAGCCGTCGGCGCGCAGCTTGGTCAGGATCCGCTCGGAATCGACCAAAGCCTTGGGGCAGCCGAGCGAAACCATGCCGACCTTGGGCGGGGAGGGGAGCTCGAGTTCCATGGGAGCGCGCGACATAGTGCGGATCGGCTCATTTTCCTAGGCCCTGCGGCGGGCGCGGAACGTTACAAGACTGACGCCGGGTGAGCGGATTCGCGTCCGGACTGTCACGTTCCGGTGGCAAGGTGGCAAGATAGGCCTCCAGATACGCGGGGTCGGTGCCCGGCGGAAGCCGTTCGGCCTGGCGATCGAGCCGCTTGAGGAGGCCCATCAGGCGCGCGTTGGCGGGACGGTGGGTCCAGCCGACGATGCGGCCGCGATAGAGGCGCGGAACCCATTCGCCGTGGCGCGCGCGCTCGGCGAGGCTCGGGCCGCGCGCGGCGAGGCGGCGCTCGCGGGCCCGCGCCACGGCCGCGGCCCAGGCGGCCGCGAACCCCTCGCCGCCCGGCATCTTGCGCAGCTCGTAGGCCGTCTTGCGCGTCATCCCGAGGATCGCCGCCGCCTTCTCCGGCGTGAAGCCGCGAGCGAGGCCGAGGATGAAGAAATATTGCTTCCTCGGCGTCCAGCCGTCGGCGCGGGCGCGCAGCGGGACGGGGGTGAAGGCGAGGAGGTCCGAATCGTCCATCCCCAGCCTATGCTCGCGTCGGCGGGCTGTAGGAAAATGGATTCTCTGTTCGGGGCGCGCCGCAGATCCTCCGGCGGCACGGAAAAATAGGGACAGTCCCTATTTACCAAATGGGAAAAGAGGGACTGTCCCTCTTTATCAGCTGTCAGGGGTAGAGCTCCGCCAGCCGCTCGAGCGATTCCTCGTGGGTCAGATCGAGGTGGAGCGGGGTCACCGTGACATAGCCGTCGGCGATCGCCTCGAGGTCGGTGACGTGGCCCGGCGTATGGAGGACCGGGCGCATGCCGAACCAGTAATAATCATAGCCGCGCGTGTCGGTGCGCTGGTCGATCCTGAGGCGGCCGTAATCGCGAATCCCCTGGCGGACGACGCGGATTCCCTTGACCTGGTCCGGCGGCAAAGCGGGGAAGTTGACGTTGACCAAAGTGCGCGGCGCGAACGGCGCCGCGAGCAGCGGGCGCAGGACCCGGTCGGCCCAGGCCTCGGCGGCGGCGAACGGCACCGTATCGCCCATTCCCTCCTTGGCGTAATTCTGGCTCAACGCGACCGACGGGATGCCGGCGAGCGCGCCTTCCATCGCCGCCGAGACGGTGCCCGAATAGGTGACGTCCTCGCCGAGATTGGCGCCGCGGTTGACCCCCGAGAGGATCAGATCGGGCCGGGCATCCTTCATGACGTGGGCGAGCCCCATCATCACCGCGTCGGTCGGCGTGCCGGTGACGCAGAAGCGGCGCTCGCCGAGCTTGCGCAAGCGGATCGGGACGGTCAGCGTCAGCGAGTGCCCGGCGCCCGATTTCTCCTCGGCCGGGGCGACGATCCAGATGTCGTCGGAAAAAAGGCGCGCGATCGCCTCGAGGATCTTGAGGCCGGTGGCGTTGACGCCGTCGTCGTTGGTGAGGAGGATGCGCATCGGCCCGGCTATGGCAACCATCAACGCCGCTGTCGCGTTCAATCGCGCGAACCTATAGGAGCGCCGCGATGCAGATCCCCCATGACAGCTTCGTCCTCGTCGCCGACGGCAAGAAGTCGCTCTTCTTCCGCAACGAGGGCGATGCCGCATATCCCAACCTCGTGGTCGAAAAGAAGGAGGTCGACGACAATCCCGCACATCACGAGCAGGCGAGCGACACCGCCGGCCGGGCTTCGAACACGCTCGGCAGCTCGATGGAGGAGGTCGATTTCCATCAGCAGGAGGAGGACCGCTTCGCCGCCGCCACGGCGGGGATGCTGAAGGCGCGGGCGCTGCGGCAGGAATATGAGTCGCTGGTGGTGGTGGCGCCGCCGCGCACGCTCGGCGAGCTGCGCAAACATTATCACCAGGAGGTCGAGCGAAGGCTGGTCGCGGAGGTGGCGAAAGACCTCGTCAACACGCCGGTCGCCGAGATCGAGAAGATCCTCCAGGCGCAATAGCGCGAGCGCTGACTGGATTGCCGCGTCGCTGCGCTCCTCGCAATGAAAACGGTTGATGCGAAATAAGGAAGGCCCCGCCCGGAGGGTTCCGGACGGGGCCTGATTTCCTTCGATTGCCTTGTCAGGCGGCGGCTTCGACTTTCTTGCCGAGGCGCTTGCGCGCGACGAGGGTCGCCGCGGCGGCGCCGAACAGCAGGATCATCGGCGGCGCCGGCACATGGGTACCGCCGGTCGAGCCGCCCGACGAGGAAGATCCGCCGCTGGACGATCCGGAGCTGCTGCTCGAGCTCGACGAGCTGGTGCTCGACGAGGACGAGGACGAACCGCTGGTGCTGCCCGAGGAGCCGAAGCTGCTCGATCCGCCGGTCGCGCCCGAGCTGGTCGACGACGTGCTGGTCGACCCGCCGGTCGCGCCGGAGCTGGTCGAGGTCGACGAGGTCGACGTGCCGTTGGAGCTCGAGCTGGAACTGCCGTTGCTCGACGAACCGGAGCTGCCGTGGCTCGAAGAGCCGTGGCTGGACGAACCGTGGCTGGAGCTGCCGTGGCTGGATGAGCCGTGGCTCGACGAGCCGCCGCTCGAGCCGTTCTGGTTCTGATTCTCGTTCTGGTTCTGATTCTCGTTCTGGTTCTGGTTTTGATTCTGGTTCTGGTTCTGGTTCTGATTCTGGTTCTGGCCCTGGGCCTGCTCGTTGCTGTTGTTGTTCTGGACCACGACATGGGTGCCGCCGCTGCTCGAGCTGCTGCCGCCGAAGAAGCCGCCCGCGAAGAAGCCGCCGCCGAAGCCGCTGCTGCCGCCGGAGCCGCCGACCACGACCAGGCCGCTCGAGCCGCCGCTGCTCGCCATCGCGACCGGGGGCGGGGGAGGCGCGAAGACCGGCGGGATGATCGTCCGGGTCACCGTCTGGGTCGGCGCCGCGCAGGCGGTCCGCCGCACCGTCCGCCGGACCATCCGACGCCGCTGATAGCTCGAGCCGGAGGCGCGATGGACATAGCCGCCGCTGCGCGCTTGAGCGTGACTGGCGATTGCGGGCCGCGCCGGCGGATTTTCCGCCACGTGAACCGCACCGCCGCCGATGATCGCACCGCCACAGGTGCAGGCGCAGAGTTTCGCCAAAGCCATTCTTACCGACATAACAGCATCCCTGTTCCTGGCCGTCCTCAGTGGATGAAAGGGCTGGCGCCAATCCATCGCGGGTGCGGCAGTAGCGAGCAGATGCAAACGATCCCTTTAAGCGCAAGCGCGTTAACCATCTTGTGCCCTAAAAACGGGGGTTTTCGGGCCTGTTCGGGCCTTTCCGTCCCATTGCTGAACAGCTTCCCCGGAGGGGTGAACGGCGGCCGGCGCGGGTTTTTCGGCGGCGATGGTTAACCGCCGCCCCGATTCGAATCGCACGGGCCGATTCGCGGCCGCGCCGCGCGGGGGCGGCGAGACGTGCCGATCGCGCGAGCAGCGCGCAAGATTTCGTTTTTTCATAGTGTTTGAGTGACTTGTGCTGGCATCTCACCATGAGTATAGGCGCGTCTGGGGCGGGAGGCTTAGAGTCGGGGGACCCTACTCTCTCCTCAGGTTACCGGGACACCCGGTTGCGGCCGGGCGACGTTTGAGTGGAGGGGTAAGTGGCTACGCTTCACAGTGACGCTTTGAATCAGTTCGTCGACGACTACCAACCGGGCGCGAACGAAGAGTTCATGAACCCGGCCCAGCTCGCTTATTTCCGGATGAAGCTGCTCGCCTGGAAGGACAGCATCGTCCGCGAATCGCGCGAGACGATGGCGACCCTCGCCAGCGGCCCGATCCAGGAGGCCGACCTCACCGACCGCGCGTCGAGCGAGACCGACTGGGGCATCCACCTCCGGACCCGCGACCGGCAGCGCAAGCTGATCTCCAAGATCGATTCCGCGCTGCACCGGATCGACACCGGCGAATACGGCTTTTGCGAGGTGACCGGCGAGCCGATCAGCCTGGCGCGGCTGGAAGCGCGGCCGATCGCGACGATGACGGTCGAGGCGCAGGAGCGGCACGAGAAGAACGAACGCGTCTCCCGCGACGACTAGAAGGGACCGGGGACAGTCACTTTCACGCGCGGCGAGCAAAGGTTCTCGCGGCGGCGCGTGAAAGTGACTGTCCCCTTTTCGCGCGTCAGTGCGGCTCGCTGAGGCCGCTCATCTCTTCCTTGATCTTGAGCTTCTCTTTCTTGAGCCGGGCGAGCGTGGTCGCGTCCGGCAGGGGGCGCTGGCTTTCCTCGAGGATCCTGGCTTCGAGTCCGGCATGCTTGGCCTGGAGGGCCGAAACGTGCGCCTGGTGCATTCCCATCTCCTTCGTGGCTGATCCGCCGATCTAACCATGCGCGGCCGCCTTTGTCTCCCCGTGGAGCAGCGGATCAACGGATATGTACGGCGGCTCGCCGAAGGTTTATCGTACCCGCCATCAAGTGGAGAGGAGCGAGGGAGACCTATGGAAGGGAACCACTCAGCCGCTCAGGATCCGGAATCGCGACTCGCGGTTCTGCGCACCGAGCACCGTGATCTCGACAGCGCAATCGAGGCCCTGAGCGCAATGACCGCGAGCGACGACGTCCAGCTGCACCGGCTGAAGAAACGAAAGCTGAGGCTGAAGGACGAGATCGCCCAGCTCGAGGATCTCAATATCCCGGACATCATCGCCTAGGGACAGTCACTTTCAGGCGCCGTGGGTGAAAGTGACTGTCCCCTGTGGACTGTCCCCAGTCAGGACGCCCTTTACCTTCTTTTGCGTTTTGCGCCGGCCGAGCGGCGATGTAGGTTCGCGCCCATGGGAGAAGCCGCCGCCACGCAGGGCCAGATGACGCCCAAGCTCGTCGACGCGCTCTATGTCGAGGCGATGGTGCTCGCGGACGAGGCGCGCTCCTATTTCGACACCCAGGGCCGCGACGACCGGCTGGCGCTCGATCCGATCGACCGGGTCGGCTTCTCCTGCGAGTCGCTGAAGGTGACGACCCGGCTGATGCACGTCATCGCCTGGCTTTTGACCCAGCGCGCGGTCGCGGCCGGCGAATTGAGCCGCGACCAGGCCGGCGAATCCGAACGAAGGCTGGGCGACGCGCCCGATACCGACCGCGACCTGTTCGCCCGGCTGCCGGACGCGGCGGCGGAGCTGGTCCGCGCCAGCGAGGAACTTTACGACCGGGTCAGCCGGATCGACGCCGGCCATTTCACCGCCGAGCCGGCCGGCAGCCCGGCCCGCAGCCTGCTCTCCCGGCTGCAGCGCTCGCTCTAGCTCCCCGTCACCCCCGCGAAAGCGGGGGTCCAGCTTAACGGTCAAGAACAAGCTGGATTCCCGCTTTCGCGGGAATGACGGAAAGGGGTATGGATAGGGCGTGCAATCCTATCAATTCCATTACGGACCGAAGCTGGTCGCCGGGCAGGGCGCCGCCGCGCGGCTGAGCGAATTGCTGCCGCCCGGGCCCTGCCTGTTCGTCACCGATGCGACGGTCCGCGCGCTCGGGCTCGCCGACGCGGCGCTGGCCGCGCTGCCCGATGCGGTCCTGTTCGACGCGGTCGAGCAGGATCCTTCGCGCGACACTTTGATGGCGGCGGTGGCGGCGGGACAGGGGTGCGTCTCGGTGGTCGGTTTCGGCGGCGGCAGCCCGATGGACGTCGCCAAGCTCGCCGCCTATTTGCTCGGCAGCGGCGACGATCTCGACGCGATCTGGGGCGTCGGCAAGGCGCTGGGCGCGAGATTGCCGCTGGCGCTGGTGCCGACCACCGCCGGCACCGGCTCGGAGGCGACCGGGGTTTCGGTGATCACCATCGGCGGCAGCGTCAAGAATGCGGTCAACAGCCCGGCGCTCAACGCCGATTGGGCGGTGCTCGATCCGGAGCTGACCATCGGCCTTCCCCGGCACGTCACGGCGGCCACCGGAATCGACGCGATGGTCCACGCGATCGAGGCCTATACCTCGGCGCGGCGCAAGAACCCGGTCTCCGACATGCTGGCCAGGGAGGCGCTGCGGCTGCTGTCGCAAAACCTGCTCGTGGCCTGCGATTCCCCCGGCGACCGCGAAGCGCGCGCCAACATGCTGCTCGGTGCCCATTATGCCGGCGTCGCCTTCGACAATGCGCCGGTGGCCGGCGTGCACGCGCTCGCTTACCCGCTCGGCGGCCATTTCCACGTGCCGCACGGCCTGTCCAACGCGCTCGTCCTGACCCAGGTGCTCGGCCACAACATGCCGGCGGCGATGGGCCATTATGCCGAGCTCGCCTGCGTGCTCGACCCCAAGCTGGCGGCCTTGGGCGCGCAGGGGCAGGCGCAGGCGTTCGTCGAGCGGCTCGCCGCGCTGACCGAAGCGACCGGCCTGCCGCGGCGGCTGTCGCAGGTCGGCGTCGGCCCCGAGCATCTCGACCTGCTCGCGTCCGAGGCGATGAAGCAGGAGCGGCTGCTGGTGAACAATCCGTGCCCGATCAGCGAGGCCGACGCGCGGCGGCTCTACGAGGCGGCGCTTTGAGGCGCGAGGCGATGCGGGGGCGCTCCGCCTATCCGATGTGGCGCGAGATCGGCACGCGCTGGGCCGACAACGACGCCTACGGCCACGTCAACAACACGATCCATTACGCCTGGTTCGACACCGCGGTGAACGGCTGGCTGATCGAGGCCGGGCTGCTCGACATCGCGCGGGGCGATCCGATCGGCCTGGTCGTCGAAACCGGCTGCCGCTACGCCGCGCCGCTAACCTATCCCGAGCCGGTCGAGATCGGCCTCGGTGTGGAGCGGCTCGGCAGGTCGAGCGTCACGTACCGGCTCGGGGTCTTTGCCAAGGGCGCGGAGGTAGCGGCGGCGGAGGGGCATTTCACCCATGTCTATGTCGGCCGCGAGTCGCGGCGGCCCGCCGAGCTGCCGGCGGCGTGGCGGGCGAAGCTGGAGGCGATTCGCTTGAGGGACTGATAGCATTATGCTATCGTCTGCGAATGGCGCAGGTTTTGATCCGTAATCTCGACGACCAACTGGTGGACGCCTATCGCGAGGCCGCAAGACGTAACGGCCGTTCGCTCGAAGCTCAGCTGCGCGAGGCTTTGTGGGTGATGCAGCCGATGACGCCGAAGAGAGTGGCTCAGCTGCGGGCGGAGGCTGATCGGATTTGCGCGATGACGCCCGACGTGCCGCAAACGCCGAGCGAACGATTGATACGCGAGGATCGTGACGGATTGCGGGACGCTTGATCAGCGTCGTCGACAGCTGTGTCGCTGTGAAATGGTACGCGCCGGAGCCTGGCAGGGCAGCGGCCCGAAAGCTGCTCGGCCTTCCTCTCATTGCACCCGATCAGATTCGCGCCGAAGTCGCCAGCGCGCTCTGGAAGAAGGTTCGCGCAAGGGAGGTAGAGCGGGCGCAGGCGCTGCGGGCGCTGTCGCATCTGGTCCGGACCGTAAAGTTCATGCCGTCGGAGCCGCTCGCCGAACAGGCTTTGGACCTGGCGCTCGATCTCGGCCAGTCGGTCTATGATTGCTTTTTCCTCGCGCTCGCCCAAACCCTGAACTTTCCGTTCATCACGGCGGACAGGAAGCTGTGGTTGCGGACGCGGGGTACCGCTTTAGGCGGGCGGGTGATCATGCTGAGCGACTGGGAGCCGAGCAATGACTGACGCAATGACCGGCGGCTGCGCCTGCGGCAAGGTGCGCTACAGGGCGCAGGTTAGCAATGACGAGGCCTATCTCTGCCATTGCCGGATGTGCCAGCGCGCCACCGGCAGCGTCTCGATCGCGTTCAAGAACATGAAGAAGGCGGACGTGGCCTGGGAGAGCGGGCCCGACTGGTACGCGAGTTCGCCGATCGCGCGGCGGCCCTTTTGCGCGGCGTGCGGCACCTCGCTCGGCTTCGCATTTCCGGACAGCGAGAATATGGACCTCAGCGTCGCCTCGTTCGACGATCCGGCGCGGTTCCGCCCCGTCCACCATTTCGGGGTCGAGTCGATGCACCGCCGCTGGATCAACACCGAAGGCCTGCCGGAATATCGCGTCGACGAATATCAGCCGGTCGTGGATCGCTGGATCAAGGCGACCGGCAAGCTGCCGGACTAGCCCCGCGCATGCGGTTCCACCATCCGGCGATCCCGATCGTGCTGACCGTGTTGCTGATCGATTCGATCGGCTTCGGCATCGTGCTGCCGGTCCTGCCCGGCTTGGTCGTCCATCTCGGCCAGGTGACGCTCGCCGAGGCGACGCGGATCGCCGGCTATATGCTGGTCGCTTATGCCGGCGCGCAATTCTTCGCCGGGCCGGTGCTCGGCAATCTCGGCGACCGCTTCGGCCGGCGGCCGGTGCTGCTCGCCTCGGCGATCGCCTTCGCGCTCGATTATCTGCTGATGGCGGCGGCGCCGACGCTCGCCTGGCTGTTCGTCGGGCGGCTGATCGCCGGCATCGCCGGTGCCACCTACGGCCCCGCCAATGCGGTGCTGGCCGACGTCACCGCGCCGGAGAAGCGCGGCGCGACCTTCGGCCTGATGGGGGCCGCCTTCGGCCTGGGCTTCATCCTCGGGCCGGCGATCGGCGGGTTGATGGCGGGCCTCGGCACCCGCGCCCCGTTCATCGCCGCGGCGGCGCTCGCCGGGGCGAACGCCTTGTGGATCTTCCTGCGCCTGCCGGAAACGCTGCCGCCGGAGCGGCGCCGCGCCTTCCACTGGCGCGAGGCGCACATTTTCGGCGCCTTCAAGCCGTTGTTCCACGCCGGCGGCGCGACGCCGCTGCTGATCGCCGCCTTGCTCTGGCAGCTCGCGCATTTCGTCTATCCCGCGACCTGGGCGTTCTGGGCCGGGCTGGCGCTCGAGTGGGACGCGACCGCGATCGGCTGGTCGCTCGCCGCCGCGGGCCTCGCCATGGCGCTCGCCCAGGCCTTCGTCACCGGCCGGGCGATCGCCCGCTTCGGCGAAGCGCGCACGGTCGTGATCGGCATGGTCATCGGCGGCCTGAGCTTCCTCGGCTACGTCTTCGCGACGCAGGGCTGGATGGTCTATGCGATCATCGCGTTCAGCGCCTTGCAGGGCCTCGTCTGGCCATCGATGAACGCTTTGCTCTCGCGGATGACCGACGCGTCGCACCAGGGCGCGTTGCAGGGCGGCATGGCGAGCATCGCCAGCATCGCCGCGATCGTCGGCCCGCTGGCGATGACCCAGGCGCTCGCCTTCGGCGCCGAGCATGGCGAGCCGGGCGGCGCCTTCCTGCTGGCCGCGATGCTGGTCCTTTTGGCGCTGCCGATCGTCTTGTTCGGCGTCGTGCGACGGCTAAAGCCTACAGCGGATGTGACGGGCTGACCTACGGATTGCATCCCGCCGCTCATCCTGAGTAGGGACTGAGCCTGGCGAAGGCCCGTATCGAAGGACGCCGCGTTGCCGAAAGCGTCCTTCGATACGCCGTTTCGACAAGCTCAACGGCTACTCAGGATGAGCGGATTGTGACCGAAGAAATTCGCAGAGCCACCTTCACCGCCGCCGACGGCGTCGAGCTGGCATGGCACGAGACGGGGGAGGGGCCTGCCGTCATCCTCCTCCACGGCCTGTTCTCGGACGCCCAGACCAACTGGATCCGCTTCGGCCACGCCGCCGAGATCGCCGGGCGCGGCCTGCGCGTGATCATGCCCGACCTGCGCGGCCACGGAACCAGCGCGCGGCCGCACGATCCGGCCGCTTACCCGCGCGATGTGCTCGCGACGGACGGGCTGGCCCTGGCGGCGCATCTCGGCCTCGAGGGCTACGATCTCGGCGGCTATTCGCTGGGCGGGCGCACGGCGGTGCGGATGGCGGTGCGCGGCGCGCGGCCGCGGCGGCTGATCGTCGCCGGCATGGGGCTCGAGGGCCTGCTCGAGACCGGCGCGCGCTCGGCCCATTTCAAGGCGATCCTGAAGGGGCTCGGCACGCATCCGCGCGGCTCGCCGGAATGGATGGCCGAGGCCTTCCTCAAGACCACCGGCGGCGATCCGCAAGCGCTGCTGCCGCTGCTCGACAGCTTCGTCGACACGCGCAAGGCCGAGCTGCGCGCTCTCGACATGCCGGCGCTCGTGCTGAGCGGCGCCGAGGATCGCGACAACGGCTCGCCCGCGGCGCTCGCCGACCTACTCCCCAACGCCGACTATGTCGAGGTTCCGGGCAACCATATGAGCGCGGTGACCAGGCCGGACCTGGGCCGGGCGATGGCGGATTTTCTCGACCGTTGACCGGCCGAAACGGCGGGTCCATGAGCGCGTCAGCACAACGAAAAACGAGGATGCATCGATGATGAAAAGCAGCACCTCCCTGCTCGCCCTCAGCATCTCGGCCTGCCTGCTGAGCGGCTGCACCCGGCTCGGCCAGTGGGCGGTCGGCGAGCGTTACGCGCCGCCGGTGCGCGAACGCCATCACGAGCCCGAGCGCGCCGCCCACGCGCAGGCGGCAGGCCCGGCGACGGCGGCCGAGGCCGACGCCTTCATCGCCCGCGCCGAGCGCGAGCTCAGCCAATATGCGGTGATCAACAACCGCGCCCAGTGGGTCAATTCGACCTACATCACCGAGGATACCGACGCGCTCGCCGCCTATTTCGGCACGATCGGCACCGAGATGCAGGTGCGCCTCGCGACCGAGGCCGCGCGCTATTCGAACGTTACGGGCCTCAGCCCCGACACGCGCCGCAAGCTCGCGATAATGCGCAACGGCCTGATCCTCGCCGCGCCGACCACCGAAGGCGCGGCCGCGGAGCTGAACCGGATTTCGACCGACCTCGGCTCGCAATATGGCCGCGGCCGGGGAACCATGGCCGGCGAGACGCTGACCGGCAACGAGATCGAGGCGCGGATGGGGACGGTCCGCAACCCGGCCCAGCTCCAGGAGATGTGGACCAGCTGGAACAACAATGTCGGCAGCCCGATGCGGCCGCAATATCGGCGCCTGGTCGAGATCGCCAACGCCGGCGCGCGCGATCTCGGCTTCCCCGACACCGGCGCGATGTGGCGCTCCAAATACGACATGAGCCCGGACGAGTTCGCCGCCTTGACCGAGCGGCTGTGGAACGAGGTCAGGCCGCTCTACGTCGAGCTGCACTGCTTCACCCGCGCCGGCCTCAACCGCCGCTACGGCAACGAGGTGCAGGCGGCCAACGGGCCGATCCGCGCCGATCTGCTCGGCAATTTGTGGGCGCAGGAATGGGGCAATGTCTACGACGTCGTCGCGCCGGCCGGATCGGGCCAGCCGCCTTACGACCTCACCCAGCTGCTCGAGCGCGCCCATTACACGCCCGAGCGGGTGATCCGCACCGCCGAGGGCTTCTTCACCTCGCTGGGCTTCGACGCGCTGCCGGCGACCTTCTGGACGCGCTCGATGATCACCCAGCCGCGCGACCGCGAGGTGATCTGCCACGCCTCGGCGTGGGACGTCGACAATATCGAGGATCTGCGGGTCAAGATGTGCACCCGGGTCAATGCCGACGATTTCGTCACCGCCCATCACGAGCTCGGCCACAATTTCTACCAGCGTGCCTATAATCGCCAGCCCTTCCTCTATCAGGACAGCGCCAATGACGGCGTCCACGAGGCGATCGGCGATACGATCGCGCTCTCGGTCACGCCCGAATATCTGCAGCAGATCGGCCTCCTCCAGGCGAACCAGATGCCGACCGCGGAGCAGGACCGCGCCTTGCTGCTCAGGCAGGCGCTCGACAAGCTCGCCTTCCTGCCGTTCGGCCTTTTGATCGACCGCTATCGCTGGGGCATCTTCTCCGGCCAGATCCCGCCCGGCGAATATCAGGCGGCGTGGGACCGGATGCGGCTGCAATATCAGGGCATCGTCCCGCCGGTCGCGCGGACCGAGGCGAATTTCGACGCCGGCGCCAAATATCACGTGCCGGCGAGCGTGCCCTACACGCGCTATTTCCTCGCCCGCATCCTCCAGTTCCAGTTCTTCAAGGCGGCCTGCGACATCGCCGGCTGGCACGGGCCGCTTCACCGCTGCTCGTTCTACGGCAATCGCGACGTCGGCCGGCGCCTGAACGAGATGCTCGCTCTCGGCCTGTCGCGGCCCTGGCCGGACGCGATCGCGACCTTCACCGGCACCCGCGAGATCTCGGCCGAGCCGATGGTCGAATATTTCCGGCCGCTGCTCGGCTGGCTGCGCGAGCAGAATCAGGGACGGCGGTGCGGCTGGTAATTCCGCTCGCGTCGGCGTGGGCGGCGGCGACGGCCGCCGCCGCCCAGGCGCCGCCGCCGTGGAACCCGGCGGCGCCGGAGAATCGGCAGGTCCTGCCGACCTTCAACTATGCGACCGTCGAAAGCGTGCTGACCGCGATCGGCGCGCGGTTCGAGCGGCGCGGCAGCGCCGACCGGCCGGCGCTGACGATCATCTTCCCGAGCAACCGGCGCGCGGCGATCGTGTTCGGCAATTGCGAGCGCGGCGGCGCCGCCTGCAAGGCAATCAGCATCCAGGCGATCTGGAACCGGCCCGCGGGCGCGGCGGCGGCGCGCCTGCCGCAGGCGATCCAGACGTTCAACCAGCGCTACGCCTTCGCGCGCGCCTATCTGCTCGCCGACGGCCGGCCGGCGATGCACCGCTATCTGACCGCCGATTACGGCTTCATCCGCGGCGACCTCGCGGTCAATTTGCTGGTCTTCGCCAACCAGTCGGAACGATTCGCCGCGGAAGTGCTGCGTTAGGAATGGGGACAGTTACGTTTCCGCACGCTCGCGCTCAGATGAAACGCCAAGCGCGGAAAAGTAACTGTCCCCTTACGGCGCCCTAGAGCTGGCCGATCAGATATTCGGCGCTGGAGACGCTGAACGCGCCCGGCTCCTCGACGTTGAGCTCGGTGACGATGCCGTCGTCGACGATCGCCGACCAGCGCTGGCTGCGCTTGCCCATGCCGAACTTGGAGAAGTCGGCGTCGAGGCCGAGCGCCTCGGCGAACGCGCCATTGCCGTCGGCGAGCATCGTCACCTTGCCGTCGGCGCCGGCCTGCGTCCCCCAGGCCTGCATCACGAACGCGTCGTTGACCGAAACGCAGGCGACCTCGTCGACGCCTTTGGCCTTGAGCTCGCCGGCTTTCTCGACATAGCCGGGCAGATGGCGCGCCGAGCAGGTCGGCGTGAACGCGCCGGGCACGGCGAACAAGGCGACCTTGCGGCCGGCGAAATAGTCGCCTGTCTCGACCGGCTGCGGGCCGTCGTCCGTCGCCTTGGTCAGGGTCATGTTGGGGATGCGGTCGCCGACGCTGATGGTCATTCTGATTCTCCCGGGCTCGGTGTGCCCGGGCCTTAGCAATTGTCGGGGCGCCCGCCAAACGCCTATACGGTGGCGATGGACGCGCCACGCTTCCTCTCGGGCCAGTTCCTGCTCGCCATGCCGGGCATCGGCGATCCGCGCTTCGAGAAAGCGGTGATCGCGATGTGCGTCCATGACGAAGAGGGCGCGCTCGGCATCGGCCTTGGCCGGGTCGTGCCGCGGCTCGGCTTCCACGATCTGCTGGGGCAGCTCGACATCGCTCCGGGCGAGGCGCCGAACGTGCCGATCCACCTTGGCGGGCCGGTCGAGCCGCAGCGCGGCTTCATCCTTCACACCCCCGACTGGAGTGGCGGCGAGAGCATCGATGTCGGCGGGCGCTGGGTGCTTTCGGCGACGCTCGACATCCTCAAGGCGATTGCCGAAGGGAAGGGGCCCAGCCGCTGGGTCGCCGCTTTGGGCTATGCCGGCTGGGGCCCCGGCCAGCTCGAGCTCGAGCTCGGCCGCCATGGCTGGTTTGTGGCGCAGGGCGACGAAAAGCTGCTCTACGACTGCGACGTCGACACCCGCTGGGCGGCCGCCTTCCAGGCCGCGGGGATCGATTCCCGGCTGCTCGCGTCGGAATATGGCACCGCCTGACACTGTGACCAAAGGGCCACCTAAGTCATTGTCACCGCAGCCTTAACCGCAACGATTCACATCCCGCTCACCAGGAGGTGCGAGCCTCCGAGTCGATCGCGCGATACCATCGCGATCGTGTGGACAAGAGTGGGGAATTATCATGAGTGGACAGATGAAGAAGGGCGGCCTCATCGCGGCCGCCGCCGCATTGTCGTGCGCCGGCGTGCCGGCACAAGCGGCAATGCAATGCTGGAACCCGACCCAGGTCGCCGCGGCCAAGGTCCGCGACCTGCAATCGCGGCTGATGGTCGCGACATTGCGCTGCCAGGCGATGGGGGTCGACGTATCCGCCGCCTACAACCGGTTCGTCGGCGCCAACCGGGCGACGATCCAGGGCGCCAATGCCGTGCTGCTCGCCCAGTTCCGTTCGGGCTATGGCGGCCAGGCGCAGACCTATTATGATCGGTTCGCGACCGCGCTCGCCAATTTCTACGGCGCCGACGCGACCGATCACGACGTCTGCGCCGACACCGGTGCGCTCGCCGAGGAAGCCGCCGCCGCGGCCGGCGATGTCCGCCTGCTGGTGGCGATCGAGGACCGGTACGGCTTCTCCTCGTCGCTTCCGGGCGGCGAATGCGGCTATGACTTCGCTTCGGCGGCGGGCGGCGATTGAACCACATATAAAGATATCTTTATATTTGCATTTGCGGGCGGCCGCGGCTAGGGGAGACCCACGCGACCGCCTGATTTTTGCCGGCGGTCTTTTCACTTTCGAGGAGACCCGCACGTGGCCAGCCAGCCCCAGACCCCGTTCAGCGACTATGTCGTTGCAGACATCGACCTCGCCGGTTTCGGCCGCAAGGAGATCGAGATCGCCGAGACCGAGATGCCGGGCCTGATGGCGCTGCGCGACGAGTTCGGGGCGTCGAAGCCGCTCAAGGGCGCGCGCATCACCGGCTCGCTCCACATGACGATCCAGACCGCGGTGCTGATCGAGACGCTGACCGAATTGGGCGCCCAGGTGCGCTGGGCCTCGTGCAACATCTTCTCCACCCAGGACCATGCCGCCGCCGCCATTGCCGCGACCGGCGTGCCGGTGTTCGCGACCAAGGGCGAGACGCTCGAGGAATATTGGGACTATGCCGCGCGGATTTTCGACTGGGGCCAGGACGAGACCTGCAACATGATCCTCGACGACGGCGGCGACGCGACCATGTTCGCGTTGTGGGGCGCGCGGGTCGAAGCCGGCGAGACACTGTTCGCGCCGACCAACGAGGAGGAGGAGATCTTCGTCGCGACGCTGAACCGTTTCCTCGCCGAGCGGCCCGGCTATCTCACCAGGACGGTGCAGAACATCAAGGGCGTCTCGGAAGAGACCACCACCGGCGTCCACCGGCTCTACGACCTCGCCAAACAGGGCAAGCTCCCCTTCCCGGCGATCAACGTCAACGACTCGGTGACTAAGTCGAAGTTCGACAATCTCTACGGCTGCAAGGAGAGCCTGGTCGACGCCATCCGCCGCGCCACCGACGTGATGCTCGCCGGCAAGGTCGCCTGCGTCGCCGGCTTCGGCGACGTCGGCAAGGGCTCGGCCGCCAGCCTGCGCAACGGCGGCGCCCGCGTCCTCGTCACCGAAGTCGACCCGATCTGCGCGCTGCAGGCGGCGATGGAGGGCTATGAGGTGGTGACGATGGAGGAAGCGGTCGGCCGCGCCGACATCTTCGTCACCGCGACCGGCAATGCCGACGTCATCACCCTCGATCACATGCGCGCGATGAAGAACATGGCGATTGTCTGCAACATCGGCCATTTCGACAGCGAGATCCAGATCGCGGCGTTGGGCAACATGAAGTGGACCGAGATCAAGCCGCAGGTCGACGAGGTCCAGTTCCCCGACGGCAAGAAGATCATCGTCCTCGCCAAGGGGCGGCTGGTGAACCTCGGCTGCGCGACCGGCCACCCGAGCTTCGTGATGAGCTCGAGCTTCACCAACCAGACGCTGGCGCAGATCGAATTGTGGACCAAGGCGGACCAGTACGGCAAGGACGTCTACGTCCTGCCCAAGCATCTCGACGAGAAGGTCGCCGCGCTCCACCTCGACAAGCTCGGGGTCAAGCTTTCCAGGCTGACCGCCAAGCAGGCCGATTATATCGGCGTGCCGGTCGAGGGGCCGTTCAAGCCCGACCATTACCGCTATTGACCTGGCCGCGCCAAGGGTCCGTACTCGGTACCCGCAACGGTCGTGACGGAGCCGATTTTGGATCAGGGCAAGGAGCGAGGAGGGAGCGATGCTGACGCATCGTGACCGACGCTGCGACGCAGCCCTGGTCCAAAAGCGGCCCGCCGCTTCGCGGTCGCCCGGAGAAGGTCGCCGGCCACGTCGGACGGCTTGTCCGGGCAACCAGCCCGGCCATCACCATCCTCCTTGCCGGCGGCCTTCTCCGGGCGATCACGGCCATTGCGGGTACCGAGTACGGACCCTAGCGCGAGATTGGGTGGCGTGACCACGCAATTGAGCCTCAGCGAAGCCGAGCAGCTGGCGCGCGCCGGCGCCGCCGCGCTGCAGGCGGGCAATGCCGCCGAGGCGAAGAAGAGCCTGGAGCGGGTCGCGCAAAGCGGCCGCGCGACCGCCCAGATCTGGCTCCTGCTGGCTTATGCCTGCCGCCAGGCCGGCGACCATGCGGCTGCCGAGAAGGCGGCCGAGGAGGTGCTCGCCACCGACAATCGCAACCTGCGCGCGCTGATCGTCAAGGGCGACGCCCGCCGCGCCGCCGGGGATGGCCGCGCCGCCGGCAATTTCTACAACACCGCGGTCAAGCTCGCGCGGCAGATGGGGACGCTGCCGGGCGACCTCGCCGCCGAGCTCGAGCGCGCCGAGCGGGCCTCCGCCGAGCTCGCCGGCGGCTTCCGCAAGGCGCTCGAGGCACACCTCGCCGCGGCCGGCTTCGACGACGCGCACCGCACCGCCCGCTTCCACGAATCGATCGCGATCCTGCTCGAAGAGAAGCAGGTCTACCTCCAGCAGCCGACCGCTTATTATTTCCCGCGGCTGCCGCAGATCCAGTTTTACGAGCGCGGCGAATTCGACTGGGTCGGCGCGGTCGAGGCCGCCGCCGGCGACATGCGCGCCGAGCTCGAGGCCGTGCTCGAGGAGGACGGCCTGTTCCGGCCCTATCTCCAGTCGCGCCAGGACCGGCCGAGCTACGATTTCCACGGCCTGCTCGACAATCCGGCCTGGAGCACGCTCTATTTGTGGGAAAATGGCGGCCCGATCGAGAAGAACGTCGCCCGCTTCCCCAGGACGTTCGCGGCGCTGCGCGACGTGCCGCTGCCGCGGATCACCACCCGGGCGCCCTCGATCCTGTTCTCTTTGCTCAAGCCGGGCGCGCGGATCGAGGCGCATCACGGCATGATCAATACCAGGCTGATCTGCCATTTGCCGCTGATCGTTCCGCCCGATTGCGGCTTCAGGGTCGGCAACGAGACCAGGGCGTGGGAGGAGGGCAAGCTGCTGATCTTCGACGACACGATCGAGCACGAGGCCTGGAATCACAGCGGGTCCGACCGCGTCGTGCTGATCTTCGACGCCTGGCGGCCCGAGCTGACGATGGACGAGCGGCGCGCGGTCACCGCCATCTTCGAGGCGATCGACGGCTGAGCTCTGCCTGCTTCGGGGCTTCCTGCATCATCGACAAAAAAAGGGCCGCCCGAAGGCGGCCCCGAGATATTTGGCTTGGCGTCGATCCTAGAAGTCGACCGTCGCGCCGCTGTAGAAGTAGCGCCCGATATAATCCCAGGACGCACCGCCCGCCGTACCGGTCGACCCGAAGGTGTTGCGGAGGATACGGGGGCTGGTGTCGAACAGATTGTCGACGCCCATGTAGAACTGGAAGCGCTCGTTCACGCGGTAGCTCAGGCGCGCGGCGTGATAGAGAACGTCCGGGTACCACACTTCGGCGGTGAGATCGGCATTCTGCGGCGGCCGGCCCTGGAAGCCGAAGTAGTTCTCGTAGGCGCCGATCGTCTGCTTGCCGATATAGTTCATCGACCAGCGCAGGTCCCACGGGCCGATGCCGTAGGTGATGTTGACGTTGGCCGCCCATTGCGGATCGCCCAGCTCTCCCAGGATACGGTCGCCGAAGGCCGGGTCGGTCGGGCTGACGAAGTTGGTCCGCTTGAGGACGTAGGTGGCGATGCCGCGGAAGTTCAGCCGGTGGCCATTGTCGAACGTCCGCCGGTAGCTCAGCTCGAAGTCGATCCCGTCCGCCTTGAACTGGGCGAAGTTGACGCCGCCGGAAATCAACGCCGGATTGGCGAAGGTGAAGTCCGGATTACGCGGGAAGAGCAGGGTGCAGAACTGGTTGTTCAGGCTCGGCAGATCGTAGCACTGGTTGAGGATCGTCTGCGCACCGAGCACCGCGATCAGATTGTCGACGCGGATCCGGTAATAATCGATCGTCAGGCTGAGGCCCGGGATCCAGCGCGGCGTGATGACCGTGCCGATCGTGAGGCTCTTGCCGGTCTCTTCGGACAGGAACGGGTTGCCCTGCGAGAAGAAGCCGGTCGACTGGGTCCGGGCGACGGTGTTGACGAAGCCGACGGGAATGCCGTCCGCCGCGCAATTGCCGGGCCGGTTGGTGGTGCCGTTGTTGATGTTCGCGACGTCGCACGGATCGGCCACGAACGCGAAGTTCTGGGTCGGGTTCGTGTAGAGATCGCTCAGCGTCGGGACGCGGACCGCCTTCGAGTAGTTCGCCCGGAAGCGAATGTCGCGGACCGGCGCCCAGGTGCCGTTGATGTTGTAGGAGAAGGTGTTGCCGACCGTGCCCGCGGCCGAATTATAGTCGGAATAGCGGGCCGCGCCGGTGAGCGTCAGCTCCTGAGCGAACGGAAGGTCGCGCAGCAGCGGCAGCTCGATCTCGCCAAAGGCTTCCTTGACCTCGAGCGCCGGCGGATCGAACGTCGAGAAGGCGTTGAAGAAGGTGCCCCCGGCCGCCGACAGCGGATCGGCTTCGAGGAACGCCGTCTCCCGCCGCCACTCGGCGCCGATCACGAAGCGGATCGGGCCGCCCGGAAGCTCGAACAGCTGCGACAGATCGCCGTTCACATAAGCGACCGCGTTATACTCCCTCGCTCTCTGGTCGACGAACGACGTCGTGTTCATGAAGTCGATCGCCGCCTGGCTCGGCCGGCCGACACCGAACAGGTCGACCGGGACGCAATCCGGCCGGTTGTTGTTCGGGTTGGCGTCGGCATTGACGCGGCAGGTCGGCACGCCGCCGACCAGGACCGAATCATAGGCCAGGAAGAAGCCGTCGAAATTGCCGTTGACGTCGGTCAGGATGAGATCGTTGAGCTCGTCCTGGTGGATGTCGACGCGGCCGTAATTGAACGCGATCTCGTAGTTCCAGTCGTCGTTGAAGTCGCCCTGGATGCCGGCCACGACGCGATAGGTGTCGCGCGTCACGAGCTCGGAGCGGCCACCGAAGTCGAAGTTGAACCGCTGCATCGGGAAGGTATCGGCGGGGTTGAACGCGCCGCCGGCGGTTTCGCACTCGCCGATCGACCGCAAGGTCGTGATGTCCGCGGCGTCGAGGAAGGCGTTGTCGCAGCGGTTGTTGAACGAGGTCGGCAGGCCGAACGTGCCCGAGACCGGGCCGAAGAAGCTCGGCTGGCTCTCCTGACGCGAGAAGATGTGGACATATTTGGCTTCGAGGAACGGACGGAACCCGTCCGATACGTCGAAGTGCATCAGGATATTGGCCGTGTAGCGGTCGAGGCCCGGCGCGATCATGCCGGTGTTGCGCAACGTCGCGCCCGGAACCGTGCTGTTCGGGCAGGAGACGATGTTGCCCGAACCGAACGGACGGAAGTCGGCGCAGGGCACGTCCTGCGTCAGCACGCCGCGCTCGTTGAAACGGAACAGCCGCGGCTGGCCGAGAATGGTGCCCGGATTGAGGCAGCGGGCGGTGCCGATGGCGGCGCTCGCGCCGCCGGGGCCGAAGGCCGCGCTCTGGCACTGCGCCGCGGTGGCGAGGGCCGGAACCGTGCCGCCGTTCGAAATGCCGCTGTTGCGGACGTTGCAGAGGAAGGTCTGGTCGGGGACGCCGTCGCCCGACTGCGGCTCGGCCGGGATCTGGCCGGGAGCGGTGGTGAACTCGGAGGCGTTGAACTGGCAGCGGCCGTCATAGGAGCCGGTCAGCTCGGGACGCTGGTTGAAGTAGAGCCCCTCGGCGTTCACATATTCGAGGTTGATCGCGATGTTGGCGCGGTCGTCCCAGAAATTGCGGCCGGCGGTCAGCGAGACGAACTGGATGCCGCGATCGCCCTGCTGCGAAACCGAGCCCTGGCCGCGAATGCGGAGGCCGTCGAAGTCGCGGCGGAGGACGAAGTTGACGACGCCGGCGACGGCGTCCGAGCCGTAGACCGCCGAGCTGCCGCCCGTGATGACGTCGACCCGCTCGATGAGGTCGTTCGGGATCGTGTTGATGTCGACCAGGAAGTCGCCGGGGCTCGCCGTGATGTGACGGCGGCCGTTGACCAGCACCAGGGTGCGGGCCGTGCCGAGGCCGCGAAGATCGAGGACGTTGAGGCCGGTGGTGCCGATGAAGCGGACCGAGTTGGACTGGCTGAAGGTCGAGCGGAGCGACGGAAGGTCGTTCAACGCGTCGCCGACATTGGGGTCGCCGCCCTGCAGATCGTCGGCGGTCACCGACACGATCGGCACGTTCGATTCGATATTCGGCCTGCGGATACGCGAGCCGGTCACCAGGATGGCGTTATCCGACGACTGCGCGGCCTGGGTGGGCTGGCAGCTTCCCGCCGCAGCCTCTTCCGGCGTGCACTCGTCGGGAGTATTTTGAGCCTGGGCCGGCGACGCAAAAGCGAGCGAGAGGCCAAAGAGCGCAGCAGAGCTGATCGTGGTCGTGCTGAGCAAACCGAACTTCTTCATCTTCTATTCTCCCCCATAGAGAACGCCGACCACGGGTGCAGGGTGTGGGACAGGCAGGGGTCAAGCCTCAGCCGACTTGGCCCGATCATTCAAGAGGATCATGGGGTTATTCATCGAAAGTTCAGTAAGTGTAGCCGTTTTGCAACATGTTCCGGGCGGCTGCGAACAGCCGCGATCGGGCCGATTTCACGGCCCGGCTTCCGCAAGCCCGTCACGACCGTTGCGGGTATCGGGTACGGACCCTAGACAGGCGCGATGCCGGCCTTCACCCCTCTGCTGACCGCGATCGTGGCGCTCGCCGCCGGAATCTGGCTCGCGGTCGCGCTCTGGGCCGCGATAAGGGCGGCGCGGCGCGAGAGCGCGGCCCGCGCGGTGATCGACGACAATGTCCGTCTCGCCGCCCTGCTCCAGGCCGGCCCGGCGATGCCGCTGGTGGTCGCGGCGGACGGGACGATCAGCGGCCCCGACCGGCTCGCGGGAGCGCTCGGCCTCGCCGCCTTGCCGCCGCGCTGGCTCGCCTTGTTCGGCGAGGATGCGCCGTTTCCGCTCGAGGCGGCGGCCGGCCTTGGCGGGCACCTCGCCGAGGCGGCGTCGGGCGGGCGCTTCACCCTGACCGTGCGGCCGGCCGGCTCGGCCCGCATCTTCCGCGTCGACGGCGGGCCGGCGCCGGCCGGCTTTGCGGAACGCGCGACGCTGCTCTGGTTCCTCGACGTCACCGCCGCCGAGGAGGATGCGGCCCGGGTAGCCGCCCAGCTCCAGCGCCGCTCCGAGGCGCTCGAGGCCCTGTCCGGCCTGATCGAAGCGGCGCCCTTCCCGATGTGGCACCGCGGCCCCGACCTCAACTTGGTGATGGTCAACGGCGCCTATGTCGAGGCGGTCGAGGGCGCGGATGCGGGCTCGGTCGTCGCGCAGGAGATCGAGCTGATCGACGAAGCCGACGGCCGCAGCCCGCGCGCCGACGCGGCCCAGGTGCGCGACCAGCAACAGGCCTCGTTCCGGACCGTCCCGGCCACCGTCGCCGGCGAGCGGCGGATGATGCAGGTGGTCGAAATCCCGCTCGGGCCGAACGGCGTCGCCGGCTATGCGATCGACGTCGAGGACCAGGAGCAGGCGCGGGCCGAGCTGAACCGGTTCGTCCGCGCCCAGCGCGACATGCTCGACCGCCTGTCGGCGGGCGTCGCCCAGTTCGGCCGCGACCGCAGCCTGATCTTCTTCAACCAGCCGTTCGCGCGCCTGTTCTCGCTGACCGCCGAGTTCCTCGCCGACCGGCCCGAGTTCGACCGCGTGATCGACGCGATGCGCGAGGCGGGCAATTTGCCCGAAGTGCGCGACTTTCCCGACTGGAAGGAGGCGCATCGCGCCTGGTTCACCAGCGGCCTGGCGGCCGACGAGGAGGATTGGCTGCTGCCCGGCGGCAAGCATTTGCGGGTCGTCGCCCAGCCGCTGCCGGACGGCGGCCTGCTGACCATCTTCGAGGACCGGACCGAGCAGATCCAGCTCGCCTCGGCGCGCGATACCTTGCTCCGGGTGCGCACCGCGACCTTCGACAATCTGTTCGAGGCGGTCGGCGTGTTCGCGTCGGACGGCCGGCTCAACCTGTGGAACAACCGGTTCAAGGAATTGTGGGGCTTCGAGGAGGAGCAGCTCGCCAGCCACCCGCGGGTCGACGCGCTCGCGCCGCACCTCGCCGCGAAGCTGAAGCGCGCCAGCCATGCCGGGCTGGTCCGCGAGCTGGTCCGCAGCGCGACGGTCGAGCGCAAGCAAAGGTCGGGCCGGGTGTCGATGCTCGACGGGCGCGAGTTCGAGTTCGCCGCGGTGCCGCTGCCGGACGGCAACGCTTTGTTCACGATGCTCGACATCTCCGACAGCCGCAAGGTCGAGGCGGCGCTGCGCGACCGCAACGAGGCGCTCGAGGAGGCCGACCGGCTCAAGACCGCCTTCGTCTCCAACATGAGCTACGAGCTGCGTACGCCCTTGACCTCGATCGCCGGCTTCGCCGAGATGATGTCGTCGGGCTATGCCGGCGAGCTGTCGCCGGTGGCGGGCGACTATGTCGCCGCGATCCTCGACAGCGTCGCCCGGCTCGGCGTGCTGATCGACAATGTGCTCGACCTCACCCAGAGCGACACCGGCGGGCTGCTGCTCGCCGAGGAGGAGGTCGAGCTCGCCGACCTGTGCGGCGAGCTGGCCGAGGAGGTGAGGGGCCTCGCCGAGCGGCAGGGGGTGGAGCTGGTCGTGCAGGTCAAGCCTTCGATCGGCATCGTCACCGGCGATCGGCGCCGCCTCCGCCAGGCGGTCGGCAACGTGCTGCGCAACGCCTTGGTCTACACCGATCCGGGCGGGCGGGTGCTGCTTCGCGCCGAGGGCGGCCGCGACGCGGCGCGGATCATCGTCTCGGACAATGGCCGCGGCATCGCCGCGGCCGATCAGGACCGGGTGTTCGATCGCTTCCAGCGCACCGCCGAGGGCCGCGGCGAGGAGCAGGCCGCGGTCGGCCTCGGCCTGCCGCTCGCCCGCCAGTTCGTCGAGGCGCATGGCGGCACGATCCAGCTCCAGTCGCGGCCGGGCGAGGGGACCACCGTCACCATCCGGCTGCCGCGCACCGCCGGGCAGCGCGCCGATTATGCCGCGGCGCGCGTCGCCGAATAGCCATGGTGATCCGGCTGGCAGATGCCGAGGCGACCGAGGCGTTCGGCGCGGCGCTCGCGGCGCGGTTGCGCCAAGGCGACGTGATCGCCTTGTTCGGCCCGCTCGGCGCGGGCAAGACGACGCTGGCGCGCGGGCTGCTGCGCGCGCTCGGCCATATGGGCGACGTCGCCAGCCCGACCTTCCCGATCGTCCAGGCCTATGCCCCGCCCGACACGAATATCCCGGTCTGGCATGTCGATCTCTACCGGATCGAGCATCCCTCCGAACTCGAGGAGATCGGCCTCGGCGAGGCGCGGGGGGAAGCCGCTTTGGTGATCGAATGGCCCGAACGGCTGCCCGCCTTGTGGCCCGACGCGCTGCGCCTCACTTTGGCGGCGGACGGCACTGGCCGCGCCTTGACAGCCTCGGTGCCGCCCGCTTGGGGGGAAAGATGGCCGCCCCGATGATTCCCCCCGCCGCAGCGCCGGGCTTCCTCGCCGCGCACGGCTGGGACGGAGCCGAGATCCGGCCGCTCGCCGGCGACGCCAGCTTCCGCCGTTATTTCCGGGTCCATCGCGGCGGGGAGCGCGTCGTGCTGATGGACGCGCCGCCGCCGCACGAGGATCCGCGCCCGTTCGTCGCCGCCGCGGAGTGGCTCGCGGCGGCGGGGCTGTCGGCGCCCGCCATCCTCGCCCGCGACCTCGACGCCGGCCTGCTCTTGATCGACGATTTCGGCGACGACCGGCTGCGCGAGGCGCTCGACGCGGCGCCCGAGCGCGAGGCGGAGCTTTACGCGCTGGCGGTCGATCTTCTCGTCCATCTTCACGCCCGTCCGCCGATGCCGGGCCTCAGGCCGCACGGGCTCGACCAGTGGCTCGACGAGCTCGAGCTCTTCCCGGACTGGTATTGCGCGGCGCTCGGCCTCGACGTCGATGTCGAGGCCTATCGCGCCGCGTGGCGCGCGGTGCTCGCGCCGGTCGCCGGCGACGGGCTGGGACCGGTCACCGTGCTGCGCGATTATCATGCCGAGAATATCATGCTCGTCGCCGGGCGCACCGGCATCCGCCATTTCGGGCTGCTCGATTTCCAGGATGCGGTGATCGGCCATCCCGCCTACGACCTCGCCTCCGTGCTCGAGGATGCGCGCCGCGACGTCAGCCCCGAAATCGAGCACGCAATGCTCGCACGTTATATGAGAGAATCGAGTCAAAGACCTGAGTTCGAACGTGCTTATTGGGCGCTCGCCGCGCAGCGCAACACCCGTATCCTGGGCATCTTCACCCGCTTGTGGAAGCGCGACTCCAAGCCTCATTACACCGCCTTGCAGCCGCGCATGTGGGGCCTGCTCGAGCGCGATCTCGCTTATCCGTCGCTGGCGCCGGTGCGCGCATGGTTCGACCGCCACGTGCCGGCGGACAAGCGCGGCGCGGCCTGCCGGCGGGCGGCGGGCGCGTGAGCCGCCACCGCAAGCCGCTCGCGCTGCGGCCCGATCCGGGCGCGGCGGTGCCCAAGACGGCGATGGTGATGGCGGCCGGGCTCGGCAAGCGGATGCGGCCGCTGACCGCGACCCGGCCCAAGCCGCTGGTCGAAGTGGCGGGCCGCGCGCTGATCGACCATGCGCTCGACCGGCTGCGAGCGGCGGGGGTCGAGAAAGCGGTGGTCAACGTCCACTACCTCGCGGGTCCGCTCGAGGCACATCTCAACAACCGCGTCGAAGGCATTGAAATCTCAGTGTCCGATGAGCGCAAGCAACTGCTCGAGACGGGTGGCGGCCTGGCCCGGGCGCTGCCGCTGATCGACGCCGATCCGTTCCTCGTCGTCAATTCCGACAATCTGTGGGTCGACGGGCCGCTCGACACGCTGCGCCTGCTCGCCTCCAATTGGGATGCGGCGCGGATGGACGCGCTGCTGCTGCTGGTGCCGCTGGCGCGCGCTTACTGCCACAATGGCCGCGGCGATTTCCACATGAGCGCCGCCGGCGCGCTCAAGCGGCGCAAGGCGAACGGGGTCGCGCCGTTCGTCTTCACCGGCATCCAGATCCTCGCCAAGCGGCTGTTCGAAGGCGAGCTGCCCGCGGGCCCCTTCTCGACCAACATCCTCTGGGACCGGGCGATCGCGGCCGGGCGCTGCTTCGGCGCGGTCCACCAGGGCCTGTGGTTCGACATCGGCCGCCCCGACAGCATCGCCAAGGCGGAAGCGCTGCTGGACGGGGCCTGATCCGGCGGGCGAGGGTCCGCACTCAATACCCGCAACGGTCGTGACGGAGCCGATTTTGGGTCAGGGCAAGGAGCGAGGAGGGAGCGATGCTGACGCATCATGACCGACGAGGGACGTAGCCCTGGCCCAAAAGCGGCCCGCCGCGTCGCGGTCGCCCGGAGAAGGCCGCCGGCTACGTCGGTCGGCTTGTCCGGGCAACCAGCCCGGCCTGCGGC
>JAXDPI010000035.1:0-23918 GCA_034668465.1 Sphingomonadales bacterium
CCCGAGAGGAAATCCGCGCCGCCGCCGCCGTCGATGAAATTGGCGCCATTGCTGCCGTAAATCTCCTGCGCGATGCCGTTGCCGACCAGGGTCTGCGCGTTGGTCCCGGACTGGTTCGACGAGGACAGGACCTCGACATCGACGCCGGCCGTCATCACATAATCGCCCGGCGTGTAGATCACGTCGCGGCTGCCGCCACCGACACTCTCGACGACGCTGGCGCCCGGCCCGACCAGATAGGTGTCGTTGCCGCCGAGCCCGATCAGATAATCGGTGCCGCCGCCGCCCTCGAGGAAATTGGCGCCGGCATTGCCGTAAATCTCCTGGTTGAGCGCGTTGCCGACCAGCTCCAAAGGCGCGGTGCCGGATTGGTCGGAGGCCGACAGCACCTCGACATAGACATTCGGGCCCAGCTTGTAGGAGGTCTGCGCGTAGATCACGTCGCGCGTGCCGCCGTTGACCGTTTCGACGACGACATCGTCGGGATGATCGAGCAGGTAGGTGTCGCTGCTGTTCCCGCCCGTCAGCGTATTGGGGCCCGCCGGGCCGATCAGGAAATCGGCGCTGTCGACCCCGGTGATCGTCAACCTCACCGTCGCCGTGCTGCCGCCCGTCAAGGTATAGTTGAATTGGTCGAAGGCGGGCTGGTTGACCGCCCCGGAGCCGGGCGCGGGCGTCGAGAGGAAGGCATTGTTGTGCTCCCAGGTGAAGCTGCCGTTCGAGTTGAGCCTCAGGATCGCGCCGGAGGGAAGCAGGAACGAAACGCCGACATTGGCCATCGAGCCGTTCACCGCCGTGACGGTCAACGGCCCCGTCGTGTCGGGGTCGGAATCGGCGCCATGCCCGTTATTGGGGAAGACGTTCCCGGTCAGGTTGGCATTTTCGAGCGTTCCGAAATCGTCGTCGCGCGCCACCGGCGGATCGTCGATCCCGGTGATCGCGACGTTGGTGACGCCGATCAGCTGCGGGCCCAATCCCGCATCGACCGAGATCTGGACAATTCGGCTCGGATTGGCGCCGAAGTTGGTCGGATTGTCGCCCGGGAGGGAAAATCGCACCAGCGCCAGCGCGGATGCATAATCCGCGTTCGAGGCGCTGCCGGTAAAGGTTATCGTCCCGGTGCCGACGCCGCTCGCGGTGATCCCGGCGGGAGGCGAACCGTCCAAGGTCATAAAGCCGCCGGTGACCGTCATCGAGTTGATCTGAGTCCCCGAGGTCACGACAACGTCGCTGGCCGTGATCGCGACCGCGGCCCCGTCCTCGGTGTAGGTTGCGGAGTAGCGGCTGTCGGTCGCGCCATTGTCCAAAGCCGGGGTGCCGGCGGTGGAGCGGCCGAAGATGATATAGGCGGCGCCCTCGTGGGAGGGGAGGGCATCGGGCGACCCGACGATGATGTCGTCGAAGCCGTCATTGTTGATGTCGCCGGCGGCGGCGGCGCCGGTGCCGGCATCGTCGCCGGTGGCGTCGCCCCGGATCCTGAAACCCTCGGTCGCGGTCAGCAGCGTGAGATCGACCGGGCCGAACCCGCTCGCCCTGCCGAACAGGACGAAGACCTCGCCGGCGTCGTTGCCGTCCGAATCGGCGCCCGGGACGCCGACGAGCAGGTCGTCATAGCCGTCATTGTTGATGTCGCCGGCGCTTGAGACGGCGGCGCCGGCAAAATCGAACTGGCCGGAATTGATGATCTTGAAGCCGTCGGCGGGCGTGAGCGCCGCCAGGTCGATCGTGCCGAAACCGCTGGCCTTGCCGAACACCAGATAGGCCTCGCCGGTGCTCGAATTGCCGGTGCGGCTCAGCTTCGGCGCGCCGATGATCAGGTCGTCATAGCCGTCGCCATTGAAGTCGCCGGCCGTGGAGACGGCGGTGCCCGCATTGATGAACGCCGAACTTGCCTGGATCTTGAATCCGTCCGCGGGGGTGATCGTCGCCAGGTCGACCGGCGCGAATCCGGCCGCCTTGCCGAACAGCACGAAGACGGCGCCGGCGTCGGTTCCCCCCGAGTCGTGGAAGGGCGCACCGAGGATGAGGTCGTCATAGCCGTCATTGTTGATGTCGCCGGCGGAAACGCTCATCCCCAGCCGGTCGTAGGCGATGGCGCCGGTGATGGAGAAGCCGTCCGTCGGGGCGAGGGCGGTGACGTCGATCGTCCCGAAGCCGCTCGCCTTGCCGAAGATGAGATAGGCGGTTCCCGAATTGCGCGCATTGCCGTCCGGCGCGCCGATGATGATGTCGTCATAGCCGTCATTGTTGATGTCGCCGGCGGAAGCGACGCTGTGGCCGAGCCGGCCGATGCCGCCATTGCCCTGGATCTTGAAGCCGTCGGCGGGCGCGAGCGTCGCCAGCGAGATGTTGGCGAATCCGCTGGCCTTGCCGAACAGGACATAGGCGGCGCCCTGGTCGTTGGTGCCCAGATGATCGGCGCCGACGATGAGGTCGTCATAGCCGTCATTGTTGATGTCGCCGGCCGAGGATACGCTGATCCCCGCCATGTCGCCCGTGCCTTCCCCGTCGATCCGGAATCCATCCGCCGGGGTCAGCGAACCGAGGAAGGTCGTGGTGAACCCGCTCGCCTTGCCGAAGACGATATAGGCCGAACCGCCCGCTCCCTGCTCCGGGGCGCCGACGATGAAGTCGGCATAACCGTCGCCATTGACGTCGCCGGCCGCGGAGACGGCGAAGCCGGCATCGTCGCCGGGGTTCTGGCCCCGCAGGACGAAACCGAAGCTGTCGGCGAAGGTGAGATCGACCAGAGCTGGATAGCCGGGCATGCGCTTTTCCTAGGTCAGCATCAATTAGATGACGATGAAATCCGTGGTGGTCAGCGCGGTTCCCCGCTGGGCAATGGCGGGCAATGCCGCCTCCTGCCTACTGGCCGATTTTCCGATTCAGATCAATGTGATGAGCCGGTTGCGCCGGCAGTAATTTGTATCAGAAGGTCGCGGCGAGCGCGGACCACAGGACCATGACGATGCCGGCCAGGGCGACTGCCCAGGCGAGCGAGCGCAGATAGCGCACGCCCAGCGCGTAGAGCGGCAGATAGACGGCGCGCGCGCCGAGCCAGAGCAGCGCCCCCATCGCCGTCCAGCGGTTGGTCAGGCCGGCAGCCGAGACGATCAGCACCGCCGCCACCATCACCGGGAAGGTCTCGAAGAAGTTCGCCTGGGCGCGCGCCAGCCGGCCGACGATCGGCCGCGCCGGCGGCAATTCCTCGTCGCGCGCGCCCAGATTCCAGGCGGTGCCGTATTGGCGGGTCTTGACCTGGGCCGCGGCGAAAACGTGGAGCAGCGCAAGAACGCAGCCCCAGGCGAGGACGGTGAGTTCCGTTGTCATGCCGTAACGATTACCGCCGCCGGCCGCCCTCGTCCATCGCCATTGGCGCTTTTCGCCCTTTCGTGCATTGTTGCCGAGGGCGGCGCCGGGCCGTCGACCGCCGAGCGAGGGGCGATGGCCGAAGGCAAAGCGTTCGACGAGCTATGGGGGAGCAGCCGCAGCCGGGCGCGCGACGGCTTCGCGCCGCTCGCCCGCTGGCTTGCCGACACGCCGCCGGCCGAGCTCGCCCGGCGACAGCAGGCGGCCGAGACCGCGTTCCGCAGCCTCGGCATCACCTTTTCCGTCTATGGCGAGGAGGAATCGGCCGAGCGCATCATTCCGTTCGACATCGTGCCGCGGATCTTCTCGGCCGGCGAATGGGCGCGGCTGTCGGCCGGGCTCGAGCAGCGCGTCCGCGCGATCAACGCCTTTATCGACGACGTCTACGGGGCGCGGAAGATCCTCGCCGACGGCATCGTCCCCGCCGACATCGTCCTCACCAACCCGCAATTCTGCATCCCCTGCGCCGGATCGCGGCCGCCGCACGGCGTCTACGCCCATATTTGCGGGATCGACCTGATTCGCACCGGCCCCGACGAATTCTACGTGCTCGAGGACAATGTGCGCACGCCCTCGGGCGTCTCCTACATGATCGAGAATCGCGACGCGATGCTGCGGCTCTGCCCGGAATTGTTCGACATCTTCCCGGTCCGGCCGGTCGATTCCTATCCCGAGATATTGCGCGAGACGCTCTATTCGGTCGCGCCGGAAGGGGCGCGCGAGCCGCGCTGCGTGCTGCTGACGCCCGGCCACCACAATTCGGCGTTCTACGAGCACAGCTTCCTCGCCGACAATATGGGGATCGAGCTGGTCGAGGGGCGTGACCTCGAGGTCGACGACGACATTGTCTGGATGAAGACGATCGACGGGCGGATGCGGGTCGACGTCATCTACCGGCGGGTCGACGACTTTTATCTCGATCCGCTCGTCTTCCGCCCCGATTCGCTGCTCGGCGTGCCGGGCTTGATGGCCGCTTACCTTGCCGGCAACGTCACCCTGGTCAACGCGCCCGGCACCGGCATCGCCGACGACAAGGCGATCTATTCCTACATGCCCGAGATCGTCCGCTATTATACCGGCGAGGAGGCCAGGCTGCCGAATGTCGAGACCTGGCGCTGCCGCGACCCCAAGGCGCTGAGGCACGTGCTCGCCAATCTCGACAAAATGGTGGTCAAGGTGGTCGACGGCTCGGGCGGCTATGGCATGCTGGTCGGCCCGACCGCGTCGAAGAAGGAGATCGAGGGGTTCCGCGCCCGGCTCGAAGCCGAGCCCGAACGCTATATCGCCCAGCCGACGCTGCCGCTCTCGACGGTGCCGACTTTGTGCGAGAACGGCCTGTCGCCGCGCCACGCCGATTTCCGGCCGTTCGTGCTGACCGGCGCGGGCGGGGTCACCATCGTTCCGGGCGGCCTGACCCGGGTCGCGCTGCGCAAGGGCTCGCTGGTGGTCAATTCGAGCCAGGGCGGCGGCACCAAGGACAGCTTCGTCCTCGCCGCCGAGGCGCCGGACGGAGCCGCCTGATGCTGTCGCGCACCGCCGCCAGCCTCTACTGGATCGGCCGCTACATGGAGCGCGCCGAATTCACCACCCGCCTGGTCGAGGCGACGATCCGGCTCGCCGCGCTGGGCGGCCACGCCCATGTCGAGCGGGCCTGGGCGAGCGCCCTCGCCGTGGTCGGCGCGCCGCCGCTCGACACCGGCAAGGAGGGCTATGGCGCGCGGCGCTTCCTCGCGCTCAGCGCCGACAATCCGAGTTCGATCCGCACCTGCATCACTGCCGCGCGCGACAATGCCCGGGCGGCGCGCACCGCGCTCACCCGCGAAGGCTGGGAGGCGATCAACCGCGTCTGGCTGATCATCCACAGCCGCACCAGCCCGGGCAGCGTTCAGGCGACTTTGAACCTCGCCGAGGAGCTGAAGGCAGAGCTGCGCGGCTTCGAGGGCGCGCTCGCGCGGATGCTGCGCAACGAAGGCTATTGGTTCATGCGGCTGGGCTCGATGATCGAGCGCGGCGACGCCACCGCGCGGCTGCTCGACGTCAAATATTATCTGCTCCTTCCGGAGGGCCAGGAGGTCGGCGGCGCGCTCGACCGCGACCAGTGGACGACGATCCTCCAGATCGTCTCGGCCAAGACCGCCTACCGCCATCTCTACCGCGAAGCGCTCAGGCCGTGGCTGGTCGCCGACATGCTGATCTTCCGCCGCGAGCTGCCGCGCTCGCTCGCCTGGGCGGCCGAGGAAACGATCGGCCTGCTCGGCGAGTTCGGCGCTCGCTCCGGCCGCCAGGGACCCGCCGACCGGCTCGCCCGCCAGCGCCTGTCCAGGCTCCAGGAGCTCGACGTCGACACGATCTTCCAGCGCGGCCTGCACGAATGGCTGCACGCCTACGTCCGCGAAAACAACGCGATCGGCGCGGCGATCGCCGGCCAGTTCCGGTTCGGCTGATGCAGCTCGCGGTGCGCCACGTCACGACCTACTCCTATGCCCGGCCGGCGCGCGGGATCATCCAGCTGCTGCGGGCGACGCCGTCGAGCTTCGCCGGCCAGAACGTGCTCGACTGGCGGATTGACGTCGATGTTGACGCCCGTCTGCGCGAAGGCCGCGACGGCTACGGCAACGTCACCCACATGCTCTACGTCGACAAGCCGGTCTCGCGCCTGTCGGTGTCGGTCAACGGCCGCGTGCTGACCGAGGACCGCGCCGGCGTCGTCCAGGGCCTGCCGCACGATTTGCCGGCGCAGATCTTCTGCCGCGCCACGCCGCTGACCCAGGCGGGGCCGGCGCTGATCGCGCTGGCCCGGTCGATCGACGCCGGCCCGGATCTCGCGCTCGGCCGGCTCCACAACCTCAATCACCGCCTGTTCGAAACGATGCGGTTCGACACCGGCGCGACGCGGACCGACACCAGCGCCGAGCAGGCGGCCGCTGCCGGCCACGGCGTCTGCCAGGATTTCGCGCATATGTTCATCGCCGCGGCGCGCGTGCTCGGTATCCCGGCGCGCTACGTCTCGGGACACCTGTTCCGCCGCGACGGCGCCCACGTCCAGGAGGCGGCGCACGCCTGGGCCGAGGCCTGGGTCGGCGATCTCGGCTGGGTCGCGTTCGATCCGACCAACGGCATTTCGGCCGACGACGCCTATGTCCGCGTCGCCTGCGGCCTCGACTATCGCGACGCGGCGCCGGTCGCCGGCGCACGTTCGGGTGGCGGCGCGGAGGAACTGGCGGTAGAGGTGGCGGTCAGCGAAACGCAGGCGCAGTCCCAGTCGCAAAGCTGAGGAGAGTCGATGACCTATTGCCTGGGCATGCTGCTCGACGCCGGACTGATCATGATCGCCGACACCCGCACCAATGCCGGCGTCGACGACATCTCCTCGTTCCGCAAGCTCCACTGCCTCGCCGACGCGTCCGACCGCTGCATCTACGCCGCCTCGGCCGGCAATCTCTCCACCTCGCAGACGGTGATCAGCCTGCTGCGCCAGGGCCTGCCCACCGGCGAGGACGAGGCGCTGATGCGGACCATCGCCTCGCCGACCAGCATGTTCCGCGCCGCCCAGCTGGTCGGCGAGGCGATGCAGCTCGCCAACCAGACGGTCGGCAAGGCGCTCGCTTCGATCAAGATCAGCGGCTCCGCCTCGATCCTGCTCGGCGGCCGGATCGGCGAGGCGCCGCCGGCGCTCTTCCTGATCTACGCGGCCGGCAATTTCATCGAGTGCAAGCCCGACAAGCCGTTCTTTCAGATCGGCGAGACCAAATATGGCAAGCCAATGCTCGACCGCAGCATCCACGGCGGAACGCCGCTCGGCGAAGCGATGAAGATCGGCTTCCTCTCGTTCGACGCGGCGATCCGCTCCAACCTCGCGGTCGGGCGGCCGCTCGACCTGATGGTGATGCCCTCCGCGCCGGGATCGAAGGTGCTGACGCGGCGGATCGCGATCGACGATCCCTATTTCGACGACCTTTCCGAGCGCTGGGGCGGTCTCCTCGCCGACGCCGCTGCGACCATCCCCAATCCGCCGTTCATGGCGGAGCTCGACTGACCCCGTATGACTCCATTCGCGGCCCTGCGGCGCCACGGCCTCGCCTTCCCCGAGGCGCAGGAGGACTTCCCCTGGGGACACACCGCATTGAAGGTGCGCGGCAAGACGTTCGCCTGGCTCGACACGACCGGCGGCGCGCTGAGCATGACGGTCAAGCTGCCGGTCAGCCGCGACTTCGCTTTGGTGTTCGATTTCGCCGAAGCGGCCGGCTACGGGCTGGGCCGGTCGGGGTGGATTTCCTGCCGCTTCGCCGCCGGCGAGGCGCCCGATCTCGACCTGCTCAAAAGGTGGGTCGCGGAGAGCTATCGCGCCGTCGCGCCGAAGAAGCTCGCCGCGCTTATACCCCAGGAAGACTAGCCGCGAGTTGCGATTTTCGGCCTAAGTCCCTATTGATGGGCAATCCCCTTGGAATCAGGATTCTCAATGTCGACCCACCACGAATTCTATCTTGAGCGCGCTGCCGAGGCGCGCCGCGACGCCGCCCAGACTCCGCTCCAGAACGTCCGCGACCGCTGCCTGCGCGCCGCCGAGGCGTGGGAGCAGATGGCCGCGCGGGTCGAGCGGACCGGCCGGATGCGCGCAGAAACCGAAGCCAAGAAAGCCGCCGCGCTCGCCGAAGCGCAATAGCCCGCGCCTCCTTCGTCATTGCGAGCGCAGCGAAGCAATCCAGCGGGGCGGAGACGCTGCATGGATTGCTTCGTCGCTTCGCTCCTCGAAATGACGGGCCTGGCCGCTAAGCCAGCGGCAGCTCGCGCTGCTCGGGGTCGAACAGATGCCAGCCGCCGGGGCCGAGCTTTTCGAGCGGGCGGAACTTGGCTTTGTAAGCCATCCGCTTGGCCTCCTCGACCCAATAGCCGAGATAGACGTAAGGGAGGCCCGCCCGCCCGGCGCGGACGATATGGTCGAGGATGATGTAGGTGCCGAGGCCTGAACGGCGAGCCTTGTCGGGCTCGAAGAAGCTGTAGATCATGGAGAGGCCGTCGGCCTGCTGGTCGGTCAGGCAGGCGCCGACCAGGCGACCGGGAATTCCGTCCACCGCCGGCTCGCGATATTCGACGATATAGGTCTTGACCGGGCTCTGCTCGACCATGTCCGAGAAATCATGCTCGTCCATTTCGACCATGCCGCCCTCGGGATGGCGGGCGCGCAGATAACGGCGCAGCAGCTCGTATTGCTCCTCGGTCGCCCAGGGCTTGCAGGCAATGACCTCGAGGTCGAGGTTGCGTTTGAGGACGCGGCGCTGGGTCGCGCTCGGCTGGAACTGGCCGGCGACGACGCGGACCGAGATGCAGGCGGCGCAGTCGAGGCAGGACGGGCGGTAGGCCACGTTCTGGCTGCGCCGGAAGCCGATTCGGCCGAGCGCGTCGTTGAGGTCGCCGGCGTGCGCGCCGGTAAGCTCGGTGAACACCTTCCGCTCGGTCTTGCCCGCGAGATAGGGGCATGGCGAGGGCGTGGTCACGAAGAAACGCGGAAAGCGGAAAGGTGCGCTCAAGTCGACTCCACCGGACATCTCTTGCCCGCCCGTCTTTATGATCTTCGGGGCGCGGGTTGGGAAGTCGAAACGGCGCGACTTGGGGCTGCGTTCCATGCTGGGACGAGAGGGCTCGAACTTCCTACCGGAGGTGGCCGACCGCGAAGCGCCTCAGACCCCACCTTCGGGCCCTGAACCATCTGGCGCGACGCGCAAACAAGCCTTATCGCCCGCCTATGCTCCGCTTCCTGATCGCGCTCCTCGCCCTCGTCGCCACCCCCGCCGCCGCCGACGTGCTGGTCGACAACGTCAACGGCTATACGTTGCGCGAGGACGGGCGCCTGTTCCGCTTCAACGGCCTGTGGGTCGGCGACGACGGACGCGTGCGCCAGCTCTACCAGCGCGGCGACCGCCGGCCCGAGCGGCCGCGCTTCCTGCTCAACGGCCGCGGCAGGACGCTGATCCCGGGCCTGATCGACGCCCACGGCCACGTCATGGGGCTCGGCATGGGCGCGCTCCAGCTCGACCTGAGCGACACCAGCTCGCTGGCCGAGGCGCAGGCGCGGATCGCCGCTTACGCCGCCGCCAACCCGACCCCGCGCTGGATCGTCGGCCGCGGCTGGAACCAGGAGCGCTGGGGGCTGGGCCGCTTCCCGACCGCAGCCGACCTCGACGCCGCGGTCGGCGACCGCCCCGTCTGGCTCGAGCGGGTCGACGGCCATGCCGGCTGGGCAAACGGCATGGCGATGCGCGAGGCGGGCATCAATGCCGCCACCCAGGCGCCCAGCGGCGGCCGGATCGAGCGGACCGGGCGCGCGCCCAGCGGCATCTTCGTCGACGCGGCGATGAGCCTGGTGGAGCGCGCGGTGCCGCCGGCGCTGCCGATCACTCGCGACCGGGCGTTGGCGCGGGCTCAGGAGAGATTGCTTTCATATGGACTCACGACGGTGGCGGACATGGGGACGAGCGCCGAGGATTGGGCGGTGATGCGCCGCGCCGGCGACGCCGGGCGGCTCAACCTGCGCATCCTTTCCTACGCCTCGGGGATCGACAATCTGCTCGCCATCGCCGGCACCGGGCCGACGCCCTGGCTCTATGACGGGCGCCTCCGGATGGTCGGCGTGAAGCTCTACCTGGACGGCGCCTTGGGCTCGCGCGGCGCCTGGCTCAAGACGCCCTATCGCGACGCGCCCGGCCAGCGCGGCCTGCCTCTGATGAGCGACACGATCCTCAAGAATCTGATGAGCCGGGCGGCGATGGACCATTTCCAGGTCGCGGTCCACGCCATCGGCGACCAGGCCAATGCGGAATTGCTGGGCGCGATCGAGGAGCTCGCCTTGACCTATGGCGGCGACCGGCGCTGGCGGATCGAGCATGCCCAGATCGTCGATCCCGCCGATCTGCCGCGCTTCGGCCGCCACGGCATCATCGCCTCGATGCAGCCGACCCACGAGACGTCCGATTGGCGGATGGCGGAGGCGCGGATGGGGATCGAGCGGCTGCGTGGGTCCTACGCCTGGCGCGCGATGCTGGCCAACAACGTGCCGCTGGCGTTCGGCTCCGATTTCCCGGTCGAGAGCCCCAACCCCTTCCCCGGCCTCGCCGCCGCGATCAGCCGCGAGGACGCGCAGGGCCAGCCCCCCGGCGGCTGGCTGCCCGAGCAGAAATTGTCGCTCGAGCAGGCCTTCGCCGCCTTCACCCGCGGCGCCGCCTTTGCCGGCTTCGCCGAGGACCGGCTCGGCACGCTCGAGGTCGGGCGCATGGCCGACTTCGTCTTCATCGACCGCGACATCTTCGAGGGCGCGACCGCCGCCCAGATCCGCGAGACCCAGGTGACCGAGACCTATCTCGGCGGCGTCAAGGTCTGGGAGCGGCGGTAGGAAAGGGGACAGTTACTTTTCCGCACGGCGGCGACAGTCCTGAACTGCCGTGCGGAGAAGTAACTGTCCCCATCAGAGCCCGGTCAGGCGGCTCACAGTGAGCAGCTGCGGCAGCACCTCCGCCTCCCGGCCGGGCGCATAATAGAGGTAGAGCGGGACGCCCGAGCGGCCCTGTTGTTCGAGGAAACGGCCGATCGCCGGGTCGCCGCGGGTCCAGTCGCCCACCAGCACCTGGATGTTATCCGCGCGGAACGCCTCGGCCACCTCGGCGTCGGCCATCGCGCCGCGCTCGTTGACTTTGCAGGTCAGGCACCAGTCGGCGGTGAAATAGACGAAGACCGGCGTGCCGGCGCGGCGCAGCTCGGCCAGCCGCGCCTCGCTGAACCGCTCGGCCGGCAGTGGGCCCTCGGCCTGCCCGGAGGCCGGCGGCTCGGTCGGCAGGATCAGCAGCGGCGCGGCGATCGCGGCGACGAGCAGGATCGCCGCCGGCCAGCGACCGCCGCGCCCGAGCCACCACAAAGCGAGGCCGAGCAGCAAAGCGGCGCCGAGGCCGACGCTCATCCCGTCGACCCCGGTCTGGCGGCCCAATATCCAGGCGAGGCCCAAAGCGGTCAGGAACATCGGCAGCGAGAGGAGGCGCTGGAACGTCTCCATCCACCGCCCCGGCCGCGGCAGCCGCCGGCGCAAGGCGGGCACGAACCCGAGCAGCAGGAACGGCAGCGCCAGGCCGAGCCCCAATCCGGCGAAGACGGCGAGCGCGCCCACCGCGGGCAGAACGAGCGCCGCGCCCAAAGCCGCGCCCATGAACGGCCCGGTGCAGGGCGTCGCGACGAAGGCGGCGAGCGCGCCGGTGAAGATGGCGCCGCGCGCCCCGCCTTTCTGCGCGAGCGCTTCGCCGCCGGCGAAAGCGGGGAGGCGAAACAGGCCGGCGAGGCCGAGCGCGATCGCGGTGATCAGGAGCAGCAGCAGCAGGATCACGCGCGGGTCCTGGAGCTGGAACGCCCAGCCGACCGCCGCCCCGCTTGCGCGCAGCGCGAGCAGCAGGCCGCCGAGCGCGAGGCAGGTCGCGATGACGCCGGCCGCATAAGCCAGCGCCTCGTGCCGCGCGCCGGCCTCGGTCCCGCCGGCGCGGGCGAGGCTCAGCGCCTTCAGGCTGAGGATGGGAAAGACGCAGGGCATGACGTTGAGGATCAGCCCGCCGATCAGCGCGCCGAGCAAGGCCAGCAGGGTGCCGGAGCCTTCGCTTGCCCCTGCCGACGAGGTCGCGGCGGGCACCGCGCCGGGCCGCGCGGTGAGCGCCAGGCCCCTGTCCGGGGCGATCTCGAGCACGCCTTCGATCGCCGGGAGCGCCCCCGCGCGCGGTCCGGCTGCGGTCTCGACGATCACCATGTCGCCGTTGCGCGAGATGGTCTGCGCGGCCGAATGGCCGAGCGCGTCGGTCGTCAGCGGAAAGAAATAAGGTTCGGCGAGCGCGGTGCCGGCGGGCAGCGGAACAGCGATGCGGATGCGCCCGCCGGCCGTCTCGAACCGGCCCTCGGCGGCAAGCGGGCGCGGCAGCGCCTGGCGCCAGGCCTGGAAAGCTGGATTGGCGGCGCCGGGAGGCCCGGTGCGAAGCTGGACCGTCACCGTCGCGGTCTCGGGCACGCAGACCTCGCTGGTGCAGACCAGATAATCGAGCCGAGCGTCGATCGGGAAGACAACGTCCGGCTCGGCGTCGGCCGGTACCCGGACACTGACCAGCAAGGCATAACCCCGCCCGAACACATAGTTCATCAGCCCGGCGACGCTGAGCCGATCCGGCACCGGATAAAGCAGCGAGCCGGCCTGCCAGCGTTCGGGCAGCCGCCAGGCGACCCGCGGCTCGGCGCCGGCATCGCCCGGATTGCGCCAATAACCGTGCCAGCCGGGCTGCGGGCGCATGACGAAGGCGAGGGTGACGGTCGCGCCCGGCATGACGGCCGCACTCTCGGCGACCAGGCGCACCTCCATGTGCCGCCCGCTTGCCTGGGCGAAGGCGGGGCCGCCCGCGAGCAGCAGGATCAGGAAAGCGAAGAGGGCTGCGAGCCGATGCACCGCGCGGCTATAGCCCGGCGGTCGGTGTTAAGGGAGAGGCGGCGTCAGCGCGCCGCGCGGGCGGAATCCGCCGACGGCATCGCGGCGCCCGGCGCCGGCAAAGGCGCGGCGACGAGCAGGCAGGCGAGAGCAAGGGTGATCGCGAATTTCCTGTCCATGGCGGGCCGACTGGCCCTCCGCGCCGCGCCTGTCGAGCCGTGAACGGGGTTAACAAGAGGCGTGGCCCGGAACGGGACGGCGGCGCGGCAAAGATTGCGCGGCGCGCGACGGTGCCGCTTGGAGCCAAGCCCCTGACGGACTATGCCTTTTCGCCAGCCGAGGGAGCGACCATGGTCCGAATGGGGCGAATATTGGGAATTGCCGCTTGTGCCGCGGCGCTGAGCGCGCAGGCGCCCGCGCCGCCGAATCCGACGAGCTGGTACATCATCCTCGCCCAGGACGGCGCGACCATCGGCCATTCCGGGCAGGATATCGTGCCGGGCCCCGACGGCCGTGAGATCGTCGAGAACAGGGAAATCCTGCTGCAGGAGCAGGACCATCCGCCGGCCCGGATCGTCGAGCGCAACCTCGTCCGCCAGGACCGCGCCGGCCGGACCGTTGCGATCAGCGAATATTGGCAGAACGGCACCAATTGGACGCGAACCGAAGCGCGCATCGAGGCCGGCAGCGCGCAGATCGTCCGTCAGACCAATTCCGGCAGGCACAGCACGAACGTCCCGCTTCCCGCCGACGTCCGCTTCGACAGCGGCGGCGGCCTCCTGGCCGGCTGGGATCCGGCCCGCACCCCGCGCCTGGAATTCGAGAATTTCAACCTCGGCGCGGGGACGGTGGAGCATGTCGTGATCGAGCCGGCGCCCGCCTCGGCCCCCGACGCGCAGGGCGGCTTCACCGCTTTGCGCACGCGTTACGACGGCGGCGAGCTGAGGTCGGTGGCGCGGCTCCGGCTCGACGGGCGCCGCCGCGTCACCGAGATCGTCCAGCCGATGTTCGGCACCAGCACGACGATCCGGCCGACCGACCGCGAGACCGCATTGCGGCCGCACCCGCCCTATCGGGCGATCCCCAATGCGATGATGCGCTCGCCCTTCCGCATTTCGGACGCCACCGCGCGTGGCCATATCCGCTACCGCTTCGCCTATGAAGAGGGGCTGGTCTTCGCGCTGCCACAGACCGCCGAGCAGCGCGTCACGCCGGCGGCCGGCGGGGTCACGCTCGACATCTGCGCCGCGTGCGGGCCCGGCCTGCCGAGCGACCCGGCCTATCTCGCCGACGCGCTGCGGCCGACCGCCTGGCTGCAAAGCGACCATCTCGAATTGCGGGCGATCGCGGCGCCGATCGGCCGCCAGAGCCTGTCCGGCGTGCGCAAGATGGAGTTGCTGCTCGAGCGGGCGCGGCCCTATCTCTACCGGATCGATTTCAGCGGCCATTATTCCGCGCTCGACACGATGCGCCGCCGCGCCGGCGACTGCACCGAGGCCGCGGTGCTGCTCGCCGCTTTGGGCCGGGCGGCCGGCATTCCGACCCGGGTCGCGAACGGGCTGGTCTATTCGCGGCTGCGCTATCACGGCGTCAGCAACGCCTTCATGCCGCACAGCTGGACTTTGGCCTATGTCGACGGCCAATGGCGCAGCTTCGATCTCGCGCTGGATACGTTCGACGCGACCCATATCGCGATCACCGTCGGCGACGGCGACGCGCGCTCGATCCAGGCCGCGAGCCAGCTGGCCGGCCTGCTGCGCTGGGACGAGATGCGCGAAGTGAGGGCCCGGCCGGCGGCGCGCTGACCGGGCGTCTGCCCGGATTCCTACGGTCGAGACTCAATTGGAATAGGATACCCCTTCGGTTCGGGCAGATATGTAAGCGAGCCTGACCCCAGGGAGTCGTCCCGGCGGACGCCGGGACCCATGAACACCGGCGACGCGAAAAGGCGCGAACCCAGCCGCTGCCCTTCCATATCCGAGTTCATGGGTCCCGGCCTTCGCCGGGATGACTATGATGTTACTCGCAAACCAGCCGAGCTAGTTGGGTAAGCGACCTAGCGGCGGGTCGGCCGTGCCGGCGCTTCCTCATAGACAATGGGCAGCTCCGGCAGCGCGCGGCTGGCGGGATCCTCGGCCTGCGGCGCCGCATTGCGGTCCCTGATCGCGCCGTAGATCAGGATCGGCCGTTCCTGCGCCGAGCCATGGTCCTCATTCTGCCCGATCGCGCCGAACACCATGATCGGCCGCTCGGCCGGCGTGCCCTGGTCCGCGTTCTGGGAGATCGCGCCGTAGACCATGATGGGCCGTTCGGCCGGGGTGGAGTGATCGTCGACGGTCTGCTGCGCCGCCGCCGGCATCGCCAGCAGCGCCGCCGCCGCGAACGCGGCCGCCTGGAGTTCGATCCTCGGGAATTTGACCATGGTTCGTCTCCTTTCAGGCACCGTCATAGCAGATCGGCGCTGAAAAATCAGTCCAAATTCAGAGACGTTTGAGGCTAGGGCTGCCCTTGTGCGCCGGCCGCAGCCGGAGCGTCCTGCGCCGCGGACGCATCCTCATAGACCACGGGCAGCTCCGGAATCGTGCTGTCGGCGCGGTCCTCGACATAGTCGACATTGGCCAGGTCCTTGATCCCGCCGACCATGATCTCGATCTCCTCCATCGCCGCAATCTGGTCGGTGGACGCGGCGATCGAAGCCGCGCTCGGCACCGCCGGCCCCAGATCCTGCGCCGCCGCCGCCGTGGGCACGGCCGCAGCGGCAAGCGCGGCCGCGGCGATCGCCGGGCCGAAGCGGTAGGAGACGCAGACTTCCTCGCTGCAGCCGGCCATGAAGGCCCGGCGCTCGATGTCGGTCATGTGGGTGAGGTCGAAAACCCGGCGCTCGCACATCCGGCAGAAATCGCCGTCCATCACCGATGCGAGATCGGCTTTGTAGGGGCACGGGCTCTGGATCTTCGGGAAGAACGCCATCGCTGTCTCCTTCGCGCCCCGCCATCATAGCGCAAAAAGCCGGAAAGATCAGTCCGGATTTTTGGGCGGGAATTCGGGCGCGGCGGGCGGAGGGAGGATTGGACGCGGCGGTTCGCTGGGCGGCGCGATACCCCCGGCCACCATGATCGCGACGGGCCGAATCTGGACCGGCCGCTGGCGCTGATGGGGGTGATGGGGGTGATGAGGGCGGCTCCGGGCGGCCTGATGGTCCGCCGCCACCGCCGCGCCGGGCACGGCCAGCACCGCCGCCGATGCCGCGATCAATGCCGCTGCCAAAGCTGGCTTCACCTCCAGGGTGTAGGAGACGCAGGTGTCGCCGCCGCAGGCAGCGAGAAAGCCGGCCCGCTCCCGCTCATCCATCGCGGTCAGATCGTGCACCTCGCGGCGGCACATGCGGCAGAAGCCGGCATCGATCACCGCATCGAGTCGGTCGAGATAAGGACATGGGCGATGGATTGGCGGGAATTGGATCATGACAGACTCCCTTCCCGCATATGAGATGTTATCTCATTGCAATTGTCAAGCCGTTCTGCATTATTTCCTGCCCGCCCGCACCGTCAATCGAGGTTCGGCCGCAACCAGCGCTCCGCTTCCTCAATCGGGATCCCGCGCCGCATTGCATAATCTTCGAGCTGGTCGCGGCCGATCCGGGCGACGCCGAAATAGCGGCTGTCGCGGTGGCCGAAATAGAAGCCGGAGACCGCCGAGGCGGGCAGCATCGCGAAGCTCTCGGTGAGCGTCACCCCGGCCGGGGCGCCGCCGAGCATCTTGAACAGGATCGGCTTCAGGCTGTGGTCCGGGCAGGCGGGATAGCCGGGGGCGGGGCGGATGCCTTCATAGCGTTCGCGGATCAGCTCGGCATTGGTGAGATGCTCGAGCCCGGCATAGCCCCAGACGCTCTCGCGGACATGGCCGTGGAGGCGTTCGGCGAAGGACTCGGCGATTCGGTCGGCGAGCGCCTTCAGGAGGATGTCCGAATAATCGTCATTGTCGGCCTTGAACCGGGCCAGATGCGGCTCGATGCCGTGGACCGCGACCGCGAAGCCGCCGAGCCAATCCTCGCCGGCCGGATCGATGAAGTCGACGAGGCACATATTGGCCCGGCCCTCGCGCTTCTTGACCTGCTGGCGGAGCATCGGCACGCGGGTCTCGTCATTGCCCGCGAGGACGAACAAATCGTCCTGGTCGCGCCGGCAGCGCCACAGGCCGACCGTGCCGCGCAACGTCAGCCAATGCTCGGCCACCATCTTGTCGAGCATCGCCTGGGCGTCGGCGAACAGGCTGCGCGCGCTTTCGCCGACCACCGCGTCGTCGAGGATCGCGGGATAATTGCCGGCCAGCTCCCAGGCGCGGAAGAAGGGCGTCCAGTCGATCCCGTCGCGCAGCTCGCGCAGCGGCCAGTCGTTGAAGCTGTGCACGCCCGGACGCTGCGGCGGCGGCGCCTTGCCTGCGGCATCCCAGGGAAAGCCGTTGGCGCGCGCTTCGGCGAGCGAGGCGAGCGCGCTCTGGCCGCGGCCGGCGCGGGTCTCGCGGATGTCGTGATAATCGGCCTTGGTCCGCTCGATCAGCGGCGCGCACTGGGTATCGGAGACGAGGCTCGAGGCGACGCCGACCGCGCGGCTGGCGTCGAGCACGTGGATCACCGGGCCTTCATAGGCCGGGTCGATGCGAAGCGCGGTGTGGACCTTGGAAGTGGTCGCGCCGCCGATCAGCAGCGGCAGCTTCATCGCGGCGCGCTGCATCTCGCTCGCGACGGTGACCATCTCGTCGAGCGAGGGGGTGATCAGGCCGGAGAGGCCGATCATGTCGGCCTGGTTCTCGTTGGCGGCCTTGAGGATGTCGGTCCACGGCACCATCACGCCGAGATCGATCACTTCATAGCCGTTGCACTGCAGCACGACGCCGACGATGTTCTTGCCGATGTCGTGGACGTCGCCCTTGACCGTCGCCATCACGATCCGGCCCTTGGCGGTCGAGACGCCGCTCTTCTCCTTCTCGGCCTCGATGAAAGGAATCAGGTGGGCGACCGCCTTCTTCATCACCCGGGCCGACTTGACCACCTGCGGCAGGAACATCTTGCCCGAGCCGAACAGGTCGCCGACCACGTTCATTCCGTCCATCAGCGGCCCTTCGATCACCTCGATCGGCCGCACGGTGACCAGCCGGGCCTCTTCGGTGTCCTCGACGACGAACGCGTCGATCCCCTTGACCAGCGCATGCTCGAGCCGCTTCTGCACGCTCCACCCGCGCCATTCGGCCTCGGCCTTCTCGCGGACCGGATCGACCCCGAGATATTTCTCGGCGAGCGTCACCAGCCGCTCGGTCGAATCGTCCCGCCGGTCGAGGATCACGTCCTCGCAGGCCTCGCGCAGCTCGGGATCGATCGTGTCGTACACGTCCAATTGGCCGGCGTTGACGATCGCCATGTCGAGCCCGGCGGGGATCGCATGATAGAGGAACACCGAGTGCATCGCGCGCCGGACCGGCTCGTTGCCGCGGAACGAGAAGCTGAGGTTGGAAAGGCCGCCCGAAATGTGGACGTGCGGGCAGCGCTGTTTGATCTCCGCGCAGGCCTCGATGAAGTCGAGCGCGTAGCGGCGATGCTCGTCGATTCCGGTGGCCACCGCGAAGATGTTGGGATCGAAGATGATGTCCTCGGGCGGAAAGCCTTCGGCGACGAGCAGCGCGTAAGCGCGCGCGCAGATCTCGACCTTGCGCTCCCTGGTGTCGGCCTGGCCGGCCTCGTCGAACGCCATGACGACGACCGCGGCGCCATAGTCGCGGACCTTGCGGGCGTGGGCGAGGAACTCCTCCTCGCCCTCCTTCATCGAGATCGAATTGACGATCGGCTTGCCCGACACGCATTTGAGCCCGGCCTCGATCACGCTCCATTTCGAGCTGTCGATCATGATCGGCACGCGGGCGATGTCGGGCTCGGCCGCGATCAGCTTCAAAAAGGTGACCATCGCCGCCTCGGCGTCGAGCAGGCCCTCGTCCATGTTGACGTCGATGATCTGGGCGCCGTTCTCGACCTGCTGGCGCGCGACCTCGACCGCGGCGGCGTAATCGTCGGCCATGACCAGCTTCTTGAAGCGGGCCGAGCCGGTGACGTTGGTGCGCTCGCCGATGTTGACGAAAGTGCTGCGGAGCGTGGCACTCATGATCAGGCGGCGAGGATCATCGGTTCGATGCCCGCCAGGCGCGTGCGGCGCTCCACGGCGGGAATCGCGCGCGGCGGATAGTCGCGGACCGCCTCGGCGATGGCGCGGATGTGCGCCGGGGTGGTGCCGCAGCAGCCGCCGACGATGTTGACGATGCCCTGCTCGGCCCATTCACGGACCTGTGCGGCGGTGGTCGCGGCGCATTCGTCATATTCGCCGAGATCGTTGGGCAGGCCGGCATTGGGATAGGCCATGACCAAAGTGTCGGCGATCGCCGAGAGCGCGGCGATATGGGCGCGCAGCTGGCCGGCGCCGAACGAGCAGTTGAGCCCGATCGTCAGCGGCCGCGCGTGGCGCACCGAGGCCCAGAAGCTCTCGATCGAATGGCCCGACAGATTGCGCCCGGAAAGGTCGGTGATCGTCATCGAGAGCATGATCGGAAGTTTGGGATCGACCCGCCGCGCGGCATGGATGGCGGCCTTGGCGTTGAGCGTGTCGAACACGGTCTCGATCAGGACGAAGTCGACCCCGCCCTCGACCAAAGCCTCGATCTGCTCGACATAGACGTCGGAGACGGTGTCGAAATCGACCTCGCGAAAGCCCGGATCCTCGACGTTGGGCGACAGCGACAGCGTCTTGTTGGTCGGCCCGAGCGCGCCCGCGACCCAGCGCTGCTTGCCGCCGGCGTCGGCGACCGCGCGGATAATCCGCGCGGCTTCGACGTTGATCTCGCGCACCAGATGCTCGGCGCCGTAATCGGCCTGGCTGATGGCGTTGGCGTTGAACGTGTTGGTGGCGAGGATGTCGGCGCCCGCGTCGGCGAAGCTTTGCGCGATCTCGCGGACCAGCGCCGGCCGGGTCAGGTTGAGAAGGTCGTTATTGCCCTTCTGGTCGCGGGCGAGGCTGAGGCCCCCGCGATAATCGGCCTCGTCGAGCTTGCGCGCCTGGATCTGCGTCCCATAGGCGCCATCCTTGATCAGGATCCGTTTGGCGGCCTCGGCCTTAAGCTGTTCGGCGATGTTCACTATTCTGATCCCTGGGCCTGAGGCCGAGCAAGTGGCAGATGGCGTAGCTGAGCTCCGCCCGGTTGAGGGTGTAGAAATGGAATTGCCTGACCCCGCCCGCATAGAGCTGGGCGCACAGCTCGGCGGCGACGGTGGCGGCGACGAGCTGGCGCGCGGCCGGCAGGTCGTCCAGCCCCTCGAACAGCCGGTCGAGCCACGGCGGAATGGTCGCGCCGCACATGCCTGCGAACTTGCGGGTCTGGGCGACGTTGGAGACGGGCAGGATGCCGGGCGTCATCTCGGCCGAGATGCCGGCGGCGGCGACCTGGTCGCGGAACCTGAGGAAGCAATCGGGCGAGAAGAAGAACTGGCTGATCGCCCGGTCGGCGCCGGCGTCGATCTTGCGCCGCAGGTTGTCGAGGTCGTGGACCGCGCTCGGCGAATCCGGATGGCATTCGGGATAAGCGGCGACCGAAATCTCGAACGGCGCGACTTGCTTGAGCCCGGCGACGAGCGCGGCGGCGTTGGCATAGCCGTCGGGGTGCGGGCTGAACGGCTTGCCGGGCTCGGGCGGATCGCCGCGCAATGCGACGATGTGGCGGATGCCGGCGTCCCAATAGGCGCGGGCGATATCGTCGATCTCGCCGCGGCTCGCCTCGACGCAGGTCAAATGCGCGGCGGCGTGAAGCGCGGTCTCGCGCTGGATGCGGACGACGGTGGCGTGGGTCCGCTCGCGGGTCGAGCCGCCGGCGCCGTAGGTGACCGAGACGAAGCGCGGCGCCAGGGGCTCGAGCGTCTTGACCGACTCCCAGAGCGTCGCCTCCATCTTGTCGGTCTTCGGCGGGAAGAATTCGAAGCTGACCTCGATATCGCCCGCCGCGTCGGCGAACAACGGCCGGCCCGGCTGCGACAGAGCGGCGGCGAGCGGGCTCATGCGACTTCCCTCAGGCGGGTCTCGCCGCGCTCGCCGAGCCAGATCGTCACGGTCAGCGCGCCGCCCTTAAGATGCTCGACGACGCGGCCGGAAAGGCCGGCTTCGTCGAAATGCCTGAGGATCGCCTCGTCGGCAAAGCCCAGGCGGACATGGGCGTCGCGGGCGCGCAACTCCTCGCGCTCATGGGCGGCGAAATCGACCACCAGCAGCCGCCCGCCGGGCGTCAGCAGCCGCGCCGCCTCGGCGACCGCCGCGGCCGGGTTCTGCGCATAATGGAGCACCTGATGGAGGATCACCGTCTCGGCGCAGGCCGATGGCAAAGCGAGCGCATACATGTCGCCCTGGCGCAGCTCGACCGCATCGAGGCCGGCCTCGGCCAGCTTGACCCGCGCCAAGCGGAGCATTTCGGGGCTGCGGTCGATGCCGGTGGCGCGCTCCGCGGCAGGTCCGAACAATTCGATCATCCGTCCGGTGCCGGTGCCGATATCGACCAAGCGTCCGATCGGCCCGCCCGCGAGCGCGCGCTCGATCGCGGCCTCGACCTCGGTCTCGGCGACGTGGAGCGAGCGCAATTCGTCCCAGCTCGCGGCAAGGCCGGCGAAATAGCGCTCGGCGGCGGCGGCGCGGTCGGCGCGGACCGCGGCCAGGCGGGCGGCGTCGGCGGCGAACCAGGGATTGTGGCCGTCGATCTCGACCCAGCGCTCGACGAGCTGGAACAAGGGCTCGGTGCGCGGCCGCGGGCCGAGGCTGAGGAACACCCAGCTCCCCTCCTTGCGCCGCTCGGCGAGGCCAGCGTCGATCAGGATCCGGACATGGCGCGAGACCCTGGGCTGGCTCTGCCCGAGCACCTGCGCCAGCTCGCCGACGCTGAGCTCCATCGCGCGCAGCAGCATCAGGATGCGGAGCCGCGTCGGGTCCGCGAGCGATGCGAATATGCGCGGTGCCAAAGCCATGTTTGCGGATATAAAGATATCTTTATATCCGTCAAGGCGAAGCGCGGCGCGCGGTTAAGACCTGCTTAACCGCCGACTCGCGCAAGCCCGGCCGGCGGGGCGGTTGGCCGAGAGCCGTCCGACGCCAGCCGCGGCTTTGCCGCGGCGCTCCTGCCACGAGTTAGATTTTCGCTACAACACTCCCCAGATCAGCGGCACAGAGAGACGCGGCCCTGATCGGCGCGCGAGGCCGCCGCCTGACCCGCCGGCGGACTGATCGACCCGCCGCCTAAGCTGTGCGGTTGGCCCCGCCAGATCGGGACGCCCCGCAAGCGTTGGACTGATACCTGGCAGAAGCTATAATGGCGCGACTCCGGGGGGAGCGCCTATGGACCGCTGGGAGTGGGGGCTGACGGTGCTGGCTGCCGTGCTGTGGCTGATTATGCTGCTCGGCGTGGCGCTTTGGCTGTCGGCCTAGTGAGTAATAGGCTTGCGCCGGTCAGCTGCTATCTGCTGGCCCCGCGCCTTCAACCCGCCGTGGAGTAGCCGCTGGGAGGTTTCCAGCGCCGCTTCCGGGGTGAGCGAGACATCAACGGCGTCCGGCCCATCTACGACCACCTTACCGTCCTTCGCGGTTACCTCGCTCGGGGTGTCATAAAGCTTATCTTCCATGGCGCCGAAAACGGCTCGGCACGCCGCCCGTTCCGAAAGGCGGTATTTCGACTGAGACTGCCGCCGCGCCACTTTGCTAGCCTTGTGCGGCTTGTGGGGGGTTGCGAAGGCGCGTTCCGGACACGAGTAAACCGGCTTGTAAGCCCGCATCGTCAGCCCGTGACATGTCTTCATCATCGGCGCGGGAGCAGGATCCTCCACGCTTCCCAACCTTGACGGTAGAGAATCTCTAGACTCATCCCCCCCGATGCCGTAAAGTCGGCCCCTGCTGGGAGGCCTGGGGAGGGCCTGAGTAGCTCTTTCGGCGCCTCGTCCAGCGAAAACAGGGGTTCTCCTCGCAACCACTCGCAACCAATCGAAGGAAATATCCGTGAAGAAGATCGCTTTGACCCTCGCCGCCGTTTCCGCCCTGGGCCTCGCCGCCTGCGGCAGCAACACGGCCGCCAACAACGCCGCCGCCAACACCACCAACGCCACCACCGAGGCGATGAACGACCTCACCGGCGCCGCCATGGACGCCTCGAACGCGGCCAGCAACGCCGCTTCGGACGCTGCCAATGCCGCCGGCTCGGCCGCCGACGCCGCGGCCAACGCCGCTTCGTCCGCGTCGAACGCGGCTTCGAACGCCGCCAAGTAAGCGTTCGCGCCAAAATGGATCAGGGCCGCGCGCCGGGAGGCGCGCGGCCCTTTTTCTTTGCCCATTTATCGGGTTAAGCTCCGCCCAGACCCGGGAGACGCTCGATGAAGACCCGCCTCGCCATCGCCGCTTTCGCCGCCCTCGCGCTCGCCGGCTGCAGCCGCCAGCCCGCCGCCGGCGGCCTCACCCCCGACGACGAGCGCCAGCTCGACAATGCTTCGGCCATGCTCGACGACAACACGATATTCGACGTCTCCCCCGACAGCCTGGTCGCCAACGAGGCGGAAATCGCGGCCGAGGAGAATGCGGCTGCGGCCGGCGCGGCGCCGGCCAACCGGAGCGGCAACGCCCAATAGAAAAGGGCCGGAGCGTTGCCGCCCCGGCCCTTCTCATGTTCAGGCCTCGATAGGCGCGGGCCAAGCCCGCGCTGACGTCGGACGGGTTCGTGCGGCTTTAGGCCGCACGCCCCGCCGGCCGAGCTTCGGCGAGTCCGCCGCCAGCGCGACGAACGCTTCGCGTTCGCTGCACTGGCGGAGGCCGCCGTTCGCTTAGAAGTCCATCCCGCCCATGCCGCCCATGCCGCCGCCGCCGCCCATGCCGCCGGACGACGCCTTGTCCTCGGGCGCCTCGCTCACCGCCGCTTCGGTGGTGATCAAGAGGCCCGCGACGCTGGCGGCATCCTGGAGCGCGGTGCGGACGACCTTGGTCGGATCGATCACGCCGGCCTTGACCAGATTCTCGTAGACCTCGGTCTGGGCGTTGAAGCCCAAAGTCTCGTC
>JAXDPI010000036.1:0-30194 GCA_034668465.1 Sphingomonadales bacterium
TCTCGGTCGCCTTGGCCGGGCCGATCGAGACCGCGACGATCTCGCTGGCGACACCCTTCTCCTTCAAGCGGATCGCTTCCTCGACCGCGATCTCGTCGAACGGGTTCATGCTCATCTTGACGTTGGCGAGATCGACCCCCGAGCCGTCGGCCTTGACCCGCGGCTTGACGTTGAAATCGATCACCCTTTTGACGGCGACGAGGAGCTTCATCGGTTTCAATTCCTCTCTTCCGAGTCATCCCGGCGAAAGCCGGGACCCATGAACACCGGCATCCTCGAAGACTCAAGTGGTCATGGGCCCCGGCTTTCGCCGGGGTGACTCCTTTTTGCTAAGCCGCCTCTTTAACTTCCGCCACAATCTTCCGCGCCGCGTCCCCGAGATCGTCCGCGGGCACGATCGCCAGCCCCGAATCCGCCAGGATGCGCTTGCCTTCCTCGACATTGGTGCCCTCGAGCCGCACCACCAACGGCACGTCCATCTCGATCTCGCGGGCCGCCGCGACGATCCCCTCGGCGATGATGTCGCAGCGCATGATCCCGCCGAAGATGTTGACGAGGATGCCCTTTACCGCGGGGTCGGAAAGGATGATCTTGAACGCGGCGGTTACCTTCTCCTTCGAGGCGCCGCCGCCGACGTCGCAGAAATTGGCCGGCTCGCCGCCTTCGAGCTTGATGATGTCCATCGTCGCCATGGCGAGGCCGGCGCCGTTGACCATGCAGCCGATATTGCCGTCCAGCTTGATGTAGGCGAGGTCGTATTTCGACGCCTCGAGCTCCATCGCATCCTCTTCGCTCTCGTCGCGCAGCGCCTCGAGATCGCCATGGCGGAACATCGCATTCGAATCGAAGCTGATTTTGGCGTCGAGCACCAGCAGCCGCCCGTCCTCGGTCACCGCCAGCGGGTTGATCTCGATCTGCGAGGCATCGGTGCCGAGGAACGCTTCGAAGAGCAGTTGCGCGACCTTGTGCGCCTGCTTGTTGAGCGCGCCGTCGAGCCCGAGCGCATAAGCGATCGCGCGGCCGTGATGCGGCATGAAGCCGGTCGCCGGGTCGATCGTGAAGCTGTGGATCTTCTCAGGCGCGTCGTGCGCGACCTGCTCGATGTCCATCCCCCCCTCGGTCGAGGCGACGAACGCGATCCGCCCGCTCTTCCGGTCGACCAGCAAGGCGAGGTAGAATTCCTTCGCGATATCGACCCCGTCGGTGACGTAGAGCCGGTTGACCTGCTTGCCCTGCGGCCCGGTCTGGATCGTCACCAAAGTGTTGCCGAGCATCTCGCCCGCCGCCGCGCGCACCTCGTCGAGCGTCCGCGCCAGCCGCACGCCGCCCTTGGCGTCAGGCGCCAATTCCTTGAACTTCCCCTTGCCGCGCCCGCCCGCATGGATCTGCGCCTTGACCACATAAAGCGGTCCGGGAAGCCTGGCGGCGGCCGCCACCGCCTCCTCGACGCTCATCGCCGCATGGCCGGCGGGGACGGGCACGCCGAACTTCGCCAGCAGCTCCTTGGCCTGATATTCGTGGATGTTCATGGGGCGCGGCTAAAGCACAGGGCCGAGCGTGAATCCACCCCCGAGGTACGCCCATTCACCCGAGCGATCGTCATCGCGAGGAGCGAAGCGACGCGGCGATCCGGGGGGCGCTCGGAGCCCGGGCTGGATTGCTTCGCTCCGCTCGCAATGACGAGGGAGATTGCGCGCGCTCCTGGAGGTTGATGGCTGCGCGGAAGTTGATGAACCCGACGAGTCCGACGCCTGCCATTCGTTGCCGGCGGGGAGAGTGCGGAAGTTGACAATGTTGAGGAAGTTGAGACTTGCCAAGAGGCGCGCGGCGCGGCGGCGCCAGCCGAGCCGCACCTTCGGCGAAAGCGGCACTCCAGGCGTGGCGGTAGCGCATGGGGAACCCGATCGAAATCCAAAGCAGGTGACGGCGTTTCGCCGGCGAAGGGCGTACGATTCTGGCTCATCCACGAGCTTGGAGCATGTTACGAACGCTGTAGGAAAGAGATTTTCGAGCCGTGAGCTGATCTTTATCTCCCTCTCAATGGTTTTCGAGTGGGACGCCGCTTCTTGGCACGCATTGGCGCGCAATTATGGCGCCACGGGACAAGGAGCCCCAGCGCACTGAAGGATCGGGCGATGACTTGCCTTATTCTTCCGCCTCTTCTTGTGCGACAGCCGGTTCCGAGCTATCGTCGCGGCGAGGAGGGGGAGGATGAGTCGCAGACCGGTCGCCTTGGTCGCCGCCGCGCTCCTCACCTCGGGCTGCGTCACCCATCAGCTGATCGTCCGCAATCCCAATCCGACCGACGACCGCCCGCCCGCCATTTCCAGCAACGGCTTTGGCTTCGGCGCAGTGCAGCGCCGCAATGTCGCCGAGTGCGACACCAATTTGATCGACGAGGTGCGCATCCGCCAGACGCTGGGGCAGGCGCTCGCCACCGTCCTCACGTTCGGCCTGTGGATGCCGACGCGGATCGAATATCGCTGCGCCAAGGTGCCCTCCACGACCGGAACCATCGGCGGCGGCGGGGGCGGAAGCGGCGATGCCGGAGGATGAATTCCTCAAGCTGGTCAAGGACGCGACCTGGACCAATTTTCACGGCAACGTGACCGTCCCGATCAAGGGACTGTGGAAGATCAGCAACCCTTCCGCGGCGGCCTCGCTCGACAATATGCGCTCGACGGCGGAGCGGATCCAGCGGCTGATCCGGCACGCAATCGAGCAGAAGGTGCGGCTGCGGGCGGTGGGATCGCGCTGGTCCTTTTCCGAGATCGCGGCGGCCAGGGACGGCTGGGCGCTGCAGACGAGCAGCCTCAACCACGACTTCATCGTCAACAAGGGCGTCGTCGCGCCCGAATATGGCGGCGACGCCAAGGAGCTGGTCTTCGTCCAGGCGGGCACCTCGGTCGCCGAGATCAACCTCAAGATCGAGAAGCCCGAGCGGCGCCGTTCGCTGCGCACCATGGGCGCCAGCAACGGCCAGACCATCGCCGGGCTGATCGGCACCGGCGCGCACGGCTCCGCGATCGACCTCGGCGCGGCGGAAGGGGAGGTGCTCGGCCTCCAGTTGCTTACCGGCACGCGCAACCTGTGGCTCGAACATCCGGACCGGCCGGTGATGACCAAAAGCTTCGCCACCATGCTGGGCGCCGAGCGGGTCCGCGACAAATTGCTGTTCCGCGCCGCTCTGGTCAGCCTCGGCGCGCTCGGCATCGTCCATTCGGTGCTGCTGCGGACGGTCGACATCTATCTGCTGCGCTCGTTCCTGCGCAAGATGGAGCTGGCCAAGATCGAGCCGGCGATGAACGCGGTCGATTTTGCCGGCGTCGACCTGCCCGATCCGGCGAAGCGGCCTTATTTCTTCCAGGCCGTGATCAATCCGGATCCGGCCGAGAAAATCGCTTATGTGACGACCCGCTACAAGGAGGATTGTCCCGTCACCTACAAGGCGGATCCGAGCCTGACATCGGGCTACGAGGCGGGCAACGACCTTCCGGCCCTGTTCAGCAAGCTGGTCACGCTGGCGCCGAAGCTGACCCCGGCGCTGGTCAAGCTGGCGATGAGCCAGCAGCTGGCGCCGTTCGAGGACAAGCTCAAGACCCCCGGCGAAACCTACACCTATACTTCATCCAAGCCCGGCTCGACCGGCGCTGCGACCGCGGTCCCGGCCAACCGGCTGTCCGAGGCGCTGGCGATCATGGGGACCGCGTTCAAGACCGTGCCGGGCGCGCCGGCGACCTTCGCCTGTCGCTTCGCGACCGCCTCGCCGGGCCTGCTCTCCTTCGTCCAATATGAGCGCACCTGCATCATCGATATCGACGGCGTCGAAAATCCCAAGACCCGCCAGGTGATCGAGGCCGCGCGGACCGCGCTCGACCAGGCGAAATTCCCTTATGCGGCGCATTGGGGGAAGCTCAACAACCTCACCAAAGCGAGGGTGCGGGCGAGCTACGGCGACAAGGTCGACGACTGGAACAAGGCGCGCTCGCAGCTCCTGCCGACGCCGCAGGAGCGCTTCGTCTTCTCGTCCGACCTGCTCGCCGGCGCCGGCCTCCACGTCTGACGCGCCGCCGCCTCGGCCGGCTGCCCGATTCCGTCAACCTTGTGAACTTCCGCGGCGGCGCCCGCGCGCTTCAGTTGCGGCCGGTCTGCGCCTCCATCCGCGCGATCTCGGCTTCCGAGGCGGGCATCCGCACCATCTCGCTGAAGGCCGCGCGGGCGCCGCAGCTGGCATAGTCGCTGCTCCGCGGGTCGCCCTGTTCGCCGCCTTCGCCGGAGCGGCCGTTTTCGTAGACCTCGGCGCTGGCGCCCCAGAGCAGGAGCACGGGCATCGCCTGGGTCCGCCAGGGCATCGGCACGTCGGCGCCCGAGGTCTGCGGCCCCGAATACCAGCCGGACGCGGGATCGAAGCGCAGCCTCTCGCCGCCGAGGCTGCAGCTATGGGCGTTGGCGCCGAGCGCTTCGCCCGACACGTCGATCGTGCCGTCGGCATTGACCCGGACCACCGCGTGCGACCAGGCGGCGCCGATGATGACCGGCACCAGCCGGGCGTAGAGCGGGCCGGCGCGGAAGGTCTCGTCGAAGCCGACCGGCGGCGCGACGAACAGGGCCGCCGCGCCCGCCCGCGCCCAGGCGGGCGGGCCGATCCGAGCGACCAAAGCCGCCTTGCGCCGCTGGTAGCCCTGCTCGATGCACCAGCCGTCGTCGGCCGGGCAGCGGTCGCGCGCGCGCAGCCAGGCGGTTTGCGATGCCGCGGCGGCCGGGCCGGCCTGCCGGTAGAGGTCGGCGACGGCGCGATCGAGCGCGCGCAGCCGGCCGCCGTCGGGCCTGCAGATCACCTGCTCGATCGGGCTCGCGGCGCGCGCGCAGTCGAAGGAGGGGGTGGCGGCCTCGCCCGCGAAGGAGAGGTGCGGCAGCATAGCGCGGAGCTCGGCGCCGCTCAGCTCGGCGACCGCCTCGCCGCCACGGACCAGGATCGGCCCGGCGAGGTCGGCCGTGGCGAGCTCGTCGAGCTGGGTGAGGGCGATTTCGGTCCGATCGATCCGGGCGCCCTCCCAGATGCTCAGCTTCTCGTAGCCCGACAGGAAGGCACCCGTGAGGTTGGCGCCGCGCAGGCTGATCTCGCCTTCGATCGGGCAGCCGTCGGAGATCGTGATGCCGCAGGCGAAGCGGAAGCCCGAGAGATTGGCGCCGTCGAGCTTGAAATTCTCGACGCTCGCGTCCCAGCCGCCGTCCATCTTGCCGCCCGACAAATCGGCGGCGGTGGCGTCGGCCTCCTTGAGGTTCGGCTGGCGAAGCAGCACGCCCGCCATCCGCGCGCGGCTCAGGTTGGCCCCGCTGAGGTCGGCGCGGACGAAGCCGCTGCCGCTGAGGTCGGCGCCGCCGAGATTGGCGCCGGCGAAGTTGGTGTCGATGAAGCAGATATTGCCGAGCCGGGCATTGCGAAGGTCGGCGCCGGCGAAATTGCCGCCGGTGATCGTGGTCAGCGCATCGCCGCGCGCGGCGCGCAAGGCGATCAGCGCATCGCGGCCGTGGATCGTCGCGCCGTCGATGCGATTGGGCAGTGCCGCCTCTTCGGTCCCTTCGTAGAGCGGGCCGATCGCCGCCTGGCAGCTGGGCGCGGGCGTCGCCGCCTGCAGCGACGCGGCGAGGAGCAAGGCGAGCGTCATCGGGCGTCAGTGCCCGCGCGCGACGATGATCTGGACCTGGGTAAAGCCGCCGGCCTGGGTGGCGACGATGTTGACCACCTCGCCCTCGCCGCGCTGCGCGGTCAGCGAGGCGGTCGGGCCCATGTTCATCTGGTTGGCGATCCGGTAGCCGGCGCCGCCGACCGACTGGCCGTAGAAGGCGACGACCTGGGCCGGCGTGTCGCTGGTGCGGAAGCCGATGACCCGGCCCCGGTCCTGCGCCTGGCCGCCGCTGACGTCGACGCTGGCGGTCGTGTCGGCGCCGGGATAGGCCGGGATGCCCTCCGGGAGCCCGGTCAGCGCGCCGCCGGTCCGCACCTCGGCGGTGCCTTCGGGCGAGGTGACAAGGATGTTGGCCGGCGGCGCGGTCCTGGCGCGTTCCTCCGCGCCGCCGCCGCTTTGCCCGCACCCGGCCAGCGCCAGCAGCGCCGCGCCGATCAAGAGCCTGTTCCTCATCCTCCCCTCCCCATGCCGTCCTCGTCCGCCGGCCATCATGCCACGCGGCGCGGGCAGCGCCTAGGGCCGGCCCGCTCAGACGGCGCCGGTGGCGCGGGCGAATTGGAGGGTGTCGGCATATTGCTGGAAGCGCGCCGCCTTGCCGTCGGCGACGCGCCAGACATGGGCCATCTGCGCGTCCACCGGGCGGCCGGTCGCCCGGCAGGTGCCGCGATAATGGCCAAGCGCGATCACCGTGTCGCCGGCGTCGAGGATCTCGTCCGGCACCGCCGCGAAGCCGTCCCAGTCGGCGCCGATCCGCGCGAACACGCCGCCCAGCACGGCGTCGGGCCCGCAATAGGGGTTGTTGTCGGCATAAGGGAAATTCTCGGCCTCGTTCCAGACGATGTCGGGGCTCATCCGCCCGACCACGCCCGGAATGTCGCCGGCGGCGAAGGCGGCGTAGATGCCGCGGATCAGCTCGACATTGTCCTTCGACATGCACCATCCTCCCCAATTGCCCGGGGATCATGCCATAACGGGTCGGGAAAAGGGAGCGGGCGCCCGCCGGGGGCGCCCGCCATATGGTGCGAGGAGCGCGCCTTAGTGGCTGTTGGCCTCGACGGCGTCGGCCCGGTTCTCGGCCGTGTTGCGGACCGCCTCGGCCTTGTTCTCGTAGGTATCCTGGATGTTCGCCCCGGTCGCTTCGAGGGTGTCCGCCTTGTTCTCGGCCGCGTCGCGGATGTTGTCGGCCTTGTTCTGGGCGGGCGTGTTGTTGCACGCGCCGAGCGCAAGCAGGCCGGCGGCCGCGATCGCAGGAGCCAAATACCTCATGTCCTAATCCCCTTTTTGCCTCACGAAAGGAGGCGCCCGGGCCTGGGCCCGAGCGCCTGGAGAACCGGGAGACCTCCCAGCGTCCGAAGCCACAAAGCGCGGCGAAGGTTTCGGTTCCACCGGCGAGGGGGCGCTGCCATATCTTCGCCCGATTGTCCGGCGAGGGTCGGCGCCGGCCGGTGGAGCAGCTGATGTCCCTGACCCTGATCCTCGCTTTGCAGGCGGCGGCGCCGCCGGCGAGCGCGCTCGCGCCGATCGATTTCGACCTCGCCCGGCTGCCGCGGCTCGCAATCGGAATCGGCGGCCTGCGCTGCGACCGCGCCGACCCGACGGCGATCGTCGTCTGCGCGCGCCGGGGCGGCGGCGCCTATCCGCTCGACGAGATGGCGCGGATGTTCGAGCCCGGGCGGATCGTCGCCGAGACCCGGCTGTTCGGCAACGTCATCGGCGACGCGCATGTCGAGGCGGTGCCGATGGACCGCGGCGCGGTCAGCAACCGCGCGATGCTGAGGCTCAGGCTTCCGTTCTGACCCCTTTTTATGCTGCGCTGCAACAACTACATCGGGCATACGTTCGATCAAGATGCCGCCCGTCCTGGGCCGCCGCGAACGGGGAACGATGACATGCCTGCGATACGACCGGGATTGCGGATCAGGCCCAGCCGCCAGGGCATAAGCGCTTTCGCGCCCGCGGTCCCCGCCAACGACCGCCTGACCGATTTGCCGCCGATCCGCGACAATCCGGGCAATCTGATCGGCCGCTGCTACGTGCCGCCCGGCCTCGCGGGACCGGCGCCTCTGGTCGTCGTGCTGCACGGCTGCACCCAGAATGCGGCGCTCTACGATCACGGCTCGGGCTGGTCGGCGCTGGCCGACAAATACGGCTTCGCCTTGCTCTTTCCCGAGCAGAGCCGCGCCAACAATCCGATGCTCTGCTTCAACTGGTTCTCGCCCGGCGACAGCCGGCGCGGCATGGGCGAGGCGGCGTCGATCGCCAACCTGGTCGCAGCGATGAAGCAGGCGCACGCGATCGATCCGAAGCGCGTCTTCGTCACCGGCCTGTCGGCGGGCGGGGCGATGGCCTCGGTGATGCTCGCCACCTATCCCGAGACGTTCGCCGCCGGCGCGATCCTCGCCGGCGTCGCTTATGGCTGCGCCGCCGACGCCGCCGAGGCGTTCGACTGCATGGGCGGGCGGGCGAAGAGCGACGCCGCCGGGCTCGGGGCGAAGGTCCGCCGCGCCTCGCCGCACAAGGGCCCGTGGCCGCGCGTCCAGATCTGGCACGGCAGCGTCGACACAATCGTCGCCCCCGGCAATGCCGACGCGATCGCGCTGCAATGGGCGCACCTCCACGGGCTCGCGCCGCAGCCCGGCCGCGAGGATCGCGTCGCCGGCCATCCGCGCCGGTCGTGGCTCGGGCCGGACGGCGCGACGCTGATCGAGCAATATGAGATCATTGGCATGGCCCACGGCATCCCGCTCGATCCCGGCACCGGCCAAGGCGAATCGGGCGCGGCCGGCGCCCATATGCTCGACGTCGGCCTGAGCTCGACCGACCGCATCGCCGCCTTTTTCGGGATCGCGCCCGAGGTCGCGGAGCGGGCGAAAGCGAAGCCGCGCTTTGCTCCCCCCGCCGCGCCGGCGAACGGCGTCCAGGCGACCATCGAGCAGGCGCTCAGGGCGGCTGGGCTGATGCGCTGACACGGCCCCGCGGCCTCCCTACCAGTCGGGGAAGCCGAACTGGGTCGACAGGTCGACCTCGCCGATCTCGATCTGGCTGCCGTCGCAGCGTATTCTGATGTCGTTCGCGTTGAAGGCGCCGCCCATAATGAGCGTCGCCGCGCCCGGCCCGGCCGGGATGATCCGGACGGTCACGCCCGAGAGCGTCCGCTCAGCCGGCGCGGCCAGCGGCACGTCGGTGCGCACGATCAGCCCGCCCCGCCCGGTCGGCCCCATCCGCTCCTCGATCCGGATCGAGGCGGCGTCGATCCGGGTGACCAGGATCACCCGCTCGAGCCGGAACCCGCCGAGCGTGGCGCGCGCATTGGTCCGCACCTGCGCATCCGCGGGCGGCTCGGCCAGCGTCGCGACCGGCGGGTCGATCGGGATGTCGAGCCGGCTGAAGCTCAGCCCCATCGAGCGGGTGAACGGCCGCCAGGCGTTGTCGTAGCGGCCGTCGCCATTGCGGTCCTCGAGGCACACCCAGCGCATGTGGCCGTCGCCGGCGGCGCCGCCGAACAGGCCGTTCTGCCAGCCGATCGCGCATTGCTTGATCCCTTCCTGGTCGCGCCAGAAGGTGATCGGCGCGCCGCGGCCGAGCGGCACGGAGTGGGCGAGGTCGCGCCCGGTCGCGTCGGTCAGCACGATCGGCGCGGCGAGATAGCGGATCCGCGGCGCCAGCACGATCGCCTGGCGGGCGAGGACCAGATTGCGGGCGGCAGCGAGATTGCCCTGCGTGAGACGGGTCTCGCCGAGCACCGGCGGCTCCATCACCGCCGCCGACCAGCGCGGCAGGTTGCGCACCCGCGGCCCCATCAGGGAGGGCGCGCCGCACGGCTCCTGGGCGAGCGCGCTTGCCGGCATGGCGAGCGCGGCGGCGAGGCAGATCAGCTTGTTCATCGGCCGTCTCTCATGCCCGGTCCTCCGCTTAGACCGCCCGCAGAAAATAGTCGGTCGCCGTCTTGCCCTTGCCGCTGGCAAAACGTCGATGCGTCACATCCGGATCCGGCTTCCCCTGGTTGTCCGCGATGATCATCTCGTCGCCATCGGCCTTCACCTCGATGACGAGGTAGATATGGTCGGCGCCGGGCGGCGTCGGGATATTGTCCTTGGTGACGCCGACGTCGCCCGGGCGTTGCTTGCCGAGCGGCACGCGCTGCCATCCCCGCTTTTCGATCAGCCTGGCGAGCTGGCCGGCGCTGCCTTCGGTCGCGATCGCGATGCCGGCATTCTGCAGCAGCGCGCTCAAATGGTAGGCGCAGGCGTTGGAGGGATAGGCCGGCCAGTTCTTCGTCGCCTTCAGGCGCGCGGCCTTCTGTCCCGCCGCCGTATTGGCCTGCGCGACAAGCGCCGGAATATTCGCTGCATCGGACATGAGTCTTCTCCTCTTCTGCGCGCCTTGTTGCGCCGAGGCGGCGGCATCCATAATGGCGCGGCGATCAAGCTTGCGCAATTGCGCGTTCCAGCGGCGTAACTGGCACGAGTGGCACGAGTGGCGCGAGCGGCGCGAGTATCACATGGAATCGCGGGGGGTCCCGCCCTCATCGCTCTCCGTGCAGGGATCGGCCGCGGCCTGCCAGCCCGGGATCGGCGCGTAGCCGGGCGGAATCCACAGGCCCTTCTCGACTTCCGTCCAGCCGGCGGCGGCCTTTGTCTGATCGTCCCGGAGACCCAGCGTTTCCAGCGCGCCGCCGAGCGCCTCGATCGCTTCCTCAAAGTTCCAGGGCTTCTGTTTTTCCGCCAGCTCGGCCCGGATTTCGCGCTCCATCTGCTTGCGCTCGTGCTTCAATATCCGCTTCCGCTTGAAGCCGGGATGCAGCCCGTATTTCTTCGGGTTCGAGCCCTGGAGCAGCAGGCGCAGCAAATTGTCGGAATAGCGCCGGCGGACGTAGACTTGGCCGCCGCACGCGAACTCCTGTTCCACGCCCTCGACCGCCCGCTTCCAGGCGGTGATCTCGGCCGGCGTGCCGCTGATCCGCAGCGCCGCGCGGCAATTTTCGAAGAAGTCCGGGTCGTTTTCCTGGTGGCGGTAGATGGTGCGCGGCGAGATGCCGGTCGCCTGGGCGGCGTCGGTGATGCAGCCGGTCTTGACCAGCGCGCGCAGGAACACGCTCTTGCGCGCCTCGGTGAACGCATCGTGGCGCTCGCGCGGGGCATCCGGGTCTTCGGGCGGTGGGTCGGCGTCCCAGGGGAAGGGGCCGTCGGGATAATCGTCACCGTCGCCAGCCTCCGGGGCAGGCTCGGCTTGCGGCGGATCGAGGGGGTCGGACATGGGAATCGCTCCTTCGGTTGAAAAAGGAGCGAATCATTTATCCCATCTGGTAAGCTGTAGGAAAATGGTTTCTTCAATTGGAGGCGAAACTGGGGCGTGGCCGTGCAGCGAGGCGCGACGACGCCCGCATCCCGTCCAAGACCATGAAGTGCGCCCCCGCGCTTCGTGGTCACTAAAAATGACCACGAAGAGAAGCCCTCGGCAATGGTTGCTGAAAGGGGTCTGCGGCCTCGGTCCTTGGAGCTAATCCCCGCTAACCGATTAAATATGCGTGCGACTTGCGTTGTTCGTGGGCTGAATGGGCAGGCCGTCCCTCTAGCATCGGACCTCGACAGCGGGGTTCGATGGCAACTGCGAAACAGGATTTGGGGGCGCTCGGCGAGCAGCTGGTGGTGCAGAATTGCGCCTGCCCGTGCTGCAAGCGGTCGCGCACGCTCAAAACGCTGCCGCCCAACTTCAAATGCGCCGACGTCATCTGCGACTTCTGCGGCTATCTCGGCCAGGTCAAAGCCTCGACCAGCGCGGACGGCATCACCCCGCCGCCGAAATTGCCGGGAGCGGCTTGGGGGCCACAGCAAGAGCGGATGGCATCGGGCATCTACTTTCCGCTCTTTCTCGTGCTCGTTGCGGAGAAGCTCGGCCGCTTTTCGATCCATTATTTGTCGGCCGATCTGCAGACGGCAGAGCTCTTCCTCGAACGCGATCCGCTGGGGCCGAATGCCCGGCGCAAGGGTTGGACCGGCTTCAGGTACGATCTGGGGTCCGTCCGCGACCGCCTCATCCTGCTCGTCGATGGCAAGCTGCGGAGACGGCGCGGCGGGACGGCCGCCGGTCAATCCCGCTCGCCGTCCGCCGACTCGGCGGCGTCCACTTCATCGAGCCGCGTTTCCTCCTGACAGTCGTGGCAATAGGCATAGTCGAAGGCGGCGCCGAGGACCCACTCCTGCTCGGCGATATCCCATTCCGCCCAGGCGTCGCGGGTGACGGCGTTGCCGCCGCACTGCCGGCAGAGGAAATCGACCCGGGCGGAGGAAGTCCTGGCCGCGTTCGAAGGCGAGGAGGCCGCGGTCGCCCTTGACGCGTCGTTCGTCGGGTCCGCCGCTGGGGCCGGTCCTGCCATGACAACGACGGTCGCGGCGGCGCCCGCGCCTAGCACCGTCCGGCGCGAGACGTTATGCCTCTCGACAGCCATGCTGGAAGCTCCTTCTGCGCGGTCAATAATATTGACCGCGCAGGGGCAAGTCAAGGGGAATTGGTCTGGACGGCCCTTCGCTTCTGCCTGCCCAATCGCGGATGGCGCGCGCGGCGCTGCAATGGTCGCTGCACGACGCGGCCAGGGCGGCGGGCGTGAGCTACCGCACGATCCTGCGCTTCGAGAAAGAACAACGCGACGTCCAGCCGGAGTTAATCGCCTGGCTAAGGCGCGCCTTCGAGGCGGCGGGGGTGCGGTTTATCGACCAAGGTGCGGATGCAGACGGGGTGGTGCCGCCCGCGTTTCGGGGTCTGCCGCCGAATTAGGTATCGTGTCCCCGGAATTCCCTGGGAGCCTCCGCGTTAGGGGCGGAACTGCGATTGGCGCGCTGTCACCGTGATTGCCGTCACCGCAATAGCGGAGTCACCGCACGCCTCAACGACGGGCCGCGGCGGCGCCAAAGGTCGAGAAAGCCGCCGCGTCGACCGGAACTATGGGGAATTTCACTACGACCAAGCCCCGAACGTCCTCGTCATGCTCGTTAACGTGGACGATGCGCCCCTCCGCGGTGGCGACGAAGCGGCCGTTGACCACCAGCGTCATCTGCACCGGGCAGTCCAGCATCGACAAGGAATAGTCGTCATCGCTCCGGACATTCGTCAGGTCGTAATGGTTCGCCACATCCGCGCGTCCGCCGAGCTCCAGATCGGGTGTCGCCGCCGCCGCCGCCGCGAGCAGGTTCGGCTGATAGGTGAAGATGATCGCTTCCACGACCGCGCCGCGCCAATTGGCGGGATCGGAAAACTGCCCCAGATTTGGCGACTGGAACGCGGTGAACCGAGCGACCTGATCGACCTGCGCGCCGTCCACGGTCGGGGCGCGGCTGACGGTAATGCGTTGCTCGGCGCTCCTGAACGTGGCGGCGCCGCCGCTGTCGAGGAGCAGTGAGGTGTGGAAGCCTGTGGGCGAAAGGCCCGCGCGTTGCCGATCGGTCAGCCGGGCCACACGAACCACCATCGTCGCGCCGTCGTCCATCAGCCTGGGGAAATCGCCGGTGACCGGCCCGCATGAGTAATTCACCGTCACCGCGAGGCTCGATGCATTGATCCGGTTGGCGTCGTCCCACATGGTTCGCAGGACCTGAGCAGTGTTGCGCTGATTTTGCGCACCGATCTGCCGGGTCGCGAACAGGCTCTGGCCGACCCGCGCCTGCACCGCAGCGAGCTGGCGCAGCGACTCCTCGGCGCGCTGGTTCAGCTTGACGCTCGCGCCGTTCAGCTGGTTCAAATTGGTGGCGAGGCCGCCCAGTCGGTGCATCTGCTGATTGAAGCGCTGCGCTTCCTGCTGGCGTTGCGCCAGCGCGGCACTGGCGGCCTCCTCGCCGCGCCGCGCCGTCAGCTTGGACTGGCCCCATTGGGTGCCGAGCGAGCACAGCGCCGACAAAGCAATGCCGACGACCGACAGGCGACCATATCTGGTGACCTTGCCGTCCTTCTTGTAATCGGTGAACAGCGCCAGCGCGGCAAAGGCCGCGCCGCTCAAAATCGCCGCGACCTGCAGAAAGGTGATGAACGCCTCGAGCCACGTCATGCCCCGGCCCCCCAGCAGCGGGGAGAGGATCGGATTTTCCCGGCGGGGAGTCAATCGGCGGGAAGCGGGGCGCAAGCGCCGACCTCCGCGCCTAGCAACGCCCAGCGCGTCAGGTTACGCCTCTTGGCAGCTAGGCTGGAGGCCTCCTTCTTCGCGGTCAGTAATACTGACCGCGAAGAACTTGGTCAGGGGGATTGATCTGGATGGTCTCGTCCTTACGCCCGAGCAGTCCCGCATGGCGCGGGCGGCGCTGCAATGGTCGCTGGAGGAGGCAGGCGCCGCCGCGGGCGTCAGCCGCCGCACCGTCCTGCGCCACGAGAACAACCATCGCGACATTCGGCCCGATCTGATCGCCGCCCTCCGCCGGGCTTTCGTGGCTGCCGGGGTGCGGTTCATCGAGGAGGGCCCCAACGCCCGGCGGCGTGGTGCCGCCGCCGCTCCGGGCGTTACCGCCGAGGTGAAGTGATGACCGCCGGTCATATTTGGTGATCGAGTGGGATGCCCGTGACATCTTGAATTCGGTCTTGTGTCCCCGGAATTGTCGCGGATCTGGAGATGGCCTGGCCGACGAGCACGGCCGGTCGATGTCGCCGGTCTTGGAGCGCAGCCCGCTCTGTCGCTTGCCTGCGTGAAGAATCGGCGTATTCTGCCCAGCAGCTCGGATGCGATATTCAGAACACATCGACTATTTGCAGGCGACCGTCGTGTATCTTGCGACGCAGCCGCGCTATTGGGGCCGGAGAGCGACCCACTTGGCGCTCGAGCTTTCCCTCGACGAGGCGAGATTGCGGCAAGTGCTCCAGGGCTTTCCAGGGATATTCCGACGATCGCCCGAACCCGGCGCCGACGGCGAATATTATTATGCGCTCCAGGCGCGCTACGCGTTGCGTATGGACTTTAAACGCAAGGAGTACAGGCAACCAATACCGCCCTTGCCGCCCGACATGATCAAGCTGATTTACGATTTTGTCCTTAGATCCGCCGATGACGAGCGCTCAAGGGGAAGATTGCTTGTCAGCAACTCGATCGCCGTTACCGCGGCGATTGTGTCGGCGTTCACAGCGATTTATGTCGCGACCGTCAGGGAAGCCGGCACCGCCACTCCTGCGGCCGTAGAGCGGGCGGCTGGTCCGGGCGACGCGGAGCGAAACACGAGCCTATCGGGGAGGCGCTAATGAGCACCAGCTTCTCACTCGGCGATGTCGTCAGCCTCAGGTCGGGAGGGCCCTCGATGACCGTCGTGGGTGTCGAACAGTCGGCGAATGAGGCCATCATTCAGACCAATTGGTTCGACGGAACGCAGTTTCTCAGCGGCTCCTTCCCTCCCGGAGCCTTGGAGAAGGACGACTCGCTTGGGCCTGATGGAGGGCTTTCTTTTGCGAACATCGAGCCCCTGCCCGACCCCTAGTTCGGAAGGTTCTGCTCCAGCGCCGCCCTTAGGGCTGCCACCCCTGCCGCTTCCGCATCGATTTCGGCTAAGATTTCCACGATCGTCTGTTCCGGACCATCCTCGCTGAGCCGATACGTGGCGTCTGGATTGTCGAGCGCATGCTGGCGCATCTCGGCCATTAGTGTCTCTGTCTGCAGACGTGCAGCCGGTCCAGTAGGATTGCCAAATTCCCCCAAGGATCTAAGTAGCTCTAATACCTGGAATTTGTCCGCCATTTTGCCCCCGCGCAACTACTCCGCCGCAACCCCGGCCCGCGTGAACATATCCCCTTCCGCCTGCGCCGAAGCCTCGGCGTCCGCGCCATCGCCGTCATTGGCCGCCTTGGCGCCCTGCCTCTTGTCGAAATTATCCCAGACTTCGCCCCAATTCCCCCGGGTCGCGGCCTTCGAATATTCCGTCGCCCTTTGCTCGAAGAAATTGGCGTGCTCGACGCCGTTGAGCAAAGGCGCGAGCCAGGGCAAGGGGTGCTCGTCGATCATGTAGATCGGCTGGAGGCCGAGCTGCCCCAGGCGCCAGTCGGCGATGTAGCGGATGTATTTCTTGATCTCCTTGGGGGTCATGCCGGGGACCGGGCCCTGCTCGAAGGCAAGGTCGATGAACGCGTCCTCGAGCCGGACCGTCTTCTGGCAGACGTCCATGATGTCGTCGCGGACCGCCTTGGTCATGCAGTCGCGCTCGTGCACGAAGGCGTGGAACAGGCGGGTGATGCCCTCGCAATGCAGGGACTCGTCGCGCACGCTCCAGCTGACGATCTGGCCCATCCCCTTCATCTTGTTGAAGCGCGGGAAGTTCATCAGCATCGCGAAGCTGGCGAACAGCTGGAGCCCCTCGGTGAAGCCGCCGAACATGGCGAGCGTGCGGGCGATATCCTCGTCGCTGTCGACGCCGAAGGTGGCGAGATAATCGTGCTTGTCCTTCATCTCCTTATATTGGAGGAACATGCCATATTCGCTCTCGGGCATGCCGATCGTGTCTAAGAGATGGCTGTAGGCGGCGATGTGGACCGTCTCCATGTTGCTGAACGCGGTCAGCATCATCTTGATCTCGGTCGGCTTGAACACGCGGCCATATTTGTCGTGGTAGCAATCCTGCACCTCGACGTCGGCCTGGGTGAAGAAGCGGAAGATCTGGGTGAGCAAATTGCGCTCCTGCTCGGTCAGCTTCTGCGCCCAGTCGCGGCAATCCTCGCCGAGCGGGACCTCCTCCGGCATCCAGTGGATCTGCTGCTGGCGCTTCCAGAAATCGAACGCCCAGGGATATTCGAACGGCTTGTACTGCTTGCGGGCTTGAAGGAGGGGCATGGGGTTACTCCGGGGAAAACAGGCGATAGACGAAATAGGCGATCAGGAGGATCAGGCAGGCGATGACGAAGGCCGTTTCGAGCACCGCCCTGGTCCGGATCGGCAGGCGTCGGGGCCGCTCGACATAACCCTGCGCCGGATCGTGTTCATCAACCAGCCAGGCCTCATCGCGCCAGTGGACGATCAGCCCGCGCACTGCCGCGACGGCGGCGATCAGCGCGCCGGCCAACAGCAGGAAATCCATCAGCCGCAAGCCGAGCGGCGACGATTCTCCGTCGATGAAGCTGTAAGCCACCACGCCGAGATAGACGCCCCACGAAAGCGTGGAAGCCCATTCCAGCAGGCTCCGCGGCCGGGCGGCCGGCAAGGCGAGCGCGACGGGCAGGGGGACGAGGGCGAGCGCGACGCAAAGCGCGATGCGGCCCTGGTCGCTCGCCGGCAGGCCGAACGCGGCGATGCCGACGCAGGCGAGCGCGGCGCCGATCAGGCTCGGCCCGATCACGAAGCGGTTCCAGCGGCCCCGTTCAGACTCGAGCTCGACCGCGCCGGGCCGGAAACGGGCCGGATCCTCGGGCCGGGTGAACAGGCGGCGCGGCGCGGCGACCAGATGGAGGCCGAAGCCGCCGAGCGCGAGCGCGAACACGATCAGGGTGGGCGCCATGGGGTTCATGCCCGCACCACCGCCGACGCCGCGGCGCCGATCTCGATCCGGCCGGCCTCGCTGAAGGTGGCGACGCCGCACAAGGCGATCGCGGTCACGATCGCGGCGCCGATCATGATATAGGCGCCGGCGGCCGGCGCGTCCGGATTGGCGCGCATCATGCGCAGCGCCATCAGCGGCACGACGACGAGCTCGATCGCGGCCATGACGTAGAGGAAGTGGCCGAGGGTGAGGCCGCTCATTCCTCGACCTCGCGGATGCTGTGGCTGCCGCGCACGACGCGCTCGCGGATCACGCGGTCGCGATAGACCACCTGGGTCTTGCGGGCGCCGATGCCGAATACGGCGATGCCGAGAAAATAGCCGAAATCGTACCAGCCGCCATTATTGGGCACGGCGTAGACCGCGGCCTCGGGCACGAACAGCGAGATCACCCAGGCGACCGGGAAGATGAAGCCGTGCCACAGGCCGAGCAGGAAGCCGGGCGCCGCCGGCGCGACCGCCGCCGCGCTCTGCGTCGCGCAGGCGGTGAGCGCGGCCGGCGCGCCGAGCGGGACGAGGGCGCGCCGCCCGGCCATCACAGGTCGAGCTTGCCGAGGCCGATCGCGACGAACACGATTGCGGCGACGAGCATCATCGCGCCGGCCTGCTTGCGCTGATCGAAGCCGCGGTTGCGGCGCGAGACGATGAGGACGAGGACGCCGACCACCGCCAGCGCGACGCCGATCCAGAACTTGGTGTTGTCGACGATAGTCATTCCAGGCCTCCTTCGGCGGGCGGGCTCACTGGCACGCCAAACACTCGTCATAATCGGTGGTCAGCAGCTCGATTTCCCTGAGGTCGGGCGTGTTGTCCGCCTCGACGCCGCCGGCGAAGCCGGCGCGCTGCACGCTCTTGGAGCGCAGATAATAAAGCGATTTGATGCCGAGCTCCCAGGCGCGGTAGTGAAGCATCAGCAAATCCCATTTGTCGACGTCGGCCGGGATGAACAGGTTCAGCGACTGGGCCTGGTCGATATAGGGGGTGCGGTCGGCGGCGAGCTCGAGCAGCCAGCGCTGGTCGATCTCGAAGCTGGTCTTGAACACGTCCTTCTCCTCGGGGGTGAGGAAATCGAGGTGCTGGACCGAGCCGCCGCGCTCGAGGATCGTCGACCACACGCCTTCCGAATTCTTCGACTTGCCGATCAGCAGCCGCTCGAGGTGCGGATTGCGGATCGAGACCGAGCCGGACAGCGTCTTGTGGGTGTAGATGTTGGCCGGAATCGGCTCGATGCAGGCCGAGGTGCCGCCGGTGATGATCGAGATCGAGGCGGTCGGCGCGATCGCCATCTTGCACGAGAAGCGCTCCATCACCCCCTGGTCGGCGGCGTCGGGGCAGGGGCCGCGCTCGTTGGCGAGCATCAGGCTGGCCTCGTCGACCTGGCCGCGGATGTGGCGGAAGATCTTGAGGTTCCAGCTCTTGGCCATCGCCCCTTCGAACGGCAGGCCGCGCGCCTGGAGGAAGGAGTGGAAGCCCATGATGCCGAGGCCGACGCTGCGCTCGCGCATCGCGCTATATTTGGCGCGCGCCATCTCCTCGGGGGCGCGGTCGATATAGTCGGTCAGCACGTTGTCGAGGAAGCGCATCACGTCCTCGATGAACATCTTGTCGCTATTCCATTCGTCCCAGGTATCGAGGTTTAGGGACGACAGGCAGCAGACCGCGGTCCGCTCCTGGCCGTGCTGGTCGGTGCCGGTCGGCAAAGTGATTTCCGAGCACAGGTTCGAGGTGGTGACCTTGAGGCCGACGTCGCGCTGGTGCTTGGGCATCGACCGGTTCACCTGGTCGATGAAGATGATGTAGGGTTCACCCGTAGCCAAACGCGTCTCGACCAGCTTCTGGAACAGCGAGCGGGCGTCGACGGTGGCGCGCGCCGAGCCGTCCTTGGGGCTCTGCAGCACCCATTCGGCGCCGTCGCGCACCGCTTCCATGAAGGCGTCGCTGACGAGCACGCCGTGGTGGAGGTTGAGCGCCTTGCGGTTGAAGTCGCCCGAGGGCTTGCGGATCTCGAGGAACTCCTCGATCTCGGGGTGCGAGATGTCGAGATAGCAGGCGGCCGAGCCGCGCCGCAGCGAGCCCTGCGAGATCGCCAGCGTCAGCGAATCCATGACGCGCACGAACGGGATGATGCCCGAGGTCTTGCCGTTGAGGCCGACCGCCTCGCCGATGCCGCGGACATTGCCCCAATAGGTGCCGATGCCGCCGCCTCGCGCGGCCAGCCAGACATTCTCGTTCCAGGTGCCGACGATCCCCTCGAGGCTGTCCGACACGCTGTTCAGATAGCAGGAGATCGGCAGGCCGCGGCCGGTGCCGCCGTTGGACAGAACCGGCGTTGCCGGCATGAACCACAATTTCGAGATATAATCGTAGAGCCGCTGCGCGTGCGGCGCATCGTCGGCATAAGCCGAGGCGACCCGGACGAACAAATCCTGGAAGCTCTCGCCGGGCAGCAGATAGCGGTCCTGGAGCGTGTCCTTGCCGAAATCGGTCAGCAGCGCATCGCGGCCATGGTCGATGACGACGTTGAAGGTCATCGGCTTCACCGAGCGCGAATCGTGCGCCGGCGCTTTCCCTCCCTCGACGGCCGGCTTGCTCGGGGCAGGCTTGACCTTCTTCGGCGGCGCATCGGCCGCCATCGTCGCGTCGCTCGCGCTCACCTCGCTGCTGCCGGACAATTCCATTTTCAGACCCTCGTTCCTGTAACGTTCTATATAGGCGTTCAGCCCGTTCTAGGCGAATCGAAAGGGGAGCGGTGGCCTAATTTCGGCTTGTCCCCGATATCCACAGAGACAAGCGAACCGGCCCGGCGGCCCTTCGGCCTGCCGGCGCGGCGCCACAACCGCTAGCGGCTCCCCCGTCTGAGCGCCACTAGCCATTGTGCCTGAACGAGAATCAGATGCAATATGGTAAATCGGGGTCACCGCCTCGCTTCGTCGCAATTTCGCTGCGGCGGATCGAGTCTTGGGAAGGGGCTCGTACCAAAACTTCGCGTCAGCGCCGGAGCGCCGGGATGATCCGGTCGGCGACGATGTTCTGACCCCATCTGCCCCACACCCCGCCCTGCATGTAATTGCCCCCGGTGAACACCACCGCCAGATCGTATTCCGGGATGACGAGGAGGATCTGGCCGCCATTGCCGGTGGCCGCGTAGGAACGGAGCGTGCGCCCGTTCACAATCAGCGGATTGAGGTGCCAGGCCAAGGCGTCCGAACCGCCGGCATAAAAATTGCCGAACTCCTCGGCGCTGTAGCCGGTCGTCGCCTGGTTGATCTCGATTCGCGGCGCCGTCGAGGCGGCGACCCAGGATGGCGCGACGATCCGATGCCCGTTCCAGACCCCGCCATCGAGATAGGCCTGGCCGATCTTGAGCAGGTCGCGCGGCCTCAGGAACGCGCCACCGCCCAGATAGCCTTCGCCGTTCGGCATCAGATTCCAGTGCCAGCGGCCGAACTGGAGCGGCCGCGCCACATTTTCTTCGAAATATTCGGGCAGCCAGGTCCGGGTCGCGGTGGTGAGCGCGCCGCCGACCAGGTTCATATTGGCCGAGCAATAGGCGTAGCGGCGGCCCGGATCGTAGGCCATCGGCAGATCGAGCGTGTATTTCCACCAATTGGGCTGCGCACTTTGCCCCGACATGATGCCCTCGTTTCCGGGCGAAGCATCGTCATTGTCGTTGCAGGCGAGGCCGGCGCTATGGGTCATCAACTGGGCGAGCGTGATCGTCTCCTTGCGAGGATCGGGATTGGCGAACGGCCCCATCCCGGCGAGCAACGCGTAAATCCGTGTGTCCGGCGAGAGACCAATTCCCCGCATCATGGCGGCTCCCAGCATCACCGATGAGAAGGTCTTGCCCGCGGATCGCGTATCGTGCGGCGTGTCGCGGCCGTAGCCGAAGAAATATTCCTCGAGCACCAACCGGCCGCGATAGGCGACCAGCATCGAATGGATCAGGGTCGGCGGGCGGGCCGTCGGGTCCGAGGCGGCGAGGTCCTGAACGATGCGGGCGAGCGCGGCTTCGTCGATCCCCAGCGTGCGCGCGGCCGCGGTATGCCAGCCGTCACCCGTCTCGGGCGGGGCATGGTAGGCGTAAGCCGGCGCGCCGGGCGGACGCGGGAAGAAGGGCGCCGCCCGGGCCGGATCGCGGCGGATGAGATCGATCGCGCGGCCCAGATCGGGCCAAACGAGGTGTATCCGGTCGGGCGACCCGAGAAAGGTCGCGTCGCGATTGATCTCGCCGCCTTCGTAACGGACGTTGAAATGGATATTGCCGGCGTCCCGGGTCACCTGGAACCGGGACGCTCCGCCGTTCGAATTGAGCTCCGGATTGCGGAACGAGCCGAGCAAGCCGCCGTCGCGGTCGCGGAAGATGCTGAGATAGAGGGTGAAGCGATCGTCGAGCGGGGTGACCATGCCGCGCCACAGATCGCCGCTGCGCGCGAGCTCTACGGGCGTCGCGAACGGCTGACCGGAGCCGCCCGGGTCGCGCCGGTCCTCGGTCTCGCCCGAAGGCTGCAGCCAGAAACCCCTGATGATCCGGCCGCCGGCCTCGATCCGGCCGCGGAAGCCGCCGCGCGCGCCGAACGCGACGCGGATCTCGTTCCCGGTCACGGTAGCGGGCCCCTGGACCGCGCCGATCGCGGCGCGCCAGCCTCGCCCCGTCCGCCTGATGGTGAACGCACCGCGCAGCGCGGGCCCGAAATTCCCCTCGAAGGCCCACAGGCCGATCAGCGGATCCTCGGCCGGGGCGGGCGGCGCCTGCGTTGCGCCCGCCCGCGCGGAGAGCAGCAAGGCGGCCGCAAGGCCGAGCGCAAAGGTCCTGATCATATCTTGCCAACCTCCCGCGACCCCCGCGCCTCCAGCCAGGCCGCGATCGGCGCGAAGCCCGTCTGCAGATTGTTGCGCAGCGCCGCGCAGCCCGCGGCGAGATCCCCGGCATCCAGCGCCGCCATGATGGCATCGTGGTTGGCGGTCGCGACGGCGACGTTCCGCCCTTCGCGCATCAATGCGATCTCGTAACGGCGGGTGCGGCGAATGAAATGCTCGATCAGGTCCAGAAGGACGCGATTCGGGCAATCGGCGATCAGGAGCCGGTGCCATTCGTCGTCGAGTGCGATGATCGCGTCGGCATCAAGCGCGCGGCCGATCCGCTCATTGAGCGTCCGCAGCTTGGCGAGCCTCTCCGGCGAGGGCAGGCCCGCCAGCCGAAGCGCCTCGGGATCGAGCAGCCCGCGCATCGGATAGATCTCGCGGAACTCGCCGAGGGTCAGCGGGCGCACGAACCAGCCGACGCGCGCCAGACTGGTCACAGCGCCTTCCTGCTCGAGGCCCGACAGCGCCTCGCGCAGCGGCGTGCGGCTGATGCCGAGCTGCAGAGCGAGGTGGACCTCGTTGATCCGCGCGCCGGCCGGCAGGCGTCCGTCGACGATCATGTTTCGGACGGTGAGCGCCGCTTCGTCGCTGAGATTTTCACGGGGAAGGATTGCCTGTATGGTCATATTGTATACAGTATACAGTTTATCCGAGCGCCGCAAGCTGCTCGAAAAAGCGAGGCGTTGCCAAGCCCCACGTCTGAGTCCATGGGGGCGCCATGCTTTCTCAACGGACGCGGTACACAATCCGGGCGCTGCTCCACCTTTCCGATCGCTTTGGGGAGGGGCCGGTCCAGCTCGCCGAGATCGCCCAGGCGCAGAACCTGCCGCCCAAGTTCCTCACCGTGATCCTCTCGCAGATGCGCCGCGCCGGGCTGGTCGAGACGATGCGCGGGCGCGAAGGCGGCTATTGGCTGGCCCGCCCGCCGGCCGACATCAGCTATGGCGAGATCGTCCGGCTGACGCGCGGCTCGCTCGGCCTCCTCCCGTGCGCCAGCCGGCTCGCCTACGAGCAGTGCAGGAATTGCATCAGCGAGGACAATTGCCGGCTCCACCGGGCGATGCTGCTGGTCCGCGACGAGACCGCCCGCATCCTCGACGGGCTCAGCCTCGCCGATCCGGTGCCGATCGAGGAGAATCTCGAACCGGGGGTTTTGTGAGCCGGGTGGCGATCCTTGGCGGCGGCGCTTCGGGCGCGCTCCAGGCGCTGCACCTCGCCAGGGCCGGAACAGCCGACGTGACCCTGATCGAGCGCGCCCGCGCGCCCGGCCGCGGCGTCGCTTATTCGACCCGGCGGCCCGAGCATCTGCTCAATGTGCCGGCGCGGCGGATGAGCGCTTATGCCGACGATCCCGACCATTTCACCCGCTGGTTCGGCGAACGCCACGGCGGCGGACCCGAGGATTTCGCGCCGCGCATGGTCTATGGCGACTATCTCGCCGAGCTGCTCGCCGAGGCCGGCATCGAGACGATCCAAGGCGAGGCGGTCGATGCCGCGGACGAAATCCTGCTGTCCGACGGCCGTACGCTCGCAGCGGACACGATCATCCTCGCCCCGGGCAATTTCAAGCCGGCGACGCCGCGCGGGATCGATCCCGCCGCGCTCGGCGCGCTCTGGGTCGACGATCCCTGGGCCGAAGGGATTGCCGAGGGGCTGGGCGCGGGCGACATCGTCCTCCTGATCGGCACCGGACTGACCGCGGTCGACGCCGCGCTGACCCTCGACGCCGCCGGCTTTGCCGGGCGGATCGTCGCCTTGTCGCGCCGCGGCCTCGCGCCGCGCGTCCACGGGGTGCGCGAGCCGATGGTCGCGCCGAGCGAGGATCTGCCGGCCTCGTGCGTCGCGATGCTGCGCCGGGTGCGCTCGCGCGCGGACGAGATCGGCTGGCTCTGCGCGGTCCACGAATTGCGCACCGTCACCCAGCAGCTGTGGGCCGCCGCGGCCGATGCCGAGCGGCGCCGCTTCCTGCGCCATTTGCGGCCGTGGTGGGACGTTCACCGCCACAAGATCGCGCCGGCGGTCGGCGCGACGATCGAGGCGATGCAAAAAGCGGCGAAGCTTTCGGTGGCGGCCGGCAAGCTGGTTTCGGCGCAGGCGGACGGCGATCGCGCGCTGGTCCGCTTCCGCGCCCGCGGCGGTGCGGCGGTCGAGACGCTCCGGGTGGCGCGGATCGTCAACTGTACCGGGCCGGAGCTGGACATCGCCCGCGCCGGCGAGCCGCTGCTCGGCGCCTTGCTCGAAGCGGGGCGGATCCGGCCGGATCCACTGCGCATCGGCATCGACGTCGACGGCGAATGCCGCACGCTCGACGCCGCGGGAAGCGCGTCGGACCGCCTCTACGCAATCGGCCCGGTCACCCGCGGCACCTTCTGGGAAAGCGTCGCAATTCCCGACATCAGGGCACAGGCGGCCCGGCTCGCGGCGCGGATCGCGCGTTGAATGGGGACAGTTACCAGTAACTGTCCCCGGTAACTGTCCCCTTTTCAGAGGACGATGCGGAACAGGGCGCCGCCGCCGTCGCGGTCGCCGACGCTGATCGCGCCGCGGTGGGCGAGGACGACCTGGCGGGCGAGGCTGAGGCCGACGCCGGTCCCCTCGGCCCTGGTGGTGAAGAAGGGGAGGAAGATGTCCTGCCTCAGGCCCTCGGGGACGCCGCGGCCGTTGTCGGCGACCTCGATCCGGGTGCGACCCGAGCGGGTCCGCGAGAAGGTCAGCCAGACGTGGGGCGCGTCGTTCGCGCGGGCCGCCTGGCCGGCGTTGCGCAGCAGGTTGATCAGCACCTGGCTCATCAGATCCGGGTCGGCGTCGAGCGTCGCCGCTTCGTCGGCGGCGAGGGTGAAGCCGATCCCGACCGCGCGCTCGCTGGCGCGGAACAGCGATTCGAGCTCGCGGCCCCAGGCGGCGACGTCGATGGCGCGCGGCCTGATCTCGGGCGCGCGGCTGATCTGGCGGTAGCTCTCGACGAAATGCATGACCCCGTCGGCGCGCCGCGCCAGCGTCTCGACCGCGATCCGGGCGTCGGCGACACCTTCGTCCCCGCCGCGATCGGCGTCGCGCATCAGATCGACCGCGCTGTGGGCGAGCGAGGTGACCGGGGTCATCGAATTCATGATCTCGTGGGTGAGGACGCGGATCAGGTCCGATTGGGCGGCGATCTCGATCGCGTTCAACTCGCCCTGGATCGGCTGGACCGCGACCACCCGGACAAGGCCGCCGAGCCGGTGGACGATCGCCGCGCTGACCAGCATCGTCTGCGGCACGCCGTCGCTGAGCAACGGGACCAGGCGGGGGCGGCCGACCGCGCCGCCCTCGAGCGCCAAGGCGAAGGTGTCGCCATACTCCCGGAAATCCTCGACGCGGACGCCCTTGTGGCGGACCAGCAGGCGGCGCGCGGCCTTGTTGGCGAGCTCGACCTTGCCGTCGCCGTCGACGGTGAGGAGGGCGGTCGGCGCGTCGTCGAGCACCGCCTCGTAGAAGCGGTTGGCGTCGATCAATTTGTGGCGCTCGTCGCGCAGCCGCTTGATCGCCTCGTCGAGCGTGCAGGAGAGCTCGGCGAAGCCGCTGCCCTGGCCGCGATGGGAGAAGCCCTGGCTGAAATCGCCGAACCTGACCGCGTCGATGAACCGCGACAGCTCCATGTTGGTGCGCTGGACGTGGCGCCAGAGCAAGGCGGCGGCGCCGATCACCAGCAGCCCGGCGACGATCCGCGCCGCGCCCAGATCCGCCCGCGCCAGCGCCGCGGCGAAGCCGAACGCGGCGATCAGCACCAGCGCGAGCCGCCAGGCGAGCCCGAGCAGGAAGCGGTGGCCGAACGGCTTCAAAGCCCGTGCTTTTCCATGCGCCGGTAGAGCGAGGCGCGGGTCAGGCCCAATTCGGCGGCGGCGAGCGAGATGTTGTAGCTGTGCTTCTTGAGCGCCTCCTCGACGATCTGCTTTTCGGCGCGCTCGAGGTTGAGGTCGTCGCGCCGGGCCGCGGCCGGGGCCGGCGCCGGCGCGGGCGCGGCGCGGGAGTGGGCGGTGCCGCGCGACAGCGAGAAATCCTCCCGCCGGTAGGCGGCGCCGTCCGAGAGGATCACGGCGCGCTCGCAGGCGTGGCGCAGCGCGCGGACGTTGCCGGGCCAGTCATAGGCTTCGAGCGCGCGCGCCACGTCGGCCGGCAGGGCGCGGGCGGGCTTGCCGTATTTGCGCGCATATTGGGCGATGAAATGGTCGGCCAGCGCGACGATGTCCTCGCGCCGTTCGCGCAAGGGGGGCAGGTCGATCTCGACCGTGTTGAGGCGGAACAGCAAATCCTGGCGGAAGCGGCTTTCGTCGCCCAATTGCTCGGACGGGCAGTTGGTCGCGGCGATCACCCGGACGTCGATCGGCACCGGCTTGTTGGCGCCCACCGGCACGATTTGGCGCTGCTCGAGCGCGGTCAGCAATTTGGGCTGGAGGTGAAGCGGCAGGTTGCCGATCTCGTCGAGGAACAGCGAGCCCCTGTCGGCCGCCTGCATCCGGCCGATCCGGTCGGCGCGGGCGTCGGTGAAGGCGCCCCTGACGTGGCCGAACAGCTCGCTCTCGAACAGATTTTCCGCGACCGCGCCGAGATCGACCGAGACCAGCACCTGACCGGCGCGGCGCGAGCGCCGGTGCAATTCGCGCGCGACCAGTTCCTTGCCGGTGCCGTTCTCGCCGAGGATGAGGACGTTGGCGTCGGTCGGCCCGGCCCGCTCGATCAGGGACCAGATCCGCGCCATCGCCGGCGAATCGCCGAGCAGCGGCGTCTCGCCGCCGGCGGCGGGCGCGGCGATCGCCTCGACCTTGCGGCGCTCGGTCGCCACCTCGGCGCGCGAGGTGCGCAGGTTCGCCGCGGTGCGCACGGTGGCGAGCAGCCGTTCGTTCGACCAGGGCTTGGAGACGAAGTCGGTCGCGCCGCGCTTCATCGCCTCGACCGCGACGCCGATCCCGGCATGGGCGGTGATCATCACCACCACCGCCTGCGGATCGTGCTTCAATATCTCGCCGAGCCAGCGGAAGCCCTCGGCGGCGTCGGTCGCGCCGCGGCCGAAATTGGCGTCGAGCAGGATCACGTCGGGCAGCTCGGCGTCGATCGCCGCCAGCGCCTCGGGCGGGTCCTGGAAGGCGGCGACCTCGGCGAACAGGTCGCGCAGCAGCAGCCGCGCCGACAGCAATATGTCGGGATCGTCGTCGATGATGATGCAGCGCCCGAAGCGCCTCGCCTGGTTCACGGGGGAGCCCTCTTATCTGTTCGGTAATGGACATTCACACTCCGTGCCAGTGTCCGCCGCCGGACGCGGCCCGGCTTGGCGCTAGCGGCGCGGCAAGGCGAAAATGGCGGATTTGCACGGCTTCGCGCACTTGGCACGGCTCGTGCTGAGCTTTCGGCATCAGGGGTTTCGCGTTCAGGGAGAATCGAAATGGCAAAGTTCGAAGCGCTCGCCTTCACCTTCGGCTTCATCGCCGCCGGTTTGCTCACCATTGCCGGCCAGGTGCAGCTTGTCTGAGGCGGTCCGGCTGTGCGGTGGCGGACAGTTTCTGTCCGGATTCGGACACTCGTCCAAAAGGTCGTGATTGAATGAGCGTGTTGCGGATGAAGCAGAGCGAGAGCCCGCAGAGCGGCGGCGGCATGGACCGCGAGGTCGCGTCGCGCCGGCTCCCGGCCAAGGTCAAGATCGGCCTCGGCGCGGCGGCTTTGCTCCTGCTGCTCGCCGCATTTTACTATTTCGCGCCGAGCGCCAACAGCCAGACCGTCCCCGCCTCGCGGCTCACCATCTCGACGGTGACGCAGGGCCGGTTCGACGATTTCCTGCCCTTGAGGGCGCGGGTCGAGCCGCTCGTCACCGTCTTCCTCGACGCGGTCGAGGGCGGCCGGGTCGAGCAGGTGGTGGTCGAGGACGGGGCGATGGTCGCCCAGGGCCAGTTGCTCGCGGTGCTGACCAACAGCGACCTCCAGCTCAACCTGCTCGCCCGCCAGACCGAGGTCATCCAGCAAATCAACTCGATGCGCAGCCAGGAGCTCGCCTTGAACCAGACCCGGCTCGCCAACGAGCGCGCCCGGATCGAGGCCGATCTCGCCACCCAGACCGCGCGGCGCCAGTTCGAAATGCAGCGCCCGCTCGCCGCGCGCGGCTTCATCTCCGGCCGCCAGATCGCCGACAGCCGCGACACCTATGAGGCCAATCGCGCCCGCAGCGACGTGCTCCGCCGCCAGCAGGCGACCGACGAGCGGCTCCAGTCGAGCCAGCTCGCCCAGCTGCGCCAATCGGCCGCTTCGTTGAACGCCAGCCTGGGCATCGCCCGGGCGACGTTGGACGCGCTCAACCTGCGCGCGCCGGTCGCCGGCCAGCTGACGAGCTTCTCGATCCAGGTCGGCCAGTCGCTGACCCGCGGCGAGCGGCTCGGCCAGATCGACAGCGCCGGCCGCAACAAGTTGCGCGCCCAGGTCGACGAATTCTACCTGCGCCGCGTCGTCGAAGGGCAGATCGCCACCGCCGAGGTCGGCGGCCGGCAATATCGGATGCGGGTCAGCAAGATCTATCCACAGGTGCAGGGCGGCGCGTTCGAGATCGATCTCCAGTTCGTCGGCCCGGAGCCGGCCGATCTGCAGCGCGGCCAGACCGTCCAGGCGCGGCTGACGCTCGGCGCGCCGGCGCAGGCGCGGATGATCCCCAATGGCAGCTTCTACAACGACACCGGCGGGTCGTGGGTGTTCGTGGTCGCCCCCGACGGCGGCTCGGCGGTGCGGCGCAACGTCCGGCTCGGCCGCCGCAACGACGAAGCGATCGAAGTGCTCGAGGGGCTCGACCCCGGCGAGCGGGTCATCACCTCTCCTTATACGGGGTTCGCCGAGCGCGATCGGCTGATCCTGAGTGGGCAATGAAGGGAGTAATTTACGATGCTGAACATGCGTGAAGTTTCGCGGGTCTACCGCACCGACACGGTCGAGACGACCGCGCTCGACGGCATCTTCCTCGATGTCGCCGACGGCGAGTTCGTCGCGATCATGGGGCCGTCGGGCTGCGGCAAATCGACCCTGCTGAACGTGATCGGCATGCTCGATTCGCCGACTTCGGGCTCCTACGTGTTCAACGGCACCGAGGTCGCGGGCCTCTCGGAATCGAAGCTCGCCGACTTCCGCAAGCGGAACATCGGCTTCATCTTCCAGTCGTTCAATCTCGTCGACGAGCTCTCCGTCCGCGAGAATATCGAGCTTGCGCTGCTCTACCACAACGTCCCCGCGGGCGAGCGGCGCACCCGGGTCGACGAGGTGATGGACAAGGTGGGCATCGCCCATCGTGCCAAGCACCGGCCGAGCCAATTGTCGGGCGGCCAGCAACAGCGTGTCGCCGTCGCCCGGGCCCTTGTCGCGTCGCCCAAGCTGATCCTCGCCGACGAGCCGACCGGCAATCTCGACACCGCCCATGGCGAGGAGGTGATGAAGATGCTGCAGGCGCTGAACGCCGAGGGCTCGACCATCTGCATGGTCACCCATTCGCCCGCCCACGCCGATTATGCCGGCCGCGTCGTCAACATGCTCGACGGGCGGATCCTGGTCGAGCACCGGCGCGCGGCGTGACTTAACCCCTCTCCCCTCTGGGGAGAGGGAAAGAGCCGCCGCAGGCGGCGAAGGGAGAGGGGCAGTGATGGTCTCCCCCTCTCCCCGGCCCTCTCCTCGGCGGGGAGAGGGAGGAAGAAAGAGGAGCTGAAGCGATGTGGCGCAATTACGTGACGGTGGGGGTCCGGGCCCTGGTCAAGAACAGGACCTATGCGTTCATCAACATCTTCGGCCTCGGCGTCGGCCTCGCCGCCTGCCTGATGCTGCTCCTCTATGTCCGCTACGAGACCAGCTACGATCGCTGGCTGCCCAATGCGGAGAATGTCTACCAATTCCAGACCTATTATAACGATCCGCAGACCGGCGAGCGCAACGACCTGCAGATGTCCGCTTATGTCGCTGGCCAGCGGCTGAAGGCCGATTTCCCCCAGATCGACCATATGGTCTACATCCAGTCGGGCGGCGCGACCGTGCTTCGCAACGGCGAAGCGCTCTCGGTGGACGATGTCGGCTATGCGCACGGGCCGACGTTCGACGTCCTGCAGCTGCCCCTGCTCCACGGCGATCCACGCACCGCGCTTCAGAATCCG